>VBBS01000027.1:0-124045 GCA_005888745.1 Candidatus Bathyarchaeota archaeon | reverse complement strand
TTTCACGTTTTGGCAGTCGATGGCGCATCAGAAATTCGCCAAAAACACGTAGTGGCGGACTTGCTAGGTTACAGCAGACTGGGATGTTTAGATTGGACTGTCCCAAAGGCAGTAAACAAGAGCGAGGATCATGTCAGAGCGGCCTGGTGTAGAGGATATGCGGATGGAGAAGTGTCCGTAGCAAAAACTCAGATTGAGCTCCCCTCTGTCAATCGTAATGGGATCGACCAAGTTCAAGGTTTATTGCAATCGCTCGGAATCAGTTCAACAGTAAGAGGACCATATTCCCGCAAGCCACATTTAGATTCCTTTAGACTGATGATACACAAGAAGTATCTATCTGATTATGCTAGGTTAATTGGGTTTAAGCATCCAAGAAAGAATTTCCTGTTAGGCCAAATTCTGAACAAATCGCCGGTGGTGCACGCGTAGTACTAGTGGTGCCTCCCGGGAAACACGCATGTTACGTGTCTCCTTCCGGGCGGGATTCGAACCCGCGATCAACGGCTGTGGGACCCTTATGGGATTCTTCGCCGCTGCCCAGTTGGGCACGATTGGCCACCCGTCTTTGTCGTTGGGCTAAGGCCGCTATGCTAAACCGGGCTACACCACCGGAGCATCGTCCCGGAACTCTGTCCAACGGGGCTATTACTCTTTTTGTTGGGCCGGCGGCTAGGTTGGTTTGGAGTTTTCCCAGAGGAATTCGAAGTAGCTCTTTCCAAACTTTACGAGCCCTGCATGATGAGATGATATGGCCAAGGTGAGCCCTTTTTCCGGCTCCTCACCAAGCAATATGATTATCTCGTTGCTATCTGAGATGATTCCGCCACCAAACATTTGCTCCCGGACCCTGACATCGGCAAGCCCCTTTAGGTTCCTTACCACATCTTTGGCGGTCGGGCTCGGGATCATTACTGAGACTTTGATACCCCGATTATTCATGAGCGAGAGTAGTGGCGCGGCCATTGAAATCACCGAATCAGGGACTATGGGCATTGCAACAAGCAGCTCCCTCCTAGTTCTGCCTAGAGTCTCTTTGATTCTATCAAGGATATTGTTCTGTCCTCTAACGATCCAAATGTCAGGCCTCTCTTGGACTCCATTCTTTTCATATAGAGGCTGCAATTCTGACACCGCATCTGACTGACTGGACTTTAGCGTGTTCTCCATTCTTAGCCTAGATGATTCGAGAGCCGCGGATGGAGGTTTGGCGAAATATTTGCTCGGTCGGCCTTGCTCGCTCTCTACCCAGCCCTTTCTCTCCAGATTCCCGAGTATCTCGTAAATTTTCGAGTAGGGGATTGCTGCTGTGGTGCTGAGCTGGCTTGCGGGCACCGGCCCAGACTCGACTAGGGCAATGTATGCCTTGACCTCGTACTCCGTTAGACCGAAATCCTTCAGAGCTCTTCTCGTTGTCTCAGAGACTATCATCATGTCTGTCCTCTCCGCGTTAACACTAGGGGCCTTACTCTGATTTCACGGAGAGAGGGTGTAAATAGCCAGGAAAGCATCGTAATTATGTCTCGAACGGTGGCTTATCCTTTGGTCGATAAGAACCTAGTCATCGAAAAGCTGAGGGGGGTACTCGATCCGGAGATCGGCCGGAGCATCGTCGAGCTAAACATGGTCCGAGATGTAACTATTGATGATGGAAACGTGTCCGTGAAGATTGCCCTGACCGTCGCTCACTGTCCTCTTGCAAAGACCCTCCAGACCGACGTGGAAAACGCGGTACGAAAGCTCCCCGAGGTGAGGTCCGTGAAGGTTGAGACAACCACGATGTCGAGAAAGGAATTAGAGGAGTTGAAGCTACAGATACAAGCAGGAACGGGCCGCCCAACTCAATCGAAGAACGAACTTGGCGTTGGCCCAGGGATCGAACGTCTCGGAAGGCGAGGCGTCCGCAGCATCATCGCCATCATCTCAGGAAAGGGAGGCGTTGGAAAATCCTTTGTCACCAGCATGCTTGCCTCAGAGTTGAAGCGACGCGGCTATGAAGTAGGGGTCTTGGACGCAGACCTCACAGGCCCCAGCATCGCCAAGGTGCTTGGCGTATCTGGCAAACCATTCAAGGGTCCAGGAGGAGGCATAGTTCCACTAAGGACGAAAACCGGCATCAAAGTGATGTCCATCAACCTTGTCCTAGACGACCCGAGCACGCCAGTGATCTGGCGGGGTCCAATCGTCAACAGCGTAATCAGGCAACTATACTGGGATGTTGACTGGGGAGACCTCCACTATCTTCTGGTCGACTTACCACCTGGATGTGTTAGTTCAGACACGATGGTCTACGCGAACCCGCACCCTGTTCCAATAAACCAGCTAAACCCCGGCGACCATGTCTACTCTGTCGACGCTTCGATCTCCGAGTCAGGCCGATCTCCAAATGCTCTGACGGCCACACTCGTCGCAAAACGGGTCTTAGAGGTTCTGCCGCAGGGAGAAGCTGAAGTGTTTGAAATCCGAACCAGGACAAGAAAGATTGCGGCGACTTTGAACCACCCGTTTCTCGCCCTGGCGAAGGCAAGGTCATCAGGTGGCAGAAACTACCGATACTCGCTCTATTGGAAGCCACTTGGGCAATTGAGGCCAGGTGATGTCATCGCTATGGTAAAGAGACTGCCTCAGAATGAGGCGGTTCCATTAGAGCTACCGTCCATCGCAGCCACAAGCTCCACTAGTCCCATTCTTCCAAGTCGTACAACAGATGATCTTTGTCGAATTGTCGGCTATTTCATGGGAGATGGTTTTGTGAGACTCAATCCTACGACAAGAACTTACCAAGTCGTCTTCGCCGAGCCAATCAACGGAAGATATAGGGCGAAGTACATCGAGCTAATTGAAAGAGTTATCCGAGGCGTAAGAATCTCCAAGAATGCCTTTCAGTTTGGCGTCTCATCAAAAAAATTGGCTCTTCTCTTCGACAAGCTCGAACTACACAGGTCTGCTCTACAGAAACGGGTCCCCAAATGGGTCTTCGGATTGCCCGAGTCACAGAAGCTCGCCTTCATTGAGGGGTATTGCGACGCGGATGGATTCCGTCGCCTTGGGAAGAGCCGGTTTAGGAGGCCCGGATGGATGGTCTTCGAGACCCCGAACCGAGGGTTGCTAGAAGGCATTAGAGCACTTGCCATTTCGGTGGGACTGAAGGTGACAAACCTCGATTCACGAATACGGTCCCTGGAGACTCCTTCTGGCCATTCCGACTCAACAACATTCTGGAGCTTCGAATGTAATTTTAGCGCGCGTACAAGTAGGTACGGCGCGGGTCTTATCAGGGGGAACGGTCGCCAGGCCGTCGGTCGGGCGCTGGTCAACCAGTACGTCGGATTCGAACGAGTGTCAAAAGTGACCCCTCTGGGACGGCGTGAAGTGTACGATATCAGAGTTGAAGGAAACGAGAACTTCATCGCGGATGGTCTAGTGGTCCATAACACTAGTGATGCCCCCTTGACCGTCTTTCAATCCCTACCCTTGGACGGTGTCGTGGTCGTTTCTTCGCCGCAGGATCTTGCTTCAATGATCGTTTCAAAGGCCGTGAACATGGCCAAGAAGATGGACGTCCCCGCGCTCGGTCTGATTGAGAACTTTAGTTATCTTCAATGTCCAAGCTGTGGAGAGAGGGTCAGTCTCTTCGGAGAATCAAAGGGCGAGAAATTTGCCGCAAGCCTCGGGCTACCATTCCTCGGGGCGATTCCCCTGGACCCCGCCATAGCGCAGTTGTCGGATCAGGGAAGAATCGAGGACTACTCTAGTCCCATCATAGCGAAAATTGCCGACGAGCTCCGGACCCGGGCTGCTGGAAGGATCGAACAGCTCACCCAGGAGTTGCCGATCGCATGGTCAGTTGAGCCGAGCAAATGATCGCTCACCGAATACTTTGTCTCAAGATGAGTGGTAGCCGATCCCGAATCTTTTAACACAAGTGACACATCATAGGGTGTTAGACCAAAGGTCTGTCGAATGGCACTCAAGAAAAAGCATGGGCGGGGAGTCGTGAAGAAGACAGGGAAGAAGGCTAAGCATGCCAAGTCAGAGAAAGCCCATCCAGCCACGAGAAGGATCGAAAAGGCAAGGGTTGAGTCCCCTGTCTCCGTAAAGCCGCTCATTCGAGTTGGGTCGAGCCCCAAGGAATTTGTCAGAATAACCCTCGATAACATACGCGCCGAAACAGCGATCGGTGATCTACTCGTAGCATTTCCACGAACTAGGGAAGTCCTGGCTAGGAACGGTTTGAGGCTAGAGGCAGAAGATGCGGGCGACATTTACATGAGTGTCGAAGCGTTCTCAGCACTGAATGGGCTGAAAGCCGAAAGCCTGGTCCAAGAACTTATTGACATTGCCAAGGAACCGCCTGCCCAGCAACCTGTTTCACAGCTTGCAATACCGGCTACAGTCTAGCTTTCAAGGTTCCTGTCCAATTTTTGGAATTAGAGTCAGCAACCTGACCCTGACAGCAGGTTAGAAGCCCGTCGATGTTCGAAATTGAAAGCGCGTACTCGAATCCTGATCAGAGGGTTGGTTCAAGGTGTGCTATTTCGACGGGAGATAACCGACATGGCTCGCCGAATTGGGATAACAGGTTGGGTTCGAAATCTTCCCGACGGAAGAGTCGAAGCCGTAGCGGAGGGAGACAAAGAGATGCTGGACCAACTGGTACAGTTCTGCCAAGTCGGCCCTTCGCGTGCCCGGGTAACTGGTCTCCAAGTGGAGTGGTCTGATTTCAAGGGCGAGTTCCGCGGGTTCAAGATAACCCAGTAACGCAGGAAGACGGTTCTATGCCTGCGGAATACCCGATCCGAATTCCTCATAATACTTTCGAGCCACGGCCACCGCCTCGCTGCTTCGCTTGAGAATAGTCCGGTATTCAGGGTGAGAATCTCCGGCGAACGAAGCTGCCTTCGAGAAGTATTTGTTCACACCCTCAACGTCTCCCT
This sequence comes from Candidatus Bathyarchaeota archaeon, assembly GCA_005888745.1. Taxonomy (GTDB): domain Archaea; phylum Thermoproteota; class Bathyarchaeia; order 40CM-2-53-6; family 40CM-2-53-6; genus 40CM-2-53-6. Next base: position 119,108 of record VBBS01000027.1, on the reverse strand, counting down.
TGTACAGCGAGATCCCACCTGCGATTCGGTATCCAACCTCGGCCCTAAGCGTGTTTCCTTGAGCCTCGTAGTCTTGAGCCTCTTTAAGCACCCCTTCGAAAGGCATTGTGATTTTCTTCGGATCCAGGAACATCAGGTGCGACATGGCGATGTAGAGTTCCTCGTCCCCACCGCACAGCTCTCTCAGCCGGCTGGTTGCTGAAGGCTGAACGTTTGCTCCCGGAGGCGGATCCTTTTGCTTTGACTTGCCCACGCCTAGTCTCAAAGTGTTGCGCGTGTCCCCTGGGATGCACGTAAGCTTTTCTTATTAGGCATTTAAGAATTGACTTGCGCAGCCTGCGAGGATAGGACTGTAGGAGGGAAACGTCTCTGAATGTTGAAGACAAGATAATTCGAAGAAGAGAGTCCAAGGATAAGGCTCGGCGTCGAAAGAGAGGTCCTTATCGGAAGTCCTCCAGTGGAAGAATCATCAAGTACTAGAACTTGGAACCGATCGTTGAGAATTCAAGAGCTCTAGTCATAACTCAGGTCGGTAATGCGTCGACTCGGTTGGAAAAACCAGGAGAATTACTAGGCCGCGACTTAGGGTCAAACTTGTAGGAACTGAGTTATTGTCGAATCGGTATCTTTCTGTACTTTGCAATGCTGCTGGTTTCGATACTCACAATCTCTGCGCAGCTGTGATGTCCAAAGCAAATCGTGCAATGCTCGACATCCCACCCAGGGTCGACCTTCCTGCAGGTCTCGCACATGAGGCCTAAAGCCCGGATATCTGTGCAGGCTTGACACAGCTTTCTTGACACTTCCAGCGGGCTCGGGTTGCTTGCAAGAGTGGAGGCTATATCTCTACTCATCTGACGGACCTCTGATGATGCTCCCAAATCTATTGCTTCTCCGCGAACCTGGTGTCTGTATTTGCTCACTGCTGCTTGTGTAATTCCCAGTCGTTCTGCGACGAGCTCCTGTTTCATTCCATAGTCTTCTATCAGCTCTCGAGCTATCATTGCCCGTAGTGCGGGGATGACGGATTTCGCTGCAACTTCACAAGGAATGATCAATAAGACGACGTTGACTAATAGTTCGCAAAATCTATTTAAACATAACTTATGTCATAATCCGAAGAGTCTTCGCTTCGATGCGAAGTCGCCCATTATCAGCTTACCCCACACGAACATCCGTTTTTACACCTCCAAGGAACCTATAAATCAAAACGGTCACACTCATCTACTCGAAGAGCATGATCACCGTAGACCTAGTCGAAAAGGAGCTTGAGAAGGTTGTGGATCCTGAGATCGGACTTCCGATCACAGAGATGCACCTAGTTGACGAGATAAACATCCAAGAGAATGGAGAGATTTTCATCAAATATCATCTTACTGCACCGTTCTGTCCCCCGATCTTCGCGGAAGACATTGGAATGAGCATAAAGACACTTACGTCCAAGCTCGAAGGTGTAAAGAAGGTCACGGTTATTCTCCACGGACATGCTCTCGCCAACGAGATCAACCAGAGAGTCAACCCCGGCTACACTCCTCCGGCGGTCCAGCCGGCGACGCCAGCTCAGACGAAGGCTTGAGCCACCCACCGCCTCAACATCAGACTGTGTTCAATCAGAAATATTCCTGAAGAATCTTTGACTCATTTCCTCGTCTAGGCCCTACCTAAACGCGTCGTACAGGAAAGCTCCAAGCAAACCTCCTAAGACCGGTCCAACGACATAGATCCATAAGTTTCCCAGAGGGGTCAGGCTGAAAATTGATGAAGCCAGTGTCGGCCCCCATGTTCTAGCTGGGTTAAGAGATGCCCCAGAAATCGGGCCGAACATCCAGACCATGGCTGCCAGAGCGAATCCTATCGTGACTCCTGCCCGGCTTGGGTCAGCAGCCTTGTCCGTAGCCCCGAACACGGTGAAGACGAGGATGGCAGTACCAGTCACCTCAGCTAGAAGTACGGCACCGATGCCGAATTCAAGGTTTGGAATGGTATCTCCAAAGAAGGTCGAGCGAGCGGCCTGCACAAGTATTGGGCTGTTGCTTGACGTCCACAATGCGAGCTGGATGAAGCCCGCGACGGATGCGCCTGCAAGCTGTCCAAGAATGTACGGTGCTACTTTTTTTGTCTCTACCCTCCGCGTAGCCCAATGAGCAATTGTGACCGCGGGATTGATGTGGGCGCCCGTCACGCGGCCTATGGTGTACACCGCCAACAGGAGGGCTACCCCATGGGCGAGACCGATAAAGCCGAGTCCGGCACCCGTACCCCCGAAATCGAGCAACGTGACCGCCATGATTGTCCCCGGGCCGATCATAGTGAGAAGAAAGGTCCCATAAGCCTCAGCCAGTGCCACTCGTCCCATCTGATTCATGGCGAAACGAATTCTCGCTGGACTATACGTATATAGCGCTTGTTTTGAGGCGCCCTGCTTGACACCCAACTTCAGACCAAGGCAAGTTCCCCGCCTTAGGACCCAAGACCTCGACGGGGCAAAGAATTTTCTATGCTAGCAGATCCCCTAATGGTGCGGGAATTTGACAGTAACCAACAGTTTCACCTGGATGATAGGCGGTCCTCAAGGCAGCGGGATCAACTCGGTTGCAGAGAACTTTGCAAAAGCATGCATTCGTGGAGGACTTCACATATTTGCCAACATCGAGTATCACTCCAACATCAAGGGCGAACATAGCTACTACAGGCTCAGAGTAGAGTCAAAGGCGCCCAGATCCCACGTGGACTGGGTAGACTTACTCGTAGCCCTCGACCGGGAAACAATCTTCGGCGACATGAACAAGCTTCGTCCTACCCATCGAGGGCATAGACACGAGGTCAGCCCTGGAGGTGGAATAATCTACGATCGCAGCTTGAACCTGTCACCTGACTCTTTCGGGCGTGATGATATCAAACTCTTTCCGATCCCCTACATGGATCTCCTTGTCGAGGCGCTGAAGGAGTTTGGAAAGGACAAGGAACTGAGCAAGTACCAGGTTATGGTCAACACGATTGCTCTAGGGGCTTCCCTTGGCCTCGCCGATTACGACTTTGACCTCGCAACCGAGGCCATTAGAGAAGGGTTCACCGGACGCAAGGCAGCTCTCGGCGACCTAAACGTCAGCGCCGCGAAACGCGGATACGATTATGCAAAGGCGGGTTTCGGCGAAGATGCGTTTCCGATAAAGCTGCGAAAGCAACCGCTGTCTGGAAAGCGAATGATGATCAGAGGTGTACAAGCCGTGGCTATCGCGAAACTCAAGGCCGGATGTGGATTCCAAACCTACTATCCCATTACACCAGCAACGGACGAGAGCGAGTACTTGGAGTCCCACCAGAAGGACTACAATATGATAGTCGTACAAGCAGAGGACGAGATTTCCGCGATCAACATGGCCACCGGTGCGGCTCACGCTGGTCTCAGATCTTCTACCTCTACATCTGGACCGGGCTTTTCTCTTATGGCCGAAGGCTTGGGGTGGGCCGGGATAACTGAAGCCCCTGGACCAGTTGTCGTGCTATATCAGCGGGCAGGTCCTGCAACTGGGCTGCCGACTCGGACGGAGCAAGCAGACCTAAGATTTGCTCTTCACGCTGCCCATGGAGAATTTCCTCGGATAATTATTGCACCCGGAGATGTGGTCGAAACTTACTACGACACGTTCGACGCGTTCAACTACGCGGAACGCTACCAAGTGCCCGTCATACTTCTGACCGACAAGTTCCTGGCGAGCACCTACCAAGATATTCCTCCTTTCAACGGCGACAACCTGAAGGTCGATCGGGGAGACTTGGTTCGAGAATCAGATCTCGCCATAAGCATCGACGCTACCGTTGGACAGAACTGGGAATTTCCCCCCGAGCAATTCCTGGTCAGAAAGGGGGGATCTTCTGGACAACTGGAGATGAGCATGACGAGTATGGTCATATCACGGAGGCGCCGGATATCCGGATCAAGATGATGAGGAAGAGAATGAGAAAGATCGAGCTTGCTGGACAAGTAATACCGGACTCAAAGAAGGCAACCTTGCACGGACCAACATCGGCTCTGATTACACTCGTTGGCTGGGGGTCATCGAAGGGAGCGATACTCGACGGCATGGAAGACCTCAAGAGCGACGGGATAGAAACAAACTTTCTACAGGTGCGATACGTTAGCCCGTTCCCAACAAGCTTCGTTCAGCAGGCACTTGGTTCGGCCCGGCGGAAGATCGCGATCGAAAACAATTACTCCGCACAGATGGCAGGGTTGATCCGTGAGAAAACCGGTATTGCAATGGACAATACTATTGTAAAGTTCGACGGAAGACCGTTTTCCCAGAACGAAATCTACGAGGGTGTCAAAGACATAATAAAGAACGGAATCAAAGAGGTAACCGTATCTCATGCTTGAGCTAAAGACCTACCGGACACAGGTTCACAACGACTGGTGCCCTGGTTGCGGAGACTTCGGAATCGTCAACGCGATTCAGATGACCCTTCTAGAAATGCAGCTTGAACCCCACAGGGTCGCGATCTTCTCGGGAATCGGATGCTCAGGCAAGACACCTCATTTTGTTAACGCGTACGGGTTCCATACTCTCCATGGCCGTGTCCTTCCAATCGCTACTGGTGCCCGTCTTTCTAACCCAGGACTGACCGTTGTCGCTGTTGGTGGCGACGGAGACGGACTGGGAATAGGAGCAGGCCACTTCGTCAATACTGGTCGAAGGAACCTGGATTTCACATACGTGCTCTACGATAATGGAGTCTACGGCTTGACAAAAGGTCAGGCATCTCCGACCCTGCCGAAGGGTGTGAAAACGAAATCGATGCCTGCCCCCGCGATCATTGAGCGTGTGAATCCGATCGCTATGGCAGTCGCTTCGGGCTATACGTTCGTTGCGCGGAGTTATGCTCTTGACGTTCGCCACTTGAAGCAAACCCTTCGAGCGGCAATAGAACATCGGGGAAGCGCGTTCGTAGATGTTCTGCAAACATGCCCGACCTATAACGACATCAACACGAAAGAATGGTATGGTGGCGAAGATCTTCCGGTCAAGGCACCGAGGCTCTACAAGCTGGAGGATTCAGGGTACAATGGTACGGTTGCCGATCCCACGACGGACGAGGTTAACACAAAGAAGGGAAATGCCCTGGTGAAGTCTTTCGAGTGGGGCGACAAGATACCGATCGGGGTTTTCTTCAAGATGGAGGTTCCTACCTTCGAGGACCAGCTGGCTCTTCGAATGCCCGCCCTGAAAGAAAAGCCCTTTGTCGAGCAGGATATTTACAACCGTGATATTACGCCGTTGCTGGACGAGCTTACCTAGTTCGAAAGAACCTCCACTGTTCCCAAGCTCGGCAGTGGATTTCGCGCTCTCAAACACTCTGGCGTCACGAGATGCTCTGTGTAAGACACGCTCCTGAGAGGTCGCTCCGTGTCTGGCACTGATTCCGGGCGAGTCTCGCGATTCAGAGCTTGGCATTTGGCCTAAACGACATGATGGTTCCTGCGGTTCTAAATGCGGTGTCAAGAACGATTTTCCTAGTCAGTGTAGAGAAGGGCCCCAGACTCGATATCAGGGGTCTGAAAATGGGCTATTTTTCGTGGCAATGCTCTCCGCATGCCTCTTCAGAGGATAATTGTAGGGAGCTGGCGATAGTGTCTAGGAAAGGTTTATCGAGACATTCTTGGTTCGTGTGTAGAATTCTAACGAGCGTATGCCGTTTTCATGTCCTATTCCGCTGTCCTTGTAGCCGCCGAACGGGGTCTGCGGAAAGGTCACCAAATACTCGTTCACGGCTAGTCCACCGACCTGGAGACGAACAGCGAGTTCATGAGCGACTTTCAAATTGCTCGTCCAGACTCCCCCGTATAGTCCATAATCTGTCTCATTGGCCATAGCAACAACCTCGTCGAGAGTCTTGAACTGGGTAAGGCCCAGAACAGGTCCGAAAATCTCGTCGCACCCGATTTTCATCTTCCCGTTGACGTTCTCGAAAATGGTGGGCTCGACGAAATTTCCCTTCTGCAGTCCTGGGTCAGATGGTTTCTTCCCCCCGCAGAGAAGACTTGCCCCTTCTTCGAGGCCGTCCTTGACAAACCCGAGAACCACGTCTTGCCGAGCCTTTGAGGCTAAGGGTCCCATCTCGCTGGTATCATCTCTTCCAGGCCCGACCTTTATCGCTCGGGTCTTGGCGACGAGGTCCTTTACGAAATCATCGTATATGCTCTCGTGAATGAATGCCCTAGATCCGGCCCAGCACATTTGTCCAGCATTGGTGAAAATGCCTTCCTTCACGCTCTTAGCGGCCTTCGCCAAGTCGGCGTCAGGGAAGACAATATGCGGGTTCTTACCGCCTAACTCCAGAAGTACCCTTGTAACATTTTTCGCGGCTGACTCCATCACCTGCGTTCCTGTCTCAGCGGACCCTGTGAAAACTATCCCGTCCACTCGCGGGTCCGACACAAGTGCTTCGCCTACTTCAGCACCTGATCCAGTTACAACGTTGATAACACCTTTGGGGATGCCGGCCTTAAGCGCTAGATCTCCCAGCATAATCGCTGTAAGAGGAGTAATCTCAGACGGTTTCACGACAACAGTATTCCCTGCTGCAATTGCCGGTGCCAAACTTCTAGCAGCAAGCGCGATCGGATAATTCCAAGGAACAATATGGACCGTTACGCCTAGCGGCTCACGAAGAGTGTAGTTCAGACGTCTCGGCGGAACAGGTATGGTTTCTCCTTCAACCTTGTCCGCCAGTCCTGCCCAGTACTCGAACGCCCTGGCCGCCCAGGCAACATCACCCTTAGACTCTCGGAGAGTCTTCCCCTCACTCATGGTTTCAAGCTTTGCCAGCTGCTCTGAATTCTCCCTGACCAGAGTTGTGAGCTTAGTTAGGAGACGCCCTCTCTTGCTGGGATCAATGTCGACCCAGCCGGCCGACTCCAGCGCGATCTTCGCACTCACGACTGCAGCTTTCGCGTCCTGTCTTGTACGTTGTTTGAAGGATCAAGAACTGATGAAACAGCGCCATTTGCGCTGTCCTTCCACTCTCCCCCGATCAGCATTTTGTATTTCTGAATTTGAACTGTCAAGTCCGCAATCCAAACCTGGTGAGGCTATAAAAGAGCGTTCCTTCAGGCGGGGATCGTCTGAGTCTTCATCTCTCGGTCCATGTCAATTAGCAGCTGGACTCTTCGATCAAGGTCGGGATACCTGCTCAAGAGACCTCTTGTCTTTCGACCTACAAACAATCCGGCTCCAGGCCCAGGCAATGGGGCGTGGAAGGCTGAATGAACCTTCAGCAAAGCTGATGCGAGTGCCAACGGCTTCTGAGTGTATTCCACTGACAACTGGTCGGCGAGGAGTTCACGTTCTCTGTGGACCGCAGCCTCAACAAGATGCAGCACGGGGTCAAAAACGAAGGCCAGTTTAGCCAGCCTTGCAAGTCCCTTCTCTCGAGAATCCTTGTTCTTCAAGTGAGAGATCTCGTGAGCAATGACCGCCTCGACTTCCGCCGGTGACATGGAACTCACCAGCTCGGGAGATACGGCAACGACCTTCCAACTCCCATTGTCCAAAGAAAACGCGTTTCCCACCCTAGCTTCTCTAAGGTCGACTCCTTTGATACCCATCTTGTTGCATAGCTCCGCACATGTTTCGCTCAGTCTAGAGCTCGAGAATGTTCCTGCGATCATTCCCCCAAGCATTCTAGGGAACGCGTATCTTCGAGCAATAAGGGACATGAGAGAGGAGATTCCGATAGATGCTACCAGCGAACTTCCAAACACGAGTCTTATCACTCGTTGTGATTGCCACTCGTACATATTGAGGAAGAGCGTGCACACTACAAGGCTAGTTCCAAGAAACGACCAGAAGAAAACAGAAGAGGATAGTATCGGATATAGGAGGCTGGATCTGCGAGAGGGATTTCCCACACTTGATCGGTAGGCGATATAGGAAGCAATTTGGACTATCAGAACTGTTGCTACAATTCCCAGGGTAGCTGTCGAAAGGAAGTAGAGCGAGTACAGTTCCAGGCTTATCGTTGCCCGGACTCCCTACGAACTCTTTCTTCCAGCTTCTTCAGGTCCTCCTTTGGAATCTCATCCATGTAGTCATGCAACGTCGAGATAATGCTGGGTCCAAAGGCTGTGAGCAACCTGTCAACGAATCCTTTCACGACTCGACCCTTGACCTTGTCCTCGGAGTGAAGGCGATACACGTATCTGGACCCTCCTCTGCCAACAGCCTCATCACGGGCCAAGATCCCCTTCCTGTAAAGACGATCCAGCGTTGTACTGATTGTAGTGTATGCGAGTCCACGGGTAGCATGCAGGTCCTGAGCGACTTGGCGGGCAGAAGCGTTGCCAAGCCGAACAACTGTCCCGAGGACAGCTGCCTCGAGATCTCCAAGTTCCAAAGCTGACTTGTCATACGCCTGCCACAATATGTAACTTTCTATTCCGGTCGGAGCTAGAAGTCTTCGAATGTCCGGAGAAACATCACTATCCGTAGGACCGGGAATCCGGGAGAAGGATGCTCAATGTAAGAGTTGAGGCTCAAGAACGGCTCCACTATGTGGATTGCACTATGCATTTCTCGTGCGAGCACCGTTTAGACCGGCTTCCCAATGAGTTCAATTCAAAAGCCTGGTTGTTCCCTACACCGATTGACTGTGGTTAAAGATGTCCTAAGGCATAGAGTTCCAATTTCCTCAACCGTTAGTGAGCATCTCTGTTGAGGAAGACGGCTCGTGCCTCATTGCTGATTCTGGCACTTTCAATCATGGTTGTCCCGCTCTTCCTGGCAGATGTTCATGCGACCAGCGGGTGCATCACAAGCTGTCTTCTCAAAGCAGACACAACCGTGCCTGGTGCGGATGGAACAGTGTACGTTGAGCTCGACAACAATACTGGCTTAGTTTATCCTCTACCACACACGTTCTCATTCGCAAACAATAGTCGACATACTCTTACCGTTCTGAACACAACCTTGTCAGCGTCCTCAGGAGCACGTTATGTATGGAACGAATGGGTCCGTTCCAGTTTGCAGTGGACCCCCACTCTGATGATGCAGACTCCGATCATGCTCTACAATTACACAGGATCATTGGATGGAGGACCCTTCACCGCCAAGTTCGATAAGCAGTTCCAGTATACGTTGACCTTCAAAGATGCTGCAGGGCAATCACTCGTTCCGAGTCCAACGTCTGTCGTATTGTCGAGTGCAGGTTCGAGTGTTACAACCTCGTCCTATTCTGGCCAGTGGCTGGCCGCGACTTCTTGGACGGTTACTTCGGCGACCTGGGAAGGCTACCAAGGAGCTCTGCCTGCCCCAGTACCCCTTGACCTCGCCTTGGGTTCAGCCTCTGCCATTGTCGGGGTGAGCGCGTACCCGGCGTCCGTCAAAGTTGTCGACAAGCTGAACAGTCCGATTCAGGGCGCATCGGTAACAATCACCTTCGCCAACGCAACAAGCAGAACTTTCACGACCGACAGTCAGGGAACAGTTCAACTCGGCGATATTCCAATCGGACCCTATTCAGCGCACGTTCTCTACCAGGGTCAAGACCAGGGAACATGGTCGGAAGATGCTTCAGTCGCTCCGGTCAGCACCGTAACACTGAATGCGGGTGGTACTTCTTCTGCTCCTGTCGTCTCAGCAATCGTATTATTGACGATCTTCGGTGTGGCGCTTTTCCTAATTCTTTTGGCGATCAAGGTGCGAAGGCCGCTACCGCCTCCAAAGATTTAGTTCGATCATCTCCTTTTTTCTGTCTTCCGTTCACGTAATTTCGTGTTGGTAGAGAACAATGCATGAGAAAATGAGGCACTGTTAACTCTTCGTCGGATTGAGAGGGGTTAGGTCACTCTCCCTGATGACGATGGAGGCAAGCTAAGTCAACAAGCCAACAACAACTATCCAACCAAAACTAAGCAGAACCATAATCCCTGTGCTAGCGGCAGCTGATTGGAAATCGTATGCGTCGGTGGCTTGAAAGGGGAAACCCCTCAGGCGGATGGACAATGCCGAAGACCTCGACGAGATTGCGACGTTGATGAATCTGCTGGAGCTTCATTTCCGTCTAAGGGTCGAAACGAGCCATTTTGAAGGCCAGCTAGACTAGTCGAAGTTCCCAGTCCGAGCCTTTCGCAGTGCCCTCTTGCGACACACTTCAGCATTATTGACTTATTCGACGTTCTGCGGGGGCGCTTTCTCGCTGCCTCACGAGCTCGGTCACTCCTTGATGGATGGATAGGTTACAATTCCCATTCATACGCCTGAACGGTCCTGTTGGAAAATAGTAGCTTTCGACGTTTAGCTTGCCTTAGGTGAACTCACAACTGGAGACTAGGTCCGCGCCCTTCAAGGGATTTTACGCGCTCATAGGGGGCAGTCTGCCCGATTCCTCGTCTGTGCTGATCACAGGCGACCCAGGTAGTGGAAAGACGACTCTTGCACAACAGATCCTCTACGAGGAGCTTCAGAGATCGAGACCCTGTATCATAGTCACATACGACACGTTTCCTTCGAACATTCTCGAGAGAATGAGCCAGTTTGGCTGGGACCCGAGGAAGTACCAGTTGCTCAACAAACTTGGCATCATTGATTGTTACTCTGCAACCGCTGGAGTTACCGAGGGAGTGGTTCCTCAACCATTCGACCTGACCAATGTCAGCATTCATTTGACCTCCGTAATGGAAAAGATGGGCAATCACCAGGTGACCATCATACTTGACTCGTTGATGCCGATCTTTAGCGAAGCTGAGCCGAAACATGCCGTCAGTTTCATCCAGAGTATTGCCGCGAAAGTCAAGAAGGTGGGAGGAAAAATGATAGCCACCCTCTCAACGGGCAGTGTCCAGCCGGAACTGTTTCACAAGGTCGAGAGTCTCGTGGACGGCGTGGTAGAACTGCGAATGGTAGAAGAGCACCAGGTGCTACGTCGATACTTGCTCGTCAGGAAAATGGATCGTCGCCAGATTATACCGCGGCTCGTACGGTTCGATATCATAAACGGGATAGGGATTCAGCTTCAGCTTCCGCGGTTCGGGTTCTTGCGAAAGAGACCGAGCATGGGCACGATGGTTGGCACCTAGCCGGACCGCGTTCTCGATTCATTGCAATAGATCAATCACTTTTTTCTCGAACTGTTCGCCATTCTCGAGTTCTTGAAAACGGGACTTTGTTGAGTCTCGAACTCGGTCTCTACGTGAAAGACCACAAAGTTGGCAGCTCGGGCAAGCCCATATCTATTTATTCCCCGAACGGGTATCATAGTTCAGAAGCTGCATGGCCGAGCAGAACTCGCCAGAATATCCTCCTGCACTTGACCTCGAAAGAGAACTGACAAGAAAGGAGAGACAGATAGAGTATCTCCAGACCGAGCTCCGCAGATACCACAACCTGATGGAAGAGCTCAAGCAAGGTATGCGTCCCATCGGGACCATAGAAGATGTCAAGGGGGATATGGCGCTGGTTCGGCTATCAGGCGGCCAAGCGTTTCAGGTTAGCATCCCTCCCGAGATAAGGGAAAAAGTGTCCACCGACGTGGACGCGGTTCTCTCTCCGACGAAGGGAGTCATTGTCGACGTGATTGACCGTTTACGCGAGCGTTCACTCTTAGAATATCAGGTGGAAAAGTCGCCCAAGGTCTTCTATGAAGACGTCGTTGGCCTCGAAAAAGAGCTGCACAGCCTGCGGCAGGCGGTCGAGTGGATACTTGATCCTCAGGTCCGAGCTCGACGCGAGCAGATCATCCGAGACCCACGGATGCTTGAAGAAGCCGGGTCGATACTTCTCTTCGGTCCACCCGGGACTGGGAAGACGTACATGGCGAAGGCTGTTGCGGGGACGATCGGGCAGAGGGGTCAGGAGACAAGCTTCCTCAAAATAGAGAGCTACGAGATAGTGTCAAAATGGCTGGGCGAGTCTGCGAAGAACGTCAAGGAGGTCTTCAAGCTCGCGCGAGAATCTGCTCCTACAGTTCTCTTCATAGATGAGGCTGATGCTATTGGACGCGCGAGGATGGAAGCGACGACTGACGCGGGAAGGGATGTTCAGGGAATGCTTAACCAGATTCTTACAGAGCTCGGAGAAGGCTTCCACGTTAACAGAAACGTGTCCGTGATATTCGCCACCAACTATCCCAGTGTCATAGATCAAGCGCTTCTGGATCGGATCAAGCGGATCATCTATGTTCCGCCTCCAAGGTCGATGGATGAAGTCAAGAGATTATTGGACTTTTACTGCTCCAAGGTAGAGCTGGATCCGTCAGTCTCGAACTATCGTGGAGGATTGACTGACGAGGCCTTCGCGGATATCTGGAGGACGATTAGGTCTAGGAAACAATTGTACGAAGCATCGATCCCTGAACGAGGGGTTACAGTTCGCGAGCAGTACGTTGTGACGCCTCGGGACTTGAAGAATATTGTTCAGGAAGCGGCGAGCGAGGCTTCGTTCGCGAGTGAGCGCTGGGTGACGATGGACAGGATGCTGCCATTGTTCAAGAACCTCGCCTCAGAAGATCGCGGCTCACGCATCATCAGCTAGACAAGGACTCTCGGCTTATTACACTGGCTTGAAAGTCGAGGACACCATGTCCTCTAGATACGGCGAGGATCCTTTCGCCATTCGGGACCCAGAGGAAACAGTAAGTCGGCTTGAACGATTTCTTACGACTCACCTGGAAGAAGCCGGTGCACGCTGCCTCGTCCTTGGCATGTCTGGTGGTCTAGATTCTAGTGTTGCCGCGGCGCTATGCGCCCGCGCGGTCGGGGGCAGGCGGGTTCTTGGGATAACTCTGCCGGAGAATGAGACGAGGAATGATCAGGCCGTGGAAGATGCGAGACTTGTGGCGTTGAAGCATAGAATAGGCTTCAAGCTAATTGACATTACGCCCATTGTCAAAACCTCTCGAAACGCTCTAGACGCAAAGAGCGCGAAGGGAATTCCTTGGGGAAACGTCAAGGCGCGGCTTCGCGCAATAGTCCTCTACTATTATGCTAACACGGAGCACGGTCTCGTCGTGGGAACTGGCGATAAGAGTGAGATTATGCTAGGCTACTTCACAAAGTTTGGCGATGGAGCCTGCGACATACTCCCCCTCGCAGATCTCTACAAGACATCAGTCCGGAACCTGGCCAGACACTTGAACATACCGGAGAGGATTCGCGTGAAAGCTTCTAGCCCTGAGCTATGGCCAGGTCAGACAGCGGAGAAAGAATTAGGCCTCAGCTATGAGAAGCTGGACAGGATTCTTTGGGGCCTTGAAAGATGGATGACACCAGAAGAGATAGTGGATGAAACGAGCTTGAAGCTGGCACTAGTCAGGAGAGTTCGAGAACGCTGGTTGAAGTCAGAGCACAAGAGACGCCCACCATTGGCCCTCAAGCTCGGCTATCGAACAGCGGGCGATGATCTCCGATTACCGCGGCTCGAATAGCTCCGAAAGACGATTCACATGTTCTTCATTCGAGCCAGTAGTACAAGTTGTCACGTGAGCCTTTTGCAACCTTCAAGGTCAGCTCGACGCCCGGTTTGAGTTGCTCCTTTTCCACTGCAGGACTGACAGGCGCGAATACGCGAAGCCCATTCGTGAGTTCCGCAAGTCCTAGCATGTACGGGGTTTCGTGCTGAAAGGCGGGTGGTGCGAAGAAAACCTGGGTGAATGTGATCAGTTTGCTCCTCCCGTCCACTACAACCCATTCTATCGTACTGTGGCGGCAGTCCAGGCACTCGGCTCTTGGTGGAAAGTACGTTCTCCCGCACTTCTTGCACTTGGTCGCGGCAATCTGCCCCTTTTCCAGATAGGATAACAAGGGGTTGATCTTGGTCTGGGAGACATAACCAAATCTCCCGAACTTTTCAAAACCCAATTGCCTAGTCCACTCCTTTCTTGAGAATCCACTCAGTGGTGCCATGCTCCCAGCGACGGGTCCACTCTTTCACCGCATCCTGACCAGAACCAAATCCTTCACGGACGAAGATAGCAGCGGCAAGCTTCTCTTGTTTCCGAGCCAATTCGAAACCAACAACCCGGGAGAATCGTTTCACGTCACCAAAGCGCGATATCCTAAGGTCAAAGACCCTCTTTCTTGAACGGAGCAACTTGTTCTTGAACACACTGGGTCTTGGCTTGCCTTTGTACACTAGCGTCGCTTTGAGTCCGAGGCATTCCCTCAGGATCGTCCGAGTATAGCTCAGTAAGCGTATGCTCTTGGATGTTGCTACTACAACTTGGACGAAGAACCAGGGTTTGCCCCGCTTTTTTGTTGTTGTCACAGTGGGGCACTCATCGCTATCAGCTAAACCTCTAACAAAGCCAGAGGGATGCTCCCGTACATACCGATCCAGGTGGGTGAGGCCTCGGTTGAGGAACTTGCAGAAAGACGCGTTTGAAATGATAGTCTCGTATGTGTCCCTATCCCTGACATGCCTCACAGAATATGGTTTCCTACCCAGAACATGTGCGCATGTTGAAGAAAACTTATCGGCGAATTCTTTGTCTTTGACATCTAATCGCAGTAAAAAACGATTTCTCCATCGGGAAATCGAGCCGTCTCCCATGTAAACACCGATAACATATGTTAATTGATCAGAGTACGTTGGTTTGAAGAGTTCGCAGCGGGTCCAAGGTTTTCGACCGTTTACGAGCCATCCCCTGATGGTAGCGTCAGGCGTTCCCGTCTCTTTCGAGATTTCAGTGACAGGGCGACCTTCCTTTGCGAGGCGTGTGGCTTTATCATAGGCTCGAATTCTTCTGCCGAAGCTTTGAATGGGGGTCAACTCTTGAATGTCCACCTGCAATCCTAGATTCGCCCTCGCTTTTCGTCATAGAGCTTGGAGAATGTACTCATGAGCGCAAGATCGTAACGGAGCAGTACATTCCTATTCCCCCTATGTTCTGTGCGAGACCAATCTTAGCGCCGTCGACCTGAACGCTACCCGCTTCCCCCCGTAGTTGTTTGACCAATGCGAAGATCTGGGACGCGCCTGTGGCTCCGACTGGATGGCCTTTGGAAATCAAGCCTCCGTCGATGTTGACGGGGATTCTCCCGCCGAGCTCCGTGCCTTGGTTTTCCAGAAGCTTAGCACCCCTTCCAGGTCGTGCGAATCCGAGGTCTTCATAATTGATGATTTCTGTTACCGAGAAAGAGTCATGAACCTCCGCCACATGTACGTCGTGTGGTTTGATATTGGCCATTTCGTATGCCGTTCTCGCCGCATTTCTTGTGGCATCGAAACTCGTCAATGGACCTTTTCTTCCAGCAAGCGACATGGGACTCGAAGCCAGGCCAAGCCCGGAGATCCATACGGGTCTATCAGAAATTTTCTTTGCTTTTTCGGCACTAGTAATGAGCAGACATGCCGCCCCGTCAGCATTGGCGCAGCAATCGTATAGTTTTAGAGGATAAGATACCATTCGCGATTTTAGGACCTCTTCCAATTGGATGGGTTTTTGAAACATGGCGTTAGGATTCTTGGATCCGTATTTTCGGTTCTTCACCGACACGAGCGCCATTTGTTCCTCTGTAGTTCCGTACTTGGCCATGTGGGCGTTAGCATAGGAGGCGTAGTATGCGGGCATTGTTGTTCCGAAGGGAGACTCCCACATGACGTCCCCTGCTCTGCCCATGAGCTCCTGGATCTCCTCCGAGGAGAGTTCGGTCATCTTCTGCACCCCCACAACGGCCACCACATCATGAAGTTTTGATGAGACAAGCGCCCACGCGGTCCGAAGGCCAACAGCGCTGGAGGCGCAGGCTGCCTCAACGTTGAATGTTGGTTGGGGATTGAGTCCGAGATATTCCGCAACAACACCTGCAGGCGATCGTTGCTTGTCGTAGTGAGTGGCGGAGCAAACTATTGAACCGTCTATTTTTGAAGAGTCGATGTCGGCGTCATCTAGGGCGGAACTGTACGCTTCGAATGCTAGCTCTCGGAGGGAGGCGTCGCTCCTTTTTCCGAACTTTGAATGTCCAACTCCAACGATTCCGATGCGGCCTAAGACTTCCCCGCTCCTGTCCTAGAACTGACGGGTCTGATTAGAAGAACGTTTTCCGAGGAATATGTCAGATGGAACCGGGCTAGACTGTTGTTGTTCTACGGCATCGCTTCTCTTGATTCCGCGTAAAGGAAAGTTATGCCACCAGTAGCAATCTTTACGCCGTGCCGGCCTGATTCGCGTCCGGCCGGGCTTTCCAATGCTTTCTTCAGGCTGTCCATATTCTCGAATTCCAGTTCGACAACCTGGTAGTATGCCGGTTCTCCTCGTGGTGCCCCAACGATCTTGTGAACTGTGTATTTCTTCAAACCTGGCATCGCCTTCGCTATTGGAACATGGTCTTTCCAGTATTGCTCATCGAATAGTTCGGGGTCTTTCGGTTGTCCGAACAGGACTATGATCTTCGTGATCTTCAACCACTTCCTAGAAGCTCGTGGCTATAGTCTCGTTCTTCTTAACCTGAACCTCTTCGCCCTCAACTCCCAGCTCTGGGATGGCGGGTACCTTGATTCCCATCTCTTCTATCTCGGACCGTTTCTTCTCAATCGCTTCCTTCCAGAACTTCACCTTCTCTTCAAGGGTGAGCACTCCCAGTCCCGCGTCCCTGGCCGCTTCCTCCATCTCCTGGTCGACCTTGTCAAAGTCTGCGGGGAGATGCCAGAACTCGGGCTTGTGCTGGTAGAGGAGGGGTGAGAGAAAGATGAAGCCCTGCTTCATCTGCCGGGTAATAGTCATCTTCTGTTCCTCCGAGAACTTCTCGGCCATGGCCCGGAGCAGGGCCATTGTCGCAACGAGATGGCGAGTCTCGTCTCGTGTAATATTTCGGAAGGTTTGTTGGTAGATTCCGAGTTTGCTGGTCTGGCGCATCGCGTTGAAGATCGTTTCTGCGCCTATTTCCGCAAAAAAGAAGCCAGCGAACAGAATCTCAGGCGGCAAATATTCCCACGCCTTTAGGAATCCTTCCCAGTAGCGTCTGCCGTCATCGTAGAGTGCCTTGATGTTTCGGAGGGCCCTTGATTCGAAATCTGATTGTGGCTTGTATCCGTATGGCCAGTTGGGACAGAGCTTGTCGCAGGCTCTTCGGCAGACTTCGTCATGCCGGCATTCATCGTATGTGATGGAGGCAAGCATCTTCTTCGTGGGGTCTTCCATGTTCAGTTCTGCGGCTCTTACGGCCCCAAAGCCGAAGGCTCCAATTCCAGATTTCTCGAAGAGAGCCAGTTTGGACATCCAGTAGGCTTGCGCTATTCTCTCCTTCGAGTCGAAATTCTTCTGGTCAAGTTCATCCCAAGGAAAAGTAGCAGGGTTCCAGTTCTGGGCGAAGGACAGGTCGAAGGCCTTGAACATCCGGTCATTCGTGACAGTCCAGTTTCCGGGGAAGATGTTGAGGTCCAATTTCGGCCGTTTCTTGTTCCTTCCCGGCACGGTTATTCAACTCTCGCGATTGAGGAGCTTGTTACTTAAACGTGAAACCTGGAAAACACACCGTGTCTCATTTCCCTAAGAACTTCGGCTGTCGTTTTTCTAGAAAGGCTTTGACGGCTTCTAGATGGTCGCTGGTTCGTCCAGCGATGTCCTGGTTGTAGGCTTCATACTCCAGGGCTTCTGGAAGTTCGAGGCTTATGACTTTGTTCACGATTCGCTTGGAGAGTCCTAGTGCTTTGGTCGGGCCGGTTGCGAGCTGATGGGCAAGCTCGTCTGTATGCTTGTCAAGCTCGGCGGCGGGGACGACTTTGTTGATGAGGCCAAGTTGTTCAGCTTCTTTCGCTGGTATTGTTTTTCCTGTCATGATGAGTTCGAGGGCCCTTCCGGGACCGATCATTCGTGTTAGGAAGTAGCTGCTTCCAGAATCCGGTATCAAGCCTACCCCGATGAAGGCCTGTTTGAGGCCCGCCTCCTCTGAGGCTACTCGGATGTCGCAGGCGAGGGCCAAGCTTGCCCCGCTTCCGGCTGCTATGCCGTTCAGACGGGCGATTACTGGTTTCTCGATGTTTCGGATCCGGGTTATGATTGGATGATACTTCTTCCGGAGATGATCCCCGAGTGAGGGATGGTCTCCTGTCCCAGAGCGGTCTTTCAGAGCTGATATGTCTTCTCCTGCTGAGAAAGCTCTTCCTGCCCCTGTTATGACAAGACATCTGGTAGTGTCGCTCTTCTCTGTCTCTTTGAGAGTCGCGAGTAGTTCTTCGCCCATCTTGTCGTTTATCGCATTTAGGGCGCTCGGCCTGTTCAGTGTGATCTTTGTGATGTGGTCGTGTTCTTCGACGATGAGTGTTTCAGGTGCCAAGAACTATCGTCCTTTGAATCTGGGGGGCCGTTTTTCCGTGAAGGCTTTCATTCCCTCTTTCATGTCCTCTGTTGAGAAGAGGAGGTAGAAATTCTTCCTCTCGAATTGTAGCCCTTCCTCGAGCGGTGTGTCGAGAGCTTTCAGCACCGCCTCTTTCGCTAGCCGTGTGGCTATGGGGGCTTTCTGGGCGATTTGCATGGCGAGTTTGCGTGCCTCATCGAAGTAGGCCTCGACGGGGACGATTCTGTTGACGAGACCGTGTTTCTCCATCTCTCGCGCGGTCATGGGTTGTCCGGTTAGAACCATCTCCATTGTCCTATACTTTCCGATGGTTCTTGTGAGACGCTGTGTCCCGCCAGCTCCGGGCATTATTCCGATGTTGATTTCAGGCTGTGCGAATCGTGCGGTCTCGGATGCAATGATGATATCGCAATTCATTGCCAGTTCGCATCCTCCTCCGTAGATGTAGCCGCTGACCGCTCCTATGATCGGCTTTGCGATCTTCTTCAAGCGATCCCAGAGGGCGAACTTGTTCTCCTCGATCAAGGTGACAGGAGTCGCTTCCGCTAGTTCCTTGATGTCTGCTCCAGCAGAGAAGGCGTCGTCTCCCCCTGTCAAGATCGTCGCTTTGATCCTGTCGTCTTTGTCGAAGCCTTCGAGTGCCTCCACTGTTTCTTGGATAAGTTCGAAGTTGAGGGCGTTGAGAGCTTTCGGACGGTTCAGTCGGATGATTCCGATAGGCGGCTCAGTCTCAACTAGAATGTGTGTGTACAGCAATCATCATCGATGGTTTGTGGGTTGTGTTCTGGGTTCTGTCGAGTCTTCCGTTGCTGGGGGACTAGACTTGCTCTCATCTGCTCGGAGGATTACCGTCGTCGGCGGGTTCCTCTTCACTGCTTCACCTGCGAGCCCTTGCGCCTCAGAGACATGTAGTCTCTTTTTGGCAGGGAACGGTCGAACCTCAACCGCCCCCTCACGCCCATAGCGTGGTAACTTGGCCGATTGCCAAGCAAGGATTTTACGGTGGCCAGCCAACCGGCTATCCCATTTCTGACCCGTCACCTGATCGGAGTCATCCCCCTCATCCCAACGTGACAGGTTCATGCGACGACCGCCTAACATGTGAAGAGTCATACTTCGAAGGTAACGGCTGGAGACGAACGAAGTTAACACACCAAATAACAACCAGTGGAGTTGACACGGCTTATGTTCTGTATAAAGGGTTGGGATTTTCTTATCCTCGCTTTATCCGGAGATACTCGTAGTATCCGCCCTTGCTCGTCTTCTTTCTAGCAGGGTCGCCGAGGTATCCTTGTTGGACCATCTCTCTTAGAATCTGAGGTGGTATCCATTTACTTTCATTCGTTGACTTGTAGAGTGATTCTAGATTCCGAAGTCTGGTGTCAAGTCCGACGAAGTCGGCTAGTTCGAAGGGTCCCATTGGATGGTTGTATCCGAGTCTCATGCACGTGTCGATGTCAGAGAGACTTGCGACACGATCCTCTAGCAGTCTTGAAGCCTCCATGTAGAGGGTGAGTCCGAGACGGTTGGCGATGAAACCAGGCTCATCTTGGGCGAGGATAGGGGTCTTACCGATCTCCCGGACGATTTGGGACGCTTTCTCTAGTGTTTCAGGTGATGTCGACGTTCCTCGGACGATCTCGACGAGTTTTGTGAGCTGGGCTGGATTAAAGAAGTGCATTCCAATCGTTCTGTCCTTCCTTGAGATTCTTTGGGTGATCTTGTCCAGGCTCAAGGTTGAAGTGTTTGATGCTATGATCGCAGTTGGTGGCGCAGCAGATTCAATTCTGTGAAACAGATTCTGTTTGAGTTGCAGCTCCTCGAAGGCTGCCTCGATCACAAGAGTCGAGTTCTTGCAAACATCCGCTAGCTCGGGTCTTGTCTTGATGGCTGCTAGAGTCCTGTGAGCTTGCTCTGCAGCCAGTTTTCCTTTTGAAACAGCCGCGTGCAATCCGTAGGGCCCGTCTGCTATTTCGTTGAGCCCCGCCTTCAGTGCTTGCTGATCCTCATCCGTGGCCTCGACCTCGTGGCCATTTTGGGCGAATACTTGGGCTATCTGCCGGCCCATCATGCCGAACCCTACAATTGCGACTTTCGTTCTTTGTCGACCCTAGGCCTTGCCCTTGCTCCTTCGATCTTGTAGGATCTTGAGGCGTTCGGCCCTTCGCTTTTTTCCTTCTCTCCAGCGTCGTTTTTCGTCAAGTGTCTCCGGGATGACGTCGGGAATCTCGACTGGTTGTCCGTTCTCATCTATAGCAACATAGGTGAGGTAGGATGAGCCGGTGTGTGTTATTCTACCAGTCTTCAGGTCCTCAGCTTCTATCCTTACTCCGACTTCCATCGAGGTTGTTCCAGCGTAGTTGACTGAGGCCTTGAAGTTGAGAAGGTTGCCGACATAGACTGGATGGTAAAAGTCCATACGGTCGATGCTTGCGGTGACCACAATAGTTCTCGCATGTCGCAGGGCCGTGACTCCGGCGGCGACATCGACAAGTTTGAGAATTGTGCCCCCGTGCACGTTTCCCATCGGATTGGCGTCCACAGGCATCATCTGACTGGAGAGAGTGGTCTTGGAAGTGCTTACCTGCTTTGAAGGCCTACTCAAGATGTGTCAGTTCACAGCGTGATCTAGAGAGACTTTAGCTTTCCCGGCACAAAACCTATGTTGAGGTATACGGGGTTCTCGATCGAGACTTGAAGATCGCTGTTGGAAGCGACGAGAAAACTGTTCTGACAGACTATGTCGTCGAGGAGTTGAAGAAGAGGGGTCACACTGTCACCCTCTTTGGTCCCTTGAAAGGAGAGGCGATGGGCTGGCCTGATGTTGGAGAGAAAGTAGGACTAGACGTGAGCAGCGGGAGAGCGGACCAGGGTGTTCTGTTCTGTTGGACTGGAACCGGGGTTACGATTGCCGCCAACAAGGTCCGAGAGGTCCGAGCCGCCTTGTGCTGGGACGCGGAAACCGCGAAAGGTGCTCGAATGTGGGACGACGCCAACGTATTGGCTATGAGCCTCAGAAGCACCTCGACCGCCATCGCAAAAGAGATACTCGACTCCTGGTTTTCGAGCAGTGCAGTAACTACTGGAATTGACGCCAAACTAATACAGCGCGCCAAGGCGTTAGACGCGAAACATCTCCATCGAACAGAGAAGTAGGTTCAATTTGCCCCGAGCATTGAGGAGACGATGGGGTGTGAGTTTATTGCCAGGTTGCAGGCCCAATGTGAGAAGTTGCCTTTAGAAAAGAAGGTAGATTTGCCCACGCCTTTGAGAAGGTTTGGGACGCACTCCTGCTCGTGGTTCAGAATGCTAGATGGAACGCCACAAAAGCAGACAAGACAACGGGCAGTATTGAGTTGAAAATCATCATGGACTCGCTTACGTGGACCGAGACATTCTACGTGAACCTAGCTTAGAATCGATGACAATGCGACACGCGTCCTCACGGGGCCGGATCGGACTCTCTCAGCCGTTTTGATTGGGGGATCGCACGGCAGTACATTGATTCATTCCTCAACAGACTCGAAGGCGGATTGAAGAGCCATGGTTAGACCCAAAGTCTGTGCTGAGGAGATCCTGATCTTTCCAGTCCCTGACGATTTGCCCTACACTGGTGGGGCCGGTGGGATTTGAACCCACGACATCCGCCGAGTCCCTCGTCTACGGGTATCTTCACGCGCTCCCGAATTTCCTCATCCCTCGATATTGGTCGGTGTGCATGTTTCATAGATTCTGGAGCCCGTCGTCGTCCCTTACTAGGACCCGGAGTGGGTCTGGCTAGACTACGGCCCCAAGCCCTATGTCGAAAGGTTTCCTTAGTTACCCCACCGAGTGTGTTTTCCACAGAATTGGTCCTATAAGGCTTGGTTGGTTTCCAATTCTTCTGAGTGCTTCAGGACGATGTGTGTATGGGCGGTAGGACCGATTCCGAGAAGCATTTTGGAAACGATTAAGATGCTTTGGGTTCTTGGGTTCTACGACCCTAAAGAAATGGTCTACCTCGGCTTGTCTGCTGAGATAGAACCTGAACTTCGTATCGTCGCACCTGATCGATGTGGGATTCAGGCCGAGTCTTACCAGACACTCCCTCGCGTACTCAAGGAGCGAAAGGGAAGCGAACTTAAACTGGATTTGCAAATAAGGGCCATACTTGCGATAGACACAGCCATCTGTGTCGAATAAGCCTCTGACGAAAGATACTTCATCCAATGCGACGTGCGGTGTGAGCCAGGCCAGTTTTTTTCGGCCAAAAGGCATTCCCCATTCGTGAAGGGTCAGGGCAATTCGTTTGGAGTAAGCGTAGAGGATCATCGTATTTTCATCTTTCACTAGATGTACCTTGAGGGGCATTTCAAAGAGTTCCGCGAACATCGGACCTACGCGGCCAATTAGGTACTCTACGTCATCGAATTTGTGACCGGTTATGACGATCTGAACGGAGTTGTGATTCTCAGACATCGACCCATCTCCGAACAGTATCCCAAGCATCTCTGACTGCGACTCGGTGAGCAATTCGTAACATCCTAGGGCTACGGGCTTAGAAGGTCGCTTAGGGGGCGAATTTTCCTATTGACCGTTTTCACTGGCCAGACCCCTGGCAAGTGAGCGCGTTTCCAGTCAAAAGACAGAGAGAAAGGTGCCGAAGCTAAGAATCCTTCCGGAACAGTGGCACAATCTCTCCTAATCCGACGGAGAGTTGAGTGCCCCACTGAGATGCGGGTGTCGGAAATTCTTGGTATAGAGCCTAGTCGAAATACTCGGGATAGTTCTGGCCTATTCTTCTTTCTGGGCGATGTATGTTCTTGTCTCTGGCACGTACCATCTTGTAGTTTCGCGGAAACGGTGCCAGAAGTCGTGGAATGTGGAGAGGTCACGTGACTCGACGAGGATCATGCCGTTGTAGGTTGTTCCCCAGATGTGCGCGTACTCCGCTACTATCGCGAGTTCTTTGGACAGTGTTTTCTTGAACCGTGCCCAGTCGGCTGTGGCTTTCTTCTTATCTGCCTCAGACAGCGGTCTAACCCGGTAGAAGATTAAGAAGGCGAATATCAGACAGGTTGCACCTTGTTCGGGCGTTGTGCCGTGTCTAGATTAATCTAGTTTTCGGCTTTGCTCCGATTGTCGCATCCGCGATTGTGGAAGCGTGAGTTACATGTCTCTTTAGTTGTGGATTCTCCAAATCTCTCTTGGAGCAAGGTGTTCGGGTTCAGCTAGGGGATTCCATTGAGATGGGCAGTTGTTATTCTGATCCTTTCCCTCTTCCTTCTCAGCATAGGAATACCCGCTAGCAAAACACCAGCGACTCCGCAACATTTTCCCGCCGCTTCTCCGGGTCCTACAGATTATCCCTGGACGATGTTCCATCACGACGCTCTGAGAACCGGAACTACTCCAGCATCCTCGCCCAGTGGGCCAAACCTCATGTGGACTTTCACAACTGGATCCTACGTGTATCCCTCCCCCGTCGTTGTTGACGGGCTGGTTTTGATCCCATCTTGGGATGGAAACCTCTACGCGCTCGACGAGTACAACGGGGCTCAGAGGTGGGTCTTCAGCACTTCAGCTCCGATCTACGCGACACCTGCAGTCGCGAACGGCGTAGTCTATCTCGCCTCAAGAAACTCGATGGTCTATGCTCTCAATGAGCAGACAGGATCGGTGATCTGGCAGAGGGCGAACATCAGTCCGATCACATCCTCGCCAGTCTATGCTGGTGGGAAGATCTTCTACGGAACCTGGTTTGTCAGGTTCAACTCAGTTCTCTTGGCAGTCTATACAAACAACACGGTCGCCTGGCAGTATGTTGGAGATGACACGATCAAGTCATCTCCCTCGGTCAATAATGGTCGAGTTGTCTTCGGACAAAACAATGGCTATGTTGTTGCGGTTAACGAGACCACGGGTGTTCAGCTATGGAAGGTTCCTATTGGAGTGGCGGCGTCGATAAGCACGGCTCCAGCTCTTGCTTACGGTAGGGTGTACGTTGGAGCTGACAGCAATAGGTTTCTCGCGATGAACCAGACTTCTGGTGCCATTATCTGGACGTTCAACATCGGAGCATTCAACGCTACTTCTGCAGCGGTCAGCAATGGAGCAGTTTATTTTGGAACAGGCAGAGGCATTCTATACGCGCTCAACGCCACGACCGGTGCCCAGCTCTGGACGTATCCCAAAGCAGGTACGATCGGGGGAATTTCATCTTCTCCAGCCCTGGCGCTCGGCTCGAATACTCTACTGTTCGGCTCGAGTGACCACAGCATTTACGCGCTGAACGCGACTGGGGGGGCTTTGCTCTGGAAGTACACGACTGGTGCCGGCATATCTTCGTCCCCTGCCATCGCGGATTCTAGGGCCTTCTTCGGGTCATGGGATACGAAGGTCTACGCGTTGGGCGTAATCGCACCTAGGTTGCAGGCGACGATATTTCCAAGCGTGACGAGCTTGAAGCCTGGACAGGTTTCGATTCTGACCATCACGGTTACGAATGGGTCGACTCCTCAGGCCGGTGTGACTCTTGCTCTTAGCTCATCGGCTGGCGGCGGGTTCACTCAACCTATCATGGGCAGCATCGGTGTATATTCGTCCAATTTCACAGCACCGCTTGTGAACTCTCTTGTCAGCTCGATAATTCAGGTAATTGCGAGTGAAAATGGTTTCATAAGTGGATCTGCTCTGACGACGATCACTCTGAATCCGTTTCCGCCTTTGACCGTAGCTGCCGTTCCTAGCGTTGCTTCGATCACTCCGGGAGGTGAGATTGTCCTGATGATTCGAGTCACAAACGGAACCAGCCCCGTAACAGGGGCCACGATCTTTCTCTCATCCTCGGCTGGTGGAAGCTTCTCAAGCCCAACTGATGGCGGTAACGGTAACTACACGGCCGTCTACACTACGCCTCTCCAGGCCTCGAACCCAACTGTCACCGTTCAGGCCTCGAAGCCCGGGTTCGCCTCAGGGCAAAACACTTTGACCGTTACGATAAATGGGATTCCAAACCTGACTAATCTGAAGGTCGTGGGGATTCCCTTCATCTACCTCATTGCGGGGTTAGCCCTCTTGTTCCTCGTAGTTCTGATAGCTCTAGTATCAAGGCGAAGGCGCGAGCCAGCGTCGCAATATTACCATCCGGTTGAAGCACCGCCCGCGTATGCTTCTAGGCCTGATTTCGGACAAGGCTTATCTAGCCGACTCCGGGGGGCATTGCTCACGGGGTTGGCGGCCATAGCTGGGAGCTAGGACCCGTACCCATTCCGAAAGAACGAGAAAAGCATCATGGACACAAATAGTATGCTCCTAGAAAACATCGGCGGGATGCTCACCGAAATGGGCATCGACTCCAAGTTGTACTTGGACACCAAGGCTGGCGTTCGAAGGAGCACGATTACAAGTTGGAAGTTAGCCATCCTTGGCAGGGACAACTTGCTCCGATTCTGTGATAGGATCGGATTCAGTGATGTTGGCAAGGCAGGAACACTTAGGGCGATGCTTGACTCGTACCGGAAGCACGGAAGTGAATCTCCCAGGCGATCTATGTGGTAGTGTGGTGCGAAAGCCCACGCGAAGCTTAGACCGCTGCCAACCTCATTTTCTGTTTCAACAAGAAGTAACGGTTTTCCTGTCGGATATCTTTCGGATTACTTTGGGCTAGTCTTAGGGATCAACGTTTATAACATTCAGACGGGAATAATCGGTTAGATTTCGGAGCCCTGGCTAATTGGCTACACCTTTCGATGCGATCCTGGGAAATCTGGGCACCATCAGTCAATTACTCTTTACTGTTCTCTTCATCGCACTGTTCTTCGGGTTTGGTCAGAAGCTGCAGATGCGCCAGTTCCTTTGGGAGATCGACAAGGGATTGCGGAGACTGGACATGTTCCGAAACTCAGCGAAGGATCTAACGCTCAAGACCGTCAAGGAAATCGGAAAACCTTCAACTGATCCCGGTCCACAAATCAATGTGTTGATGGAGCAATTCCTAATCTCGCCGGTCGATATGGACCCAGCTGGAATCGTCGGCAAGATCGATCATTTGCTGGATGTTCGAGATGCGAAGTTCAAGGAGGATGTTCGAAGGATCGCGCCCGGCGCGGACTCTTCTCAGGTTATGAACCTGGAGAACTTGGTGGAGGCCTCTTGGGCTCTTAACACGATCTACAGGATTATCCGACACTTCTACTTGATGGGGAAGAAGACTAACAGTATCTTCATCATTATCCAGCTTCAAGCGTTGCTTCCACTGATTATCCAAGAGGCTGAGGCCTACTTGGGCGCCGCGAAGGCGTTCGCTGAGGGCCAGCCTATCGGGGATGGAATCGGACCACTTGTTGCTTCGAGGCTGATGAAGGACAAGGAGAAGCGGAAGGTCGAGAAGGACGTTGTTGTTGCGGAGACGATGATGGAGGACCGTAGAGTGATCGCTTTGAAGGCGGAGGGTCCTGGCGGAAACGTTGGGAAACCGGGGGACGCCATCAAGACGATCATCGAAGAAAATGTTGGTAAGGTTTCGATGGTGGTCATGGTGGATGCGGCGGTGAAGTTCGAGGGCGAGACTTCAGGCGAGATCAGCGAAGGAATTGGGGCGGCTATCGGCGGCGTCGGCACGGAACGGTTCAAGATCGAACAGGAAGCAACAGTCCACAAGATTCCGGTCTACGCTGTTATCGTAAAGGAGAGTATTCAGGAAGCGATTACGCCGATGAAGAAGGAGATAATGGAGGCTGGAGAGAAAGTTATCGAGAGGATCAAGAGCCTCATTCTGGAACGGAGCAAGCCGGGCGATACTATAATAGTCGCCGGTATCGGCAACACCATCGGTATCGGTCAATAGAAGGATATCGGGGGTGTCGCAGCCTAAGCCACGTAGCGGCTCATCAATAGTCATAACCATAGTAGCCGCCGTCATGGCGGTAGTCGGCCTCTACACTATCGGTCTCGCTCTGAACGGTAATCTGGATCCGACAATTCAGATTCTCTATTTCACAATCGCGGTTCTCGCCTTCACGTTCGTTGTCCTGTCTTTCACGAGGATGAGGAGAGGAGTCCGGATAGGCGCATTCACACCGCCAAAAGTGCTTTCCGTAGTCAAGTGCGGCCAGTGCAGCTTCAAACAGATCAAGAACTTCGCTTTGGGAGATTTTGTTTTCAAGACGCTCGGCAAGTGCACCCAGTGTACTACTGGAGACCTCAGTATCAACGGGATCTACACCGAAGGGTCGCCGAAAAAGTAGCCCTGTCAGTCTGTTGTAAGTACGGTACAGTCATCCCGTCCGACCAGAACCGTATGTTCTGACTGGGCAACGGGTCTCCGAGTCTCCTCCACTAAGACAGGATATCCGCCTACACACTTGTTGTGTGTCAGGTCTAGCATCGCGCGCTTAGCGGTCTCTCTAGGGAACTTGTCTTCCAGCCAGCGGGGTGCGAAGGGCAGGGTTGAGAATCTTGCGTATATGTCGTCGAGGACTTTCTTGGACTCGTCGTTTTTAACGCCTTTGGATTTTATGTAGCGGTAGATCTGGGCCGGCAGCATGTTTGTGACGGAGCCTGCGGCGTCGGGCAGGGTTACGAAAGGTTCGATGGCGAACACTTCGCCTTCGTTTGCCTTCCCTGCGGCAAGCACTGGAACGTTTGGCACGGATTTACCTGCGTGAATGCTGTACCTTTCGATGCTGTGACCTGTGAGATTGCTAATGGGTCGGAACCCATACTTTCCTATCGTTGTCTGGATGACTCGTCCGATATCTGATAGTTTGACTCCTCCTCTGAATGTTTTGATTGCGTTCTGCAATGCATCGTCAGCAGCCTTCACCATCGGTTCGAATTTCGGATCATAGAAAACGGTCACAGCCGTGTCCGTCACGTAACCGTTCACGTGGACCCCGAAGTCAACTTTCACCATTGACCCGGAGGGAATGGTTAGAGTGTCGCCGGGCGGCGACGTGTAGTGTGCGGCAATCTCATTGATCCCGATATTGACGGGGAAGGCCGGCTTGCCTCCGAGCTCCCGAATCCGGCTTTCGATTTCCACGCATATCTTCAGCGCGGGTTTTCCCGGCTTGACGATGGAGGCTATTTCCTTCCGGAGCTTTGCGATGATCTGGCCTGATTTCCGGAAAGAGTTCAGGGCTTCCGAATCGTACACTGAATCCACCATACTCCTAAGTTTGCTATGCTTGAAAGGATACTCCTCTGACATATGAACTACGATTTACTGAAGTCACGAGTCCACATTTCCTGTGCAAGCGTCCCGTCTTTCTTGTAGAAATGTATGAGGTCGCCAGCTTTCTCTCTACGTTGTCGGTGCTGGTTGAGAAATGTTGTCACCTTTTCAATGAGTATGTCTTTGAGGTCCCCTGTAAGCATTCGGCCGCTTTTGTACTCGACGCGTATCTGCTCTATTCTCTTGTCATCGGGCTCAAAGAACATGTAGAGCCACTGGAAGGGAACATCAACATCGGGGTCTCCACCCTTCTTCCGATGTTCCTCCTTGGTCGCTTGTCCACCAGAAAAAGCGTACCGGTATACCTTGTTCCGAACCGTCTTGTCATCATCGCTGAGGTAGATTGCAGTCTCGGGTTTTGATGAGCTCATCTTGTCTTTCATCCCTGTTAGCGGGGGCAGGAACTTGCTGTGAACGGCAGCAGCCTTGTAGTATCCCATGGATTCGGCAATGTCGCGTTGTATCCTCCAGTATGGGTCCTGGTCTATGGCCGACGGGATGAGGCAGCGCCTTTTTTCGAGAAGGGTTGGAAGAATCTGGATCGATGGGTAGAAAGCGAAACCGATGTTTGTCTCGCCAGTAAACCCGAAAACTGACTTGGCGAGGCTGAAATTGACTCGCCGGGCTATTTTCAGAATTAGAGGATACGCGTGTCCGATGAACTCCGTGTCTTGGAGAATGAAAGTCCGATCAGGGTCGAAGCCAACCGCGGCAATTTCACGAATATTATCTACAGCCCATCGTTGAGTATCTTCGTAGGTTAGGTTCCGCTTCTCCTCAAGGAATTTTTCGTCATCCGTTATCTGAATGTAGACGTTTGAATGAAATTTGTCTTGCAGCCACTTTGTGAAGTAGAAGCTGAGTATGTGGCCAATGTGCATCGGACCGCTAGGTCCACGACCAGTATACAGGAATAATCCCTTGCCCTTCGAGTAGTCGTCGAGAACAAGGTTGAGGTCTCGGTGTGAGAAGAAGATGTGCCGGCGGATGAGGTAGCCAGCATCACCCATAATCTCCTCCATCCTCTTGGTCAGCAGGCCGGCTATCGGTTGGGTTCCGAAGTCCCGGATCAGTCGGTCATAATCGACCGCCCCCTTGACCTCCCAAGGGGTTACGACGAACTTCTCCTCGACCATCCTAACCAGCCTCCATTGGTGGAATCTCTAGTTCGAAAGCTGCGACGGGGAGGCTGAGACTCCAAGCACGGATTATCTTCGGGTGCAACTCTCCAACTACTCCTAGTCGCTCTTGCCCTGACATCACCTCCCCAGTGCGTCCCTCGAGAAAGCTCGGTTGAACCGTGGGCACGACCTCGAACTTGACCCCGATGCTTGCGAGGAGTGTGTCGAGGCAAGATCGAATCTCAGTGAAGCCGGCTGCTGTGTGAACTGTCGCCGCAGCGATCTTGTATCGAGTTTCCGTCTGACCTTCGCCATTTTCTTTGACAACTACGCAAGGTCCGATCTCGAAGACTCTCTGAGGATAATCGACATGAGTATTGTCCTTGAGCAAATTGAGAATGCTGGGTAGAAGCCAGGTTCTCAATGCGGTATGGGTTGACATCTTAGGATTCATCAGCTCCGCGTATTTTTCGCGTTTTATGCCCATCTTGTCAACGAAGACTTCAGGGGATGTCAGACTGTAGGTCAGAAGCTCCTGGTATCCTAGCCCGATCATGATTTCGGCAAGAGTCTCGTGTCTATCTGTTTCAGGCGCTAGTCCCCCGAGAGTCCAGATTCTCGGCCATTCAGGATCTAGCCTGTTAATGTCAAGTGCGATCGCGAGATCCTCGACGAGGTCAACTTGATGCATGATGTCGATACGGTAGCAGAGGCTCTCCACGCGCAAGATGTCCTTACTCACCTGTCGAGCAGGATGGCCGGCTCTCACTAAGGATCGTATCATCTCTGCTGGTTTGAACGTGGATCCAAGAAGTCTGTTAGCATAGTTGACTGATAATTCCTTGATGCTGGATTTCAGGTCTGGCGTAGTTATCGGCTTGGAGTACTTGTCCGTGTAGGTTTGAGTACAGCTGTAGATCTTGCCTCCTCTTTCGGCGAGAGCGGCTACGACTATCTTCAGCGTATTGCCTACGGTTTCGATATTCGTCCCTGTGACCTCTACCAGGATGTTCTTCGTATCTGAGGCGATCTTGCCCAGATCGTTGGAGTTGATGATTGGTGGAAGAGAGAGAATCTTGCCGTCGCCGTTCTCCAGGAGCGGCCAGTCTTTGAAAGATGAGATTGTTCCTCCATACTCAATTCCCTTAGGATGCTTCTCTACAATCTCTCGGAGAGACATCTTCTCTGTTGAGCCTAGGGGGACGAACCCTGTGTCTTCAGGATTGCCAACAGTGTAGCGAAGAGGTGACTTGATCAGGTCGGCTTGGTAGAACCCGATTGAGGCACGTTTTCTCTTTCTACCGTACGTGAGGTCCATTTTTTCTTGTAGGCTTATCCAGCTCTTCAGGGCGTCCTCGCTTGGCTTGACGTTTCTCACGATGGAGGTTGCGATGAAAGGCCGGACTGCACCTAGTCTACGATCTATTGTGACTCTCAGACCGGATTTTCCGGTAAGGATTGGAGCCTTGGGCTTGGTAAGACCGAGATGAGTGCGGAGAGCGCGTGCGATTCCCTCTACCGACCAGATGTCGGGATGGTTGCTGTCTTTGACCTCGATGCTGACGCTGTCATTCTGTTCGTCGAGGGATTCCACGTCGCCCTTGACGTAGGCGAGGAGCTGGTTGAGCCCGTCTTCGTCTCGGGGAACCTTCTGTCCAAGGAGATCTTCCAGATCCGCCAGAGAGAATTGGACTGAGGGCGTTCTAGCCGACCTTCTGTTGCCTTATCCATTCGAGGTCAGTTGTGAAGAGCTGTCTGATATCCTGGATCTGCTGGTTCATCATGAACAGCCTGTCTATTCCGAGCCCCCACGCGATCACGGGTACTTTGATGCCGAGGGGTTCTGTGACTTCGGGTCTAAATATTCCGCTGCCGCCGAACTCCATCCATCCGTATCCTTCCTTGTAGGCTTGCAACTCGACACTGGGTTCTGTAAATGGAAAGTAGTCGGGTTTGAAACGGACCCTGTCGGCCCCCGCGACCTCGCGAGCGAACATCTCCAAGACCCCGAGGAGATTGCGTAGGTTGAGGCTGGGATCGAGAACGATCCCTTCCGCCTGGTTGAATTCTGTCAAGTGAGTTCTGTCGAGGAGTTCGGGCCGGAAGCACCTCGCGATAGCAAAGTATTTGCCTGGAATCTGAAGGTCCTTGGAAATCATTGACCGGACACTTAGAGCGGTGCCGTGGCTCCGAAGGACTAGTTTGGAGGCTTCTTCTCTCGAGTACTTGTAGCCCCATCCGGTGGACCCTGTCTTCCAGCCGTTCTCGTGGGTCTGCGCTACCTTCTCCACGATTTCCTTCCATGATTCCAGGCTCGCTTTGGACGGGTGTTTCAGGTAGTAGAGATCGTGGATTTCTCTCGCTGGATGATCTTGCGGCATGTAGAGGCAGTCGTCGTTGATGAAGGCGGTTTCGACCAGGGGTCCGACAGCCTCTCTGAACCCGAGCGCAACAAGCTTCCGTTTGACCCTCCGCAAGAATCGCAAGTAAGGATGATACTTTCCAGGACTGAGCGAAGGGACAGGTGAAGAAACATTGTACGATCGAAGGTGGACTCTCTTCCAGTCTCCAGAGAGAATCATCTCGCTTGTTAGACTGCTAATCTCATCGACAGATGCTTGGGCCGGAATCGCGTCCAACCCTTGAGGGGTGATCTGTAGTTTCCGCTGTACTCGTTCCTTCGAGGCCAGGATGTTTCTCTTGAGGAGTCTATCGGCTGCTTGTCTCAGGTTGCTCGGCAATTCTTCTATTGGAATGCTGACATGGCCAATTCTCTCGAGAACCTCTTCATCTTCGTCTTTGGGCGGGTTTTTCGAGATCAGTAGAATATTGCCTGAACTTGTTTTCTCGATCTTTCCCCAGCGTTTGCGGGCAATCCAGCCTGTGACTATTGAGACAAAGTCTTGTGGCAGACCCGCTTGCTGGACCGCTTCGCTGACCGAGAGTTTTCCCCCGGCATCGTGAACTACCGTGGCGACCCTTCGCTCGGGTAGTCCATTAGCCAGATAATCATGTCCTTCCTCGGTACAAAATATTTCGGTGGTCCTTGTTGTCTGTTCCTTGACTAGGCCTAGTTCTGACAGTGTGAGTGACGCGCGGGCAACAGCCGCGTCGACTATGCCGGCTTTCCGGATTATATCTTCAGCTGAAGCGATTCCGCCCGCGTCCCGGAGAGTTCTCAGGACTTTAACATCATTCTCACGCAACTCCACTTGTAATTCTCTCCGAGTATAGAAACTCAGGTCAGCCTTCCAACCGCTATATTTGGTTTGGAGATTCTAAACCACTCGGCCATATTCGATCAGCTCTCGTGGTGGCGGGGGTTGGTCGAGTTGGTCAGATAGTCTCGACACAATTCCTTTCTACTTGGCTCGGTTCAGGTCGTTGTCGTACTAAATGCGGGCAGGCATCAAGGGTCTTCTTCAGAAGAAGTGGTTCCTGGCTCTCCTAATCTTGGCTCTAATCCTGGAGTCATCCTTGCTGATCATCATCCTGGTTGAGTCCTATTTAGGGAACCAGAATTTCCCTGCGGTCTCTATAATTCGTTACGCGGAACCCCAGTGTCCAACTCTAAGCGTGACGACAATCGCAACGGGAGGAGGCAATCACACTGTCGAGTTCAGCTGCTCCGGAAATTATGCTCTGAAGATTTTTCCGCTCGACACGTTAACTTGTTTCATGTGTCGTGACCCTCAATACTTCCCCCTCGTTCCCATCTTTACCCTTCCCCGTGGGTACCTAACTCTCTCGCTCACCTGTCCGGTCAACTGTCTGGCTGGTCAAACCATTCCGCTAAAGAGTGGAAATACAGTTTACTTGAGTTCCTGGGGGGGTTATGATTACATTGCGGTCCTCAACTCTTCGACCCGTCCTATTGGTTTCACTGTGTCGTGGCGAAATGGGCAGTACGCTCCACCACGACCTACCCCACCCGCATTCAAACTCTCAGCTTCCCCCACCCAGCTCTCCATTCCCAAGGGGCAATCAGCCACCTCAACGATCACAGTCACTAGTCTTGGAACATTCGGCGGGATGATCAATTTCACATGGCAAAGCTCATGCAATCACTGCGGACTCACTCCGACAGTAACGATTAGTCCCGCGAGCGTATTTCTGAAGCCCGGTGGATCGAATTACACGGTGGTTACTTTCGCGACCGATCCCAGTATTAGTCCCGCAACGATCCGATACTCTGTTTACGGATACGGGGGGCGCGTCCCTGACAGTAGCGCAAACATCGACCTTGTTGTCACCTGAAGAAAAACCTAGAGTTTTTTCGTGCAGTCTATCTTAGAGGAACTTGTTTGTGATTCCGAGAGCCTCGTCAGTCTTCGCAATAGACCTCCGTCCTTCACTTTCCAAGCCCGTGAGTGCCCTTATGGCGTCAACGTTCTCTGGAACCACTACGCTCTCGTTATGGACCTGGTAGACGAGGTTCGCCTCGCCGTCAGTGACGTTGAGTATGTCTTCCCAGTACGCGACCTCCCACATGTCGGCCCTGGCTCTGTGCATGTCTCGCATCATCTCGGCTACAGCGTTCATGCTGTCAACTCCATCAGTCGTCCTGACAGGGGCCAGCCTGGGCGCGTTCTTCAATACTTTCAGAACGTCCTTTCTCTCCGGTTTGTTCTTCAATTGTACCATGGCGAAGTGGAGGTGGCCGATGTTGAAAGGTCCCTTCGCGGCCATTGTTGTAATGTCTAGCTTGGGCAAGACGGTCTGTGCGTCGGGTCCCTGATGAGATGGAATATGCGCTTCCGGGACCACAGTATTGATGAGCCCATTCTTGTGACTCTCCCACGGATCTGTTCCTCTTCGAAACACGACTACTCTCGCTTTTCTCACTCCTAACCCGCTCTGTAGCGCCCCGATGGTTCTGCAGATTCCGGTTGTGTTGCAGCTCACGACCCGCGTGGCGTTCT
Source organism: Candidatus Bathyarchaeota archaeon (assembly GCA_005888745.1). GTDB lineage: Archaea > Thermoproteota > Bathyarchaeia > 40CM-2-53-6 > 40CM-2-53-6 > 40CM-2-53-6. The sequence continues at coordinate 84,560 of VBBS01000027.1, read as the reverse complement.
TGTTCAGATTCTCTTCATAGTTGCACTGGGCAACGAATGACGATCCCGTGAGATCGTGTTTCTCGCCGCCCTGAAAGACGGATTTGATGCCGAGCTTGTCGTATTGTTCCTTGTTCTTTGCGCCGAGGCCTGCTGGAGTGCAGTCGATCATGACGTCGACCTTTTTGATTAGGTCCTCTAGAACCCCTGACACCTCTATTCCCGCCTTTTTCATATCGGGAAGTTTCTCGGGAATGGAACTGTATATCGCGAAATTCTTCTTCTGCCCCATCTTCACGCGATAATCTGCGACGACGTCGGAGACGCCGATGAGTTTCATGTCCTTCTGCTTCGACACAGCCTCGGCAACACGCTTGCCGATGACTCCAAAACCGTTTACTCCAACCTTGGCCGCCGGCTTAGGCATACAAACACATCAGGGTTATGGGCCTGATGGTTTCTAATAGACATAACCGTCCTTGTCAGGGTCTTTTTTTGGCTAGAGATTTTCATGTTGAGCATCGAGCGTTGATCTGGTGAGCGACCGCGGAAGAAGAACAGGAAGAGGTATGACATGGACTAGGAAGTGCTTACGGAAAGACCATCTTGCTTTTTAGAGATGCCTACGTTTCTTTTGCAGGGTGGGTTCGTTTGCCACGATTTGACAAGTATGCCATTCAGACTCTCGGATTCGGCCTTACACTGATCGGTCTAGTCTTGTTCTTCATCAGCCTTCTCACCGGCGGACCAGAATCCTGCCCAGCAACCGGCTGCGTTCCAGGAGTGTTTTTTTGGTACGATGTTGTCCGTAATGCAGCGTTCTTCTCGAGCATAACCTTCATTGTTCTAGGAATCCTATTGATTATCCTTGCCAGACGCATGGAACCAGCGATGGAAACAAACACGGTTGCGGATCATGCGCCCCAAACGAGTAAGATGGATCGACGCCCTCCCGTGGTTCCTCAGGCTGATTGTAAAGCGTAAATTGTGATGATTGCTTTCGAAATAGCCAGCAATACCGATAATCGTGAGGATTGGAGACGGGCTTTAATACTAGGGCTGGACCCTTTACGCTCTCAAGCTTTACCGCTTACAAATCGAAAAGAGAAGGTATCAGAAAGAAGGTATTGAATTATGGAGGTTAAACTTTCATGGTTGAACAGTCTCAGTACGCTACGACTACAAAATACATAGTAAAAGCACACTTCGACGTTCAAGGCGTCGTCGAGAAACCTGATGTTGTGGGTGCGGTCTTCGGACAAACAGAAGGACTCTTCGGACCCGATCTAGACCTTAGAGAACTACAAAAATCAGGAAGAATAGGACGAATCGAGATCAACCTCGACTCCAAACGCGACAAGACAACAGGATCAATCGTAATACCCTCAAGCCTAGACAAGGTCTCTACAGCCATTATTGCCGCCGCGATCGAGAGCGTCGACAGAATCGGCCCCTGCGAAGCCAAGATTACACTGGAGAAGGTAGAGGATGTCCGCGAAGAAAAAAGAAACGCCATCCTAACCAAGGCGAAGGACATTCTCCGCAAATGGGTAGTCGAATCATCTCCCAGCACTGAAGAGGTCGTCAAAGAAGTCGCTTCCTCCCTAAGGGGTGTCGATCTTATCGAGTACGGTCCCGAGAAGCTCCCTGCGGGTCCGGAGGTCGAGAGCGGCTCACTAATTGTCGTTGAAGGCAGAGCCGACGTCATTCTCCTCATGAAGGTGGGGATAAAGAACGTCATCGCGCTCAACGGCACCAAGGTACCTGATACCATCATCAAACTCACCAAGGACAAGGAAGTCACAGCCTTCCTGGACGGTGACAGGGCAGGAGACCTGATCCTCAAAGAACTACAACAGGTCGCAGACATAGACTACGTTGCACGTGCACCCTTCGGCAAAGAGGTAGAGGAGCTCACTCCTAAGGAGCTAATGAAAGCCCTCAGAGAAAAGGTCCCAATCAATCTAGCTCGACCTATCGAGAGACCAGAAAGAGTTCAGTTCGCCCGCCAGGAAAGACCTGAGAGACAGGAACGATACGAGCGACCCTACGAAAGAGGATACGGCCCATCTGAACCTCGCGTAGAAGCACCGCCCATCCCAAGACCCAGTCTCTCGCCAACGGTGTTCGACGCAGCAAAAGACCTGCGCGGAACTCTGGAGGCAGTGATATTCGACGAAGCAGGAAAGGAGCTATCCCGAATGCCTGTCAGCGAGCTTGCGGAGAAGATTCCAAGCGTAGAGAACGCGCATTTGATCCTCTTCGATGGAGTTGTCACTCAGAGATTGTTGGACATTGCCGCCGGAAAGAACATCCGATTCGTCATTGGCGACAGGATATCCGACGGCGCCAAGAAGCCACCCAACGTGAACGTGATGACTCTGAGCGATCTCTCTTCGTTCAGTCCGGGCCCTACGATTACAAATTGACTTGACCGCGACTCGGTTCAAGAAGATCTTCCTCATGTATCCCAAAGACCTCTAGAACTCTAGCCGCAGCCGGGACAATCTGATTGTGAACATAATAGTCGTAATCCACCTGCCCAAGGGAGACCTTGAAGTGCGGCTCTGCCTTTTGGTAGAGCTTGCCGGGTTTCTTTGTGACTATGAAACCAACCTTGTCTCCCACAGTCACGGGCCAGCCTTCCTTTGCCATCTTCCGAGCAACCTCCACATGTGGAGCATTTACCTCGTACTCATCAGGACGTTTGGTAAGGGTCTTCCATATCACCAGCGAAGACTTCGGAACCTTGAAGGATTCCAGGTCCTTGACTAGGCTCTGCACGTATGACTTTGCTTCAGTTGGATTGCCACCTTGAAGGACAAGTTTGAGAACTTCGTTCTGGATACTTCTCGCGAGGTTAGACCAGTCTCCTCTGATTGCTTCCATTCCGACAATATCGAGCTCGCCATCTTCCAGTAGTCCAGCGTACTTCTTCTTGGCCTCGGTGAACAGGATTCGCTTGTACAATTGTCCCAGGTTGATTTCAAGACCTAGATTCTTGTCGATCTCTTTGATGAATTGGTTGACGAGTTTTTCCTCGTATTCGACGAAGAGGCTGTCTGTGTCTCCGTAGAGAACATGGAGTCCGAGATTCTTGGCGATATCAATGGATTTGTTGATTGTGTCTCTTCCGAGTGCGGCGGCTGATTCTGCGACCTCACGAGAGTACCATCTGGACCCGGCCCAACCCGCATACCCGTAGGTGGCATTGGTAATGACCTTGGTCGCCTTTTCACGTGCTTTCAGGATCTTGTGTTCGGGAGTTCCGCGCGGTGTCTTAGCGGCCTCTTTCTTCGCCGCCTGTCGACTTGCGATGAGCTGACTTAGAACGATCTTGTAGAATCCTGGAGGGTTCTTCCGGAAATGATGCCCGACCTCGGGAACCTCAAGGGCATCATCGCCTCCCTCATCGACGAGAGTGTCAGGGGAAATGTTGTACTTCACCATGAGACTAGGATACATCGCGGAGAAGTCGAGCACTGCAACATTGTCGTGAAGTCCTACACTGGGTTCTAGGACAATTGCACCCTTGTAGGGGATGATGTTCAGTTCTGATCTGGCAGGGATCAGCTCGCCGAGCTTGCGCGCCTCCATCAACAAGTAACTATCGACCCTGAACCCGACCGCAGCTGCAAGAACTTGGTCGGGTGGGAGCGCTGAGAGATTCGAGAGTTGTAGGGTGTAATCAAGTGCGTCGTCTCCGACATTGAATATTGAAATCGCGCGCGCTTTCATCTGTTCTACTAATGCCGGGCGATCCTTGCCGATCCAGTGATCGTAGTATTCTGTCTCGTCGATTGTTGGAGTAGATGCTTCGACTCCGAGAAACCTAGCGACATTCTCCACGGTCTTGATCTTTACATCATAGAGGTCTCCTGAGAAGTCCTGCAGATCCACGTTTGCTCGTCCGGTGAGGGAGAAGTGGCCATAGAGGCTCTGGCGGGCTGGACCATCGTCCCTTCCAACGGAAAGCTTTGCCTTGGTCCTATCGGCTCGCTTGATCAGGTAGGGCCAGTCGAATGTGTTGCCGCCAAACGAGAAGACAACATCGGGGTCAAATTTCTGGTGAGCCTGCGAGAATTCTTCGATTAGTTCATTGTCAGAGGTTTTTTCTGACTGGATGGTATTTGCCTGGCCATCCTTTTTTTTCCATGCGACAAGACATACGGGGTCGCGGATTGGGCTCGGAGAACCTGTGGGACTGACAGATAGGATAGAAAAGGAGAGCAGTCGAAGTTTGGGAGCATTTTCCCTTGGGATGGAAGTTGGATGCCCACTGGTCTCAAAGACCCTGTCAACATGATACTTTCGAGGATCAATAGAGGATTCTGTTCCCTCGACTTTGTACCATTGGCAGGGTCTGATCTCGAACTCGATCTGGTATTTTATCGAATAACGAAGCTTGTCCTCAAAGCTCGCCTCCACACCGAGCTGCTTTACGCAGTCTCTCGCACACTTCTCCAAATTGTCAGGATCTTTGCAAGACACCTTGAGAACTTGTCTATCTTCCCCGAGGCGTTTCTTCTGTTCGATATCGGCTCTTTCAACTGAGGGATGTGGTTTTTCTCTCTCTATCCTCTCTTTCAATTGGTCGATGTCCTGCCCTTTCTTAGGCAGGAGATAGAAGGACGTCTGAAAGTTGGCGTCGATAACTAGGACTCGTTTGTTGTCACGTGTGACTCCCCACAGCCAGATCGCAGACTTGCCCTCATGGGCATCGTGGTTGAGGTCTAGGAGCCAGAAGTCTAGTTTCAACTTGGGACGATATCCTCCAAGGAGAGTTTAAATTCGCGTGAGGGTCAAGCCGCAATCTATCAGGTAATTCTGCATGGCGGAGAAGACGAAAGCACCGGCGGACAGATGGGGAATAGCCCACATCTACTCATCCTTCAACAACACCATGGTCCACATAACAGACCTCACAGGCGCCGAGACAATATCTCGAAGCGCCGGCGGGCAACACGTCAAAGCCGACAGACTCCAGGGGACACCATACGCCGCGATGCAGGCCGCTGCGGCCGCCGCCAAGACCGCAAAGGACAAGGGAATTACCTCCCTTCACATTCGAGTACGAGCTCCGGGTGGACACGGTGCCAGGACTCCTGGTCCGGGGGCGCAAGCAGCCATCAGAATGCTTGCCCGTCACGGTTTCAGAATCGGCCGAATAGAAGACGTGACACCAGTCCCTCACGATGGGACCCGAAGACCCGGCGGTCGACGCGGTCGAAGAGTCTAGTTCTCAACTAATGTCGACCACAACGTCCTACGCGTCCGAGATCAGAAAGATCGTTGACAAGCATCAACGCTGGCGTGCAGAAGAATGCCTCAACCTCATCCCATCTGAGAACGTAACCAGTCACACTGTTCGCCAACTTCTCTCTGGCGATATGGGCCATCGTTATACTGCTTGGGATGGGTTCTACAAGGGGACACGTTTCATCGACGAGCTTGAGAGCCTGGGAGAGAAGCTAGCGTGCGAGGTCTTCGGATCTGACTGGGCAAGCCTCCGACCACTCTCCGGGCACATTGCCGACACGATAATGGTATCCACCCTGACGAAGCCCGGAGGCTCGATCCTCACCGTCAATCCTTCGAACGGTGGGTATGATGGACTTGGGAACCGTGGCTATCCCCCGTTCGTCAATGTGAAAAATCTCTTTTTCCCATACGATTCTGAACGAATGAATATTGACGTAGAAAAGGCCAAGACGCTAATTGAGGACGAAAAACCATCTCTCGTAGTCTTTGGCCAGTCCTATTTCCTCTTCCCTCACCCCGTCAAGGAATTGTCCGAGACCTGCCGAGCAGCTGAGTCTCAAGTTGCCTTCGACGCTTCCCATGTCTTGGGCCTGATCGGAGGCGGCGAGTTCCAGCGTCCCCTGAAGGAGGGAGCGGACCTCATGCTAGGCTCTACTCACAAGAGCTTCTTCGGGCCTCAAGGAGGAATAATCCTCGGAACGGCCCGACTGAAAACGCGGGTCAAGGACCAACAGTTCCCAGGCTTAGTCGATAACGCCCACTGGAACAGGATCGCAGCTCTAACATGGGCGCTGGACGAGGTTCGGAGAAGAGGAACGAAATATGCGCCTCAAGTAATTGCGAACGCGAAAGCCTTGGCCGAGGCGCTTCACGAAGGAGGTCTACCTGTCAGATGCCCAGACTATGGATTTACTGAGTCGCACCAGGTTTTCCTCGACATCAACGGCGAAGAGAATGTGAACCGGTTTTCCGAGAAGCTGGAAGAAGCAAACATGATAGTGGATCATGGAATCCGGCTCGGAACAAACGAGTCTACTCGACGCGGAATGAAAGCGAGAGATATGGAGAGAATTGCAGAACTGATCATTAGAATCTACAAGGGCGAAGAACCGAGCAGCGTACGCAGATCGGCGACAAGACTGCGGAAAGAGTTCAAGACAATCGAATACACTTGACTTCAAAGAGGAGTGAAGATCCTGCCGCTCTCTTCCCTCTCGATGGTTTCCTTCGATGTTGACGGGACCATCTTCCGAAAGGCAGCTCTCACCCAAGTGGCCCGATCTCTAGGAATTGGAGAGAAATGGGACGCTCTCGACCAAAGGTATCATCATCAGAGAATCACCCTTAGAGAATGCCTTGCTTCTGAATACAAGCTCCTCCAGGGAATGAAGCTGGCAGACGTTCTTCGAGAGGTCTCAAAGGTCGAGGTTATCAGGAATGTCCGGGAAACAGTTGAGAAGTTGCAAGGTCATGGAATTCGGGTTGTTCTCCTGACTGATAATCCAGATTTTCTCTGTGCGTACTTGATTGAAAGGTTCGGGTTCGAAGGCTACGTTGGATCTAAAGTTGGCATCAAGGATGGAATCGTCACGGACGAGATAGAAACTCTGCCGGACAAGCGACTTGGTTTGCGAAAATATTGTGCATGGACAGGCATACCCCCATCAAGATGTGCTCACGTGGGAGATTGGGTGAACGATGTCCCTGTCTTCAGGATTGTGCGTTATTCTGTGGCTTTGAACGCGAAGGTCCCCAAAGTGAAAGCCGCTGCGTCCCACAGCATGGATACTGATGATCTTCTTGACGTATACAAGTATCTTCAAACTGTTCCCTAGGAAGTCGCCGGTCGTTCAATAGATCATACGGTTGCTGAGACTCAACCTACTCTTGTCATAGAGGAACGCGCACTCTTCGATTCCCCTTATCCGGGCAAGAGAGAGTGCGAGTCGTTGAAGGTAGATTGCAATCTTCAAGCTTCGATTGACCACGTGACTATCTGGAAAGGCAATGATTGAGCCCTGGAAGCCTTCCTTGATGAGCAATTGATACGTCTCCCTGGCCTTGTCTCGTCCTGATGAAATGCACACAACAAAGTCCCGTTTCTTGTCTATTGTGAACAGTTTCGCGTGCCCAAGCTGTTCAGGGTATACGACCTCTGCCTTTGCACCCAATACCTCGTTGATTTTTGCTGCGCCGTAGAGGGAGAGGGCGTAGTCTGCTCCCGATCCTGCAAAGACAAATGCTCCTTTCCCAGCTTGGTTCAATTTCGTTGCCAACCCGGCAGTGTCGATGGGAGCGGTCTTCACTTGGACAGTCCTTGGCAGATTCCTAAGAAGGAACGCACAAGCCAACAAGCTAGTCGTAAAACTGATTGTCCCAGAGGTGGGTGTTCCGGTAGTTCGATATTGTAGTTGAAGGGTCTCGTCACATTCTCCAGCTAGTGGGCTCTCCAGGTTGGCAGTGATTGCTAACGTGTTTGTTGAGATTCTTTTTGCCTTTCTGGCTAGCTCGATGTTGGTTTTCGTTCGGCCGCTGACCGAGATAATTACGAGATTCTTTCCTCGGATTCGCCTAATGTTCGTCAGCAGCTCGTAAGGGTCCGAGGCTGTAGACTCTCCCTGGGAGAGTTCTTGGGCAAAGACGGCTGCTGCGTATGAATCGCCTGACCCTGCGAAGATCAATCTGGAAGGTTGGATCTTTGGCAGGTGCTTTTTTCGAAGTTGAGAAGCGAACCTTGGAAGGTCCTGCGTCTGGTTCGAGATCTCTTCTGCCATTGCGAGGACGGACATATTTCGTTCTCAGCCCGAGGTTGGGTCCGCGTGGTAGGTTCCGCCAGTGTAGATCCATCGCTTGTTGCATTTCTTGCATTGAAGCTTGAAGCCTGTCCGCCAGCCTTCCGCACTCCTATTCTCACCTATGATTACTAGCTCTCCACCGCAGGAGCATCTCGGAACCAGGCGTGACAAGATTCGAATCGCGGTAAATCTGGATAACTAAGCTTCTTTCTAAGCTGACCTGTTAGCTGTCTTCTCTGAGCTTCTTGATTCTGCGCCTCATTTCCCATGTCCGCTCGAACCCGTGTTTGAGGTAGACCTTGCGTCCCATCTCGCTAGCATGCAGGCGAAGCTGGAGAAACTGGTTCTTTCTGCACCACTCTAACGCTTTCTCTACAATACCTGAGGCGACGCCAAGTCCTCTGGAGCGAGGCTCCGTGTACATTGACAGCAAGTATGGCTGGATCATGAGATTGTATCCTGGCCTCGGTTGGACAGGCTGCAGCCACACGCATCCTCCACCGAGAACCTTACCTCCGTTCTCCGCCACCCAGCCCATCAGACTCCCACTCTTCATTCTCGACCTTGCCCATCGCGCGTAGATCTTGTCGGCTCTATCCAACTCTCTCTGTTCTCTCGCCCCGAGATCACGCCACATCGCCCTGCGCTGGTGAACCAGGATCGGAAGATCCTTCAAGGTGGCCTTACGGACAGTGAACGCCGGCCTTCGGGGCTTCTTCGCTCGTTTCTTTTTCTGGGTTGCCAACTCTGATCCCGAGCAAGGATTGTCGTAGTTAGATTAGTGCTAGTTGTTTGCCAACCTTCTCAAAGGCTCTCAATGCTGTGTAGAGATCTTTTCTCGTGTGAGCACTTGTCACTATGGTCCTGACCCTAGCTTTGTCCCGAGCGACCATCGGAAAGACGATCGGAAGGACGAATATTCCTAGTTTGAAGAGATTGTCTGCTAGTTCGCGAGCCTTCCCGGCCTCTCCGACTATTACTGGAGTAATAGGGGTCTCGCTATTCCCGGTATCGAAGCCTATGTCTTTCAGGCCTTTCTTGAAGTAGTGGGTGTTGTCCCAGAGCTTCTTGACCAAGGACGGTTGTTTCTGGACGAGCTGAAGCGCTGCAATGCATGCGCCTGCGACAGCTGGTGGATGGGACCCGGAGAGTAGGTAGCTTCGGACCTTGTTCTGGAGATATACGCAGAGGTCTTTCGAGCCGACCACGTATCCTCCGACGCATCCGAAGGCCTTCGAGAAGGTTCCCATGTCAACGTCCACCTTCCCTTCAAGATGGAAGTGATTCGTTATTCCACGGCCGTTCTTACCGAGAACACCGTCTCCGTGAGCATCATCAACATAGGTCATCGCATTATGTTCTTGCGCCAGCTTTACAATGTCTTTCAGTGGTGCTATGTCTCCGTCCATGCTGAAGACTCCGTCAGTTATGACTAGAATCCTCCGAAACCGTTCTGTTCCCTGGAGCTGTTTCTCGAGATCGCCCATGTCTTTGTGCTTGTAGACTCGTCTCTCCGCTCTCGTCAAGCGACAGCCATCGATAATGCTGCCGTGGTTCAGTTCATCGCTGATGATCAGATCACGTTCATCGACCAAGGACATGATCGTCCCAAGATTCGTTGCGTAACCAGATTGGAAGGTAATCGAGGACTCGGTTCCTCTGTAAGCCGCTAGTTCCTTTTCCAGCTTAGCGTGTAAGTCCATAGTCCCGGCGATAACTCGAACCGACCCGCTCCCCGCTCCGTACTTTCTAGTTGCAGCGATAGCTGCTTTCTTGAGCTTGGGATGGTTTGCCAGTCCAAGATAGTTGTTCGAACAGAGAACAATGACGTTCTTGCCATCCACTTTGGCGTGCGGCGCAGATGGACTTTGAAGGGTCTTGATGCGCCACAGTAAATCCTGCTGATCCAGTCCTCTAAGCTCTTCCCTCAATGCATCTAGAAGCGGTGCTCTCTGCAAACCGGACTCTTGGCTCATACTCTCAAGATCGATAATTTGTTCCTAATCTAAAACGTTTTACAGCGCTCTTTGTGCGGCTAACATCCAGTTTCGAGGAAATCTGTTGAAAGAAAAGATGCACGCTGTTGTGAAGGCGTCGCCGGGTCCCGGCGCAGTCTTCGAACCATGGCCGACACCCAAACTCGGTCTGCGAGACATTCTCGTCCGGATCGAGGCCACTTCGATCTGTGGAACAGACATGCACATCTACGACTGGCACGAATCCATCAGAGACAAAGTCAAGCCTCCAATGGTCATGGGACACGAGTTCGCCGGAAAAATCATGGAAGTTGGCAAGGAGGTCTCGGACCTCCGCGAGGGCGATATTGTCTCCGGCGAGACTCACATCTTCTGCGGCAAGTGCTTCCAGTGTCGGACTGGTAACGCTCACATCTGCGAGCGAATGCTTCTCAGAGGCGTAGACACGGACGGTTGTTTCGCGGAATATCATGTTCTAAACGAGCAGCATGCATGGTTGAACGATCGGAAGATTCCGATAGAGGTTGCGTCAGCTCAAGAGCCGTTGGGTAACGCTGTTCATGCAGCCTCCGCTGCAGAGATCTCGGGGAATAGTGTCGCCGTTTTTGGGTGCGGTCCAATCGGTGCTTGCTTGATCGGGCTCTGCAAGTCGTTTGGCGCGACTAAGATTTTCGGCATCGATATTGTCGACTACCGGTTGAAGCTGGCGAAGGATATGGGTGGAGACGTCCTGATCGATGGGTCTCAACAGGACCCTGTGAAGGAGATCATGCGCTTGACAGACGGGCGCGGAGTTGATGTGTTTTTTGAGATGTCAGGAGCGCAACCCTCTTTCGAAGAAGGATTCAAAGCTCTTCGCCCAGGAGGGACCGTCATCCTCTTCGGTCTGCCTTCGAAAAAGGTCGAGCTAGACGTAGCCAACTGGATTGTCTTCAAAGACGCCCACGTTCGAGGTGTCTTTGGCCGTCGGCTCTTCGGAACATGGTACAAGACAGCTGAGGTATTGAAAGCGGGCCAAGTCGACCTGTCGAAGCTCATAACTCACCGATTCGATCTCGAAGAGTTCTCCAAGGCATTTGCATTGATGAAGTCTGGACGTTCGGGAAAGATCATAATGTATCCGAACAAGAAACACGGATAGGTCGGGTCTATCGTCGGTCTTTCTTCGGCTCGACAGCCTGGGCCTCTTTTTGCCGTATCTTCACGATCTCCCCGGCAATCGATTTCAGCATTGTAACCTTGGGAGCCGTCTTCTTCACCGTAACATTTCCTGCCTTCTCCCAGTGAAGGCTGGGCATCGCCGATTTTTCCTTCGGTTCCGGAACATAACCTAGGATTGTCGCCGCCTGCACAATTTCTCTGAGGTTTGGCTGTTTTATCGCTCGCGCTATCGGAAGTTTTCTTCCCTGGCCCCTGGTCTTCGTACTGTCTATGTGGAATGGCCAGATGATGACGTGACCCGGGTTTTTCACCCTGGTTTCACCGTTCTATCTTAGGACTTGCTGGCTTGGGATACGAGGACTGCGTTGATGACCCCGTCTTGTCCGGGACGAGAGGTCACTCGCGCCTGACCGAGTTCCGTATCGACGATCGCACCCTTCGTGATTACTCCCCGCCTCTGATAGTCAACGTTCGCCGGATTCTTAACAACTCGCAGAAGCTTCGATTTCGACGACTTACCCGTCGACTTGTCGGTGACAACAGCCCAGTCAGCCGACGCCAGTTTTATTTTCGTAGCCCCGCCTCGGATTCCAACTCTTCTCTGCTTAACCTTGCCAAGGGTCGTCTCGACCGGTTCTCCGCCGGCCTCGAAGGCGCGTTTTCCCCGCCAGTTACGCTTGACCCCACCAGTGGGTTTCTTCTTGTGCTGGTTGCCATGATATCGAGGCAATCGAATCGAATTCCGACTGACAGAGTCGGCATATTAACCGTTCTCCGCCAACACCCAATTTCGTCGCCTACGGCCGAATTTTTCATCCTTTGGCCCTTTTGAGTAACCGAATCTTTATCTGGTTCGCGAGCCAAATTTCTTCTCGAGGAGAAGTTTGCCTAATTATTGCTTGGAGTGCGGTGGAAACCTAAGTTATGACCCTGCAATCAAGCAATATGCCTGTAAGAGCTGCGGCCTAACCTTCACCCAGCAAAACCTTCTAGAAGGACGAGAAAAGATGCTTCGCACCGAAGAGTCGGCAGACGAAGAGAAGAAACGCCGCCACAAGGACTATCTGAAATGGTGGCTGAGCGACAAGAAAAAGTAGTCAGCTACGTTTTCCCAAAATCTCGTTGACGTTGTTCTCCTACAATGTGTGGCTACCGGCTTGACAGCTCAAGTTCGAGTTCAAGTTCATCTCTAATCGGAATGCCATTGGCGGCCTTCATGGAGATCTGAGGCTTCAGCTTCCTAGAAGCTTCCAAAGCATTAGGGTAGAGAGCTATCAGACGGAAACATCTCTTTTGATAGAATCCTAAAGCGTTCAGGTTGTCGTTGGTAGTTATGAGCCAAATTCTCCTACAACCCTTCGCCTTCGCTCTTTCCTTGACAGCTTCAACAAGCGACATCCCAATTCCCTCGCGTTCAGTGATGCTGTCGAGTGTGACAATCTCACAGTCACGTCCCTCTATTTGATAAGTCAGCAGACCGACGGCGTCTTTTCCCCTGAAGGCTGCAAAACCGCCAAGTTCCGCGGGACGAATGACCCGGCCCTTTGCGACAACAATCTCTGAACCCAATGGGACTTGATGAAAGCCTCCACCCAACCGCGATCCGATGCCTGAATTGACCTGACTAGAAACTCGTTCACGAAGTCTGTACCTCACTGACTCCTCACAGCTTCCTCTATAATTTCTGTCTGGTGAAAGCAGGACTAAGCAATTGCGCGTTTCTTGGGAAGAGTTAACTTTCCAGTGGCATGATCACACTGGCTGTCGGATTCGATGCTTGAGGAAATGCTTGAGAAGTGGCGTCGCGGAGCCAGGGGTCCGCTTCCCCAGCTTACTCCAGTCCAGCTTCTGAGCGCCCTAGTCCTCATTGACCTTGAGGGCCCGGTTGGACGCCGTGCCTTGGCTCAAGCTCTTCAAATCAATGATGGCGTTACCCGGGGCTTGTTGGAAAGGCTCGCGGAACAGGGCTTGGTTGAAGTTGGCGAGGGAACGGGTGCCAAGCTTTCTAGGCAAGGACGGGAAACATTGCAACGGTATCTTAAGCAGATAGCCGTGCGCAAGATCAGGACACTAGATGAGATGGAACTGGTCCCCGGCAAAGTGTCGGTAGGAGTCCACTTGTCCAAGAGGTACAAGCCCGGAATCACAGGGGTGTTACAAAGGGACGAAGCGATCAAGGTCGGCGCGGAAGGGACCCTAACTATAGCGGTCGTTAACGGGAAGCTCTCGATACCGCCCGATAACAAGAAAGTTGCCGAACTGTCGCCACGTGAAGATGCTCGGATTCGAGAACTCTTCCATCCCTCTGAGAACGACCTCGTGATCATTGGGTTTGGGAAAGACGCGAACCGAGCTCTTTCAGGCGCACTGGCAGCTGTCGTCTCGTTGGAGAGACACTAGTCAGGGCTTTTTCGGGGTCTTGCTGAGTGAGGAAGTCTCCGACAGCAGAGATAATCTCTGTCGGCGATGAACTACTGATCGGACACACACTTGATACCAATTCTCACTGGATCGCAAGACGTCTCACAAGTTTCGGTTGGACCCTTCAGAGGATCACTGTCCTTCGCGACTCGCTTGCGGCGTTAAAGGATGGAGTTGGAGGCGCTCTTCGAAGAAGACCTGACGTTCTGATCACTCTCGGCGGTCTTGGTCCGACCCATGATGACATGACTCTCAAAGGAGTCGCCCTCGCTCTGAACAAGCGGCTCGTGCTGGATTCGGAAGCTTTCGCGATGGTCAAGGCCCGGTACAGTATGCTGGAAGCTTCTACAGGTCTAACCCGATTTCGTAGAAAGATGGCCACCTTGCCTGAGGGCGCTAAGCCTCTTCCCAATCCCGTTGGAACTGCTCCGGGAGTCACGATCAAAGTTGGCAAGACGAGGCTTGTTTCTCTTCCAGGGGTTCCCTCAGAGATGAAAGCCATCTTCCAAGGGTCCGTTACTCCGATGCTGAGATCCTCGAAGACAGAAGCTCCCAAGGAAGTGTCCATTGGCCTGGTTGGAATTATTGAGTCAGCACTCGCGCCGGCCCTAGACCGCACGCGGAAGGCCTTTCCAGGACTATACTTCAAGTCCCATCCCCGCGGCCGCGAGGGTGGAATCCGGACCCTAATCCAGCTTCATGTCTACAGCGTAGACCCCAACTCTCACGCAAGGCTGGACAACGCCATCGCATACCTCCTACGCGAACTCGCGAAGTCAGCCCGCTCGCGTCAGAAAGATCCGTGAAGGGCACGGTACGAGAGTTCTGAGTATCCTAACTTTTCTTGTAACTATTTTTTCCGTTAACTATTATGTGACCCCGGAGTGGTCTGTTTTCCCGCGCCCCGCTCTTCGTGAAAACGCTTAGAACCCACGTTCACTTACCCATGCCACTCCCTCCTTCCTCCATGGCTGAATCCAGCCATCAGCTGCCGGTCGACACGTTCCAGGAAATACTAGTACTGAACCCCGGTCCTTCCATATACCCAGCCAACGCCCGCGCCAGCGAAGCCCGGTGTCCAAAACCTACAACGGCCAAGACCTGCCCGGTCGTCGAGTCCATCACCATCTTCAAACGGTTGATCATGTGCTCCTCGCGCGTATCGATCAATATCTTGCTCAAAACTGGATATCTTTTCCGGAAAGCCCCGATCTGCGAATCCAAGTCCTCCGTCACCTTCGACCAGTTTATCCTGCTGAACGGCAAGACGACAAGGCTGACGAGCGCGTCAACCACCAGTTTCGCTTTCTCCTTCCGAGGCAGCCCCCTCAACGCGGCGCCCGTACTCGTGATAGGCAGATCGATGAATTCCACTCTGGACCCGACAGCCTTCGCCGTCCTAGCTGCCTCCAACATCTCTGTTCCGGGAGGCGACCCGGTCATCTGTCCAGCAAACCTCTCCAACAAAGCCAAGGTCAGAAATGACACTCCAGCTCCGCGTCCGCTCTGAGCCTTCGGATTCTCCAGCGCCATCATCCGGGCCTCATCCAGCTCCAAGGCCACGACCTCCGGTTTCATCGCTACAATAGTGCCTCGAACGTTCGTAGCGCTGGCAGGGTCCACGTGCACCGTCCCGATCAGGGACAGACGACTCCCAACCCTTTCCAGCCCCAACTGACCTCCCTTCTGGAAGGGAGTGAGTTGAACGTCTATAAGGCGGCTTCCCCATATTCCAACAATCAGACCCGTCAGTTACAAACGGGGATCCAGCTATGACCAATCTCGAAATGCTCGCCGACGAGCGGCAGCGGATCAAAACCGACGAACGCAAACTCCTAGGAGCACTATCCGAGGTAAGAAGCAAACTCGACACTACACGCACAGAACTCCAAGCAAGCCGGAAGACCCGCGACGAACTCAACGAGACAGTCAGAGCCCTCAAGAAAACCCGAGACAACCTTCGAGACAAAGCAAAACAGAACATCACAAAACTGAAGATTCTCCAGAAAACAGCGCCCAAGCTCCTCCAGTCTGTAACAGCCGAGCACGAGCTACAACAGCTCGAATGGCAAGTACAAACCGCACCACTAGGCAAGGAAGAAGAAAAGCGTCTGATGATAAAGATCCGAGCTCTCGAAACCCAAGTAAACGCGGCCAAGAAGATCAACCGACTACGAGATGAGGTCACAAAAGCCAACCAAGAAGCAGACGAGCTACACGCGAAGGTCCAGGAGCTCGCGGAGGAAAGCCAGAAGCATCACGAGGAGATCGTAATACTATCCGAACGGTTCGAAGCACTCAAGATAAAACAGGAAGATGTTAGAAAATCCCTCAACCAGCTCCGCGGAGAATACAAGGACGCAGACGAGCAATACCAAGTAGTCAGAAAATCGATTGATCTAGCTGAGAAAATGAGTCAGCGCCAAAAAGAAGAAACTCACAAGCAGAACTTGAAAGAGGCTGCGAAGAAGAAGCTCAGCCAGGGCGCAAAGCTCTCCCTCCACGAGCTGAGCGCACTCTACGAGGAAGAGGAATGAAACCGCCCATCGCAATAATCGGTGGCTCAGGAGTCAAATCCCTCGTCAAAGGCGAAGAAAAGATCCTCGGCACACCATACGGTCCAACCCCAACCCTGACCATCGGACAAGTTAAAGGACGAGAAGCAGTCTATCTACCACGACACGGCGAAGGACACACCGCTCCACCCCACAAGGTAAATTATCGAGCCAACATATGGGGACTCAAAAGTCTCGGGGTTGAAAGAATAATCGCTACAAACGCCGTCGGTGCAATAGACACCACTCTCACACCAGGAGAGATAGTCGTACCCTCAGACCTGATCGATTTTACGAAATCTCGACAAGGAACCTTCTACGACGACTCCCCGGTCACACATGTCGACGTATCCGAACCATACTGCCCAACCCTGAGAAACGCGATAACCAGCGCCGGCTCTGACAGCAAGAAAACCATTCGAAACGACATCGTAATGGCCGCCACCGAAGGCCCAAGATACGAGACACCAGCGGAGATACGCATGCTCAAGACACTCGGCGGCGCGATCGTGGGAATGACAGGCGCCCCAGAAGCCTTCCTCGCCAGAGAGCTCCAGATATGCTATGCATCAATCAGCTTCGTCTCTAACATGGCAGCCGGCCTCCAGAGAACACTCTCAGCAAGAGAGGTGGAAGAGAAGGGAAAAGAGACCAGCCAGATCCTGAACAAGATTCTCATAGAAGCTATAGGCAAGATACCTGACACGAGAGACGGCTGCTCCTGCGCAAGAGCGCTCGCCCAAGCCCAACTCAACAAACCGGAGGTCAAAGAACAAACGTGTTAGACAGCCTACTCAGAATAGCAGGAGTATACACCGCCTATGAAAAATGGCTCACCGAGCAGGTCAAGGGAAAACCGCTACCTGAACATATTGGAATAATACTAGACGGTAACAGAAGATGGGCCGTGGAAAAAGCTCTCCGGCCCAACGACGGACACACTATTGGCGCGAAGGTTGGAGAAGAAGTGCTGGACTGGTGCCTCGAATACGGAATCAAGACCCTAACCCTCTACACGTTCTCAACCGAAAACTTCGACCGGCCCGCCGAAGAAGTAAACGCCGTCCTCAAACTCGTCGAGGAAGAAGCCCGAAAACTTGGGAGAGACAATCGTCTCCACACACAAAAGGTCAGGGTCAAAGCCCTCGGCAGAACAGACCTCCTCCCAGAAAGCCTCCAAGACGCGCTGAAGAAACTTGAAGACGACACGAGCGAGTACACAGGACACTTCCTAAACATCGCAATCGCATACACAGGACGAGCGGAAATCGTCGACGCCACCAAAAAGATCGTTGACGATGTCTACCAAGGAAACCTGAGACCCCAAGACATCGATGAGGGAATATTCCACAAATACCTCTACACCGCACACCTCCCCAACCCAAACCCGGACCTGGTTATACGGACGTCAGGCGAAGAGCGCCTAAGCGGCTTCCTCCTATGGCAATCCGCATACAGCGAACTGGTCTTCGTAGACGTTTATTGGCCCGAGTTTCGAAGAATCGATTTCTTAAGGGCCATCAGACTCTACCAGAGGCGCTACAGAAGATACGGCCGATGAGAACACGTCCCACCTGCGAGTGAGAGTCCAGGGCCCCAGCCTTGGTGTTCATCAAGAGAATCGACATCCGAGGATTCAAGACCTTCAACAAGAAGGTCTCCATCAACCTCGGAACAGGATTCACAGTCATAACCGGACCCAACGGATCGGGCAAGTCCAATATCCTGGACAGTCTCAAGTTCGCGCTCGGTGAGCTAAGCCCCAGAGAACTCCGAGGCAGAAGCCTATCCGACCTAGTCCACAAGTCACAGGGCGAAGGAGCACGATCCGCTTACGTGGCAGTGCAGTTCGACAACAGTGACCGAAAGCTGCCCGTAGATTCTGACCTCGTAACTATATCCAGAGAGTTCTCGAAAGGCGGAGAAGGAATCTACCGCCTTAACGGACGACGCCTCTCCAGAAAACAAGTCCAGGACATAATGAGCTCAGCCGACATCCAAGTCACCGGCTTCAACCTTATTTCACAACACGCCATCACTCGCCTCGCGGAGATCAGTACAGAAGAACGAAGAAGGATTCTTGAAAGCCTAATCGGAATCGGAACCTTCGAGACAAAGAAGGCCGAGGCAAGAGTGCAATTACAAGAGGCCGATCTGAACCTCAAAGTCGCCGCTGCGAGAGTTGATGAGGTGAGACAGAGAATAGAACAGCTGGAACGAGAAAGAAACGACCTTCTCAGGTTCAATCTTCTCAAGACCGAGATAAACAGCCAGCAAGCGCGCATCCTCTCCGCCCAGATCCTTGCACTCGAAAACCGGCATCAGGAAATGTCACAGACCCTCGAGCAGGAACAGGTCAAGCTCTCTCAGGTGAGACACGAAAGAGAAGACCTAACTCAACAGCGAGCAAAGATCGAACAAGACCGACGAAGCTTCGAAGAGAAAATAGTCACCCAGGGAAACCAAGAACTCTTCGATCTCGAAAGACTTATCGCAGAAGCCAGCAAGGGCATCGTCGAAGCAAAATCCGCCGCGGAAACAACGAAGAACCTGGTCACAACCCGCGCAAGACAGCGCGAAGCCTTCACAAAACAGGCGGAAGAGATGGAAACCTCAGTCAAACCACTTGCCAGCTCGATCAAAAGTCTCCATTCACACAAGAAAATCCTAGAGGACAAGCTAGAGGATTCCACATTCAAGGTCGAAAAAATCGGCCAAAAGCTTACCGACACCCGATCGTCTCTCAACCTCGACGCCAAGAAACTGCGTGAAGTCCAGGACGAGATCGACGGCCTGGGAAAGGAACTTTCAAACCTAACCGCTCAAAGCAAGGGCAGTTCGACAAAACTCGACCTAACCGCCAGCCATCTGCAAACCCTCGAAGCCCGCCAGAAAGAGTTCGCCCAGCTCTCAGAAGAGCTGAAGAATAGAATCCGCGAAATGGAGAAACTTCAGAAGGAAGAGGAAAAACGGCTCGAATCAATCGAGCAGAAAACAAAAGAATACAGTGAACTCAAGGACCAGCGCAGAAAAGAGATCGACGAAGCCCTCGACGTCGCAAAGAAGGCAAGAGTCACCGTGGTGGAATTCAACACACAAATGATCCTAGCGGACAGCATGGGAGCAGAAGACAAAGCTATCGAGAAGATCGAAGAGATGGCTGATGAAGGCGCTCTGAAAGGCGTCTACGGCCGTCTAGAAGATCTCGTCAAGTTTCCCGAAGAATACCGTAAGGCAATACAGGCAGCCAGCGCCGGCTGGATGAAAGCCCTAGTTGTGAAAAACCTCGAGGTAGCAATCCGGTGCGTCGAAAGCCTGAAACGTACTAAGCTTGGACGCGTCAAGATCGTTCCGATAGAAGATCTTGAACTCTCGGATCTGGAGCCCGACGCTGGCAACGTCTCCGGAATAATTGGTCCGCTTTCGAAGGTAATACGGTCCGACAAGTCAGTTGCCCCCGCTGTCAAATTCGTCTTCGGCGATACTGTACTCGCCACGACGCAAAGAGCAGCGTTCCTGACAGCATCCAAGGGACAAAGATGCGTCGTAACCAGCGGAGACCTTTACGAGCCAGGAGGAGGCCTCGAGAGCGGCTACTATAGAGCCCCGCTCGAGATCTCAAACCTAGTTCCCCGATCCACTGCACTTGAAAGCCTCGAGAAAACAGTGAAATCGCTGGAGACCGTTGTGCAACGCTCACGGTCCGACGTTGACCGTATCGAGATTGAGCTAAACGAGCTGTTGGAAGACCGAGTATCCGCGAGCAAGACCCGAGAGGCCTTGGCAAGGGACGTAGAACTTGCCAAGAAGAGTTTCGAGAGAACAAGAACATTCTTGCAACAGACGACCCGGCGAATTGACAGCCTCCAGAACTCCATGGCGAAAGAACAAGTCTTGTTGAAGGAGACCGCGGAGAAACAAGCGGAGATGAAGAGGCGGCTCGCGGTCATAGAAGAGGAAAGAACGAGGCTGAGGATTGATTCCAGAAGGTCAGCGCTCTCTCAACTCGAAACGGAGCGAGACCAAGCCACCACCGAGAACCAACTCATTCTCCGAGAGAAGCTCGAGCTAGAAACACGTCTCTCCTCCCAACAGTCTACTCTCGAGACCCTGAGGCCGGGAATCGACCAGATCCGAATACAACTGCGCTCGCTTGACTCTGAGATTCATCGCGAAGAGGCCCGAGCCAAAGAAGCGCACGAACGACTCGAAACATTGGAGAAAGAGATGAAAAAGTTCAACGAGGAAAAGCAGCGGCTGGTCCGAAATTTGGACAGCGTTGGGGATGAGAGGAAGAAGTACGAAGAACAGTTTGTGGAAGTCGAAAAAGCAACTCGGAAACTTCTGCAAATGATGGATCCACTCAATGCAAGCGTGACCGATCTAAAGGCGGGCCTAAGGGAAGTCGACGCTCAACTAACAATCTTCAAAGGACAACTTAGAGGCCTTGGATTCGAGACGCCGCTCGAGACTCACCCGGATCTCATCAAGGAGGCTGAAGATATGAAACGCGTCCTCGAACAGGAACGGGACGAGATAGGTGCTATCAACCAGCTCGCTGCCCAACAATACGAATCACAGAAAGAAGGATACAAACATCTCTCAGTTAGGATCGGAGAACTCGAAAGAGAGAAGCTGGCTATCCTCGACTTCATGAACGAGCTCGAGAGGAAGAAGCTTGACACGTTCATGAGCGCATACCACAAGGTCAACGAGACATTCCAGAGCATTTTTCGCGAGATGACTGGTGAGGGAAACGGAAGAATGGTCCTGGACAATCCTGAAAACCCGTTTGAAGGCGGACTCGACGTCCTGCTTCAGTTCCC
Source organism: Candidatus Bathyarchaeota archaeon (assembly GCA_005888745.1). Taxonomy (GTDB): domain Archaea; phylum Thermoproteota; class Bathyarchaeia; order 40CM-2-53-6; family 40CM-2-53-6; genus 40CM-2-53-6. The sequence continues at coordinate 63,585 of VBBS01000027.1, read as the reverse complement.
CGGAAAAACAGAGCTTACGATTGGGAGCGCGAGTGGAGGAGAGAAGTCTGTCTCAACGGTCTGCTACCTTCTAGCACTCCAACAAATCCATCCCATGCCATTCTACGTAATGGACGAGATTGACGCACACTTGGATGTGTTAAACGCAAAACGCCTAGCGACCCTCCTTCGGACGAGGAGTATCATGTCCCAGTTCATAGTAATCTCGCTCAAGGATACGACAATATCGAGGGCGGAGAGGGTGTTCGGAGTCTTCATCGACAAGGGCAGCAGTCAGATCGTGTCCCTGCCCTCGAGGGAGGAGAACAATTGACGCTTCACGAAGAGGCGTACTGGCTGAAGGCACCATATGCCGTTCTCTTCGACCTCATCCATCTTCACCGCGTCAAACCGTGGGACGTAAACCTCGCAAACATACTGGAGGAGCTTCTTCATGAGATGAGGGGTCGAGGGTTCATCGACTTCTCCGTTTCTGGGACAGCCCTTCTCTCTTCAGCAATCCTTCTGCGCATGAAATCAGAACTAATCCTCAAGATGGAGGAACCGCCGAAGCCCCCCCTCGAGAGGCCGACAGACTTCGTTCCCCCTCCCCTATCCTTTCCCTTACGCTACGAGTCGACAACCACATCTGTTGAGGAAGTCATCAAAGGATTACTGGAGGTGTTGACGGCGGAGAGAATGCTCCCGGCAAACGCACAGATGGTTCTCAGGACGCCCGAGGTGTTTGAACAAGTCGACGATTTCCTCGTCAAGATTGAAGAGAATATCAAAGCGTTTCTCCAGAGACTAGTAGCAAAAGCTGGATCCGCGCGAACAAAATTGTCCTTCCTAACCCTCCTTGGAAAGGGAGACCCTCTCGAAGCGGTCAGAATGTTCATCATGCTGCTATTCTTGGCAGTAGAAGGAAGAGTGGGCCTCGCCCAGCCTTTAGAGTTCGGTGATATCGAAATCGAGCTGAGAGACGACGGAAACACAAGTTTCGACTAACACAGCTCAGCAGAAAACTGCTGACCTACAGCAGCAGCTCTGCGAGGCTGCACTGTACGTATCCGGAAGACCACTAGACCTGAAGATGATCGGGTCTGTCGTAGGCGCTAGATCAGAGGACAAGATACGCGGAATCGCAACGGCGGTTTCTGAACGTTACAAAACCGCCAGTAGTCCGATTCAAGTCGTGGAACTTCCCGACGGACGCTTTGTCATGCAGCTAAAGGCAGAATTCGCTAAGCACGTTCGAAAACTGGCGAACAGACCGCTTCTAACACCAGGACCCCTTCGGACGTTATCATTCATAGCTCTGAAGCAGCCTGTCACCCAGTCCTACGTGGTACGGGTTCGCGGTAAACTGGCCTACGGCCATGTGAAACAGCTGAAGGACATGGACCTGATTAATGACGAGAGGATCGGAAGAACCAGAATGCTAAGGACGACTACAACGTTCGCAGACTACTTCAATCTCAACCATGACCCATCACTCATGAAAAAAGAACTGAAGAAAGTACTCCAGCTTGGGGAAGACGCTCCACTACCGGTCGAGACAGCCAAGCAAGACAGTTAACACTCTGATTCTTGCACTGATCGTTCGAAGAACTCTAGACAACGGGATATGTTTTCACAGGAGACGTGGCTAGCGGAGCCAGTGTCGGGCCTGCTATCCCAATTATCTCCAGCAGATGGCGATAAGTGGGAATCGGATTTCGTTGTCGGAACAGGTATGAGAAGTGAATACCATTCGCTTCTCCACGTAGGGCCTCGTAGGCATCAGCGGCAACAGCGAGACTTCCTCCAGTCGGATCCTCCAGAAGTTTTCTCCTGACCTGAGCCGGGACGGGTATGTCGAATTTCTGGCTCACAAACAACACATTGTCTAGGTTGAGCGGAATAGAGACTTGAATGAAGAGTGGCACGTCTAACCCTGCTTCCAGTAGGGAATCCCTGTGGTCAAGTACACTCTCCGAGTCGAAGGCGACGTTTGTGACAATAAAGTCCGCGCCCGCGTCTACTCGTGATATCGTTCGGGAGATTTCGCCTTCCCTGTTGTCAGCGTGTTGGTTTGTCACTGCCCCAATGCATGGGTCGTTTCCGTCGTTTAGGGAGGAGACCTCCCGAATTAGCTCGTTCGTTTTGGTGAACTCATAGGTCCCGGGACGAGGCTCTGGATAAGGGTCCCCGTAGACTATCAGTACGTTCTCAAGCCCTTGTTCCACTTGGTTCGAGACAGTTGACAAGTCCAGCCTGCTGCAATCACGACATGTTAGCGAGGGAACAGCGGTTATCCCAGCCTTATTGATGATAGATGCGGAAGCAAGACTTCGGCGTTGGGGCGTTATCGCGAAAGACTTTGGATAACTTGGGTCATTATGGCCATTCCGCAAGGCCGGAACGGTGATAGCGTCAACTCTTCCCCTAAGGAGAGCCAAATCGCTAGTAACCACTCTGTCCGGAATAAGTTCAACCGTAACGAGGTTATGACGCCTCGCCCGATCACCTAGTCTCACTGGTATGTCTCCCTTGCCAGTTCGGCTCCATGCGTGACGTTTGCGAGCTTCGCGAAGGCCACATCCCAAGTTCTGGTCCGAAGTCCACAGTCTGGGTTCGCCCAGATTTTCGCCGGATCCCCTACAATCCTGGTAGCGAACAGAAGACGGTCCCGCACTAGCTCCGGAGACTCGATAAAGTCTCGTCCCACGGATTTTCCTGCACCGGAGGACACGTTTCCTGTGAAATCGTGTACGTGGGCGACACCGAGCCCGAATTCTCCGCTGAAACCAGCATCGACGAAATGTTTGAGGTCGCCGTAGCCTTCCCGCGAGTCCTTGTCGACTCCAAGACGCGAAGTGTCTCGGTTGGCGAACTCCAACGCGAGCTGGTCGCACTTGTCTAGCTTCGGCGCGTATTCCGAGAGCACTTTGTATCCTATCTCGGATGGGTAGCACGTGTGGTCACTGAATTTGCAGTTGAACCCTTTGACCGTTTCATTCCACGCCTCAACGAAAAGCTCCATTTCCTGAGGTTCTGGATGAGTAGTCACCGCCGGCTCATCTATCTGTATCCAAGAGGCTCCCGCATCAACTAGGTCTCGGATCTCGGGTCGTATGACTTGCTCTACGATATCGAGGAGGAATTCGCGCTTTGCCTCGATCCTCCGTGTCTTGGGAGAGGAGGCGTGTTGCTTCTGGATGTAGTACCCGCTAAAGGACCAGTCTACTAGTGTGTACGGTCCGGTAATCGGCACCTTCACGTCCCGGTGGGCGTATTTCTTGACATCAAGAAATTCAGGCACGTAGATAGGATGTTTTCTAGAGATCTTCGACTCTGCAACTCCCTTGTTGAAGTACTTGTTGTCAAAGGAGTGGACGTGGCCGAGGAGGTTCATTCCCTGTACGGCCTTGATTACGTGCTCGTACATTTCGACTCGTTGCTGTTCTCCCCCGACACCTTCGTTGTCTACACCCGCGATTTCGAAGAGGCGCAGCCCATACAAGGTGGAGAGTTCAAGAATCGCTTTGACCCGCATCTTGTCGTCACCGGTCTTGAAAATGCTCTTTGCTCGGTCATGGAAGTCCTGAATTCCCAGCTTCGTAGCCCATTCTTCAGCCTCGGAGAGGTCCTGCGAAGAGAGTTGTTGTCGCAACCCCTTCGTTCTCCACTTGGGCTTTGCGAGACTCCCTATCTCTTGAACGGGGAAGAGCTTCGGCATCTATCGGCTCTCCTCGAACAGTTCCGATGCCTTAGACAGCGCCTCCAACTTTTGGTTCGCGATCCCTTGAGGCACAAATTTCAGGTCTGAATTGGAAGCAAAAACCAGGTCGCGGGCATCTACTTTCTCGGAGAATTTCCTCGCCGTGGCAGCGATCCAATTCGGATTTTCAACGAAGGATTCACGTGAGTCGACAACTCCCAACACGAGTGCCTTCGAAGTCTTTTCCTGTTCGCTGAGCGACGAAACGTCAGTTTCGAACAGGTCAATTCCAACACCGAAGACCGGCAGATCTAAAAGGTCAGGGAGTAAGGGGGCAGCGTCGCCGAAATAGGTCTGGACCAGAAAGTCTCCTGGCTTCTCTCTTACTAGGGAACGGATTGCTCCAAGGGCTTGCTCAACTTCTGAATGGTCCCTGAAGCTCTCCCTGTAGGGTTGATAGACTAAACAGGGCTCCGATAGTTGGAAGAGGGTAACGCCCTCGTTCTTGAGCCTCCGAATAATCTCGAGCTCGGCAATTGCAATGTCGAAGAGCAAATCAGCATAATTCTTGTAGTGCTTGTTTTCTGACAGTTGAGAGAATGTGTACGGTCCGGGGAGAGTGACTTTTCGACCCCTTTTCTCTGTCAAGAGTTCGGCTCGAAGAAAGTTCTTGGGGTCGATGTCGCCGGCGGAAATCTTGCCTACGATGATGGGTTTTTGGTAGAATGTATTAGTGTCAAACCATCTTGAGTATCGGGTTCCAGACTCCACTCCTTTCAGAGATCGCGTGACAGGTCTAAGTTGGTCCTGCCAGTCTAAGGAACCGTCGGAAAAGTGCTTGAAGCCGAGGCTCTCCTGAAGCTTGATGACTTCCCTTGTCTCCTGCCCAAGTTGGACTTCTACTTGGCTCCAGCTAGCTTTTGCCCGCTCATACGACCGGGTGAGTTCAATTAGCCTCTCTGACCGCGGGTGAATTCCCGCAAGCTGGATTTCCGGAGACATGTTTTCGTTGCCGTTTCGTTATTCTAATTATATAAGTTCTATCGTACTCATATTCCGTTAGGAATAGCCCTAATGTATTCCGATAGGAATAAGAGCACGGTCCAACATGTTCGGGGGCATGCTACCGTCGTTGGGGGAGATTCCGAAGAAGAGGAAAGAGCTGGGACTAACACAGTCGAGACTCGCTGTATCCGCTGGAGTAAGTCAGTCGATTATAGCAAAGATAGAAGCCGGTTCCGTGGACCCATCTTATTCTATCGTTCAGAGACTGTTCGGCGCCTTGGAAAGGGCGGGGGTCGAGAGCCCCGCGCGTCGGGTGGATGAGCTCATTAGTCGTCCCGTCGTTTCCGTGGCCAGAACACAGCTTGTACGGGATGCTGTTGACTTGATGCGACGTAGGGGCTATTCGCAGCTTCCTGTTTTCGAAAGCGGAAGATGTGTCGGAAGCATTTCGGAGAAAACGATTCTTGATCGGGCTGCTCGGGGTGAGTCCTTAGAATCTGTCCTGGGCCTCAAGGTTCGCGAGATCATGGATTCGCCATTACCAGTGGTCAACAGCGATACTCCACTCGATCTGGTTCTAGGACTTTTGCAGAGCAACTACGGCGTCCTCGTTTCGAAGGGTGAGAACCTTGTCGGCATTCTGACAAAGTCGGATATTCTGAAGACAAAGAGATAGTTCTAGTGATGAATAATATTGGAGTGCGTGTGGTATCTAGGCTGTTTCCGATGACCATTCACTAAGGTAACATCACTCCTATCCAAGAACAACTCATGCTGTGTTCTCCTGTTCGAGATACTTCCTGAGAGACAAGAATCCTTGGATGAGAGTGAATGATCACTAGGTATGGGTTGAACGAATGCTAGTCCAACTTGCAAGTCTGGATCCCATCTGGACCCTTTTCACTGTTATAGGAATACTCACCATGTTCGGACGCAAGAAGAAAGACGAGAAAGAAGGCCAGGGAACGGAAGATGCGTCCACATCAGTATCAACGTCGGCACCTACCCCTCCTGTCACGTCGACTCCGGTCCAAGCTCCTCCTATTTCATCAAGCTCACCTACTCCTCCCAGCCCTCAACCCATGAGCACCAGTTTCTATCAGCCTCCGAGAAGCTCCCCCGCTCCTACCCAGGCAGACGAGGATAGTTCTCTCAGTAGACTGCTTCAATCTCTGCTCAAAGATTTGCCACCCGATGCGAACTCGTTTGGCGGGGAGCAGCCGAGAGGGTTCGCGCTGCAGAGCAGTCCAGAATGGGTGCCACCCAGAGCAACCCCCACAAGCAGGCCGATGACGATCATTCCAGGCGGAAAGAAAGGTCCTGAGCCAGACAAGCCAAGTGTTGCACCTCCACAGCCAGCGACTCCAGTCCGCTCCATGAAAACTCCCGAATCTGTGGAGCAACCTACAAAGGAAACTGTCCAACCGAAATTCTACCCACCCTCTGCCGACAAGCCGGAGAAACCGACTCGAGAAGAGGCTCAGAAACGTCCCAGCGCTCCAAGGGTCTCTCAGAGTTTCGACCACATCTTCGAGCTTACCCAAGGAAACCTCGAATCTTCCGGTCTCGTGGTTGTGAATGGCAGTCCAGGCTCTGGGAAAACGACTTTGTGCTCCGGACTCGCGAGCAGTTTTCTGAAGCATGGAAACCCTTGCATGTTCGTTACTTACGATAAGGCGCCGGCGGCGCTCAGGGAGCAGATGAAGAAGATGGGCGCGGATCCTTCGGAGGCCGAGTCTCAATACAGGTTCTTACTGGTGGACGGGTTCTCGTCGCAGTCCGACTCGTTCAGTTTTGAGCCTTACTATGTTGAGAAGGCGTTTGACTTCGATTCGATACAGGACGCCCTCGTCAAGAATAGTTCCATGTTTATCGGCGAGAAGACCAAGATTCTGTTCGACTCCATCGATCCGGTTGTTGCGAAGGTTGCGCCCAAGGATCTTGTCAAGCGATTGAGCGAGATGCTGGACAAGCTGCGAGATTCGAGTGTGACACTGGTCCTGACGGTGGATCTCTCGAAAGCTCCTAAGGATGTGTTGAAGTGGTTGGAGGATACGGCTTCGTGCGTTATCGATCTGGACAAGGACGATTCTGATCCGAACGGGCGAGAATTGAAGGTCCGGAAGCTGAACGGGTCCGCGTCAAAGCTTGACACGGAGACTTTCGAGATAGACTCCGGGAAAGGGCTCGTTTTCGTAAAATAGCCTCGTCCTCACATGGACACAGTTTCACAGGACTAGTTACTCATCGTCTTTTGGATCTGCTTGCTGCGTTTGCGGTTGGAATGCTTCTAGGGGCACCCATCGGCTCTTCTGGGTACCTTTGACCCATGCGCCCGCTCCATCGATCCATTCTACAATACCCTCGATTGTTTCGCCGCTCATCAATGTCACCTTGACGTTGTCACCGGGCTTGGGAAGAGACATGGAGGTGCGAAACGCATCTGGTCGGGCCATGATAAAACCCTAACTTGGGCAAGCCAGACATATTCAGGCTGAAGTTTTGTAGACGGTCACGTCTAAGCACGTTGTTGCCGGTTCCTTTCTTCAACAAAAATATGGATGTGACGATGTGGAAGATTGCGGTGGGCTAAAGAGGTTCTACGTAGCCGAAACCTTCGCGTATGATCTTGCGCACTTTCTCAGCTCTCTCTTCTGTGTTCTTGTCCAGGAAAATCTTGACAATATGGCCCTTCTCCGTCTCGAAGCGCAAACCTTCCGCGCGAAACTTTTCTAGGGCATCGTTCAAGGTGAAATGGTTTCCAAAAGTCGCAACAATAACCGCGCGGTTCTTCTTTTTGCCACCGAGCCTTATTGCGGTCTTTCTGAAACCTTCGGCTAAACCGTAAGCCATCGTAAATCCAGCAGCTCTCTAGAGTGAACCTGCTATATGACTATCGGGTCAGCTGTTGAGGCTTCGTTCTCTAGGATTTTCACGCTGCCAGTTCAATAGGCCGCATCTTCTCAGATGGTCGTTTGCCCAGGACTCTTCCAAGGTCCACTGAGACAACTCTACGGTTGGACCGTTGGCCGCCATACCATCTGTTTACTTGATCGTCACCATATTTCCGTCGAAAGAGGTCGAATACATAGTCGAGCTTCTCCTGAGCAAGACTTCCGCTTCCCTCGAAAAGTATCTCCCCAACTTCAATCTCCACCCTGGGGGTCTTCTTCACGTTTTTCCACCAATCAGAATTTTCATGAGCTAAGAAGTACAGCTTTCCATCTTCGAAAGCGAACCAGAGTTCGACGGTGCGAGACAAGCTGGTCCGTCGACCCTTAGTAGTTAGGTTGAGGTAAGGCGTTTCCTCTAGAATAACCTCGCTTGTAGCCAATGTGCTTCCCGACGTGCCAACGGTTATCTGACCCTGCGTTATAACCCTGAAGGGTTCTCGGGACCTTTTATTCGAACGACTCGCTCGATTCGTCGGCGCCGACCGGCTCGGCCTTCGCAGGTTGCGAAGCTGGAGTCCGCTCCGGCAGGAGAGAGTATCTGCCATCGGAGGTCCGATAGATTGCTATTCGATGAACAGTTTCCCAGCCGGCACTTCCTTGACGTCGAATCTGGATGGTCAACACCTCAGCGTTAGGGTCGCTCTTTCCCGGCCATACCGTCAGGCCGAGAAAGTCTCCGTTGGGAAGTTTGCTCGTGAACCTTGCTTTGTACTTCTGTCTCTCAGCCATCATGAGGTAACTAGACATGCCCATCGCGTATTAAGATGCGCCCTTCTTGACTACGGCACCACCGTTAGCTATTTACGAGGCCTAACGGTTCAGGCTCAAGATTCGAGTTGAACTCGACGGATCTGAAAGCACAGAAGGGAGATACCGTATCCGTGCATTATCTTGGACGATATCCCGGCGGGAAGGTCTTCGACACCTCAATTGAGAAAGAAGCCAAATCCGCAGGACTCTACAACCCTGCACGGGACTACAAGCCATTGCAGGTAATTCTCGGAGCCGGAAAAGTGATTCAAGGGTTTGACGAAGCCTTGATCGGCATGAAGATCAACGAGGAGAAGGAAGTTGTCATTCCACCCGAGAAGGCGTACGGAAAATCAGGAAATCATCCCATGGTAGGCAAGACTCTCCAGTTCAAACTTAGGGTAACTAACATCAAACGCCAATAACACTAACCCTCGGAGTTCCCTCTCGCCGCGTGCCACGCGGCCCGCGACGACAGTTCCTATTCAACGCTGGATATTACGAGCTCGAATGGGAGGGGTTGCTTCTCTTTCTGTACATTGACGCTATTGCGCCAATGGTCCCGACTGCGGCGAGCAAGTTGCCTGCGACTATGACTCCAACAGGGTCGAAGATTGATGGCGAGCCCTGACCCTTGGGGGTCGAAGGGCCCTTTGGATTGGACCCTGACGTGGTAGTTGAGGGTTGCTGATTATTGGGACCGGATGTGCCTGGAGCGGGAGGACTTGATGGAGGAGATACGGGAGGCTGACTGGAGGAGGCCGTTACGTGCACGGTTACAATGAACGATTGAGAAGGAGTTAGTATTGCGGAGCCAGTTACGTTGATCTGGTAATCTCCAACTTGAGCGGAAGTTGCGTTGATTTCAAGGGTGGACGCCGCGTTGCCTCCTGGCAAGACCATCACTCTCGAAGGGTCTGCCGCTGCTTGAAGCCCAGAGCTCGGGGAAACAGATGCGTCAAGGTTTACAGGCCCGTTTAGCCCCTGACTTGTAACGATAATAGCGGCGTTTGCGCTGCTCCCGTTCTGAACACTCAAGGTACCCGGGGTTACGTTCAGACTGAATCCAACGAGAAGGGTTTGTGCATTGTTCGGGGCTTGGCCCGTGACTAGCGCCGGTAAAGTTGCAACTAGAATGGCTACACTGAGAAGGATGATCAATGAGGGGCGCATGGGTTGGATCACGAATTGTGTATCTTTTGTAACTGCTAGGTTGGTCTGAAGCATATTAGCACGAAGTGTATAGGTGAGTGCATCTGAACACAATGCAACACGGTGAAGCGTAACGTACCGTGTGCGACTCATACATTGGAACGAGGTCGAAGCGAAACAGAAAGCAGACCAGCTACGCTCGGCTGGATATCTCGTGAAATACGACAAGTTCAACCCGAGCCGGCTCCGCGAAAGGGAAGATCCTCCAAACGCCATCATTATTGATCTTTCTCGGCTACCATCTCAAGGACGGGACGTGGCGATGGCGTTGAGATCTTCCAGATCCACCCGAAGAATACCCTTGGTCTTCGTCGATGGAGAGCCTGAGAAGGTAAAGAGGATCAAGGCTCAGATCCCAGACGCAATCTACGCAAGATGGGATCAGGCAGTCGAAGGATTGGAAGAGGTCATCAGACACCCTCCTCAAGAAACTCCACAGGCCCGGTCACGCCTCGAAGTCTACGCAGGCGCGCCTCTCTACCAGAAGCTCGGAATCAAATCAGGATATACCGTTTCCCTGGTCGGGGCCCCTCCTGGATTCCGACAGACCTTAGGTGAATTACCAGAAAACGTATTGTTACGAGATGGGATAAGAGGCCAATCCGACCTTACATTATGGTTCGCAAAGTCTCGAACAGAATTGGAGGAGAGACTACAACACATGAGAGTGTTTTCAAAGAAAGCTGGATTATGGATTATTTGGCCGAAGCAGACCTCCAAAATTCAAACCGACTTGAGGCAACCAGTGGTCAGGGAGGCAGGGATAGCTGCCGGGATGGTCGACTTCAAGATCTGCTCGATCGACCCGACTTGGTCAGGGCTCCGATTCACTCTAAGGGAGAAGCGCAGTTTACCCGAGCCGTCTAGCTAGCGGTAACACAACGACAGTACCGGAGAGCCAGCCGAAGAGTCTGGATGGTACAGTTGACCTTTCTGTTAGAGAGGCTTCCAACTCATCGGAAAAGAATGGATAGACTAGTGGGGTTTTACCCATGAGCTTGGTGGACGTTCTGATCTCGATCGGCAGCGCTGGGCTTGCCGTGTTTAGCCTACCTACCGTGCTGAACAAGAATTCTCAAGTTCCAAGGAAGACGGCTAGCATTCCCTCGGCATCCATCTTGACCTATTTCGTTCCGCTTTTCGCGATCAGTGGACTAGATCTTACTGCCCTCACCATTGCAGGACAGGCTATCGTATGGTGGCTCATCGTGGCGTTTAGACCCGTTAGAAAGACTCGATAACTCTTGTGTGGTGCGGCCGCCGGACACCACACTATAAGTACAAATCGCATGCGTCATTGTCTCCATCCTTGGTCTGCACTGAAGTCTACCGTCATTCCATTTAATTGATCCGGGGTTTCGATTCTCCACGTGACCAACTCTCGACCGCGATTGACTAGAAACGAGAATGGTCTTCGGCGAACCAGAATTGAGTGCCGGAAATAGGCCAAGGAGTCCTCATCGCCCAGAATCCGACGCTCCTTGCTCGGCCTTTATCTCTAGAAGACTACAAAGTCGTTCTTCAAGGGATAGTCTTAACTTGTACTCCCCCAAGTTACTTGGACTGGTACAAGTTGCTGTTTGATGAGCGGCCGAAGACGACGAAACGAGACCTATACGATATGGAAAGACAGCTTGCTAGTTTCGTCTCGGCAATTCGAGAGGGAGATCCCATGGTCCTCATCGTAGGTCTCCGCAGAACCGGAAAGACGTCTCTCCTCCAAACTGGACTGGCCGAGGCCAAGCTTCCTGGGATAATAGTTGACCTAAGGGCGATCGGAGAGAAGCCCTACGCGACAAAGAAGGACCTGCTCCAACTCCTGGAGAGTTCGGTCAACAACTTCCTTTCAGAGCAGAAGGGACGTGCTGGCAGAGTCATTGACCGGCTGAAAGGGATAAGGGGCGTTCAAGTGATGGGAACCGGCGTCAGCTTCAGCTGGGCCGGAAAGGAGCCGCTCCAGATTGTCGACGTGTTCAAGCTGCTGGAGGAGATGGCGGCTCGCGAGAAGCATCGGTTCATTATCGCATTCGATGAGGCGCAGGAACTCGGAAAGATTGCAGGTTTCAATGTTCAAAAAATTCTTGCACACGTGTACGACTACTTCAAGAACACAAGTATCGTTCTTACAGGGTCAGCAATCGGTTTACTGAGAGACTTCGTCGGCACTGACGATCCGGATGCTCCCCTCTACGGGAGGGCTATCACAGAGATCGTCTTGGGCAGACTCAGCGAGGGTCAGTCGAGGGACTTTCTCCAGAAGGGCTTCGAGCAGCTCGGCACGAGACCAAACGAGAAAGTGCTAAGGGAGGCGCTCATCAGGCTCGACGGAATAATCGGATGGCTTACTCTTTTCGGATCGATATGCAAGAGAGGAGGCGTATCAGCCTCATCAATCGGGAAAGTCCGTGAAATTGGGAAATCAATGGCGAGGAAGGAGTTTCTGAACTTCCTCGCCTCTCGTCAGATTGCAAAGAGGAGGTACATGAGAATCATGAAGACTGTCGTCTCCCACCCGGCGACATGGTCTGAGATCAAGAGGTCTGTACAAGAGCTGGAGGGTAGGACGGTCAACGACAGGGGCATCACAGATCTGATAAGCACGCTGGTCAAAGCAGGGTTCATCGAAAAGACTGGTGAGCTCTACCAAATAGGAGACCCGCTCCTCGCAGAGGCAATCCGCTAGTCCCTGGGTTGAGAATAGGGCGCGACGGCAATGTGCTAGCTTGAATTCCCAAGGATCACGGCTGAGTTCGCGAGGAGACTCGATCAGTTCAGCCTTCAGCTCATTGTAAATTCCCCGAGAACTGATTGAGCCAGCCTGCCCCTCATGGAACAGTGATGGAACCACCCTGACTGGTTCAAGATAATCAGATGATAGGTTGAAAGACAGCGATAGAGATTCTTCAAGAGTGCGTAATTTGGTGCGGCCGCCGGGATTTGAAGTCCCGAGCCGTTGTTGAGACGGCTTCCCGGGTCGTTGGGTTGGAAGCCCACTGGACGCTAATAGGGCTATGTCCTAGACCAGGCTAGACTACGGCCGCTAACCATGCGTTTAGTCCATAGTCTTTTCTGCCTTACGATGGGTCGAAACACTGGGCAGGCGCGTTGCACTAGTTGTAGAATCATGAGGGTCAAGTTCGGGACAAGTCTCAACTAGTCTTAGGAATCTGACAAGACCAGAGGGAATGGTTTGAAAATTGTCCCGCTTGAGCACGATCCATCTCGGGCCCGTGACTATCTTAACGATAGGAGTTTGCAGATAGGCCATATTTTACCTCTGGGGGCTAGTCTCCTCGGGGAACACTTTGCAACAGGCAGCAGTTTTCTTCTCATGAAGGGCGGAACGATCGACGCCATGTTTTCTTATCATGCAGGCAAGGACAAGCATATTCCGACTGCGAGGTTTCGAGTAGTAACAGATTCCTTGCTGGGTCTCAAAGAGGCGACGCGGGTTGTTGAAGAAACCGCTGTTGCCGGAGAGAGGATGGTCGTAACAACCACGGTTTTCGGGTACGATAGAAAACGAGTTCAAGCCCTGAAAGCTCTAGGTTACACAGTTGGTGCTTCCTTACCTGGAACTGTCTCCTTGGACGGGAGGAGATTTGACTACAACATTCTCTTCAAAGATCTCAGCGTTGCTTCCAAAGCAAAGCCTCAGAGGAGCTATGCGAAACCGGGGCTCTACAAGCCGGTTGAAATGGGGAAGGCGAAATCTCCAACGCTCAAGGTCAGAGGTTACAAGCGAGAGGATCGCCCGTTCATCGACAAATTCATCACGCAACACAACGTTCTTCGGGGAATCGCCTCCGGGGTCTTTGAAGGACTATACCCATGGCGCCAGGGGGACTACCAGCAGCACGTGGACTCTGGACACGTTTTCCCAATAGTATGCGAAGATGAACTGATTCGCGAGCCCGTGGGCCTAGTCGATCTTACCCGACCCTCAGAGGAAGTGATGCAACACTCCATGGGTCTTGGAATCGCCGTCAGAGCCGAGTATCAGGGAATTGGAGTTGGCACAATGCTAATGGAAGCAGCAAAGATCCTGGCAATGAGGTTGCATCTGGCGAGAATCTGGCTCGGCGTCTTTGACGGAAACACCCCAGCGATGCAACTCTACCGGAAATCAGGCTTCGAAGAATCTGGAAGAGTGCCGGGATGGTTGCAAGAGGGATATGTCGATGAGATCTTCATGACTCTGAAGCTTGACTAGAGAAGTCATGATCACGCGTCCCTGGGTACTCATCTGTTCTTGAGCAACCACTCCCTTCGACCGAGGCCGCGTTCGGTTAGAGCGTATTGAAACCTGCCGGCTCGACGGGTCCGGCTCAAGAGTCCTTGCCTCCAATACCGAAGAAGCGCCATCTCTACACCCTTGTCTGTCAACTTGAGCGTCTTGTCGGATGCCAAAAGCTCACGAATCATGAGGCTGTCAAACTCCCGTTTCGCTTCGAATAGGCCAAGAATTCGAATCTTGAGCTCGTTGTAGTTCATTCTCGCGAGACCGGAGGGGTCGAACTCATAAAGCTATGTCGGAGACGCGAGTGTAGGAATTCTCTTAGCATATTCTTGAGAGGGCTTCGAGTAACACCTTGTTTGTTCTCCCGGACATGCTGTTTCGGCGAAACACTTTCACTTTCACTCCCGATTTGTAGAGTAACACCTTGTGGGATCACACTCGGGACCGAAAATCGTTATATATCTACAACAGAGAAGGCTCGGGCTGAGCGTTATTGTCTGACCTGGAAACAGTTCAAAACTCAGTACAGCGCAGCCAGCCTAGCGGAACGATCGAAGTTACCGTAAGACACAATGGGGCAGAGACCAAGGTCATTGGAAGCCCGGAGAATGTGGTTCGAGAGCTGGTCATCTTTTTCTCGAAAGCCTACCCGGCCCTCGAACTGGCGTCGAAGCTAGTTCTTTCTGTCGACAGTGTAGAGTTCCTGCAAAGCTGTGCGGGCGTCATTGCCTACTCCCCTGAGGGTCTGGTGATCCTCAAGAATACAGCAACCTTGAAGGACAGAGAACTCATGATGCTTCATGTCGCCGGAGCATGCATGTTCTACCTGATGGGAAAGAAGGACAACGATTCAATCTCGCTAGACGAACTCGCAAAGATTACAGGCCGAGTAACCGGGACAATAGCAGGCCGGCTCAGCGAACTCGTTAGGGAACAGCTAATCGAACGAATCGGAAAAGGCTCCTACAGGCTCACCACGATGGGACGACGAATTGTCATCCAGACACTGATGCCGAAAGCCGTACAGCTCCCGGAGAGGTAGAAAGCGATAACAGACCGTCCGAAGATCAAGGTTCAGATCGAATGGGGAGACATCAAACATACCGTCGAAGGCGACCTAGAGACGGTTGTGCAAGAGGTCATGCGGTTCGCAGCGCAAGTCCTACCCAACTATTCGCTCGCGTCGAAATTGACCTTCTCTCCAGACTACTCTTCGATGGTGGACGATCTCTCTGAGACCGTCAAGCTAACGCCTGAGGGGGAGGCTGTATTTCTGAAGCCGGAGATGTCAGCAGAGCACTCGATCTCACTTGTCCTACTAGCCACCCGGGTTGCGCATGCAGTTGGCACTCGACCTAGCGTCGACATGAGCCCTGAGAATATCAGCAAAGCTATTGGAAAATCCGTCAAGACAGTCCGCAACACCCTAGCGATGATGGGAAAGACCGGTGTTGTAGAGCGGACTAGCCAAGGAAACTACAGGCTCTCAATCCAGGGGATCCGCAAATCACACGAGATCGCGAGAGGCGTCACGGCTCGTGCCGCCGCGTCCCAGCATGAAACGAAGGTGACCGCGCCAGGATGATACTAGAGAGGGTGCGGGGACAGGCGGGAGAGGGGGATCTCCCGCCCAATACTGGGGGAATCTAACCTTGCTCCACCGCACCCAGGAACTAACTGAACCTCTCGCACAATTAAAAAGCATACCGGAAGAGCTTCAACATCCGATTCCGGAAGCGCTCCTTCAACTCTCGACTAGATCGATGCAATCGCTGCGGGGATCTACTCTCAACCCTCGAGCTGTGTCCCTCATGGACATGGGCTTGGACGATGGAGATTCTGACGAGCAACTGGAGATCGGAGGCTCCTCGATCGCGATGGGCTTGAAACGTTGCCCAATCAACCCGTTGAGAGAATCGGTTCCAATTGCTGCCTGCGACGCATCGAGCGTCAAGATCGGTGAAACCGACACTGGAATGATCTTCGCCATCCGCGCGGTCGCCGTCTGGAGACAACCCGACAGGATTGCCTTCACGCGCTGGGGACCATTGCTATTTCATATTCCAAACTCCGATGGCCAACAAGAAAATTACAGAGACGACGAGTCACGAGCCTTCGGTGGATTATCAGTCAAGACTCTCCGAGTGCTGACAAAGCTAAGAAATCACGTGGAACGCTGGGTCCAGGAAGAACTCGCGGTCACCGTCAAGGACGGAATAGTGCTGCTAGATGGATCATTGACCGCTGGGACTCCAGACAATCCTTCCAGCAGGGTCCAGCGGATCCTCTCCACGGCCCGCAACAACAACAGCATTGTCATCGCTCTCTCCAAATCAACGCAGCTTACGGTTGGTGGGAAGAATATTCTCGGCTTCTTCGACGTCGAGAAAGTCCCCCACGTCATCGACATAACATCTGTTGTGGAGAACGAGTATCCAGCGTATCCGATCAGATTCCTCGGGCGAGTCTGCGTGTCGAAACTTTCACCGGACGGATTCCTGTTCCGCACCGATATCGATCGTGATGCTGATGAACAGCGGTCGCTAATAGCACTTGGCCGAGTTGCGGGGACCGATGTGATCTTCCATGGCTATCCTGAGACGCTGAGGATAGCTCACATCTTCAGCACGTTCACCGCCAACGAAATCCTCGCAGTCCAGCGATTCGTTGCCAGTAACCATCATGTCAGTCTTCAAGCCCGGCCGAACCTCAGAAGATCATTGTTCGGACCCTTCGGAACGAGCAGGTACGTGGCCTAGATGCGGATTTACCGGAAGGAAGCGGATGAGGTTCAACTTATCGCCTTCCCGGACGAGCATGTTCACAAGGGCGACTATTTCGTCATCGAAGACCAATCTCAATCGAGGGGACTCCTTGTCCAAGCAATAGATCTCCAATACGCCAACGTCCCCGGGGTCTTGGAGGACATTCTGAGAGACGTGATGACAGACGGGGATCTTTCAGGGGAGGACGTAGACCCACTGAACATTTCGAGCCAAGTAGACGCATTGAAAGACACGAGGTTGGCGGTCTGCAAGATTCGAGGAACCATTGCTCAAGACGGGAGTCTTTCGCCTAGCACTTCATGGTTGCCATCACGCACATCATCAAAGATCCGACCTTATGCAGTCAACAAGCTGATAATGAACGGGGGAAAGATGCCGGTCAAGCTCGGACACAATGATGGCGAGCCAATAAGCGTAGATGCCAGCGGACTCGATGGCGGTCTCAACATAATCACCGGAAGAAAGGGCTCTGGAAAATCTCACCTGGCAAAACTTCTACTGCTGTCCATGGCAGGATGGGGCGCTCCTTGCATCGTGCTAGACGTTAACGGAGAATACATCAACCTGCACAAATCGAAAGATGGACGACAATCTTCCGCCCGGCTGACCGTACTCGCGCCGAGAAGCGGCCTAAACTTCTCCATGGCAAAACTAGGGTTGAGAACTGTCGCCGGGGTCCTGAGTCACGCTCTGGATCTGCCAGCGACCTCGTCGAAGGTCTTCACGACTATCTGGAAGGATCTCGAGGCTCGGGGAGACTTGACTCTGCCAACGGTGATTCAAGCGGTACAGTCGTGGAGCTGCCACGACAGCGTCCGCGAAGCTCTGACTTCTAGGCTGCAGGTCTTGATGGAATCGGGATTGTTTGATGAGGCGAACCCGCTAACTGAAGAGCGGATTCTTCACACTATAGAGGGAGGCGGGGTCCTAGTGGTTAATCTGAAGAATCAGAGCCAAATCGTCCGACGCATCCTCGTCGAGATCTTTCTTGGAGAACTGACCAAGATTCTCTCCTCCAACTGGCTCAAGGCTGCTTTTCTCTTTGCAGAGGAAGCGCACCTGTATCTGCGTGATACTTACTGGGATGATATTGTTACGCGGATGAGGCACATTGGATTGTTCACCACGTTCATCACAAACCAGCCCGACACTGTCCAGGAAGCGATCTACAGGCAAGCGGACAACGTGTTCATCTTCAACTTCACAAACGAACATGACATTGAGGCTATCGGTAAGGTGGCAAAGGCGGACAGTGACACGATACGCTACCTCGTCAGAGGAATCCCCACTAGGCGGTGCCTACTCTTGGGCAATGTCGTCAAGGACCTGCCAATGATGGTCGACGTGGAACAGCTGGACGTCAGGACTATGGGAGAAACACGGCTCTTCTTCTCCTAGCATCAACAACACGCCCTAGCCTTTGCTCGAGCTCAGTTTAGCAAGTACCTGCGTCTTCATGAGATGCTTCTTTCTGGCGAGAACACGCTTGAATCCTAGGTTGCGGCCCGCGTCGGCTCGTAGTATTTCGATCCTTCGCATCCGAGGTCGAACCGAATCAGGAGATGGCCCGGTAGTTTATTCTCTGGCCATCTGCACTAGGTCGGACGGTTGCTTCTTGCTGTTCTCGGAGAGGCTCATTATTCCTCCGGTTAGACTTTGACCTTGTACTCCATTCGCGGCAAGTATCTGGGCAACCCGTAACGAGGTGCCCCCAGCCATGCACACCAAGAGGACCTTTCGATTGTTCTTGGGTAGGGCATTCGAGATATTATTGGGTATCCTTTCGGTCGAGATCAACGTTTGGACATCTGATGCTCTTGCGACTTTGATTTTGCTCTCATCGCATCCGAGAGATGAGGCCAGGAGTTTGATTCCATCCTCCTTCGGCACGAACATGCCATGCGTCCAGAGAACCTCATCATAATCTGTCACGTTGGAGCTGGCTTGTGGGAGAGTGACTTCGAGAGGAGGGGGTGATTGCGCCACTGTTCCGAGAGTGCTTCGGTACTTGTCGATGCCATCGGCTAGTATCACGGCAAACTTGTCTCCGACACCATAGTTGAGCATCTGTAAACAAGCGTAGAGCGCTAGTGCACTGCTCTCGCCGATATCGTAGCCTTTCCCGACGAAAAAGCGAAGGACGCGTTTAGCCTGTTCGAAGTCTACTTCGTGCTGTCCCGCATACAGAGCGGGATCATAAAATCTGAGGCCGAAAGCCTTGTCCTTGGTCCGTACTCCCGCAACGTCTTGGTTGTTGAGGGGGAATACCACGTGAACAGATTTCTTGCCATATTTCGTTTGAACGTATTTGCTGATGCCTGCAGACGTTCCGCCGGTACCAAACGCTGAGATTATTTTGAACTCTGCGAGTGAAAGACCATTGTCTTTGAGCTGTTGGTCTATCTCTGGCGCTGTGACTGTCTCGTGCGATTTGACATTCAACTCGTTATCATATTGTTCGGGGCAGAAGCCTCCGTAGATCTTGGCCAATAGTTTCGCGAGGTTGATCACGTCTTGTCTGGCGAGGAGACCTTCAATCTCGGCACGCGCCTTGTCGAACCTTGCACCGTCGAGACCGAGATCCGATAGTTGTCCGCGGACATTGTTCGCCGTCGCTTTCGCAATAACTAGGCCGTGGTCCAATGCTAGACCGGGTGCGGGGCAAATGTCGATGTCCAGGTTCACCGTCTTCGCTGAGCTCTTGTTCAGTTCATCCAGGACCCCGCTCTGAAGCTTCCTTGAAACTAGGAAAATGACAGCGATCCCGATCTTTTCCAGCATTCCAAGAGCGATACCGAAATTACCAGAGGTTGCCTCGAAGACTGTCTGACCGGTTCTCAGCTTGCCAGAAGCAATCGCGTCCTCGATTATCTCAACGGCCGGGCGGACTTTGACTGAGCCACCTGCGATTTTCGAGTCGAACTTTCCGAAGACCTTGATGCTCTTTGCAAGTATCTCGAGACCATATTCGACACGGGCGCACTCGACGAGGGGAGTCGTCAGATCCTCCAAAGGTGTCGGATTGACGATAATCTTCCTTCCGTCCTTTTCGGCGACGAAAGGGGTTTTGTTCTTTATCTCGCTCCGGAATCGTTTGAGAAGCGCTTCGTCAACCTTTGGATGAGCTGTTGACTCTTGCATTCCTTATCCTTCTAATGGAGACATGAGTTCATATGACTAAAGGCCGGAAAACATCTGACTTATCCCGTATTTGTCCCAAGAAACGGCGGGGACCTGGGATTCCTCCAAGGAAGGAATTTAGTCCGATTGACATTATGCCAAGTCCTCTAACTCGACTATGGACCATCGCCGTGTAATAAATTGGGCCATAGCTTGATGGAGGTCCACGGGTCATCTGCCTCACTAGGATCTTGCTGGTTGTCCGGCGTCTCTCTTCCTTCATCGTTTCATAATTAGCTTCCCACCTCTCCTTCATAGTCTGTCGTAGCCAGTCGTCTCCGTGCGCGAGAGGAAAAGACTTACATGTATCCTGCATGTAGTTTTAGATGGATGATGAATGGAGCATAAAGTGGCCCAAACCGAACTGGAACCTGCCGAGTATTCGACACTCGCAGCGACAGCCCGAAAGAAGGGGTTGACCATCAAAGAGGCGCTTCGCGAGGCCGCTCTCCGATGGGCACAGGAAGAATCTGGGATAAACCCAAACGACCCAATTTTCCACGTCAAAGCTCGAGACTGGGGAAAAGGCACCGAGAACGCTTCCAGGGAAATAGATGATACAGTCTACGGATAGGGAACAGCATTTCTTTGCGGCTGTTAATAGACACCGGACCCTTCATGGCCCTGCACAACAAGAGAGACAAGCAGCATTCCGATGCGGTAGAGTCCTTCGACAAGATCAGAGATGGAAAGACTTCCTACAGAAAGCTCTACACTTCCGACTATGTCCTGGACGAGGCCGTGACAGGATGCCGGCGGAGAACGCGTAACCACGAGCTCTCCGTCGCGCTCGGCACGCTAATCCTCTCCTCGGAATCGATGTTGATTCTGAGAGTAGACGAGAATACATTCTTGGAAGCATGGGAGCTTTACAAGTCTAGAAGAGAGATACCGCTCAGCCTGACTGACTGCACCTCAGCGATCCTTGCCAGAAAGCAGGGCATAACTGACATGTACAGTTACGACAGCGACTTTGAAGCCTTGGGATTCCGGGTGCTTGGCCATCTCTAAGACCCTGCAGAACTTCTACGAATATCTCAGAGGAGTCTACGCCAACAAACGGCAGGGGTCGGGACGCCTATGGCACGAAGAGTGTTGTTCTGACGTCTTTGATCTTGGAAAGCTCCCTGTCGTTTGTCGAGAGGGTGGCTCTGAGCTGCTTGGCGGCGGCCAAGGTGTGACAGTCGGCCAAGGAGAGGTCGGCATGCCCTAGCGGCTGGGACCTGTTCGCATCAGTGTTCGGCTATGCCAGCGGGTTATGCAAGGCGATCACGGACTTTTTCCACTCGACCTTTCCCAGCTTCAGCAGGTCGCGATCGTTGGTGTAGAGTGTCGAGACCTGGTTCGTTAGAAAATTAGCAATGATTAGGGCGTCTCTTCCTCTCAGTTTGTTTCGGGCCGCAAGATCCAGCGCGATTTGGGAAATTCTCCTCGTCTGACTGTAGAATTCCAAGTGGGGATGCTGGAGGAGGGTGAGGAGGCGTTGTCTCGCCTCGGACGGGACCCATTTCTGGTAGAAGACAAGAGTATGATATGTCTCATGTAGAACTGTAGGGTTGATCCCAAGCCGATTCTCCGGCGAAGCCTCCAGCAGAATCTTTCTACACTTCAGGTTTTCCGGGAAGGCAGGATCGAGCGCATAGCAGAGGATGTTGGTGTCCAGCCCTTTGGCCAAGGACTAAGCTGTCTTCCAGATCCTTTTCATCTTTGAAGGAGTAGGGTTCGAAGGTTTTCCAAGCCTTGACGGTGATGTCTCCAGCATCTGTCTGAGCCTGGAAATGTAGTCCGTTCCTCCACCTCGAGTGACGATCAGTCCCTCCCTCGTCTTCCTGAGCGAAACAGTATCTCCCGGCTCGAGGTCAAGCTCGCTCCTCAACACAGGAGGAAGGAGTATTCTGCCCTTTGAGTCAATCTTTGCACTAGAAGCGTCTACGGACGTCATGTCCCACCATACCTTGGTGGGACAAACCTATAAGGATTCTCTAACAGGCTCGCGAGGACTGGTTACAAGGGAGCTTTCGCGAAAATCAGTGTTGGTTGTTGGTTGTGAATCTCGTTGTGGAACCATTTTACAAGTGAGACCTGGCTCGTATTTCCATATTTCTCAACGATTAGGATGCCCCCGCTCAGACAATGCTAGGGCGACCCGGTGGGTCTTCAACCGCGTAACTGGCACGTATTACCTTGAGGAGGATAAGTTCGGAGATGGATAGGCTTAATATAACGTATGTCATAAACTTGCCCCTATGACCCAGACCTACAAGGCTCCAGGCGTTCCAAGCGATAGAATCACACCCAAGTTCGTTAGGGACGAGCTATTGACCTGTTTCGAGAGCGCCAATAGAGAATTCGCCACCCTGCTCAAGCAGCCAGTGACCGACGAACAGCTGAAACAGCAGGTGAAACAGTTCGTCGAATCCGTTTTCGTAAACTGCGGGGCTAGCTACACGGACCCGACCAAAGAGGGAATCTTGACGGCTATGAACCAGTGCAAGACGAACGCTGAGAAAATGATGGGCCCCCAAGGAGCCGGGATTATACGGCACCACTACGATGAAATGATGAAACTCGTCGACCGACTCCTCGAGCGGCCGGCTTACGTCGCAGCATCCCGTCTTGTCTGATAATAAGGATCCCGAGGTTTAACGGATAGGACAGAGCCCTTTCTCTCGTAAGTAATTAGTACGCGCCTCTTTGCATAACCCGCAGAATTGGAGTCAGTAATCCAACAGCTTCACACTCCCAGGGCGGTCCGACTCGCCCGCATTGCTGACGAGACGCCTTCAATCCGCTCTTTCTGGTTCGGCGACTCCACTCTGCACAACGCCAAGCCCGGCCAGTTTGCCATGGTTTGGGTCCCAGGGATTGATGAGGTTCCCATGAGCGTGCTGGCCATTCATGGGAGATCGGAGGCGGGTGTTGTGATCAAGAAGGGGGGGCCCGTTAGCACTGCGCTTTGGGAAAAGAAAGTTGGCGACAAGTTTTGGATCCGAGGCCCGTATGGACATCCGTTCAGCGTCGGACACCACCACAAACTGCTCGTCGTCGGCGGAGGAACAGGACTTGTTCCACTGATCTCCTTCCTGGTCCATCTAAGAGGACGAGATGTAACTTTGATCACAGGAGCGAGAACGTCAAGCGAACTCCTGTTCAAAGAATGGCTGCTTAAGGAAAGCAAGGATAACCACTTCAGACTACTCTTCGCGACGGATGACGGGACCTATGGAGAGAAGAACCAGGTGCCAAAGGTCGTCGACCACGTTCTGAGAGAAAATAGCTTCGATGCCATCTATACTTGCGGACCTGAACCCATGATGAAACTAGTCTACGACCTCGCCATGCAGAAGCAATGCCACATACAAGTCAGCCTCGAACGAGTATTCAAGTGCGGAATCGGAATATGCGCAGCCTGCGTAATCGGACCGTACCTGGTTTGTCACGACGGACCAGTATTCTCGGAAAGAGAACTCAGCGGAATGCCGGAGTTCGGCAAAACACGACGAGACCTATCAGGCAAAAAGGTTCCGCTTGGCACAGGACACTGACTACCTTCCTGAACATGGCAAACGTCAACACATAGACCTCTTCCATCCAAGCCACTCGCTCCGGATATGCACGGGAGAAATTCCCGAGGTAGCTTCAGTCATCTCTCTTAAATTTACCCCTCGCCTCCCCAGCTCTGATCGGAAGAATTGCGAGCTTGGACTCGCTCTGAAAACTCCACTCTCAGGAAACTTTGGCGCTCGATGACTGATCGAGAATTATCCATCCTCCTAGATAGAACCGTAGAGGCAGTTCGTTCGCGTCGTCAAGATTTTCTTTGCCCCCGCTGGGCTTCTCCATCGAAACGTGGGAAGGTAAACAGGGCATAGTCTTCGAGAAGGACTTGGTCCGAGAGTATCTCAATGGCTCGAGTCAATCTCGGATCGCGGAGAGGTTTCATATCGAATGGAGCAAGCTTAGGCAAGTGCTCCTTTCTCACCGAGTCCCGATTCGCGGGAAATCGCAGCAGATGTTAATGGACCTCCACGGGAGATTTCCTAAGGTCAGGCCTGGGCTCAGCCGCTCTAAACTCTACATTATCTTCGCGATGTTCGGTGACGGTCTTCGACCCACGAGCCAGACAAAACATGGAACACACTTAATTGGAATTGCTGCGGGAAAGGACCGAGACTTCGCGGATAACTGGATATCCCAATTCGAACAAGAATACTCGGTCCGACCAACGCTCAGAACGGTCGGAGTCAACAATATCCAAGCTTCGATTTCGTCTCTTGACATCTGGAATGATTTACATTGCTACGCGACTTTCGGAACCCGATCCTGGGGCCTGCGGAAAGAATCTCTCAGGTGCTTGAAATCGGACAAAATGTCTCGGCTCGATGTGGGACATGGCCTTAAAGGCCTTTTCGATGCAGACGGATCCGTGAAGTACGAGGTCAAAAGATCTTCGAGACAGGTCACTGTATCCTCGGTTAACTGGGAAGGTCTGCAGCAGGTCTCCACTCTCCTGGACAAGATTGGAGTCCGACATAGCGTCTATGAAGATTGCATCGCCATATTCGGTCGGAGCAACCTCCTAGACTATCAGAGGATGATTGGGTTCGGAATTGCCAGAAAGAGAGAAGCGTTAAATAACATGATCTCGACTTACCGCGTCCAATAGAAAGGGAGGGTTGTAAGTATACCAACACATGGCTCGTTGACCAATCAAGGCGTGACAAAAGTCTCCTCGGGTCTGAGCGGGCAAGGTTCGGCAGCAGACTCCTAAGATTCAGGGGTTGGATAAGCCGGGTCTTTCTCCGAGGGAGAGGGTTCGGCGGAATTCGGAGAAGAGGTTTGTTCTGGGCCGGAAGCCGGGTCAGAATTATATCCGAACCTAACCGTTTATGATTCGATTCAGTTTTTTTTAGACTTGATGAGGAGGACTCTTGTCCTCTTGGGTGCCTAGCTTATTAGCTGCAAGGTGGTGTTTTCTAGTTGATTCTTGATGGAAAGGGTCCGGGAAATGCGTTCGGGGTTGATGTTGCGAGTTATCCTGTCGATCTTGATATTTGCTGGTTTTCTTGTTGGTTCCCTGGTTTACGTGGGTTTCTACACGGAGAGTTTCAGCACTCTCCAAAAAATAATCTCCATCTTGGTAGCCATGATTATTGCCTTTACCATCCTGGCAATTGTATGGGTTAGTTGGGCTGGCCGTAGGGGCATGATGGGCTGGTGGAGAGACTAGCTCACCGTTGGTTGAACTGACAAGCACTTATCTGCAGCGATTCCGCTCACGGTTCTGGCTAGCGCCTTCGGAGCCCATGCGTTGTCTCTCGCAATTGATGCTTTGCTTGTCATTCAGTCAGCTTTAGTGTTCCTCTTAGCAGGATACGAATATCTTACCCTGATGCATTTTCCCGCTTTACCAGTGGATGCGCCCCGCATTTCGAAGCCTTCGCTAGTTTCGATTATTCTTCCTGTTCGAGATCAAGCAAAAACGGTTGGCGAGTGTGTCGCTTCGCTGGTTGGATTGGACTATCCCGAGAAGGAAATTGTTGTTGTCGATGGCAATTCTACCGATGGTACCCTGGACATTCTCCATAGTTACGATGGCAAGATCAGGCTGGTAGAGGAAGAACCTCTTCCTCAAGGCTGGGTAGGAAAGAACTGGGCCTGCCACACGGGTTACCAACAAGCCCGGGGTGATCTTCTCCTGTTCACCGACGGCGACTCAATTCACTCGCGCGACAGTCTAGCTAAGACAGTGAACTATCTGGAGATCACAAAGGCTGATCTTGTAACTCTCGCTCCTGCAGCGATTCTTCGAACTTTCTGGGAGAAACTTCTCCAGCCACCAATATTCTGGCTCATTATGATGTTCGTCGGGGGCAAGTGGGTCAATGACGATAGCAAGCCGCGTTGGGCCCTTGGAAATGGCCAGTACATGCTGTTTCGGCGCGAGGCCTACGATAAAGTCGGTGGACACTCCGCTGTTAGGGATAGAATTTCGGAGGATTATTCCCTGGGCAGGCTAATAAAAGCGAAAGGTCTCAGACTCAGAATGGTTACAGCCTCTGACTCGCTAGGGGTCCGAATGTACTCCAGTCTTCCTGAAATCTGGCGTGGATGGAGGAAGAATTTCTACTCAGTCTCCGGAAATCATCCGCTTTTTCGGGCCACGTACCGATTGGCATTACTCTTCGCCTTTCTGGTTTTGCCCTTCATCGTGCTCGGATATGGCGTATACCTTGCGCCGGCAAAGCCCTTGAACGCCTACCTCGTCACAGGGACTTTCATGGCTTTCTTCCTATGGCTCGGAATAATAATTCTCGACCGATCGATAGAGGTGAGTCCTCTCTATGCCCTACTTCTCCCCCTAGCCATCGTATTCTACATCGGTATAGGCATCGACTCGACCGTCAGAGGAGCACTAGGAATGGGATTTTCGTGGAAGGGTCGAGTATACGGAAAGTTGCGCGGTCAAGTTTCCGTTTGATGAGTGCTGCAGGCCAGAATTGGGATAGCGGGTTGGTTGGCCTACCGTAAAATTCCCGCCTGGCAACTGGCCAAGCTACCACGCTATGGGCGTGAGGGGGCGGTTGAGGTTCGACCGTTCCGTGCCAAGACGAGGCTGCGTGTCTCTGAGGCGCAAGGGTTCTCAGGTGTAGCAGTGAGGGGGAACCCGCCGTCGACGGTAATCTCCAGAGTTGATAAGGGCAAGTCAAGTCCAAAAGGCGAGCCGAAGAAGAGGCGGAACCTGGAAAACCCATAACTGGCCAGGCTCGACGCCAGAAGTCCTTGAGAGACATGAGCGGAATGTTCGCAGATTGAGCCAGACAGCGGAAATTGTCTCGACCGAGATAATCGAGCGCCTTCTCAGTCTTGACCATCCTTCTCGTGAAGACATCAATCGGATCAAAATCGAAGTTTGCCGGTTGCACCGATCACCAACCGTTCCTCCTAACTCCGACCTTCTCCGGCGAGTCCCTGGCTCCGAACTAGTAAGGCTCAAGCCACTACTGACGGGAAAACAAGTACGTAGTGCTAGCGGCGTAACCACTGTGGCTGTAATGCCCAAGCCGTACGCCTGTCCCCACGGAAAATGCACCTACTGCCCTGGCGGGCCAGAAGTCGGGGTCCCGAGAGCCTACACGGGACAGGAGCCGGCGGTAATGCGAGCCCTAGAGGATGAATACGATCCCTACCTCCAGGTTCGGAGTAGAATCGCTCAGCTACGGGTGATGGGACACTCAGTGGATAAGGTAGAGCTGATCCTTGTTGGCGGGACCTTTCCCTTTCTGCCCCGAATATACCAGGAGGATTTCGTCAAACGATGCCTCGACGCGTTGAATGGCATTGACTCACCTTCCTTGGAAGAAGCGAAGAATCATGCTGAATCAGCGAAGATTAGGAACGTCGGGATTACTGTAGAGACCCGGCCCGACTGGTCGAGAGTCGGCCATGTTGATCACATGCTCTCCATGGGTGTGACACGAGTTGAGATTGGAGTCCAGACCCTGTACGATGATGTGTACGAGAAAATTCATCGAGATCATACTGTCGCCGATGTTGTTGAGGCAACGCAGGTCTTGAAGGATTCAGGAATCAAGGTTGGGTATCATATGATGCTTGGTCTCCCTGGTTGCGATGCCAAACGGGATCTGGAGGCGTTCCGGAGAATTTTTGCAGATTCGGATTTCAGACCTGACATGCTGAAGATCTATCCGTGCCTAGTTACTCCTGGAACACAGCTCCACGAGGAATGGAAGAGAAGAGAGTACAAGCCCTATTCCACAGAAGAATCCGCGCGTCTCATCGCTGAAGTCAAACAGTACGTTCCACGCTGGGTCCGGATCATGAGGATACAGAGAGAGATACCTGTCGATGGAATATCAGATGGTGTGAAGCACGGAAATCTCCGCCAGCTTGTTCAGCAAGAGCTCGCTCGTCAAGGTAGGACATGTCAGTGCATCAGATGCCGAGAAGTCGGGATCTCTTATCTTAGGAACGGCGAAACTCCAGACGTCGAACAGATCCAGCTTAAGCGAGTCGACTATGAAGGGTCTGGAGGGACTGACATTTTCCTGTCCCTCGAAGACTCCGAACATGATATCCTCGTTGGATATGTTCGAGTCAGGATACCCTCCGAGAAAGCCCATAGGCCTGAGGTCGCCGAACAGAACACAGCAATTATCAGAGAATTGCACGTATTCGGGCAAACAGTTCCGGTAGGAGAAAGACTGGCGGGCGCGTTCCAGCACAATGGCTACGGATCAAAGCTTCTCGCAGAAGCAGAACGAATCTCACGTGAACAATACGATCGCAAGAAAGTGCTCGTGATTAGCGCTCTCGGTACCAAGGGGTATTACTCACGCTTCGGCTACACCCGCGACGGACCTTACGTGTCCAAGAACATAGCCTAAGAATCCTTTAACCGGATACCTAACTCACGGATTCCTAACGACGTGTTGCACGATTGACTGTCCGAGAGTTAGAAGGATACCATGGGCCAGTCCTTCAACAGCTAAGGAAATCCAAGGCCAAGATCGGTAGCATCCTCCGTCTCACCTCGAAATCGGGTGAAGTGTTCGAAGGGACCCTGATTCCTCGATCGGAATATTCCGATCACGCTCACATAGTCTTGAAGATGAAGAATGGCTACAACATAGGCATCTCCCTCGACAGAACAGAAAAACTGGAGGTCACCGGGCAGGGCGAGAAGCCGCATTTCACTAAGCCTTCTCCACCAGCGAACCATGTCGGATTACCCATGGTTGCCATAGTAAGCACCGGGGGAACTATCGCCAGTAGGGTTGACTATCGCACTGGTGCTGTGCAGCCTGCACTCACAGCCGCCGACCTCGCAAGCGTCGTCCCTGAACTCTCAGCAATCGCAGAAATAGACGCTCACATCCTCTTCAGCGAGTACAGCGAGAACATAGGCCCGACTCATTGGAAAGGCATGGCGGAAGAAGTCGCCAAGAAGATAGCTGACGGTGCAGAAGGGGTCGTGATAAGCCATGGAACAGACACTTTGCACTATACGGCGGCAGCTTTGAGTTTCGCGCTTGCAAACCTAGCTGTTCCAGTCCTGCTTGTCGGCGCTCAGCGATCTTCCGATCGTCCCAGCTCAGACGCGGCCTCCAACCTCACGGGAGCAGTCGCCCTCGCCGCCCGAGCCGACATGGCCCTTGTTGGTGTTGCTATGCACCAAGACCTTTCCGACCATATCATCGTTGCTCATCGTGGTACTAGGGTTCGAAAGTGTCACACGAGTCGTCGAGACGCATTCAAGTCTATCAATTCCACGCCTATCGCAAGTTACGATCTGAATACCGGCCAGATCGAAATGACGAACGGAATCCAGAAGAGAGATAAGACCCGGAAGCTGGCCTTGAAATCTCGCTTTGACCAACATGCATACCTGGTCAAGTTCTACCCAGGGTTCAACACTGGCATAATTGACTCAGCCGTATCTGCAGGAACCCGCGGAATAGTCGTCGAAGGAACCGGGCTAGGACACGTTTCCAGACACTTATTCGATTCCCTGAAGAAAGCGTTGAAGCAAGATCTTCCCATCTTCATGACTTCCCAGACGATATGGGGACGCGTCGACATGAACGTCTACAACACCGGACGCGACTTACTCAACTTGGGGGTCACTCCTCTTGAAGACATGATCGCCGAAACGGCAATTGTCAAGCTGATGTGGGTTGCAGGCCAGACCAAATCAGCTGATAAGATTCGTGAGATGATGCTTCACCCGGTCGCAGGTGAAATGACTTCGAGAACATTGGTGGAGGCTTCCTAGTCGTCCCCAGATTATCGAGCCGTCGGCCTCAAGGTCGGCGTCGAGATACACCGACAGCTCGACACCGGGCACAAGCTCTTCTGCGACTGTCCAACCATTCTATCAACAAAGCCTCCCACAGTCGCCTTCGAACGGAGACTTAGGCCCACACAAAGCGAGCTAGGCCAAATTGATCCAGCCGCTCTCTTCGAGTTCCACAAGGGCAAAACCATCACTTACGAGGCGGACCCGGAAACCACATGCCTCGTAGAACTGGACGAGGAGCCTCCGCACCCATCGAACCCGGAAGCACTGGATGCCGCCCTTACCACGAGCATGCTCCTGCACGCAAAGCCGCTGGACGAGATTCACGTTATGCGAAAAGTGGTCATCGACGGATCCAACACCACCGGATTCCAACGAACCGCTGTCATCGCACTCAACGGGTCCATAACCGTGGATGGAGTAGAAGTCCCCATAGAACAAGTGACACTAGAAGAGGACGCGGGACGCAAAACAGGCGACACAAAGACCTCGGTATTCTTCCGTCTAGATCGGCTTGGAGTTCCACTGATAGAAGTCTCCACTGGGCCAATAATCCACGATCCAGAGCAAGCTGGAAAAGTTGCATTCGCTATTGGCCGCATCCTCCGGGCAACCAAGAAGGTAAAACGAGGTCTAGGAAGTATTCGGCAGGACCTCAACGTATCGATCAAGAACGGCGCCCTCATCGAGATAAAAGGGGTCCAAGAGCTCGAACTCGTTTCCAAGGCTGTAGCATACGAGGTTCAGAGACAGCTCGGGCTACTTGAGATCAGAGATGAACTCCGACAGAGAAACGTCAAGGCTTCGGATATCAAAGAGGAATTCATTGACGTCACCAACATTCTCGCAAGCTCACAATCGAAGATAGTCGAATCTGCTCTCAATCAAGGAGGAGTAGCAATGGCCCTCAAACTTCCCGGTTTCAAAGGGCTGCTCAAGCGCGAACTCATCCCCAATATCCGGCTCGGAACTGAGATGGCCAAACGCGCCGTCTTCTGGGGAGGGGTTGGAGGAATCTTTCACTCAGACGAGCTTCCTGCTTATGGAATTGACTCTAACCATGTCGAAGAAGCCGCGAAGATGCTCGGATGTGGGGAGCTTGACGGGTTCGTCATCGTAGCAGATAGTCTCGACAATGCGAAAGACGGATTGAGGGCAGTTGAAGAACGTGCTCGGGAAGCCGTGGAACGGGTTCCGGAAGAAACACGCGCGGCAAACCCTGACGGGACCACGGTCTATCTGCGCCCGAGGCCTGGAGCCGCTAGAATGTATCCGGAGACCGATGTCCCACCGGTTGAGATCGGCCAGGACCTACTCGAACGGTTATGGGAGAACCTTCCCCGAATGCCGGAAGAGCTGGCCAAGGAACTGGAGAAAAAGTATGATCTCAGCCCCAAGCTAGCGACTCAGCTCGTGGATTCCGACTATCTTCCCGCGTTCGAGGAAATTGTCGCCAGAACTAAAGGGGTCGCGCCCAGCTTCGTAGCAACGATCCTCACAGAATCTCTGAGGAGCCTGCAAAGGGAACAAGTGCCCGTGGAGAATGTTCGGGAAGACCAGCTCAAGCAAGGGTTCGACCTAGTTTCCAAGGGTGCAACCGCAAAGGAGTCTGTTATCGACATTCTCAAATGGCTCGCCTTCCATCCAGACGGAGCCGCTGATGAAGCGGTGGAAATGCTCAACCTCCGAATGCTGACCAGGTCGGATCTAGAGAATATAATCAGCAAGGTTGTCGAATCCAATCAGACCCTGGTTCAAGAAAGCGGTACCAAAGCTCTAGGAAGAATGATGAACCTGGTAATGGGCGAGGTGAGGGGACGAGCCGACCCTCGACAAGTCACGGAACTACTGCGGACCCGTTTGGAACAAGTCAAACCATGACAAACATGAAGGACGAGTTAAAGGTCGAGGATATCGCCCTTGACGATCTCGATAAGAAGATTCTTCACTGGTATCTCATCGACGCTCGCCTCTCCTACAGGGAGCTAGCGCACAAGCTAGGCGTCTCCACAACTACAGTCCAATCGAGAACCGCAAAACTGGAGAAAGCAGGAATCATACGCGGCTACTCGGCGATGTTCGACCATGACAAGATCGGCTTCCAGCTTACCGCCATCACAGAAGTGAGCGTCGCAAAAGGCAAACTCCTCGAGCTGGAGAAGGAGGTCGCCAAGATGCCTCAGGTACTAGCCGTGTACGACGTTACAGGACTCACCGATGCGATGGTCATCGCGAAATTCAAGAGCCGAGACGACTTGAGCAAATTCACTAAAGCACTTCTAGCCATGCCCTTCGTGGAACGAACGAACACCCATATCGTCCTTACAACCGTAAAGGAAGATTTCAGATTATTGTAGGCGGTGTCCCGAGAGGAGGGCAGACACGGCTGCCGGTTCAGTCCAGTTGGCCACTCTCAACTAGAACAGAAGATGGTAGAAAACTCCGAATCGAGCTTTCAACCTGTTCGAACTTGATGAACTGGAACTTGAACTTGTAGGTTTCACTGGGCGTCTGAATGTAGAGTCTTGACGTCCCAAGCTTCTTGCCAACTTGGATCTTTGTGACGCCCGTGTAGGGCACTTGGAAGTTCTTCTTGTTTGCACTCAACACTTCTTCCGGCGAAAGCTGATCGAGCTTGCCCTTGATATCTTGGCGTTTCATAGCACCCTGACCTGCGACAGCGCCTATTGCTCCCCCGGCTCCTCCCATACCGCTCGCGACCTGAAAAAGCATGCTCTGAACGGCTACGATAATTCTCTCTGTGGTGAAGATGATAACGCGATGGAGGTCGCCTTTCAAACCCCGAGTAATTAATGCCCTGAGCTGACCGGTGACTTGTTCGCTCAATCTTGAGACATTCGCCTCAAGATCTCCTCGTTGATGCTTTGAGTTTTGCTACGGTACTCTTGAGATGATGAGGAGCTTCGTTTGGACTCTCGAGATGCTGAGAAACTATGTTGACCAGGGCGCTTCCGACTATTGCTCCATCAGCTCCCGACCTGATGATTGCAGATACGTGTTCAGGCTGAGAGACGCCAAATCCCGCTGAAACGGGAACCTTTCCCTTTGTCAAGGACTTGACCTTCTTGACAGCTTTGAGCGCTTGTGGGCTGAGGTTGTCCCGAGGACCCGTAACACCGTAGAGTGAGACGAGATAGAGGAAACCCTTCGACTTTTCGAGAACGGTTCGGAGTCTAGTCCGGGAAGTGTTCGGTGCTACTAGGTAGATGTTATCGATATTGTGTTTCAGGGCAAGGGTCCTAAATTCGTAGCTCTCTTCAACCGGCAAGTCCGGGACGACTATCCCGTCAACTCCACTTTCGCGAGCCTTCTCTAGGAATCGGTCCAAGCCCATCGTAAGAATCGGATTATAGTAACTCAAGACGACAAACGGGACATGACACTGTGAGGAGAGTTCTCCGATGAGATCCAAAACTCCGGCTGGGGTGGCTCCTTGGGACAAGGCCCGCATGCTAGAGGCCTGGATTACGGGCCCGTCGGCTATTGGATCTGAGAATGGAATCCCGACCTCGACAATGTCTGCTCCGCCCTCTATTAGCGCAGTAGAATTGGCCAAGAATGCGTTCGGGTCTGGGTCGCCACCTGTCAGGTAGGCGATCAACGCTCCCTCTCGGTGGCTCTGGAGTTCCCGGAACTTCGCCTCTATCCTATCCTCACTGTGGGAGGTGCTTTGCAATTATCTCCACATCCTTGTCGCCTCTGCCTGAAAGGTTGACGATGATCGAATCTCTTGTCCCGAGACTTTTCGCCAACTTCATCGCGTAACTGATAGCGTGGGCGGATTCCAAAGCAGGCATGATCCCCTCTAGTTGTGAGAGGTTCTTGAACGCCTCCAGAGCCTCCTGATCGGACACTGTAGCATACCTGGCTCGCCCCGCGTTCATCAGGAAGGCGTGTTCCGGCCCGACCCCGGGATAGTCGAGCCCAGCCGAAATACTACGCGTCGTCTGCACTTGCCCAACCTCATCCTGTAGAACATAGGTCATCATCCCATGCAGGACACCTTCGCGTCCAGCAATCAAAGGCGCAGCGTTTTGTCCCGGCAACAAGCTTTCCCCGCCAGCCTCGACCCCGAAAAGGTCCACGTCGAGATCGTGTAAGAATGAGTGGAAGATTCCGATCGAGTTACTCCCTCCACCAACACACGCAACAACCGCCTTCGGGAGCTTTCCCTCCTGCAGTAGAATTTGCTTCCGCGCCTCCTTCCCGATCACGCTCTGAAAGTCTCGAACCATTGTCGGGTACGGGTGCGGACCCACAACAGATCCCAGAAGATAGTATGTGTCCTGAACGTTTGTAACCCAGTCTCTTAACGCTTCATTGATCGCGTCCTTCAAGGTCTTAGATCCGGACTCGACAGGATGCACCCTGGCACCCAGCATCTTCATCCTGTACACGTTCAATTTCTGTCGGTCCATGTCTTCACTCCCCATGTAGACCTCCGCCCGCAGTCCGAAAGCCGCGCAAGCCATAGCGGTAGCAACCCCGTGTTGTCCCGCCCCTGTTTCAGCAATGATCCTTCGCTTTCCCATTTTCTTGGCAAGGAGAGCTTGGCCGAGAGTATTGTTGATCTTGTGAGCACCTCCGTGCAGGAGATCCTCTCTCTTCAGGTAGATTCTAGCGCCTCCAACGTGACGGGTCAGATTGGCAGCAAGGTACAGGGGTGTTGGTCTGCCGGCGAAACTATCCAGCCAGCCCGCCAGTTCTTTCTTGAACGACAGGTCGTGCGAGAACTTGTTGTATGCCTCCTCAAGTGCTCTCAGCGGCTCCATCAAGGTCTCAGGGACATACTGCCCTCCATACCTTCCGAACTTGCCCGGCTTCGAACGAGGCCTCGATTCTACGCGATTCTTCAAGCGTTAACCAGATCCCTTACCTTTCCCTCGATGTCCGACGATTTCATTATTGAAGTACCTACAAGAAAGGCCTTCGCGCCAGCGGCCCTGAGCCGTCTAATATCATGCGGAGATTCTATCCCGCTCTCGGAAACCACGGGTCTATCCATGTCGACGTTCTCTGCTAGGATTTCCTCCGTGATCGCTAGGTCCAGGTGGAAAGTGGATAGATTTCGGTTGTTGATACCGTAGAGGTCCGGTCTGAATCTTCGGAGGCTCTCAAACTCGCCAGCACTGTTTGCCTCTACTATGACCTCTAGTTCAAGCCGATTAGCTTCAAGAATCATACTATCGAGTCCAACATTCGACAATTTCCTGGTGAACACTTCAGAAATTAATACCACTGCGCTGGCTCCGGCCCTAGCTCCGGCCTGGAGCTGCTTGGGTGACACTATGATGTCCTTCATTATCGTAGGCGCTTCTGTATCCCGGCTGATCGTGACCAGTGTTTCCAAATTGCCGTCAAAGTTTTCAGGGTCGGTAAGCACAGAGATTCCACATGCTCCACCGCTCAACATTTCCTTCGCAAGCTGAAGAGGGTTTCCAGATTCTCTGATCTTTCCAGCGGACGGAGAAGCGTATTTTATCTCGGTGATGACCGGCATCTTTCTGCTTTCTTGGATGGTCTTGACTAGGCTTCTTTGAGACGCGTTTGCGCTGTCGCTGCCGTCGTAATAGCCTCGTTTGACTCTAGCTCTTGCGTACGCGGCGAGCTCAGGTAAATGGTCTACCAAGAATTTCAAGCCAGGTTCTTGAGCCGGTGAGTGTCCCCGCCGGAGAACTCTACAAGCTGATACAGTGTTTGGAACGGTTTTCCATCACTCACAACTCTGGAGGCTACCTCGACTCCCTCCCTGAAGTTCTCGGCTTTCTCGCAGAGGACAAGCCCTGCTGCGGCGTTCGCCAAAACCATTTGGACGCGGGGGTCATCGTGACCGAGATGTCCGGATAGGATCTTGGCCGTAAGGCGTGCGTTCTCCTCCGGGTCCGAGCCAGCAACCTCCTCAGCTGTGCTTCTCTTGAAGCCCAGATCCTTCGGATCTACTTCATCCCGGATTATTCTTCCGTTTTGACGCCTTACAATGATCGTTTTTCCTGTCATGGAAATCTCATCGACTCCGTCGAGTCCATAGACGGTCATCACAGATTTCGCTCCCAAGTTGTGTGCTGCGAGACACATCGGTTCTAGAAGCTCACTGTCGTAGACTCCGATCAGCTGGGCATTTGCGCCCGCGGGGTTCGTTAGGGGACCGAGGATGTTGAATACGGTTCGTACGCCTATTTCGCGTCTTACCGAGGCTACTTTTTTCATCGCTGGATGGAAGTTGGGTGCGAACATGAACCCGATTCCGATCTCTTCGATTGCTCGCTCGACCAACTTTGCTTCCATGTTCAGGTTCAGACCCAACTGTTCGAGAACGTCTGCACTTCCGCATCTGCTTGTGAACGATCGGTTACCGTGTTTTGCCACCGGAACACCGGCTGCCGCGATTACGAAGGCAGCGGTTGTGCTGACGTTGAACGTTTTCGTTCTGTCCCCGCCAGTCCCGCATGTGTCCAGCAGGTAACCGTTTATCTTCGGGTGGATTCTACGGCTGAATTCCCGCATTACCTGCGCTAGGGCGGTGACTTCGTCAGCTGTCTCTCGTTTCTTTTTCAATCCTATTAGAAATGCTGCGACCTGTGATGAGGTCGCCTGTCCAGACATGATTTCCTTCATGGTAGCTTTCGCCTGGTCTGGTGTCAACTCGTGGTTCTCGAGGAGTAGCGGGATGCATTCTCTGATCATCCTGTTCAGTCCTCCAGGAAGTTCTCGATGATCCTGTGTCCAGGCACTGTAAGGATGGATTCTGGATGGAACTGGACGCCTTCGATGGGGAAATCTTTGTGGCGGACGCCCATTATCTCATTGTCATCGATCGCCTGAGCGGTTACCTCGAGGTTTTTCGGGAGGCTCTTTCTTTCTGCGACGAGTGAATGGTATCTCGTAGCCTCGAAAGGACTATTTACTCTGCGGAAAACTCCTTTTCCATCGTGTCTGATCGGGCTCGTCTTGCCATGGCGTAGTCTCCTCGCTCGAACTATCCTGCCGCCGAACGCGTGTACAATGCCTTGATGTCCGAGGCAAACCCCCAGTGTCGGGGTTTCGTTGCTTACTTCTTGGAGGATGGCCGTGCACGTCCCAAAGTACCGGGCATTGCTGGGTGTGCCTGGGCCGGGGGAGATTAGGATCCTGTCCGGTGAGAGTTCCTTGACCCCTGCGACATCTATCTCATCATTTCTTTTCACAACAACCTTGTCAGCGATCTCACCCACGTACTGCGCCAGGTTGTAGACGAAGCTGTCGTAATTGTCGAGGATCAGAACTTTCACTGTTGCTCCTCCTGAGCTTGATTTATGGCAGTGAACAAGGCGGCCGTTTTTCTCTCCGACTCGATCCATTCCCGGTCAGGCACTGAATCGGCGACAATTCCCGCACCGGACTGGAGATAGCAATATCCGTCTTGGGCACAAAGAGTCCTGATCGTTATCGCAAAATCAGCGTTTCCATTGGCAGAGAAGTAACCAACAGCTCCCGCGTAAGGACCTCTCGCAGTGGTTTCAAGTTCCTCGATGATCTCCATCGCGCGAACCTTGGGGGCTCCTGAAACTGTGCCTGCTGGGAAAACGGCCCTGAACAAGTCTAGGCTAGTTGCGTTCTTTCTTAGTTGTCCAGTGACTCTCGAAACAATGTGTTGGACGTGGCTATAGCCCTGAACTCTCATAAACTCGGGAACCTTGACGGTCCCATAATCGCAGACTCTGCCAAGATCGTTCCGAGCTAGGTCGACGAGCATCACGTGTTCCGCCCGTTCCTTCTCGTCCTGGAGCAGTTCGGCTGCCAGCGCTTTGTTTCGGGCAGAATCGCCAGTGCATGGCCGCGTTCCAGCGATGGGGAAGCTCTCCGCGTTGCGCCCGATCTTCCGAGCCAGCATCTCCGGGCTGGACCCGACGATTTCCCTGTGGCCAAACTTGAGGTAGTACATGTAGGGAGACGGATTGATCCTTCTCAGCGCACGGTAGAACCGGAGAAGCGAGCCTTTGAACGGAATTTTGTAACTCTTCGACAGGACTACCTGGAAGACGTCTCCCGATTCAATGTAGTTCTTGGCCGTTTCGACTCGTTCACAGAAATCCTCCTGGCTAGCATTCGACCTTGGCTTGCCGAAGCTGACTTGATCGTTGCCGGCCGAATCTCTCAGTATTTCTCTGACCTTTTCTATCCTGTTCTCTTCACGGTAGAAATAGTGCGTGTTGCGGCTGAGATGGTCGAAAACGATCCCGTCCTCGAAGAGTCCGAATTCTATATCGGGAAACCTGTTGTTTTTGTTTCCCAATCTGGGGATTCTTTCAAAAGAACGTACGAGGTCGTAGCACGCGTATCCGACTAGGCCCCCAGCGTATCTTTCCCCCGGGGTTCGTTCCTTGACCGGGCTGTTGAGATTGGCCAAGAGGGTTAGCGGGTTTTGGCACTTTTCGATCCGTCTCTCGGATTTCTGCCGATCTAGGATCTCAGCCTGTTTCTTTGAGGTTCGAATGATCTTCTGCGGGTCGAATCCTAGGAACGTGTACCTGGTTAGGGCGCGCGGTCCCTCAACTGACTCAAGAATGAAGCATATGTCAAACTTGTTTCTGATTGTTGCGAAAACATCGATCGGTTGCTTTCTAGTTTCCAGCGGAAGATAGTTCAGCCTGGTGGGGCGCGTTGTCAGCTGTTGTCCAAAGACTATACCCCATTGATGGAGCCTTCACTCCCTTCCCGTATGTCGCTTTTATAGCTTGCGTGTCCACTTCTGTACATTCGACGCAAGTCTCTTCTTCACCCCGCTCGCCTGTGCAGGTCGGATTTGGGCAAGATTCCCTGTGAGTTCAAGAAATTTCTGTCTGACAGGGGGGACAAACGGGTTCAGCAGTTGGATTCCAACAATATTGTCCCAATTATCCAGGAGACTAGCAATCCTGGCCTCAGTCTCTCTAAGGGATTGGGTTCTTGGTTCTCCACCCATCCCATCGAGGGCTATTCCAAGCGTGATCAGTCCAAAGTGGTGGAGGCCTTGGATGTAGGCCATAGTCCGGTCATGTTGGGCTGCCGACATTGTAACGACTTTCGATCCGCTGCGTTGGAATGCGCGGACCAGCTTAGACCACTTCTGGCCAGGTCGATAGGAGACAGCGATGATTGTTTGACCATGAAGATGATCTGTGCTGGGTCCGAAGAGAGGATGCAGACTCATGTACTCGATACCCTTCGGGATCTTTTCCGCAACCCTATCCGATATTCCCGTCTTGACCGAGGAGAGGTCAGTGAGGAGGCTACCGGCTGCCATAAGCGACGCCGTCTCGCTGGCGACTCTGACGGTTTCCGCGGTCGGGACGGAGAGTATAACGATGTCTGAGGAGGCCGCGTCCAGGATTGTTCCCGGTTCGACCTCCATCTCTTTCGCTGCTGTCCGAGTCTTGTTGATCTCTCGGCCCGCTATCTTGACCTTCGCTCCTTGAAGGCTGGCGAACCTTGCAAAGAAGCGTCCCATTCCACCTGTTCCACCCACGATTAGGATTCTTGCCTGGTCAAGTCTCTTCGCGGATTTTTCCGGGTGGTCTTGCTGGGCCTGGACGCTGAGTGCAAAGATCTGTTCGAATACTGGCCGGATAAGCTTCGGGTCAAGGTCCAATGATGTGGCGGCGCGTTCGATCCTGCTGAGAATGATTTTCTCTCGCTCAGGGTCGCGATAGTCAAGGCCCCTCTGACTCTTGATCCTGCCAAGGGCCTTCGCATTCTCGTGTCTGTTCTTGAGAAGTCGAACTATCTCTTGGTCAAGCTCGTCAATCCTGTCTCGAATTCTAGCGACATCGTCCATTGACAGTTAGCTCTTCAAGACCCGAGGAATCATTCCTCCACGGATCATCAAGTCGGCCAGCCCTATTGCTACCATTCCCTGGACTACGGGGACGGCTTTGGGGACTATGCACGGATCGTGTCGTCCTTTGACTCCGAGCTTGGCCTCTTCCATTTGGGATACGTTCACGGTCCTTTGTTCCTTCGCGATGGATGATGGCGGCTTGAAGGCAACTCTGAGTAGTAGAGGCATTCCGGTCGACATTCCCCCCAGCACTCCTCCGGAGTTGTTCGTCAGCGTGACGACCTTTCCTTCTTTGATCGCATACTGGTCATTATTTTCTGATCCTTTGAGACGGGTTGCTTGGAAGCCGGCTCCGAATTCCACTCCCTTGACTGCGGGGATTCCGAATAGTATCTTGGCGAGTTCGGAGTCGATGGCATCGAAGAGTGGCTCACCAACTCCGACTGGAAGGTTTAGCGCAGTACACTCAACGACTCCCCCTACGCTGTCCCCATGAGTCTTCGCGCTTATCACTATCCGATGCATTTTCTCAGCCAAGAACGAGTCTGGGCACCTCATCGAATTCTCGTAGGTAACCTTCTTGACAGCTTCAATGCTAGGAGTATTCTCTAATTGAACTCCGTCGATAGCCTGGGTATACGCCAGGACTTCCACTCCAAAGGTGGAGAGGAGTTTCTGAGCAATTGCTCCCGCAGCTACAAACGCTGCCGTCATTCTTCCTGAGAGTCTTCCGCCTCCGCGGTAATCGCTGAAACCACCATACTTCACTTTGGCTGGATAATCCGCGTGTCCGGGCCGAACCACGTCCTTCAGCGAATCATAATCAGATGATTTCACATCCTTGTTTCTGACATGCAGAGTCAAAGGGGCGCCGGTCGTATGGTCTTGGAATACTCCGGAGAACAGCTCTACGGCATCAGGTTCCCGTCGCGCAGAAACAACGTCTTTCTCCTGCGGGATCCTCGTGTCCAGCGCTCGCTGAATATCGTCGACTATCAATGATAATCCGGCTGGGCAGCCGTCTACAGTGACTCCTACCACTGGGCCGTGGCTTTCTCCGAAGCAAGTAACAACGAATGCTTTGCCGATCGAATTACTCCACAATGAGTTGTACCCCCAATCTTGAGAGGTCCTGAAAGAATTCCGGGTAGGATTTTGCAACTGTTTCCGTGTTGCGTATTACTGATTCTCCCCTGGCACCAAGAGAAGCGACTGCGCATGACATCGCGACTCGATGGTCACCTTGTGAATCGAACGTGGCCCCGGTCAATTCTCTTTTTCCATCAATCTTGATCAAATTGTCTTCGACATGAATCTTGGCACCCATCTTTGCTAGCTCAGATGGGAGGGTTTGCAAACGGTTTGACTCTTTGTAGGATAGCCTCTTTACCCCTCGGATTTCTGATGAGCCGTTCGCGAAACATCCAATCGCTTCAAGGGGAGGAACAAGATCCGGGTTGTTACTCGCGTCGAATTGGAATCCATCTAGCTCTCCCTTCCTGATTGATAGAGAATTTCCATTCTGTTGGACTTCTAACCCGATTTTAGGCGCTATTTTCAAGATCGCAGAATCAGGCTCAAACTCATAGGGGCAGAGGCCAGAGATCGTGATCTCGTCTCCCGCGGTTCCGATCGCGGCGATGAGGAAGGCTGCGGACGAAAAATCTCCTGGAACTTGATGAGACGCGGGGACGAACTTTTGCGGTGCCGGAACCCTGAAATTCCCATCAGATTCTACGATCGAGATTCCGTGTTTTTTCAACACATCAATGGACATGTCAACGTAGGGGCGCGATTCCAACGCGCCTTCCGTGTTGATCGTGACATCTCTCATCGCCAATGGGGCTGCGAATAAGAGTCCTGAGATAAACTGGGAACTGACATCGCCCGGAACTGTGACTTCTCCTCCTCTAAGAGGTCCCCTAACGAGCACCTCGAGTCCACGCCCGTTGGAAATGGAGTGGGCAGAAGCACCGAGAGTGTTGATAGCCTTCACGAGTGGTCCTAATGGTCTGTTGGCAAGTCTTCCGCTACCACTTAGTCTAACTGTCTTTGGAGATGTCGATGATATCGCGGTGAGGAACCTGAGGGTGGCTCCCGACTCGCCGCAGTTGATAGGCCTGTTGGATGTCGTAGGTCTCCTGATTCCGCTGGAGATTGTTCGGGTTTTCTTAACTAGGACTTTTGCTCCTAGCCTCTGGATGCCTTCGAGTGTTCGCTGGGTATCATCACATTGCAACGCTCCTTCAATCACCGATTTACCAGGTGACAGTAGGGAGGCTAGGAGTGCTCTGTGTGTGTAAGCCTTCGAGCGGGGAGCCTTCATTTTTCCACGCAGTGCCTGCGGACCTTTGATCCTGACTCTCAAGTCTCTATCCGCGCCTTCTTGAAGTTCGGATTTGCTTCGATTATTCGTCCATCAAATTTCTCGAACGCTTGCCGCACGGGTTTCAAGCTGTTCTCATCGACTATTGCCGCGACAGCGGGTCCCTTGCCTGATAGCCCTGCTCCTAGTGCGCCTGCTTCGATCGCTGAGAGCGCTGGGCGAGGGTCCTCTCCAAGAATGGATGCTACTGCGAGGCCGTTAAGCGTAATCGCGTCCCAGAGATGGCCATTGCCAGCTTCGCTGTATGCAAGTTCTGAAATACGTCTGATGGGGGCAAATCTTGTCCGATCTAGCTGCCCAGTTCGGGTTTTTCGAGGTGGAACAAGTATTAGGATTCTGATTTCTCGTGGGACCCTGAGAATTTTTTCTACCTTCCTCCGATCGTTGTCGGTCAGAACAGCGCCGCCGTGATAGGATGCGAATGAATCGTCGTAGGCCCCGGTGAGGCTTACGCCGGATTCGACGGATGCCTCCACTCCAAACGCAACCAACTTGTCATCGTCTTGCTCTTCGCTGAGGGCGGATGCTGTGGCCAAGGCAACTGCATTGGCTGCCGCGCTGCTGCTCTTGAGCCCTACAGCTGTTGGGATGTTTGACGAAGTGATCACTTCTCCCTGGAGTTTCCGTTCATACCCATAATGCTCGAGGGTCTTCTTGACCACCGTGACCATGAGATTGTCGGATTCCTCTGGATCAGAGGAAATGAATCCGGAAATCTGGCCTGGTCCTTCTCGTAGGGTAACCTTGGCTCGGGTCCAAAGGTCTACTCCTAGGGCGCCTCCCTTGCTTGTTGGAAACGCGTTTAGGATACTGATGGCTCCATGGGAAAGAGCCTGGCCTGTCCCCTTCATCTCCAGTCTTTCCCTAGATAATCAACAAGGGAGGAACGCATGAGATCGAAAGGAGCCCTCTGGTTTAGCCAGATCTGGTATGACAGTGCTGCTTGGTGCACTAGCATCTCCAGTGGGCTGATTGTCCCGCGTCCCAAAGGAATAGGTTTGGGGGGCTGGTCGTATGCGAGGTCGAAGATCCAGCCTGTATCTTTGACGTTGTTGAATGGGATTTTGAGCTGGGAAACGAGAGTCGAGGTCGGGATCGGAGTCGTGTTGACCAGAAGATCCGAATCCTCCATGCCTTTCTCCAAGCTGCTCTTGGCAAGCTCTTCATAGGAGACTCTGCCGGGACCTGTTGTGTTATCCGCTACTTGCCGAGCCTTGTCTAGAGTTCTGTTGAGAATCCTAACCGTGTTGTTTTCGCTGGAAAGACAATGGACTAGGGCTTGAGCTGCTCCTCCTGCCCCGAGCACTATTATCCGCTTGTTGTTGGGTTGAAAACCGTAGGATCTTAGGGCCCTGATCGCCCCCTCTCCATCGGTGTTGTATCCTACGAGTCCACTCTTGGTCTTTGCAACCGTATTGACTGCCCCGATCTCCTCCGCGTTCTTGTCAAGCCGGTCGAGTATTTCCAGGATAGCGGTCTTGTGGGGCATTGTGACGTTGAAGCCGTCAAACCCGAGCGTGCGTGCCGCCTCTAC
Source organism: Candidatus Bathyarchaeota archaeon (assembly GCA_005888745.1). Taxonomy (GTDB): domain Archaea; phylum Thermoproteota; class Bathyarchaeia; order 40CM-2-53-6; family 40CM-2-53-6; genus 40CM-2-53-6. The sequence goes on along the minus strand of VBBS01000027.1, from coordinate 20,219 downwards.
CGCCTGTTTCAGATTTTCTCTACTGACTTCGAAGGGTAAGTAGGCTCTATTGAGTGATAGTTTCTCGAAGGTCGTGTTGAAAATGACAGGGCTGAAGCTGTGGGCTACCGGCGATCCGTAGAGAGAGTAGACTTTGGTATCGCCTTTGATCATGAACTGTTACTCCACGCCTAACATCTCGTAGATTCTGCGGAGGTCGGCAATGGTCGACTGCCCTGGTGCCGTTTCTTGTCCTCTCTCTAGCGAGGCGTAGGTGAAGTGGGCTCCGTAGAAAGGTGCTAGTAGTCTTGACCAGACTCCTGCCTGTCCCATTGCGAAGCTGACGAGTGGTGAGTTCTGATGGTTTGCCTTCAATAGACTGAGGACGGTGAGATTGTCTTCTGGAGTCTGAGCTGTTGTAACGATCTTGCAGACGTCCGGTTTGAACTTCTGGAGCTGCACGAGGGTTGAGGCGAGTTTCGCTGGATCAGGGGTTCTAAAGTGATCGTGGTGAGATAGGATGATCTTGGCGCCTTTCTCCCGGAAAGTCTTGATGACCCGGTCGAGCTTGGCGGTTGTGAGCTCTAGATCCACGTATTGGAATCCGCCCTCCACTGCCTCCATCAATATTTTCAGACGTTCAGCTTCGGACCTGTCGAAGGACCCTTTCTCGGACAGTGGCCGGTTGGTCCCGATGATCGGCCGTTCTACCGCGCGGGCAATCTTTGTGAGTCCGTGGTAGCTACGTAGCCTGTCCAAACGAACCTCGACGAGATCGGCGGATAGCCTCTCGGCTCTCTGCGCTCTTCCTAATAGTTCAGGGGTGTCGGTTGAGGAGATTGAGACGCAGACCTTGGGGTTCACCTTTCTATGACCATCTCATCGGCTACTTTTGTTCCAAAGTGTCGTCCTCCCTCTTCGGATCGGACCAATACCTCGTCGCCAGGTTTGATCTCTGAAACTGGCTTGGACCCGTCTTTCGTGACCAGCCGGACTGTTTCTGCGTTCTGAACTATTGTCGTTATCTTTCGGCTTCCGATGCTTGCCTCGACGAGGATCATTGGCCGACGCTCGATCTTGATCCTCGAGACATCAACACTTCTCGTCCGCCCCATCCTGTCAATCAAGAGAACGGTTTCACCAGCTGATAACTCGGAGAGATAGCGGGTTTTTCCATTTGCTGAGAGAACGTATGATGAAACTGGGCCAGCGTTCACTCTGAAGGGTCGCGAGTTCACGTGGGCGTTGGGATGTACCTCGCCTTCCACCAGGAAGAGTGCCCGCGAGGAAGAGCCGGTCAATAATCCCTCGCCAGCTTCGAGGATCTCGGTCGTGTCTACGCAGACCCTAGCCCCGGTCCCAATGGGCCTGACGCTTGTGACCTTAGCCGTTGAGAGCGAGATGGCTTCGGATTCTCCGAGTATCAAGTCTCGGGTCTTGAGAATCTCATTTGTGTCGTGGGAAGCAAGGGCTATTCCGTCCGCTCCCAGCTCAAGAGTAGAGAGGGCTGCTCTGCTTTCGTCAAAGCTTGCTGTTCTGGCAAGAAGCTTTGAGCGTCCTTTCGTTTCCGCGATCAGATTTTCGAGGGGTATTATTTTCCAGTTGGGACAGTTGATGAGGAGATAATCGGGACGCAGCTCTAGGGCTTGTGTTATTCGTTCCAGATCTCTCCGGTCACTGATCGTGACCTCGAGTGCTATAGGGGTCTTGTTTTGTTTCGCGCTCGACGCATCATCAAGGTTTGATGTGACGAGAATATCCGTTCCCTCAAGTCGCGAAGCAATTTTCGATGTGACCCTGGGTAGTTTAACGTCGGTGAGTATGGTGTGCGGTTTGGCTTTGTCGACGATCTCGCAGATGGCTTCGGCGGATTGGTTAGGGTTAGGCTCTAGCCAGAATTCTTTCACTTCTTTCACCGAGGATCGATAGTGTTTGGGTGGGATCGGAGCCGTTGTGGACTATCTCGACGAGTGCTCTAGTCATCAGGGTGGGCTTGCTGTGCTGGAACACGTTTCGCCCAATCGATACTCCGGCAGCTCCTGCTTTGATCGAGTCTGAGACGAGCTTGAGAGTTTCGTATTCGTTGCTGGCTTTGGGCCCGCCGGCCACGACCACTGGTGCTTTGACGGTCTTGATCACGTTTCGGAAGCTTTCAACATCTCCTGTATAGTTCGTCTTGACGATATCCGCTCCTAACTCATATCCGAGCCGTGCTGCGTGGCTGACCACTTCGTAAGCGTGCTCGTTCTGGATTCCGGGTCCTCTCGGGTACATCATCGCGAGGACCGGTAGCCCAACCTTGTCGCTTTCGTCCAGTATTCGCGAAAATTGATCGAGCATGTCTTGTTCGTGTTCGGATCCGACGTTGATGTGAACAGATACTGCGTCCGCGCCCAGACGAACGGCTAGTTTGACTGCGGACAGTTGCGTTTTCCAGTTCGGCTCGCGGGTCAGTCGGGTGGCGCCTGAGAGATGGAGTATGAGGCCCATTTCCTGTGTGTCAACTGTCTTGGCGATGCCAGCATGGACGAGTACGGCGTCCGCTCCGCCTTTGGCTACGTTGTCTATCGTCGTTTCCATGTCTGTGAGTCCTTCGATTGGTCCAACGGATACTCCGTGGTCCATAGGTATGATGACAGTTTTGCCGTCTCTTTGGAATATTCGTCTGAGTCTGCGGGTTTTTCCAGTTTCCATTTTTCTCGGATCACTTGATGAGTTTCTTTGCGAGGAGGAGTTCGGCGTTGAGGATGGAGCATCCTGCTCCCCCGCGGATCAGGTTGTGGCCCAGGGCCATGTACTTGACGCCGTTTAGCGCTGGGTCTCGGCGGACCCGTCCAACAGTTACTGTCATTCCGTTTCCCTCATCGACATCGAGTCTTGTCTGAGGACGATCCTCTTCCTCCCGGACCACGATTGGGTATTCGGGCGCTGAGGGGAGTCTGAGCTGTTGAGGCGTTCCCTTGAACCCTCTCATCGCTTCTATGATCTCGTTGGGTGTTGCTGATGATCGCGTTTTGGCGAATACTGCTTCGATGTGTCCGTGGAGTGTTGGGACTCTGTTGCAGCTCGCGGAGACAGTTATCCCTGCGGGTTTCGATAGCGTCCCGAGTATCTTGTTGGTTTCATGTTCGACTTTTTCCTCCTCGTTTCGGATGAAGGGGATGACGTTCTGCATGATGTCGAGGGACGCAACTCCGGGGTAGCCTGCCCCGGACACGGCTTGCATCGACGACACTATGACGGTTTCGAGGCCGAACTTGTCTTGGAGGGGTTTGAGAGAGAGGGTTAGGATAGCGGTTGTACAGTTGGGGTTGGAGACTATGAAACCGTCTGTCTTCATCCGTCGCTTCTGTTCTTCAACCATCTCGGCATGCTCAGGGTTTACTTCCGGGTTTAGGAGCGGGACGTACTTGTCCATTCTATGTGATGACGCGTTGGAGAATACTGGCATTCCCGCTTTCGCGAAATCCTCCTCCACTGGTCCTGCGACTTCAGCAGGCAGGGCTGAGAAGGCTATATCGGGGTCGTCTAGGGCTTGTGGTTTGGGTTCTGTAAGTACGAGTTTTCCTAGCTCATCGGGGAGGTTTGCCTCTTTTCTCGATCCGATCGAGGATGCGTATTCTTTGCCTACACTCTTGTCAGATGCGGCGACCGCGCTTACCTCGAACCATGGGTGGTGGGCTAGTAGCTGGACGAATTTCTGACCCATCATTCCGGTCGCGCCAAGAACGGCTACCTTTCTCCTGTTTACCATTTTAGTGGTTCTCCAGAGTGTTTCTGATCAACTTTCGATGTTATGGTGAGGATGCCGAATATGTTGATGTTACTCGTATGGAGGGCATCGCTGATTTTCGCGACCAGTCCCGGTGTTTCCTCCAAGCCCGTTCCCTTGACTGTGATGAGAGCCATTCCCATCCGAGCAGCAAGCGCTAGACCGTGAGGATCGTTAGCGACGACATCGTGGAGCCTGGATATTTCCCGTCGTAGCCTCGACGTTTGGCTGAGGTAGAGTATCGCGCTATCGCTGTCTTGCGAGATGGCGATCAGATTCCTTCTAGTGATCTGTGTGACTTTGCCCATGAGTTCGGGATTCTGGGGCAGGCTTCTTCCTACCAGGGTTACGGAGGCTACTGGATCTGGATTGTGAATTGTCACCTCCAGTTCGGGCAGTGGTCCGCCTGTAATCTCCGTTCCTCGGGCGTCGAGTCGCCCTGCTACGCTAGGTATAACCCGGATGTTGATCGTTGGGTCTTTGTATCGCAAAGCCTTTCGATGGATGAATTTTGTTCCGCTATCGGCGATTCCAATCAACGTCTTCATGTCAATGGCTCTGAGAACTTGCGCGTTACTGATCAGGTCGGGGTCTCCGGTCAGGATTCCTGGCGCACCAGTTACTAGGACTACTTCGTCAGCTCCAAGCGCAGTGGCGAGCAGGAGGGCGGTCGTATCGCTTCCTCCGCGTCCCATTGTGGTGATCCTTCCGTCTCTGGTGCGGCCTATGAAGCCACCGACGACCGGGATAATTCCATCTTCGACGAGGGGTTTCACATATTTCCGTATTCGTTGAATGCTTGAGGTCTTCAACGGGTTGGCGTTTGAAAAGTCACGGTCAGTTACTATCGGCCAATCTCGGTCTGAGGGGTCAAACTGTCTGGCCTGTATCCCGCGTGCTTTCAAGGATGCGGCGAAGATCCTAGCGCTTGTTCTCTCGCCCATCGCGACAATATCATCTCTATCCGTTTCTACTATGCCGGCGCCGTGGTTCGTGAGTTCGATAAGCTCGTCAGTGGTTCTTCCTATGGCGCTGACAACTACGACTAGCCTGTTCCCTCGGGAGTATTCTCTGGCGACGGATTCTGTTGCGAGATTGATCTTTTTCCCGGTGGATAGGCTGGACCCGCCAAACTTCGCGATAATCAGGCGGCAACGTTGACGCCTTCGGAGAGCCTCGCTCGGTTGGTATCCTAGCTTGGTTGTTGTTAGTGCTAGAGTCTGATTCTGGTGCTTAGACCTGGATGAGGGTCTCGGGAGCGGGTTCATGCCAGTAAAGATGACCACCCATCCCCGTTCACACCAGAGATGAGATTCAATTACAGCGTCCGCTTATTTAGCGTTATGGAATAAGGAACTGTAAACTCTTCGGTTGCTGGTCTGGTGGGTAGCTTCGGCCACCTCTAACTATAATGTTCAAGGATTGACTGATTATCAGGTTAGGCGGTCGTCGTATGAGCCTGCCATCATGGGATGAGGGAAGTGACTCCGACCAGGTGAGAGGCGTGAACTGGGATAGCAGGTTGACTGGCCACCGTAAAATCCTTGCCTGGCAACTGGCCAAGCTACCATGCTATGGGCGTGAGGGGGCGGTTGAGGTTCGACCGTTCCCTGCCGAGACGAGGTTGCGTGTCTCTGAGGCGCAAGGGCTCTCAGGTGAAGCAGCGAAGGGGAACCCGGTGACGGCGGTATCCCCGGAGTCGATGAGGGCAGCCGAGTCCTCGAACAAACCGAAGACTCAGCAGAATCACAGAACCTGGAATAGCGTTCCTGGAACCTTCCCGTTTCTCGCGAGACAGGTAGGGGGTGTGAGACCGGACCTTGGTGGTCCTGGGCCTGTGAGCCGGTTTAGCTGGCTCCGATTATCATCAGGATTAGGGCGATTCCAAGCAGGGTAATTCCCAATCGTCCGACTAGGCTCATCCTCCTTTGCAGCCTGGCCATTTGCGTCATTGTCGGATCTTGAGAGGTTGTTCCTGCTTGCGGTGCGGGGGTTTGTTTTACGAGCGATACGAGTTTCCGGCCTGAAGGGACTAGGATTCCTAGTGCTATTAAGAGGGCGACCAGGCCCAGTACTGCGCCCGCCTGGATGTAGCCTGCTCCTAGGCCGCTAGGGGCAATATACCCGTACAAGATGAGTCCTGCTATTATTGCCAGTATTGAGCTTCCGCTGATGAACCTAAGGTATCTTGGGAGCGCGAACTGGATGAATTCGGCTCTGGAGGCTTGAGACATTTTCGAGAGTGAGGGGATGATGATTGAGACGAATAGTACAGCGCCTCCCATCCAAGCTACTATCGCCCCGATGTGGAGGATTAGCAGAGCGAGGAATGGTGCATCGGCCATTTGCTGAACCTGTGAGGGGATGAAGTGTTTGGAGTTATTATGATGTGCTATAGGCTCTCCATCGTACCTTTTTTCGTAGAAAACATAGAATGGGAGGAACGATGCGAAGCTGAAAAATGGAATCAACCGCCGGATATCAAGTCCTAGAACCGCCTTTTGAAATGCACTATTGAGACTTCAAGATTGAAACCGGTTATTGGAAAGAGGCAACCGTGAATTTTCAGGGGCCCAGAGGGCGTACTCGAATCTCGCGCCGCTCTTCATAACTAGTGCCAGTGGTCATGCTGGAAGACTTAATGGCCATTCAATTCGACGAGAAGTTAACGAAGCTCTTAATGCCGACCTTACCCGGTATTCCTGTCGTCCTTGTGTGGAATATTCGGTTGCGTCCTCCACGACGGCAGGGAAGCTGCTCCGCTCATCCACTCAGCCCTCAAACGGCTAGAATATCGAGGATACGATTCGGTCGGCGAAGTAACCATAGCGGATGGAATCCTCTCGATAAAGAAGGACAGCGGGCGACTCGACGAGGTTCACGCCAAGTACAACCTCGACCTTCTGCCCGGACCCGTAGGCGTCGGACACACTCGCTGGGCAACTCACGGCCGCCCAGTCCAGGAAAACTCTCACCCGTTGGTTGACTGTAAATGCCGAATCGCAGTCGTCCATAATGGTATTATTGAGAACTATCTCGACCTCAAACGCGAACTCGAAACCAAAGGGCACCGGTTCCTCTCACGAACAGACACCGAAGTGGTCCCTCATATGGTTGAAGAATATCTCAGCCAGGGCCTCAGTCTGGAAGACGCATTCCGGAAAACCATCAACCGACTGGAGGGAGCCTACTCCATCGTCTTGACAAGTGTCGAGAAGCCGAAGACAATTCTCTGCGCCCGCCAGGAAAGCCCGCTGGTCCTCGGACTGGGAGATGGAGAATACTACTGCGCCAGCGACATAGCCGCCTTCCTTCCCCTTACCCGAAAAGCGCTGATTCTAGAAGAGGGGGAAATGGCGGTTCTCGACCCGAACGGGATCAAGATCCTCAAAGCGAAGAACGGGGTTGCGGTAAAGAGAGATCCTATCACGATAACTTGGGATCCGGAGTCCGCTAAGAAACAGGGCTTCCGACATTTCATGCTCAAGGAGATCCACGAACAAGTCCACACCATAAGGGACGCGATGAGAACACACGAGATCTACTATGATCTTCTCGCTAGCAAGCTGATGCAGGCCGAGAAAGTGTTCATTGTTGCCTGCGGAACCTCATACCACGCCGGTCTCGTCGGGGGACAAGCCCTCATGAAACTGGCAGGAATAAACGTAAGGGTCGTGATCGCATCCGAGTTCGCAGACGAAGCCTTCGACCTCGTTGACTCCAAGACTACGATCCTCGCAGTAAGCCAGTCAGGGGAGACTATGGACACTCTAAACGCGGTTAGAGATGCGAAGGCCAAGGGAGCATCGATTGTTAGCATAACGAACGTCCTAGGTTCGACGCTGATGCGCCTCTCGGATGTCTATATCGGACAGAACTCGGGACCCGAAGTCGGTGTCGCGGCAACAAAGACCTTCACCTCACAAGTCACCGTTCTCCTCCGACTAGCGATCGCTATCGGTAGAAAGAAGGGCGAGGTCTCATCGAAAGAGATCAGCGAGCTGGAAGAAGCCCTTCACCGAACCCCTGCCCTGATCGAGAACCTCCTCAATACGAAGGTGGAGGAGGTGAAGAAGATTGCCGAGAGCTGCAGCGGCGCGTCTAGTATCTGCTTTCTCGGGAGAGGAATCAGCGTGTCAACCTCATTGGAGGGACGATTGAAACTCCTGGAGCTGAGCTACATTCCAGCGATGGCTTACCCGGCAGGGGAGAGCAAGCACGGCTTTATCGCGCTTATCGAAGAAGGATTCCCAGTAGTATTCGTCTCACCAAAGGACGAGACTCACAAGAAAATTATCGGTAATATCATGGAGATGAAGGCTCGCGGAGCACGAATAATCTCGATCATAGAAGAGGGAGACGCGGAGGTCAGAAACCTGTCAGACGATGTAATAGAAATCCCTGACTCCCTTCCATCGCTCGCTACTCCTATCGTCTACGTTGTTCCACTACAACTCCTCGCCTATTACATGTCAGTAATTCTGGGCCATGATCCTGACTATCCGAGAAATCTGGCCAAGAGCGTAACCGTAGAATAGTTACGTCAGGTCGCCTCAATGGATGCCGCTGAAGAACAGCGAATGCTAGAGGAGAAGGTCGGCAAGGCCTTGGAAGAGGCAAGGACCAAGCTCGACACGGCCATGGAAAATCTCTCCAAAGGTGTGACAGACTCGGAGAAGATTGTCTGGCTTGCCGAGGAAGCGGCCGAATATAGCAGTCTGCTCTACTCGCTCACCTACAGTCTCGAGGACGAGGACCCCCCCGTCCCGGTGAGGAAGAGGAACGCCGAGCTCATTCCGTTGGTTAAGGAATCATCGGAATCCCTACGGCGTGCGACGGAGCTTCGGGACAAATCACCCTTGGAAGGGTACCAGCATCTCAGGGTCGCAGTCTACAAGCTTAGAGAAGCACACCACATTCTAGGGAAAACCGGGTCGAAGAAGCTTCCAATCTCTAACTAGGGTAGCCTAGGCGCCGATTGATGTCGTAACCAAGCAGGTTTGTCTGTCCAGCTCTAGATTCTAGAGTCGTATCCGACTAAGGGAAATCGGATTGTTAGAAAATTATTGTTGTGCTGCTGAATTGAGATCGCGAGTTACCCCACGATGCGAGTTCTACATGGCATGCGCCGAGAGCTCCGATAATACCGTCTGTAACGTCGAGGTATAGAGTGCCATCGATGGAGACCTGAGCATTGTTGCCCCTGAAAACCACTGTCAAACTATGCCCAGGAAAGATTGCTCAAGGAGGTATGAAGTAGCGTAAATGTTGTCGACAAGTCCAGTTGACCCGAGTTCGCTTACGAACATCTCCAGTACTCCCGAGTTGTGCGGTACGATTCCTGTCCGATTATATTCTGAAACATATTTCCCGGCAGACCAGCCAGCGTAATAATCTTGGGTACCTGGAACTTCAGTCTTGAATATCACACTAAAAGTGCGGTCGCTAGGAAAAATGGCCGAAGACTCTATCTTGGGAGAGAGCGTCGAAACGCCTGATCCATCAGGTTCCCTTTAGCGAACGCTAAGTCGCGGAGATTACTGTCCAGTCGGAACTTGTGGGCTTGTTCGAAAGCGTGACACTAGTGGTCCCGGACCGATTGGCACTGGCCATGCTCAAGGGCAAGGGCGTGATCAGAGTCGCGAATAATAGAACTAACCCAGAAGCTTCATATTTTCCGCAGATGCTTCTATCTGCACTAGGTTTATCGGATAGGATACCCTGCAACTCTCGAGGGCTTTTCGCCAACCTCTATGTAAGAGATCCCAAGCTGAAGCCCAAGTCAAGAGAGACGTTAATCCTTCGAGCCATCCGAAGTTACATATTCTTCGAATTGGTGGGTTCTGAAAAAGAGAGCTGGGGGCGGTGTTTGTCACGACAAGTAGGGGTGCGGCTCCGGAAGTGGGTTAACCTCGTACAAGACCGAGAAATTCGTTGCTAGAGAAACAACATCTCCTCTCAGAGGCAAGGAAGCACTCAGCCATTCTCGAGACCCGTTTTGAACTTGAGGGTTTATCTAGGGGCGGGCTTGGCGCAAGCCCTCTCGCAGGCCTTCAGCATGTTCCGATCAATAGTCTGCCTCGCAGGCGGGGTAGGGGCAGCACGTTTCCTCGACGGCCTTTCACAAGTCTATCCGGCCGAAAAGGTAACGGCGATCGTCAACACCGGAGATGACCTTGATTATCTTGGTGTCCACATTAGCCCTGACATTGACATTGTGACTTACACGCTCGCGGGGATTGTTGACAAGGAAAAGGGATACGGGATCGATGGGGACACCTACAACTGCATGGCGCAACTCGAACGGTACTCTGCTGAGACATGGTTCCGGATCGGGGATAGGGATTTCGCGACCCACCTTCTCAGAACTGCCTTCCTTCAACAGGGGTTCAGCCAATCGGAGCTAACCGAGAAAATTCGAATGCTCCTCGGCGTGAAAGTCAAAATCCTGCCTATGTCGGACCAGATGGTGGCTACCAAGATTAAGACCTCTGCTGGGCTTCTAGATTTTCAGGAGTATTTTGTCAAGAGAAAGTTTGAGGATAACGTGCAGGACGTAAGTTACGAGGGAGCGAGCATAGCGACGCCTGCGCCGGGCGTGGTGGAGTCAATAGAAAAATCGGAAGTCATCATCCTTTGCCCGAGTAACCCCATTCTCAGCATCGGACCAATCCTTGCTATACCTGGAATTCGCAACGCTCTAGCGAAGACTAAGGGCCGTATTCTCGGAATCACTCCAATTGTCGGTGGAAGATCGATAAAAGGTCCGTTGGATCGTATCATGCGCCACTTGGGTTTGGAGGTTTCTCCCCTCGGAGTTGCCCAGCTCTACAGGGGACTTTTGAGAGGTTTCGTTATCGATAATGTCGACAAGGCCGTTGCCTCCAAGATTAACGATCTTGGAATGAAGGTTGTTTCAACCCAGACAATAATGGACTCGTCGGCAGCAAGGGCCAGGTTGGCGGAGGATTCTTTGAAGCTGGCGGAGACGATATGACAAGAGATTTCGCAGTCATTCCTGTCAAGGGATTGCTTGAAAGCAAGAGCAGGCTTTCCCGATCCCTAGGATCCCGAGACAAGAAAAAGCTCATCCTTGCCATGCTGAAAGACGTGCTGACTTCGGTCGAGGAATCTGAACTGTTCAGCAGAGTCCTGGTTGTTTCCCCTGACCTAAATGTCAAGGCGGAGGCGAATTTGCCTGATGGGTCATTCCTTCCCCAAGAGGGACAAGGGCTCAACGCTGGCGTTCGCCAGTCCACCCTCTTTGCGACTCGTGAGAACGCGGCATCCGTCGTCGTTCTATTGGCAGACATTCCCCTGGTGGAAGGACGTGATTTGAAGGAGCTGTACTCTGTGAGGGACAACGTCCCAAGAGTTGTCTTGTCGCCCTCACTAAAGGGAGGGACCAATGTAATGGTGCGAGTGCCTCCTGACATTATGCCACCCGCGTATGGGAGATGGAGCTATAGTACCCATCTTAGAGCGGCACAAAGGACAGGACTTGCTGTTTACTCTGTCTCAAACCCGCGTTTGTCTTTCGATATCGATACCCCGGAAGACTTGATCACGATGCGGAGACGGGACCCTCATGGAAGGACGCACACGGCTCGATGTCTTCAGCAAGTGACACCGCCCCACCTTGTCGCCAGGATCTCCAAGTAGAACGGGTTAGAGTTGCAACTCAATTGTGAGTAGAAACTCTTTTATGAGTACATCCTCGCCCCGCCTGCTGAAATGCGCTCAACGAACGCAAACATCAAGCCAACAGTCGTAATCGCTGGGGCCGCAACTTTCGGCGCACTCGCGGCACTAATCTCATTACTAGCTCCACCGGTGATTCAGCCATCGTTTCCGATCTTGTTCTATCTGAAATTCGATCTCGCCGAGATAGTTGATGTCACCGCGTTTCTCATATTTGGTCCTATAGCCGGGCTAGTCACCGCAACTGTTCACGCAACGATCCTCACCGCTGCACCGGGAGGGGCAGGACCATTCGGGGCGAGTCTGAAGTTCCTATCAGTTCTTTCGACTTACGGGGGGTTGATACTGGCTTCGAGATTTGGAAGACATAAGCTCTTGACAACTGGCTCGATAATGACCGTCATGGGTGTGCTGACAAGAGTCGTCATTATGACTCTTGTTAACTATCTGTACCTCATCGTTCTCGCACAAGTTGTGTTTGGCGTGAACTACTCATATTTTGCCGAACTTACGCTCAGCGAGGTCGGAATTAATCTCACTGGAACTGGGTTTGTTTTTTTCATACTCGGGCTCACGGCGGTCTTCAATGCGATACACGCTGTATTCTCAATCGTCGTTTCGCTCGTACTGGTGAACGCAATCCTGACGAGAGCGCCTCAGCTTGTAGCAGGCAGAGAGTGGATTCGCAGAACCCTGACTTTACCAGGGGCCTCAAAAAGTCCTTCAGTTTTGCCTAGCGATCGGGGCAGCTCGAACCCTGGAACTGCGGGCAACACCCCTTAGATCTAACCAGTACCGATAAGCATCACTGGAACCCCTGTCTGTTTCGCGATCTCTGAAACGAACGCCTTCGCGGCTTTATCGGGATCTTCAATACGACGTGCGCCTTTTGCGCTTGGGAATAGCACGTCGAGCTTTGTAAGCGCGATCTGAGTTGCGCCGTTGAGTTGGACAGCTCTTTTGGCGAGCTTGAAATCGAAAGGCGCTGCTCTTCTCTCGCGGCCGGTAACAGTCCCGAACTCGGTCCACCCACGACGTGCAACTTCATCGCGATCTAGCTGGCCTTCCAGGGGTCCTTCTCCCACTCTGGTCACATATGCCTTGAAGATGACCATGACATCATCAACTTGTGTAGGGCCCACTCCGACATCGGCGCAAGCTGCGGAAGCCGTCGTATCCTTGGAAGTGACGTAAGGATAAGTTCCGTGATAGAGACTGAGAAAGGTGCCTTGAGTCCCCTCAATCATGATCTTCTTGTTCTCTGAAAGCGCTTTCTGGATTTCCCCGACGGTATCGCCTACGTACGGTTTGAGGCTCGGGATCTGCTGAGCCAATTTCGCCATTCGCAACGCTCGTTCTGCATTACACGCTCCGACTCCACTCTTAGTAGAGCCAACTTTCTTCGACAAATGATCCGATCTCGATTCCTGCTCTTTGTGGCGTGGCTCAACGATAGCGCACTGATTGTCCACCTCGATCCTGCGTTCGGAATCGGTTTTCCGAAGCTCGTCGAGTAAGACGATAGGGTCGACGGGGACCCCGGGTCCGATGAGAAGACGGGTCGAAGGATTGACGAAGCCGCTCGGGATGAGCCTGAGGGAGTACTGGACTCCACCGTGGATTACAGTATGGCCAGCGTTAGGTCCGTTTCCACCCCTAACGCAAATGTCGGGTTTGTCTTTCATTGCTAGGTAAGCGGCTATCTTCCCCTTCCCCTCGTCTCCGAAGAACCCTCCGACAATGACCGTACAGGGCAACAGGTATCCAAACAGCGTAGAACTGCGGCAGAATAAGACTTTTGAAATGATTTTCCGTGACTAATTACGATCCAAGCCATATTCTCGGACCCGGCTGGATCAAGAGCGCAAGCTGGTAGGGTCTAAACTCGATAATCGTAAGCAGTGGCGCTCGCTCGCGGAACTAGCCGTAAGAGAGTAGAGGGTGTGGCCTTGATGGCGGCAAGTCGGCCCAACTAGGGGTCGTGAGAGTGTTCGTAGCCGGGGACTGGATGTGGGAGGTATGGAAACACTGAGAGGAACGGAGCGGTATTGGGTGGCTGGGTCGGATTACGTGAGATGCCTTGGCTTACCAAGCTCACAGCACCGTCTGTCGCGAAGCTCTTGTCTACTAATGGAAGGGTCGCTCCGGCGATCGCCTTGATTTCAATGTCCACAACGTCGTCCAATACTCTTCGTCCGTTCGGGAATCCTGCGGGGTCCCCGCCTACGAGTCCTAGCCTGTTGGGGTTGGTGGTGTTCGGAGGGATTGCGAGGTTGAGGCGGAGATAGTCAGCTTGGAGGGGCCCAGTGAAGTTTTGGAACCCTGGAATAATACCCGCGGGTATTCCGGTCAATAGTATTGCGATGAGGTCTGCGCGAGATTCAGCTACCGCTGCCAGGTTCGGGAAGACCCCCGGGTAGAGGACTGGGAGCAGCTTCTGAAGTTCTGGTGTCTGGTAGTACTGGAGGAACTGGGAGTCAAACCTGGGAAGTAAGGTGTTCCAGAAGTCTTTCTTCCCTAGCGGGATTATTACTTCGTTAATGAGAGGCATTCCTAATCGGGATACCTGGGTAAACGGTCCGGTCAGGACTGTGTCAGACTCGTTGTCGCCTGACTGGTTGCCTTCCCTGTCGCCTGGAAGTATTGCGGCTCTTCGTCTACTGGCGGACGCCCAAATACCGATCGTCGAGTTCTTTCCTAGCGGGTCAGTGGGGTTTGATCCATCTGATGTCAGTTTGTTCTTGGCAACTTGTATCGCGATCGAGTGAACGCTGAATCCCTTTGTAGCATCGACGCCTGGAGCCGCTGGTGTTGGTATGAGGTGGAAATTCTGAACCGGTCTGAGCGCTCCAAGGTCGAATATGGCTCCGAGATCTACGAAGAATGCTTCGTCCCTCTGGCCGGCGAATACGGTCGAACCATCGCTCAATACATTGATGGCCGCGTTTGCTAGGTCGGCATACTTCGGTGTTGACCGTGGTCCAACGTTGACGGGCGGGGTTGCGAGGTCGCTGCCTAGTATCGTGGACCTCCTTGACCTACGGGGTCCGACCACCTTTGTGACTGAATAGAACTGTTTCACATTCCACGAGGAGTCAGAGAGGGAGCCGATTGGACCGGTGTTGTAGAGAAAGGTGTCAGGATTTCCGATCTTGGTCTTGAATCTGAACTGGTATGTTATGTCCTCTATTCCATCGCCATTGTTGTCGATTACTATCTCGTAGAGCACATCGTCCCCGAAGGTGTTGAAGTTTGGGCCGCCGGCTGGTTCCTGTAGTGGAATGTAGTTGGCCAGAATGGTTGCGGTGTCGGGTTTGTCGGGACTAACAAAAGCGTAGAGGTCAGTATTGTCAGCGACTGGGTCCTTTGAAATCTTGGGCGCTTCTCTGTGAGATGTCGTTGTCTAGTTCCCCGTCCGTAATTTGTCTGCGATTTGAGCGGCCAACCCCGCGTCCTTCACTTTCACTGAAACCTGTCCATTCATGACGGTGAGCTGATCACCACTTACGGAGGCGACAATGGGCTCTGCGCTGTCGTTCTCCGCAGGTGTCTTCATTTGCTCTGCGGGGATAGGAATCTTGCCCATTAGGGCTGTCGCGCCAGCCGCGACGGCGGCTGCGCCTACACCGTACTTCAAGAAGTCTCTTCGGGTTATCTTGTTCCTCGATTCTTGTTTGGAATCGGATTTCTCGTCAGTCTTCATATTCTCTTTCAAGAGGATTTCTGGTCGAAATGGCCTGGGTTGATTCTTAACGGTTTTTCCAAATCTCCCCGGAATCTGACCCAGATTCTACTCGAAGATAGCTGCGGCGGGATACTTTCAGAGGGAACTGCGGAGAAGAAAGGAGTCTATCGCTCCTACTTCCAGGTCACTCTAAGCAGATTTGCCAGAGCTAGAGCTTCCCCGACATTCACTAGGAGCATGTAGGTCGAGGCTTGATCCACAAAGTTGGCGGCTGAACTTACATTTTCGAATAGAAAGAGCCAGAATACGAGAATTGCAAGGTTCAGCACCACAAAAAAGCTTCCGAAGAGAACGAGACCCATCGTGAAGGAAGACCTGACCGTTCGATACGTCCCGAGATAAATTGCGAGCAAGGCAAGGGTCATGGCTATGTTTGCAAAAGCGATTATTGCGCTAGCCCATAGTGCATAGCCCAAGCTCAGTCACTCCTTCCCGCATTTGTTTCGTTTATCTTTCTTCTTCCAATTCTGCTCCAAATCTCGTCGAGGATCGGAAGCGCCTCTTCCATTTTCGGAGTAAGAAAGAGAACAGCACCATACGTTTCCTTGTCCGATGGAACGATGAGGCCATTCTCTTCTAGAACTCTGACGTGATGCTGTATTGTTTTGTAGTCTACACGAAGAATCTGCGCAAGCTGGTTCGCGTTGCTGGGACGATTCTGAAGGGCTCTTATGATCTCGGCCCTGCTGGGTCCTCCGCGCGTTCCGGCAAAAAGATACCATAGGAGTCTTTTGAGATATTTCTCCCCGTAGAGCGATGGCTTTGGGTCTTCCCTGGTCGTTGCTAGGAGCAATGGGATTCGGCGAAGGAGTTGCCCAATCTCAAGAAGCATGGACGATTTTGGCGCTATCAAATCGAATCACTAGGGATTGTTTGGCGTTTCTTTGGAATGCTCTCTTTGGTCTCGTTATAATATTTCTTCGAAATGGTCAGCTGCCACGCAGACTAGAGCGTCCGACAGGTACTGGAGGCTCAAAGTTGGAATGAAAGTTCGGAAAGATGGGATTCGGGCGGACAAGGTCCTATTATCAGCCCGCCCGATGTCGTTCGTCATTGCGTCGGCTGAGAACGCTCCGTCCGCATGTATTTGCGGAAATTCATCATCTGGTTCCAGCCTCGAACCGGCAACTATTAACGGATTTGGAGATTTCCGGAAAGATGGAGTTAGTCTTTACAGCCTAGATTTTCCGCATCGACCGCAGAACACCCCACCTGCGTCTATATCTCCTCCACAAAAGACGCATGTGGTTCCTGTGGCCCCGTTCCCGGGCTCTTCTTCGTCGCGCCCTTTTTCGTACCTCTTTGCGTACCAGATAGACCCTTCGAGGAGTATGATTATCGGAACAAACAAGGCAACGTCTGCCAAGGGACCGCCGTCTGGCGAAGCGATCGCCGTTAGAATCAAGGTCACGGCCCAGACGTACTTTCGATTCTTCGTAAGCATCTTAGTCCCCAGGACGTGCATTTTGACCAGGAGGACAAAGAAGACGGGAATCGTGAAGGCGAAACCCGCGGCCACGATCACGAAGAAAACGAGATTGTAGAATTGGTCGGCGTAGATGAAAGGGGATATTCCAAGACCTTGGAAGAAGGGAAGAGAGAAGAAGAATACGAAGGGCAAGAGGACAAAAAACGCGAACGCGCCGCCTACGAAGAATAGAATCGAAAATGCTGCAACGAAGGGGTATACAGACTGTTTCTCGCTGGGTTTGATAGCGGGATCTATGAACTTGTAGACCTCGTACGCGAGCACAGGAACGCTGGTGGCAAATCCAAACACTGCCGCAGCTACCAGGATTATTTCTAGAGGTGCTGTAATCGTTCCCCCAATCAGAGTGTACTGGGACGGCAACAGCCTCGTTTTGATCTCGAGAAGTATCGCTGTGATAATGGGATGATATCCTTGGAACGGATTCTGCAGAAGTGAAAAATCAGATGGGATCAGAAGGTAAAGGAGTGTTGAAATCACAAACGAGTAAATCCAAACTTTCGCCCGTCGCGACAGTTCGGAAATATGATCCCAAAGAGGTTGAACTCTCTCGTGCGATTCGTCTGCAGGCAAGAGCTTCTGATCTCCTCGGCTGGCCTAATTAAAACTACAAGATTACTTCTCGTACTCAATTGGCCCCATCATAAGTGATGTTTGGCCAAACTGCCGGGTCGGAGCCAGCTCGACTATTTCGACTTCGCGGCGTTGACGATCTCGTCGGATATCTCTTGACGCGTCTTACCTTGCGTATTAATGCCGAGCTTTTGTGCAGTATCTATCAGCGGGTCGGAGGCAGAAATCCCTTGCTGAAGAGATCCCGTCGGGTTCGTGAGTCCCTTTGAAGCGTCGTCGAACTCTTTGCGTGCTCTACCGATGGACCTTGCCAGCTCCGGTATCTTTTGTGGGCCCCAGATCAAAATGACTGCCAGTACGCCTAGCACTAGTAGTATGTTGATCGGGTCTGTTAAAGCCATGTTGAATCCGCAGTAACCGGTAACTGTTCCGGGCTTTAACTGTTTACCATAATTAGTACAGGAAGTCACTGTGCTCAAGGAAACCTTATTCTTCGGCCCAAATCGCGTCCGGCTAGGCTGATGGGAACTGAACATAGTCGTGTGCGTGCGGCGCGTCCCGGACACAGCAGCTCGCATCAAGATAGCGCCGGATGGTAAGTCAATTGTTACGAGCGACGCAGAGTTCGTAATCAATCCGTACGAAGAGTATGCCCTTGAACAGGGCGTTCAGCTGAAGGAGAAGCATGGTGGAGAAGTCACTGTTCTCACTATAGGGCCTGAGAAGTCAACTAGCGTAATTCTGAAAGCCCTAGCACTTGGCGCAGACAAGGCTGTTCATCTCAAGGCCGAAAATTTCCCAGACGACCCCAGCGCTGTTGCTCGGGCAATTGCGGCGGAATTGAAGACTGTCGAATTCGATGTCTTACTCTTTGGTAAGAAGGGCGTTGACGACGACAATCAACAGGTGGGACCGATGGTAGCTGAGCTTCTTGGAATCCCGTGTGTCACTCAAATCGTCAAACTCGACGTTTCCGCTGGGAAAGCGATGGCTCATCGAGAAGTTGAGGGAGGGATAATCGTTGTTGAAGCCACCCTTCCGTCAGCGTTTACGGCCGAGAAAGATCTGACGGTTCCTCGATACGCGTCCCTTCGAGAATTAGTCGCCGCTAGGAAGAAACCTATTCTCGTGAAGGAGCCCCAACGGTTTCCGGTGGCGCTAGAGGTGGTCTCGGTCCAATACCCTCCACCTAGACCCCCTGGCAGAGTTCTAGGGAAGGGCGTCGAAGCCGTTCCAATATTAGTCAAAGTTCTGCACGAAGAGGCTAAAGTGATTTAG
Source organism: Candidatus Bathyarchaeota archaeon (assembly GCA_005888745.1). Taxonomy (GTDB): domain Archaea; phylum Thermoproteota; class Bathyarchaeia; order 40CM-2-53-6; family 40CM-2-53-6; genus 40CM-2-53-6. The sequence continues at coordinate 1,682 of VBBS01000027.1, read as the reverse complement.
CCAGATGCACGGCCCGATACTTGTCTTCGCGGAGTCCTCGGGGGGCGAATTCCGAAAATCGGCGTTCGAATCTGTAACAGAGGCCCGGCGACTAGCTGACTTATCAAAAACCGAGGTTCATGCCCTATCGATAGGTCATGGAGTAAAGGGTCAGGCGAGTTCTCTCGGCAAGTTCGGCGCGGACAAGGTTTCCGTCGTCGACGACGAGTCGTTGAAGTCGCTCTCGACTTGGCGAAGAAGATCAGCCCCAGCTTCATTCTTCTCCCAGCTACTTCGACCGGCAAGGACCTGGCGCCGCGTCTCGCAATCCATCTCAACACCGTCGTCGCAGCTGAATGTACCGAGTTAGAAATCAGAAACGATGAACTCATCGCGACTCGCCCTGCTTATGCAGGCAAGGTGTTGCTGAAAGTCAAAATGAAGGGGAATCCAAAGGTCGCAACTCTTCGTCCAAATGTCTTCACGGCTAAAGAGGTGACTCCTCCAATTAGCCCTCGGGTCGAATCTCTTTCGTTCGAGAAGCAGGTTACCCGGATGACTGTGAAAGAGTTCGTTACTCATGGGGCAAGGAAACAAGACCTTACTGAGGCAGGAGTCATCGTGTCGGGTGGAAGGGGAATGGGCGGTCCGGAAAACTACAAGATTCTGGAAGACCTCGCCAATGTTATGGGCGGCGTGGTCGGCGCTTCGAGAGCTTCCGTGGACGCTGGTTGGAGGCCGCACTCCGACCAGGTAGGACAGACCGGGAGAACTGTCTCTCCGACGCTATACATCGCCTGCGGCATCTCCGGAGCCATTCAGCATAGAGTTGGCATGATAAACTCGAAAGTGATAGTCGCGATCAATAAGGATCCTGAGGCGCCAATTTTCGGGTTCGCGGATTACGGGATTGTGGGGGACGTTTTCGAGGTTGTGCCGGCTCTCACTCAGGAGATGAGAAAGTACTTCGGCAAGAACTGACTTGGTCTGTTAAGCGTCGTCGAGCTTGGACTTCAGGAATTTCGCCAGTTCCTGGCTAAGTGGGCTTCGAGAAACGTCGATTACGGGCATCTCAATATTTCCCGACTTCACATTGTGAACAAACTCGGCCATGGGCGCATAACTTATGGACGCGATGTAGAGTTCCCCGCGAGCGTATTCCTCGGGCATATCCGAGGGCGGGATTGGCTGTGATACAAACACCATCCTCTCGGCCCATGTTAGTAACACGGGTTGCCCCATCTTCATGATGAACGATAATGCATTCACGAGTTGTTGTGGGTTATCATATTTGACTAGTTCTCGTATGACGATACGTTTCAGCGGTTCGTGAGCTATTTCGACCATTTGGGTGCTCATTTCTGATCTCCAGACTGCGAAGGCGATAGGTTGCTGGTTAAGAGGGTTACGCGGTAGAAATTCACGGTATCAGCTTACCCAAATATTCGGGCCGACAGAAACCTTCAGCCTTGGCAAGCTGGGTCGCATCCAACCCGCGGGTCTTGGAATGGTATCGCTCAAAGGCAGCGAAGGCTGAGGGAACGGCTCGTTCCTACGCTTCCCAGCTAAGCCGCTACTGGCGTAATCTGCTATCGAGAAAGTATGGGTCGGTGGATGAGTGGGTCGAGGTGGTCAAGGTCGCCCAGAGGAGCCCCGAATACGAGGAGCAGACCCGATGGGCGAGAGAACTGGAAGCCTATCTG
>VBBS01000023.1:538-2861 GCA_005888745.1 Candidatus Bathyarchaeota archaeon | reverse complement strand
ATCCGTGCTGAGCAATGATCTCTGCAGGGGTGCCCATCGCAGCAATCTTTCCCTTGTTCATTATCGCAACACGGTCTGCGAGCACTTCTGCTTCTTCGAGATAGTGGGTTGTGAGCATGATGCTTCGTCCTTCCTTCTTGAGTTCACGGATGACTTCCCAGACAGCTCTCCTCGCCTGGGGGTCCAGTCCGGTTGTAGGCTCGTCGAGGAACAGCATCTCTGGATTGTTTACCAGGGAGAGTGCGAGGCCAACTTTTTGTTTCTGGCCGCCGGAGAGGTCTTCGAAGTAAGTGTTTACGGCGTCGTCGAGCACGACCTTCCGCAAGATCTCGCTGGAATCAACGGTCACTCCGAAAAGGTCTGCGTAATACTGGATTGCCTCTTTCGGTTTCGCTTTGGGGAAGAATGTGAATCCTTGAGGTATGATTCCGAGCTTCTTGTGCAGCGCATATCCACTGGTCCAAGGGTCGACCCCGAGAACTCTCACATTGCCCCCGTCTCTCTGCCTTATACCCTCAAGAATCTCTATCGTCGTCGTTTTTCCTGCACCGTTTGGGCCCAAGAGTGAGAATACTTCTCCCCGGTTCACGGAGAATGATATTTCGTCCACGGCTCTGAGCTGGCCATATGATTTCTGAAGAGCTGAGACCTCGATCGCCGACATGCCTCGATCATCCCGAATTCTTGTCGGCCTGTTACTTATCGTCTGCCGTCAATGAATCGACTCATACGTCCATAGATGGACCCGTGCACACTAAGTACAAAAAGAGCGGCTTGTATTCACCATGTTATCCGAGCGGGAAGAATATATCCGAGCCCAAGTCGAGTTCTTCAGACGAAGTAATCTAGAACAGGCTTATTCGCCGAATGCGGCCGCGACAAGTCAGACGTTAAAGAAAAAAAGGGGAAGTTTCGAGAAAGCTTAGACTTTGTTGAGGAGGGCCTTTACGACGTCTTCTGGGCCCTTGTAGTTGTTGTCAGTGAGAGACTTGGTTACGAATTCCTTGTCGATTGACGGAACATCCGTCATGTTGTTGCATGCTGCTAGGACCTGTGTTTTGTTCGCGGGATACTTGATGTGGTGCTTGATGTGTTCGAGTTCAGTTTTCAGGTTACTCATGGAGTTCGCCGCATTGTGAGAGGGATAAGAACCTTCTTTGTGATCACTTCTTTCAGCTGCCCACCCAGAATGAACAGAAAGAGAGCAGTCAATAGACGATAGGCGAAAGACCATAAGGGTTTTCAGCACTCAAGAATGGAACCCCTTTCCTATGGCGAAGCCTAGAGCATCAGAAGGTTCGCCTGCATTGCCGCAGCCGGTAGCGATACCACTCACCCGTGCTGCGATTTTTCTAGTCGTGAAGGTTAAGCCAGGCACGGGGAATCGAAGTAAAATCCGATCGTTCTGCTCGGATTTTGCTGGGCTCGTACGCTCGGTGGGTTTTCGCGAACTTGAGGGAAGCCTTTCTTGCGTAGTGGGCTTTGGATCCGAATCATGGGACGGGCTCTTCGGGCAGCCGCGGCCGATGGAACTGCATAAGTTCCACGAGATCCGCGCAGGAGAGCGTCACGCTGTCTCAACACCGGGCGACATGCTGTTTCACATCCGTGCGCAGCGGATGGATCTTTGCTTCGAGCTCGCGACGCGTATCATGGCCCGGCTTGGACCCGCAATCTCCCCAGTAGACGAAGTGCATGGATTCCGTTTCTTTGACAGCCGCGACCTTATCGGCTTCGTCGACGGGACAGAGAATCCTAAGGCTCAGGAGGCTCTTGATGTCACTCTCATTGCCAACGAGGACCCCGCCTTCACTGCGGGTAGCTATGTGATCGTGCAGAAGTATCTTCATGATTTAGCGGGCTGGAATATGCTATCGACGGAAACGCAAGAACACATTGTCGGGCGTACGAAACTGACCGACGTAGAGCTGGACGATTCCGTCAAGCCAACTTATGCGCATAATGCTCTAACCAAGATAGTGGATGACGGGAGGGAGATCAAGATACTCCGAGATAACATGCCCTTCGGTCATGCGGGTCAGGGAGAGTTCGGCACATACTTCATCGGCTACAGTCGTTCACCTCGCACCATCGAACAAATGTTGCAGAACATGTTCGTAGGCAAGCCCCCGGGCAATTATGATAGACTGTTGGATTTCAGCCGCGCTGTGACCGGGAACCTCTTCTTCGTGCCATCCGCCACTTTTCTAGAGAGTGTTCAGGCAGACTGATCATAAAGTCTCCTTGCTGACGTGGGATGGGGGTTTACTGTGCCACGCTGAGGAGTCTGCGTCAGCAACGTCGAACTTGGAAAGATTGAGGT
>VBBS01000023.1:0-530 GCA_005888745.1 Candidatus Bathyarchaeota archaeon | reverse complement strand
AATGGAAACAAAGACCTTGAAACATACAACGGAACTTTCCTACTCTGCCTCGAAACCTTTGTTCAAGAAGCTTCTAGTGGCTCTGGATGGTTCAGAGAGTTCTCAGAGAGCAGCCCAGGCTGCAGTCGAATTGGCTGACAAGCTCAAAACGGACCTTATCGTTCTTCACGCGATTACCCCTCCAACATCCTATTACCATTCCACGATCGCCTCGCCCACCGGAATGAGCCTTCCTGCTCCCTCACAGCACGAGATCGACGCCTACTACGCTTATGCGAGGAAAGCTGCAATGGGAATTGTGGGCGAGACAGAGTCGAAAGCCAAGAAACAGGGCATCCACGTCAAGACGGAAATCCCGGAAGCCGTCTCCTCAGTTGTCGAGACAATAATCAATCACGCTACCAAAGAGAACGTTGACCTGATCATAGTTGGGACTAGGGGGCTCGGCGGATTCAAGAAGATGCTGCTAGGAAGCGTCTCCAGCGGAATAGTCTCCCACGCCCATTGTCCAGTACTCGTAGTCAGATAGG
>VBBS01000026.1 GCA_005888745.1 Candidatus Bathyarchaeota archaeon | reverse complement strand
TATCAGGGGAAGAGCACAAACTGGGCGACAGATGCATACATTGCCTCCCAGCCTCTCACCATTACGGTTCCGGGAGCCGCGGGTGGCGGCGGGACGACCAGTAGTACCGCGGTGTCGGCAGTGGTCTTATTGACAATATTTGGGCTCGCCTTCCTTCTCGTAATATTGGCGATCAGGGTCCGCAAGGCGCCGCCTCCTCCCAAAATAGAGTAGCCCTGCCCAAGACGTCTGGTGCGGCTACCGCTGGAAAGCAAAGTTTTCGCTTAGATCGAGCCTGCCGAAAGATTAGTCGAACGTCATCTTGCGGGCTCCGGGTCAACCGAGCAGCGATTTTTCGTGTTTTTTCCGGGAAAAAAACATATGTTCTCTTCCGTTCAAACTGCCTGAACGAGGCTTCGTGCGAGTTCTCGCGTAAACATCTTGTTGTTCAAAATTATGGTCTTATACCGAACTATACCACAATGTATCTGTCATGGCCAAGTTTATCTTCTCAATGGGGAACGAAAACTACCGGAAGCTGCAGCTCGAAGCAAGGACTAGAGACGTGACCATCCAAGCGCTGATCCGAACCGTGGTCATACCTGAGTGGATCAAGACCCACATCGAAACGACCGCAACCAACACTCACGCGAGCGTCACCGAGACATCGTCTCTCCTCAGCCACACAACCGGATTCCTCGGCCAATCACATCGTTCCCTGCCCCCCTCGGTTGGGCGGTCCCGGACCTAACCCAACCTCCCGTCTTTTTTCAGCACCTGCTGGACCGTATCTTCCTCCTATAGGCCAGGTTTGAGTCTAGCTTGCTGGTGCCGGGATCTGCTGAAGCCCTGGCTTCGAGTCAGCAAACTGTTGCGAGAAGCGCTCGTACATCCTAAGCTCCTGGCTGGAAATCGGCTTAACCTTCTGCATTGCCTCTTCAAAATGACGCTTAGCCACCTTCAACCCCTTAGCCTTCTTCTTCGCATCTTCCGCATCTTTCGCCTTCCCGATGTGTTCTTTAATGGACAGCATTACCGCGGTGTTGCAGATAGACGCGATATCGGCCCCAGTGTACCCGTCTGTTTTTCGGGCAAGTTCGTCCGTCTTCACATCCTCAGCCAATGGAGTCTTCTTTGTATGAATCCGGAAGATCTGCTTCCTTGCCTCTAGATCCGGTGGAGGAACGAGAAGCATCCTGTCAAACCTGCCAGGCCGTAGAAGGGCTGGGTCTACAATGTCTGGTCGGTTGGTCGCTGCTATAATCACCACGTTCCTCAGCTCTTCCAGCCCGTCCATCTCGGTTAGAAACTGACTGATAACCCTCTCCGTCACGTTAGAGTCTCCCGAGCTGCTCCCGCGGACCGGTGCTACCGAGTCGATCTCGTCAAAGAAGATGATGCATGGCGATGCTTGGCGTGCCTTGCGGAAGACCTCTCTAATCGCCTTCTCAGACTCGCCAACAAACTTGTTGAGCAGCTCCGGACCCTTGACGCTGATGAAGTTCGCCTCGCTCTCGTTCGCCGCCGCCTTCGCCAGGAGCGTCTTCCCTGTTCCCGGCGGACCATACAACAGCAGTCCCTTCGGGGGAACGGCGTTCATCTGGGCGAAAAGTTCAGGATATTTCAGCGGCCACTCTATAGCTTCCCTGAGTTCCTCCTTCACCCCCTCTAGTCCGCCGATATCGTCCCATTTGATGTCTGGAACCTCCACCAACACCTCTCGCATCGCCGACGGTTCCACTTCCTTCAGCGCCTCCTGGAAATCGCTCATCCGGACGATGATCTTGTTGAGGACTTCTGCAGGGATGTTTTCCGCTTCCAAGTCCATCTCTGGCAGAATTCGGCGAAGCGCTCTGATAGCCGCCTCCTTTGCCAGCGCTTCCAGATCCGCTCCCACAAACCCGTGGGTAACGGCAGCCAGTTTCTTCAGGTCGACATCCTCGGCCAATGGCATTCCGCGGGTGTGAATCTGCAAGATCTCTAGTCTCCCATCGCGGTCTGGGACTCCGATCTCGATCTCCCTGTCGAACCTTCCAGGGCGGCGAAGAGCAGGGTCAATTGAGTTGATGCGGTTGGTTGCTCCTATGACCACTACTTTTCCCCGAGACTGCAGTCCATCCATAACCGAGAGTAGCTGAGACACGACGCGTTTCTCAACTTCTCCTGTGACCTCCTCGCGTTTCGGTGCGATTGAGTCTATCTCGTCAATGAAAATGATAGATGGCGCGTTCTCCTGGGCTTCCTTGAAAATCTCGCGAAGCCTTTCCTCGCTTTCACCGTAGAACTTGCTCATTATCTCTGGCCCCCCGATACTGTAGAAATTCGCGTTCGTCTCGCTCGCCACAGCCTTCGCCAACAGAGTCTTACCGGTGTTGTGGCTTAGTATGCCGTTCGTGAAGAAAGAGTGTGTATTGGGGACTTCGAAGTCGTATACTCTTTGCCATCCTTCGAGCTTCCTTATTGTCCTGATCTTCTCGAAGTCGTCCCTCAGATAGGTGAGGTTTCGCCTGTATCCTTTGACTATGGCTTCCAGTCGCGTTCTTTTCCGGGCAGAGATGAATCCTATCTGTTCCTTGAACTTGTTTACAACATTCTTCCCGCGGATCGCTAACACGTAAGAGGCTGAGTCTTTACCATCTTTGGTGATATAGGGGCCTCCGTGAATCCTTGATGTGATTTCGAATCGCAGGAGGAGTGTCTGCGCTTCCTCCAGCAATTTCCGGTGTTTGCTTTTGAGGAAGACCCCGTGATATTTGTTGGCTTTTCTTGCGTAGCCATCTCCCTCGAAAGCGCCACGGAGGAACGCTGCCACAACGGTGTTCGGTGACATCAATATCGGTGTTGGGACCCTCTTCTCTGCCCGGGACCAATATTTACCGAAGAATTCTGCGAGTCCTCTGTTGTCGAATCGCAGGACATTGCGCTGTTTGCCTGACTTTGGAACGATGTAGCCTTCTACACCGAAAATCGACATCCCTTTCCTGATTGCAGTTGCGAGTTCCTCTTCGTGAGACTCTATTGTAAAGAGGACTCTGTCCTTGCTAGCGGTCCCCTCTGCAATGAATATGCCGAAGAGTTCTCCCAATTGCTCATCCCAAAACTTGGGCATTAGCGGTTTGGTCCACAGTCTCACCATGTTGATTGTATCGCTGACAACTACGTATTGCGTAGGCGAAGGAATCCATTTGATCGTTTTCACTCTATCCTCGGGCTTGAGTTTCTCCGCCTCGGTCCACCCATGTTCAGTCATGAGAGGATGGTTCAGAGTCGTCCGGAGCCTTTTTCCAGTCTCGGTGATCATCTCTATCGTTTCAGGTACGTCATAGATGTGAAGGGCCTTCGCACTGCCTGGTGGATAGATAGGAAGGTCTGCGATGTAGACGCCCGGAGGTACGCCTTTCGCGAGTTCTTCTATCCGAATCAGTCCACCATTTTCAAGGGCGATTAACGAGTCGCCAACAACGCAGCCTGGTGGGCCGTGAAGAAGGACTCCTTTTGGTGCTTCGACTCCCAGCCGCTCGAAAAGTTCCGGATGCCTCAGGGGAAGTTCAATCATCTCGCGCACTTTCTGGATGACGGGCCGAAGGCCCCCAATGTCCTCGTAGGCAATCCTTGGGATCGCTCTGGGAGCTTCTTTCACCTGCTCTCCAACAGTCACCTTCGTTTGGTCTGTGACGATGACAGCTTCCGCGGTCGGGGTAGTGCTCGTGACCACAAGGTCGATCTTACGACCCATCACGCTTATCGGCACATAGTCTCCCCGCGCCAAGACCCGGCCCTCGAGGATCTGACTGAGATATTCTTCTCCTCCCACAATCCGGAGGGGTTCAGTTGGTGCCAGAGTGATACGCTGGGCGATCTTTGCCTCAATCTTCCGAATCGTGACTTTGTCGTCTATTGAAACGCCAGCGTTATTCCTCAGATAACCATCAATGCGGATAGTTCCCTTGCCGAAATCTGACTCGTATCCAGGCCAGGAAAGAGCAGTTGTCTTTTTCTTACCAACGATCTGGATCACGTCGCCCGAGGTTAGACCGAGCTGGTCCACAACTTTCGGGTCTACTCGAGCAATGCCCCGGCCTACATCTCGCTGATATGCGTCGGCGACTCTAAGTGTCAGAGTCTTTTCTGGCAAAATTGATCCTGTAACTCCCGTTGGAGCGAAATCATGCTTGGAGTAATAACTCTAACTGACTCCTATCAAGACCGGGAGTTGTTGTCTTTCCTTTGAGGCTCTCTACCTTTCTTGTGGAACTTGCAGAACCTGAGGTTTCCGGAAGACCTCGATCATTGCTCTCGCGAATTCCGGAAGATCACTTGGGATTCTTGAGCTGACTAGGTTTCCATCCACCACGACCGCCTGGTCCACATAATGGGCTCCTGCGTTGATCATGTCGTCTCTAATTCCTGTAACACAGGTGAGCGTTCTATTCTTGACAATCCCTGATGACGCTAACACTTGACCCGCGTGGCAGATGGCAGCAACTGGTTTACCCTGACCGTCAAAATCCTTCACAAATCTGAGGATCTTGTAGTTGAGTCGGAGTTTCTCTGGCGATTTGCCTCCTGGAACAATTAGGAAGTCGAAGTTCTCTGCGCTTACCTCGTCGACCGATGCGTCAGGCGTGATGGAGTATCCCTTCTTTCCTTTGATGGGTTCTCTTGTAAGTCCGATGACTACTGTCTTGACTCCCTCCTCTTGTAGGCGATACAAGGGATAGAATAGCTCTAGATCTTCGAACTCATCAGCTGCAATGATTGCCGCTCTTTTTCCCTTCAACTCGTTTGGCAACGCTGATCCCGCCTAGGGCTTGACGCGCGCTCGTTGGGGTTCTGCTAGTACTAACGGCTTTTGGATCGTTTTCGCGATCTTAGATTTGAGCAGAGTTCTGAGTTCTCTTTCAAGGTCCAGCATGTCGTCGAACTGCTTGTCGCTCATTGTGAGGAGTTGAACATATTTGACGATCGCCTGTTTGGTGAGGAAGTCAACGTTTTCGAGATCAGCGATCTTCTCTTGCAGTTCCGTCTTTGCTCTGTATCCAACTGACTCCAATCTCTTTGTCAGATCGACTATTCGCGTGATGGTTTCGTCGTCGATCTGGACGTCGAGTCCTAGCTTGCTGAGAGCGCTCAGGCCCTCTCTGGTCTTGGACTCATGAAATTCACCGCCACCTTCACCATGAACGAACTCGAAGACCTCTGCCGTTGCTCGGTAGTATGTCTCTATGAAGTGGTCGACCCGTTCTTCCTTTCCGACCTCGACGAGTCCCGCATCTAACAGCTTTCTAATCTGGTGGTATATTGCCTGAGGTGTCTTGTTGAGTTCTGCCGCTATCTGGCTGACTGACAGGAAGGTATATCATTCTTCTTCTCGTCTCGTCGGCTATGAGTTCGAAGGCTTTCGGGTCTTTGACGAACTTGAAGGCTCGCAATCGTTCTCCTTGTGAAAGTGTTTGTCCGTAATTTAATATAAGTGTTTTGCTTAGTCAAACGATGGCTTTAATAGGTACTACGATGAATTAACTGTCTTAGTGATTAAAACATGAGTTTGTCTAAACAAAACCAACAGTTACCTTGCCCACACGAGGCATTGCCATATTCCTCCAACACGTTTGTTCCACACCTCGCATTCAGACACACTCCATTCGAAGCCCCGTGGAAAGTAGGAACTGGACAGATTGCAGGATCGAAACCATTCAGGGAAGAGGTTTCGTACGCCAAAAGAAAATCAGAGCGATGGAAGGCCACTGCCATTCAACGTAGCTATCTCCAGACACGAACACGGTGATCAACCCGGTGTTCTACAGGGTTCGCGCAAAACCCATCGAGGCAAGAATGCCCGAATTTTTCAAACTACTAGCTGACGGAACAATAGCGAACCAGTGACCTGACGGAGTGGAGATCGTAGCCTCTATGAGACGAGCGACGCTCAAAAACGGCCAGGGTGAATGGCACGAAACCTGCTACCCACCCTTCCAACACGAGCGCGCAACAGTCTACGACAGATTCTTTACCGGTGTGCAGGTCGAGCCAGCGGAGGCCGCCTCTCAGCCAGCCGCAACAAGCTTCTGGGCTTATCTGAGAAAGACTGAAACATCTCAACCCGACGCGTCTACCGACTCTACGCTCGCAGGTCCCATGTACCACGCGCTGGGCAGAAACACAGTCTAGCAAAACACATCATCCTAGACGCGTTGCGGGGCATATGGGTCCGAGCTTACAATATCAACCCGGTTAGGCTTCGACAGGGCAATTACTCCTAGTCGTCTTCAGAGAAGAATGAACCCGATCATGCACACGATAGTTCGCGGCATCGTCCCAGTCGGATCGATAGTCGGAGGGATTCTAGGCGGGCCAACCGGGGTCGTGAACACCCTCCACGCAGAGGGCATTGGTCAGTGGTTTGCTAGTCTTTTGGATACTGCTCGGACCAGCAGTCGGGATCAGGACCCAGCCTGAGTCAGTTACGGATTGACGGTCGGTCCCGTGCGATTTATAGAGCGCTAAGCACATTATACTTGTTAGTCGTCGATGTCTGAGGATGTGAAGCGTATGGCGGACCTGTTGAAGTCAGGCGCCACCATGCTCTCTGACGTCTGTCCAGTTTGCGGTACGCCCCTTTTCAAGGTGAAGGGTGAGGTTTTCTGCGCCAAGTGCAACAAGCCAGTAGTCTATCAGAAGGCAATGTCGCCTCAGGCCACCCTCTCGCCAGGCTATCTCTTGGAGTCTGTTGAGATGACGATTGTTGGGAAGATTAGCGATGCGAACGAAGTATTGAAGGTAGAGAAGGATCCTGAGAAGCTATCATTGTACAGCAACCTCGTCTTCGGTTGGCTGTCGATGCTGGAGAAGCTTCGGGGCCTAAAGGAATCCTTCAAGGAATAACTTCCAGATTCTCCGGGTCAAACATTTTTCCATTCGCGAGGTTTGTCAGCTCCACCTTTCTTCTCCTTCGTTTGGCTAGGATAATCGGCATGCCCGCTTGCTCAGCCAATCCTAGAAGCTCTTTCTTCCTATCCTTCCCAAGCCACGATCGGTCTGTCTTACATTCTATCAAGAACGATTTCCCATCCTTCATACAGACGAGGTCGATGGGTTTCGACTGTGCTGCTCTGATGACTAGGTATCCTTCTCTCCGGAAGAGATCTCTGATCCGGTATTCTAGCCTTCTGCCCGTCTCGTAGTTCGACAAGTTTCTTCTGGGTGTTGGAGATTCTGTCTCTTAAGAACAGCGGACACCGGTGAAACTATTTCATGCTCCTCTCGGGAAGATGTCCTTTTTCCAGGCAGGAAGAGGCGCAGGTTTCGAATTCGGCACTCCTCGGCCTACCCCGATACGGGCTGAGAAGCTATTGAATCTCCCCCAAGCCGAATTTTTGCTAGACGCGCTGAAAAATCGCCCATTATCAGCCCTGGTCCCGGATCCAAGCCCACGTTTTCTAGACCCCCATTTTTCACGCTGATCCGTAGGGGATTCCACGGGGGTCAGCAAGGGATGAGACAAGCTGACCATAAGTCCGGTTTCAGACGACAAGCCCAGAATCAAGCCCAGACAGAAGTAGACTTCGGAAAAAATTCGGATCCCTTGGGCATCTCGTGTGGCATGAGCGGATCCCCGCGGACGATTGTGAAACTAACCGGTCTGAGAGTGAAAGTACAGATTTCCTGCCAATAGCGACTATTTCCACTTCAGGCATATCTCAGTCTGCGTCATGTTCGGGAAATGGAAATCTTTTAATCAGAACCCAGTCCGCTGTCAAGTTCTGGGCTAGGATGCGTACAGAGTCTAGACGCCCATCTAACAGACTGGTGAAAGCGCATGCAAAAAGCAAAACGGAAAGAAGAATACGAGACACGGATAAAACAGGCCCTAGCCGTTCTCAACGAAGTCTCCAATGACAATACGACCCCTCGCAACATCCGGCGAGCAGCTAAAGGAGCCATGGACGCGCTCCAGGCACAGGGTCATACCATAGGCGTTCGTGCCTCAAACGCCATTTCAACATTAGACGAGATCAGCCAAGACCCCAACATGCCACCGTATACGCGCGTGAAACTGTGGAATGTCGCCAGCATTCTCGAAGCAGTAAAAGACTAGCAGGTCTCTGAAATCGGTCGTCAGAAGCGACGACGAGCGCATAGTTTCTCATTGCCTAAGTTATGTGTGGAACCGGTTTTTTGGACAAGTATTTATCGCCAGTCCCCTCAGTCATAATCTGCTTTGGAGCGGGGACCCTGAAAGGAAACCGGCTTCTACCCTTCCTCGTCGCCCTGATACTACTAGCTTTCGCTCTCGGATCCCTCCCTAGAGGCCAACCCGGAGGTTCTCTCCTCTTCGGCTCCTTCTGGCTAATCTACCTGGTATACTTGGTACCTATTGTCGTGCTAGGTTTGACCCTAGTCTTCATTGCCTATTTGGCCTATAGCTGGCGTCCTCTCTCCGACGCTATAGGTTTCCAGTTAGCAAGGAAAAAGCAACCCGGAAGGAAGAAGTCGAGAAATATTCAAATTGGAACATGGGCAGCCGTATGGATAATCGCGGCTTTTGTCCTTTCACAGAAATGCGGCGGACTTTTCTGCCAGAACCTGTCTGGCCCCTCAGGATTTTCTGGACAGCTCAAAGACTTTGTAAACGGACCTGGCCCAGGACCCGCGCTTCCCTTCCTGTCATCCTTCGCCCAGTTGCCTAGCATCGTCCAGTCGAACTGGTTGGTCCTCGCTTTCCTGGGGCTTCTCACGGTTAGCTCGGTCATAGTCGGGAGGGGAATCATCGTGTACGGAAAGGAGGTCAGAGCGGACGTGATGAGCGAGATCGCCGTGTCAAGGGCCGAGGGAATCACCGCGTTACAGGACGCGATCAACATACTCAAAACCCAGGTGAAAATTGATCCTCGTTCAAGAATCATCAACTGCTACGAGCGAATGGTGCAAGCCGCTCAAGGCCTCGGTGCCACGGTCACCTCTGACCAGACCGCCCGAGAACTTGAATCCGCAATACGAAGAATGCTCTTAATCGACAGCTCGGAGGTCAGAGAGCTCACAGACCTCTTCGAAGAAGCCCGCTACAGTCTACACGTGATCACCGAGGATGACGCCAACCGAGCCCAACAGTGCCTGGTCGGCATGGCTGAACAAATGAATATTCCGCCCACTCTTTCGACATCTGAGAATTGAAGCGGAAAACTCTCAGAGTTCTAGTCTTAGCCTCGGGAATCTATCTCTCCCTGGTTTTTCTGTTCCAAGGCCTCACACCCGAAGCTCTCTCCCCGCCAGTATCCATTCTCGCTTTCCCCCTCGTCATTTTCGCCGTACTTCTTGCCATGGACCTTTCCGGTCGAGCGACTCACCCATCAGAGATTAGGGCGAAGGAAAGCCCTAGAAGACTGAGGGCGCGGGACGTGGCGTATCTTACTCGACAGGTGGAGGTGGCTGCGAAAGCGAGCCCTGCCTACTTCGAGACTATTCTCCTCAATCGTCTGCGTGATCTCCTCGCGGAGAAGGTGAGCCTGGAGACTGGTCTGGAAAAAGAATCATTGAAAGAGGCTCTCGCAGATCAGAAGCTAGGGCCGCGGCTACTCGGAGAACAGGAAACATACGCTCTACTATATTACCCTCCACCCCGCAGCGCGGAGGCGCGACTAGAAACGCTTCGACGGGCCATTGACAGGATAGAGAGGTGGAAGGCTTGAAAGTTGAGGAAGCCGCGGACAAGTGCCAGCAGGTTGTAGGCCAGGTAAGGAAAGTCATCGTTGGCAAGGAATCCGTATTGGAGAAGGTCATGCTTGCAATCCTGGCGAATTCGCACATTCTGTTCGAGGATTATCCTGGTCTGGCGAAGACTCTGTTGGCGAGGAGCTTTGCAATGAGCATGGGCTGTGACTTTTCCAGAATACAGTTCACCCCAGATCTCCTGCCATCCGATATTACAGGGACGTACGTGTACAATGTCAAGGACGGCGAATTCGATCTCCGTCGAGGACCTGTATTCACAAACATTTTGTTGGCGGACGAGATAAACCGGGCCCCTCCGAAGACTCAGGCTGCACTGCTAGAAGCGATGCAGGAACGCCAGATAACGCTTGACGGGAAAACTCAACTCCTAACAGACCCGTTCATCGTCATAGCAACCCAAAACCCAATCGAGTACGAAGGAGTCTATCCACTGCCTGAAGCTCAGCTTGACCGGTTCCTGGTGAGGCTCCAGCTGGGATACCCGAACCGAGTGGAGGAGGTCGAGATCTTGAAGAGACGAATGCAGCGGGGTCGCGAGGAAGTTCAGCTTGAGCCTGCGGCAAGTGCCGGGACGATTCTTGCTCTGCAAAAGACTGTTGAGGGAATCCATGTCGACGATGACGTTCTTGGATATGTGACTGATATTGTCCAGGCGACCAGAGCGCAACGGCAGATCGAGGTCGGTGCTAGCCCACGAGGCTCACTTGCAATTTTCAAGCTGGCGAGGGCGAGAGCGGTCTTTCATGGCCGAGATTTTGTCGTACCTGATGATGTGAAGGAGGTTGCTGCGCCGGCTCTAGTGCACCGGATGATTATGAAGGCTGAGTCGTGGGTCAAGGGGGTTGACCCGCGGTTTGTCGTGGATGAGATCTTGAAGATTGTTCCTGTGCCGAAGGTCAAGTGATCCCTGTAGGACTTGTTTACTAGAAAGGCAAGTTTGTATTTTGGGCTATCAGCGTTCGTGTTGATCCTCGGGCTGCTTCTCCAGGACTGGCAGCTAGCATCGATGATTCTTCCACTCGCATCTCTATTCTTTCTAGCCAACTTTTGGGGCCTTCCGGAAAAGGTCGAGCTTGTGGCAAACCACCAGATTGTTCCCAGTGACAGCTTTGGAGACGAGGACATATCGGTGCGGATCACGGTCTCGAACAAGGCCGGCGATCAGCTAGGAAATGTAGAGGTCAATGAGCGTCTGCCAAGCGAGATCAATGTTGAGTCCGGGGCGAGTCGTGTGTTGACACAGCTCGGAGCTCGCGAGCATATTGATCTCGTTCTGGAATTTCACAGCCCGATTCGCGGACACTACCGGATTGGGCCTTTGGTCGTGAGGGTGCAAGATCCGTTCGGGTTCTATCTTGTCGAGGCCAAGTCCGAGGCAGAGGTCCTCTCGATAATGCCGAGGCCGGAACGGATAAGGGGAGCTGAGCTTCGCCCTCGTCATCTGGGTCCTTGGCCTGGATTGATTCCTGCTAGGACGTTGGGGCCGGGAACCGAGTTCTACAGTATGCGTGACTATGTGGCAGGGGATGATCCGAAGCGGATCAACTGGAAAGCTTCAGCTAAGCATGCTCATCTGATCGTTAACGAGATGGAGGCGGAGAGAGTTACTGACGTGATGATCGTTCTTGACACGGACGTCAGCTTTTACGAAACCTCTGAGGCGGAATTGTTCGAGCGGGGAGTTAGAGCGGCCGCTTCAATGGCGAGTGTCTTGCTGAGGCAGGGAAACAGGGTTGGAATGATACTGCAGGGAGAGGAGAGGGGTATTGTCTCGCCCTCCTTTGGCAAGAGGCATGAACGAACCATCCTCTTTCTTCTAGCGGCAGCCAAGCCCGGGAGAGCAGCACTCTCGACAAGTTATGTCATCACGTTGCTAGCGCACTTGATGTTGCCTGCTAAGGCTCAGATAGTGATTATCTCACCGCTTCTAGACGCGACGATCGTGGATGGTATTCGACAGCTCGCAGCGAGCGGATACAGCATACTAGTTCTATCGCCATCACCAACGGCGCCAAACAGATTCGAGTCTGACGAGGAAGAGATTGCTTATCGAATGTTGATGCTTGAACGATCCAACACGCGACTAGCCTTGGAGCAGGTGTGCGCGGTGACAGAGTGGCCGGCCGGCGTTTCCCTCTCAACAGTACTAAGCGAGGTAAAACTTCAACGACCAATGATGCGAGTCTAGGGCAAGGCGTCAAGGCTGCTATTCTAGCGGTGAGATTCCACTATCTGTTCTTGGCACCGTGGATCGTTCTCGGGGTGCCATCGCGGGTGTTTCTTGGATTGGGGACTCTCATTGTTCTCGTGGTCGTTGTTGCTGGTCTGTCAGGGATGCTCGCCGGAAAGCAAATGCTCGCTGCTCTTGCCTCGGGGGCCCTGCTGGTCCTGCTCGTGGCGGGGAAGATTGGAATTGATCTTACTAGGGCCCCGAATCCTGATACTGCCGTTCTGCTTCTCCAGTTTGTCACGGTTATATTTTTCATGGAAGCCTCAAGAGTTGTCTTGACCTTCGACAAGGAGGCAAAGGAACTGGTAGGAAGGACTGATGGTATGTCGCAAGCCGTCAAGGAAAGACTGGGGAAGTGGGTCACAGGCCAGCTGGGCAGGCAAGCACGACTCGTCGCCGGAGCTTTAGGACTCTCACTGGTCCTCCTGGTCCTGGGAGGATTCACGAGTGTATCGATTAACCAGCTATCCTTCTCAGCAGTCCTCGTCTTGCTCGTGGTCGGAACTCTTCTCTTTCTCATAACGCAAAGACGAGAACCAGAGACGCGTCGGTCCGATTCGCTTAGGCTATAGGCCGACTTTATCCTCGTAGAACGGATCCCGTGACTCTTACTTTCGCAGGGTCTGAGTCTGAGGAGGGGACACTTGCGGCAAGGGTCGGTCGCTAAGACCCCCGATTTTCTAGAAACGATTTCCCGGGGGGCACTGATAACAGGCGAGTCTGGGCGATCGGGGCGTAATTCTCGTTCGGACGGCATTGCAAAGAAGACGACAATTCAGAACGAATTTCGGGAGAGTTCAGATAGCGATTCCAGAATCGAGATCAGGGCTGATAATGGGGGATTTGGTGGGCTGAGAATGTTCCCTCAACCGCTCTTGTGTCGCGAGATGCTCCGTGCAAGATCCCATCTCCTGAGAGGTCTTTCGCTGTCTGGCGGCGATTCCCGGCGAATCTTGCGATTCAGTGCTTGGTAGGGGCTTAGATGCATGTTGAATCTAGCTGTCTTAGCGCGTTGTCAAGAACGATTTCCTAGGAAGTGTACGAACAGGGTACCAGATTCGAGGACAGGGCTGAAAATGGGCGAATCCACGCACCATTCTTGAAGAGTCTATGCTGTGAAGGTCGTACAGGATAGGCCCAATGACCGTTCCCGATAAAGATGGAGGACCTGCACGAGGCCCCATCCTGGAAGATGCTATTAGCACGTTAATCCCCCGCCGTAGGCTTGTGAAAGAGCAGAGCCTGAAACAGGCCTTCGAATACATCCAAAAAAACAAGGAACCATTCATCAGAGACTTCCGCACACTCCTCCGACAACCCAGCGTATCCGCCCAAGGAAAAGGCATCACAGACTGCGCCCGAATCGTCAAGAAAAACATGGACGCAGCCGGAATAAAGACCCAGATTCTCCCAGAAAAAAACGGCAATCCAATCGTCTACGGAGAAGTAAGATCGAAATCTTCTAGCAAAACCCTTCTAATCTACGGCCACTACGATGTGCAACCTGTTGAGCCATTGGAAGAATGGGACTCCGGACCCTTCGATGCAAAACTCCAGGGAAAGAAAATCATTTCGAGGGGCGCGGCCGACAGCAAAAACAACGTCACCAGCTGCATCAAAGCCACCGAAAGCTTTCTGAAGACAACCGGTGACATACCGCTTAATCTGAAATTTCTGTTCGAAGGAGAAGAAGAGATAGGCAGCCCACACCTTCCAGGATTCATCGATGAGAACAAAGAGCGACTGAAAGCAGACAGTGTCGTCTGCTACGATGGAGATTTCGACGAGACAGGCCGCCCAAAAATCAGCCTAGGCGTCAAAGGACTCCTCTATGTCGAACTAAGGTGCAAGAAGGCTAGGGAAGATCTTCACTCATCATACGCCCCACTCGTCGACAATCCGGCCTGGAGACTAGTCTGGGCAATGAACACAGTGAAGAACCGAGAGGGAAGGATCCTGATCAAAGGATGGTACGATGACGTAGAACCCTTCACCCCAGCCCAATCGAAACTAGTGGGTAAGATTCCATTCCGAGGAGAAAACCTGCTCAAAGAATGGGGACTGGAAAAATTCCTCAATGCAAAAACAGACAAAGAGGCTCTAAAGAAATACCTCATGGAACCGACCTGCACAATCTGCGGCTTCAAAACAGGCTACATCGGACAAGGATCCAAGACCGTGCTCCCCGGAAGCGCCATGCTGAAGATCGACTTCCGCCTCGTATACAACCAGAACCCGAAAAAACTACTCTCCGCCTTGAAAGATCATCTAGATCACCATGGATTCGATGACATCCAAGTCAAACCTCTAGGATTCTTGGAACCCTCGCGGACGAAACCCTCAGCACCCATCGCCAGGGCGGCCGCTAAGGCTGCAAAGATAGCTTACGGGCTTGGCCCAGTGGTTCTACCGCGAAACCCTGCATCAGGCCCCGATTACCTATTCACCAAGCGACTAGGCTTAGACAGCATCTGGACAGGAAGCGGGCCGCCCTCGGCGTACAGCCACGCCCACGCGCCCAATGAATATACCACGACGGACGACTTCATCCAAGGAATACGATACATCAGCGCCATCATACACCAGTACGCCAACCCAAACTAGCTCTCCCAAGCCGGTCCTAGAAACAAACGACTTCCTACTCAGAGGGTTCTGCGAAGTCGCGAGCTGCGACTGCCATCAGTCTTCCATAAGACCGTCTGAGAACAAGAATTACGAGCAAATAACAGATCGTAGTGCCCAGCCCAAACCAGAAGAGATCCGCGTAGATACCTGAAGCATCGACGCCGCTGGTTTCGAGCAGTCCAATCCAGCCTAGGGCATTGAGGAACTTGCCTCCCAGATGGTACGCCAAGTAAGTTGAGACTAAGATCCCTGTTGCAACATATTGCACCCTCCATCTTCGTCGAGAAAGCGTAGACCCAACCACGCCCATCACAAGAATTGCCATGATTCCTTGAAAGATGAATGCTGATCCGAGAAAGTCCAGGGTGAGGCCTATGCTAGAACCGTACAGATTGATCAGACCTGCCGTCGATCCCTTCGAATTTATGCCAAGTTCAAGGGCTTTGTTGACTGCGAGATATTGCGGAATGGAAAGAAGAACGTTGGCCAAAGATGCTAGTGCGTAGACGGAGAGATGTTCGCAGGGACAAACGTATTCCTCCAAGGGTCAGGCTTGATCCGGGTTCTAAAGGATGGCGCTCGATAGAGCATTCTGAGGGATCTTTCGTGGCACTGTAAGGACGCGGGCTTATCTATCCCAGGAAACGTCCGACCAGGGCTAGCCCCGGCCGAGTCATGTTGCAGTAGATCGCTAATCGCAGATCTCCGGTGGACTAACCGCGTTTCCAAATAGCCTTTCTTGTGGGATATCTGTACCCCATCCTTGGAGTAGCAATCGGAACAATAGTGGGCTTGTCTTTTGCATAGTTCCCTTAGCAGCGTTAGCACATTTGGTAATTAATGTCAAGAAGATCTGAGATAACGCGATTCAATGGGCCGGCTCGGCCTCCGCCGACATTGCTGATCGTTTGGGAAAACGCCAAATGATCGAGTAACGTAATAAGCAACTCGAACGGGTTTGATTATCTCTTGCCCTCCCGTCTCATCGCGCTAGAAGGCATCGACCAAGCAGGGAAGAAGACCCAGACCAGACTCTTGTCCGCAAGCTTGCGTCGTGAAGGGTTCAAGGTCGGGACTCTGAGCTTTCCAATCTACTCTACAAGTTCAGGGCGACTTATCCGATCCTTCCTCGCTGGGAGAGCAAACACTTCACCGCACGCATTGCACCTGCTCTATTCCCTTAACCGTTGGGAAAACCTGGAAACGATCACGAGTGCTCTGAAGAAGAATGATTTTGTCATCTGTAACAGATACACTCCTTCCAACTTGGCTTACGGCGAGGCAAGGGGCTTGAGTGTTCAATGGCTCGCAGGCCTCGACGCCGGTCTCCCAGAGACTCGTGCCGTCTTCGTCCTAGACGTTCCCCTTCCCAAATCGTTCTCAAGAAAAACCAAGCGCCGGGACGTCAACGAGCGAGACCGCGCCTTTCTAGAGAAAGTCCGAAGAAACTATCGTTCGCTAGCCCACAGATTTGGATGGCACCTCGTGGATGGCACAAAGCCGCCTAGTGAGGTTCACGAGCGAATACTTCTAGGTCTACGAAACGCTTTCCTCTAAGAGAGCCTTCTTTGGCCCGATAAGAGCGCGTGACCTCCTGCCAGATTAGTCTCTTGCTCTTCCAGAGAATTCTCCGAACTTCGCAATCTCTTCTGCCATTTCAGCCAGTCGTTTATTGACCTTGAAATGGACCGTGTCGGCCTCATAGCTTCCATCGTTCCCCGACACTCCTGCCTTTACGCCAGTAAGGATCTCAATCCCATCGTCTACGGTTCTTACAGGATATATGTGGAACCTTCCCTGCTTGACAGCTTCCACTACCTCTTCGCTAAGCATGAGATGCTGGACATTGCTCTGGGGAATGAGAACTCCCTCGTCCCCTTTGAGGCCCTTTGCCTTGCATGTATGATAGAACCCTTCAATTTTCTCATTCACTCCCCCTATTGCTTGGACCTCTCCCTTCTGGTTTACAGAACCGGTGACTGCAAAGTTCTGTTTTATGGGAAGATCGGAGAGAGCTGAGAGGATCGCGTAGAGCTCAGTACTGGACGCGCTATCACCGTCCACTCCACCATAGCTCTGTTCGAAGACAAGCCTGCAAGCAACGCTCAATGGCTTGTCACGCGCATACTTATTTTCCAAATAGCCTGAAATTATCAAGACCCCTTTCGTGTGTAATTGTCCCCCCAGCTTTGCTTGGCGTTCGATGTCGATGACTCCTTCTCTCCCGAGACCAACGCTCACGGTAATCCTGGAGGGTTGGCCGAAGTCGAAGTCGCCTAGGCTGATGACCGAAAGACCATTCACCTGGCCTGTTCTCGTGCCTGAGGTGTCGATGAGTATGATGCCTCTCTCGATCATCTCCTTGGTTTTTTCATCCAGAAGATTGGAGCGATAGATCTTCTCCTGCAGTGCCTTTAGAATGTGGGTATCCTTGATGTATTTGGACTCGCCTTGAGATGCGTAGTGGTTCGCTTCTCTGACTAGATCGGCAATTTCAGGGAATTTTGTAGAGAGCTTGGTCTGGTCCTCCGCAAGTCTCGAACCATACTCCACTACCTTTGCTATAGCGGCTGCTTCAAGGTGGCTGAGATTCTCCTTCTCGCACAGAGTGTGGACAAATCTTCCGTAGGTTTTCATGTTCTCGTCATTTCTCTCGATTGTGTCATCGAATTGGGCTTTGACTTTGAAGAGGAGGCCGAAATCGGGGTCTGCGACGTAAAGCGCTTGGTAGATCTGATTGTCGCCTGCCAACACAATTTTCACGTCCAATGGTATCGGTTGTGGAGTGAGACTCTTCGTGCTTGCAACTCCGAGCCGTTGGCCCGTTTCCTCGATGGCAATGTTTCCGTTCTGAAGCGCTCTCTTGAGACCTTCGTATGATAACTGGCTAGTCAGGAGCTCCCGGGCGCCGAGTATGAGAAATCCACCGTTAGCCTTGTGGATCGATCCTCCTTTGATCAGGGTGAAATCCGTTGAGAGAGTTCCGAACTTGGCCTCGCTCTCGATTCTTCCAAGGAGATTCGTCACTGTCGGGTTGTCCTCGGCGATCACCGGTGCCCCTTTCAGGTCGGAGTTGTCAACGATAACGTTGACTTGATATCTTCTGAACAGAAGATCAGGCAGGTCTCTCTCAGCGAGACTCGGTGATGTGTCAGAATCCTTCTTTTGCTGTTCCGTCCCGCTCAGGGCGAACAATTCGGTGTTTTCTAGAATGTCATCTCTCATGTCATTGAGGTACTGTATCACTTCTGGTTGGTCCTGATAACGAGAGGTTAGCGTGCTGATCAACCCGCCCATAGCATAGTGTACTGTGTCGTCTCTGAGTTTCTTCAGCTCATCTAGAGTATTGGATTCGAGTTCGTTTACTTGCTTCCCCGCTTTGTCTAGAGCGGCTCTTACCGTCTCTCGGCTCTGTTCGAACTTTTTCTTCGCGGTCGGGGGTAGCGCGTCATATTCCTCTTGACTGAGAGCTTTTCCCGCTCGGATGGGAACTATACCAATGCCCAGCTGATTCATCCGGACGGCATAACTCGACTGTTTGGCTACCTCGTTGAGCTCGTTGAGAATCTTATCTCTCTCTTCCACCGATTTCTTTGTTATGCTGTTCGTCCGGGCCGCAAACTCTTCGCTTTGAAGAGCTGTAGGAACGGCTCTCTTGACTTGGTCTATGAGATTCTTGAGATCCTTCTGGAAGGTCTTGGCTTTGCCTGCCGGGAGCTTGAGTGCCTTCGGCTCGTAAGGATTTTGGAAATTGTTTACGTAGCACCAGTCGGGGGGAGTAGGTTTGGTCTTCGCGATTTTTTCCAAGTAACTTCTAGTTGCAGGCCTCTTCCCAGTGACCGGGGGCCCTGCCGCGAAGATGTTGAACCCCTTTGCTTTCATCCCCACTCCGAATACGAGGGCTTTGAGTGCCCGATCTTGTCCGACAATTCCCTCGAGGGGAGAGAGTTCTTGGCTGGTCTTGCATTCGACCTTTCCAGGCGGGCATTCGAACCGCAATTTTTCCGGGGGAAGTTCGCTAGTCGCCAATTCTGGTTCCAGGGCTCATTGGGAGAGAGCAGTATCTAAAGAAAACCCGTCCACAGAATGGAAGATTCCAAACCGTTTTCATTCTGTATCTTATACCACGGCTTCCTGCAATTCATTTTGATAAGGACTTGAGTGGCATCTTGGAGAGACCTCCTCCGATTTTCGACAAACGCATCCGATACGGCAAGGGTCCCCAACACTTTGCTGACATGCGCTTGCCTGGTGGCCCAGGTCCCTTCCCGTTCATGTTCGTGATTCACGGTGGATTTTGGCAATCCGCTTATGACTTGCAGCACATTGGGCACCTCTGCGCTGCACTTACTGGCAAAGGAATTATCACCTGCAACCTCGAATACCGACGGGTCGGAGACCATGGCGGCGGTTGGCCGGGAACCTTTCAAGATGTAAGTCTGGCGACTGATCACATTATGGAAAAGCTCTCTTTAGACCCACGCGTCGATCAAGCTAAGGTAGGGGTCATTGGACATTCGGCTGGAGGGCACCTTGCGCTATGGCTCGCCAGCAGACACCGAATTCCCAAAGCATCGCCTCTGCAAAGCGCTCATGTGCACCGTATTGTTCGTGTGGTTTCGCTCGCGGGAGTGTGCGACCTTCGGACGGCCTGGAATCAGCGGCTCGGAAACGGCGCGGTTGGGAGGCTCATTGGCGGGTCGCCGGACCAACATCCAGACCGGTTCGACGTGGGGAGCCCGATCGAACTCCTGCCCAGCGGATCGAGACAAGTCCTAATCCACGGAACTGATGACAACATCGTCCCGATCTCCCAGTCCGAAAAGTTCGTCGAAAGAGCTGAGCAGCTCGGTGATCGGACAACGTTGGTCAGACTAGAGGGCGTTGGCCACTTCGAACTGATCGATCCAGAATCGGACGCATGGTCCAAAGTCGCGGAATCAGTTCTGTTTCTCCTGGGCTTGAGGTAGGCCATCACCGACTGCGAAAACACTTTTCGCATCATCCATTTGCTTGTACCGAGAGCACCGAGCGGACGAAATCCGAGCCCGGCGAACACAGCTTCAATCCCACCCCACAAGAACGAACCGGAGTACGACTCCCCTCGAGTGTCGATCGGATATCCGTAAACCGCCCGCCCCATTCGCGGCGATGATGCGAAGCGCGCCTCCCAGAGCTGCCTTCGCGACTCCCTCCCGCTTGTGGTCGCGGTCGACGAAGAAGCAGGAAATCCTCCAGTCGGGCGAAGTCACATTCAACTTACCGTACCCTCCCCCTCGGGCCGGCAGCTCGGCAGGAGGTCCGAATTGACACCACCCGCTACGTCAGCTCCGTTGTAGACGAGGGCCGCGTGTGACCGATTCGCTCGAACGACTCTCTCTGTCCGCCTTTGTCTTCGCAGGCGTTGGGTACCTCATGTCACGCTTGAATTGGAAGGTCATGCATCAGCATCCGCCCCACACACCGTTATGATTCTCAACAATTCGCGCAAAGTCAGGCCAGGTCTCACTTCCGAGTTCCCTGATTACAAGTCGAGCCTTGGGTTAGCTCCCGAGCTTTTTGTGAGATGCTAGGTCGTCTTTCGAGTCCAAACGGTGGTAATCATCCTTTTCACAGTTCGGATGTCCCGAGACCCTTCCTGATTCCGGTTGTTACCGAATCGCTATGGTTCCGAGGGCAGGACTATGAATCTGGGTTCATATCTCTCCTTCGGTGTCGACTCGTAGTCAATCGTCAGACTAGCCCGTCGGGACCTATGAACGGTCCAATGGTTGTGCCGTCTTATGGAACAGCATGTGACCTATACCTCAATGGATCATGAGCGTGGGTTACAAAGAGTATGTAAAGTGTGAGGAGCGCAATCGAGTGATCTCAATATTAAGTGAAAAGTATGAGTATGAGCAAGATCATTACACCACTTCTCATCCCAATCATGTTGGTGGGAGGTTTTGCCGGAGGACTTACCGCGATGTATGCCTCACCCGGCTACTTCCATGGTTCTAATGGTGCTACAGGCTCCACTGGTCCAACCGGCCCTGTTGGACCTACAGGGTCCACGGGCGCTACTGGTCCTGTTGGAGCTACGGGAGCTACCGGTCCCACTGGTCCAGGTGGCCAAAACGGTGCTACCGGCCCATCAGGTCCTACTGGCCCATCCGGCGCTAATGGTACGAACTATCCATTTCCATTAGTAGGGACCAATCTGCTACTGCAGTCTTCTACTTCCGCGTTCATACAGCTTGATCTTGTCAATGCCTCCACTTCAGACACGCTCGTTCTGGTGATTGAGCCCAACGCATCATACAGTGCAGTTTGGACGCAGTTCTTCCAAGTCACAGTTCAAGACAGTGCAAGCATCCTGAACCCATCTGACCAGTTCTGCAACAACAGCACCCCATGCTACATTAGCGGTTCCCCAAGCACATGGGGGGTGACCTTCGACTTTGGAGCAGTCACCTTCAAGCCCGGTCACAGCTATACCATTACGATCAATGGGAATGACTCTACTGGGGCGACTCTGACTTCGACTTATGCATTTACTTTCTGAGCTTTTTTCTTACCGGCTCTCCTCCTTCCAAGACGACAAAAACTAGTGCCTGTTTTTCGATCTTGTGCTGCCCGATGAGTTTTTCCAAATCGGCTATTCTAGAGTCGGTTGCTTCTTGTATCTATTCCAAACGAATAAAGGCCCGATCTTGACGGGACGTTTCTGTTGATAAATAGATATTTACCGTTAAATCCTTTGATTCTCTCGCGTGACCAAGGTTCACTTTTTTGTATGTTGTCGCCCCGATAAGCCGACCCCTGCTGGGGCGCGAAGACAGAACTATGACTCTGGGTTAATATCTAAGCTCTCAAGCTCTTCTTGAGTACTGCCCAAGTCATGACGAGCCCGTTACCGATGAAATCCGGGGCAGAATCATCCTCAGTGACCAGGGGAATATTGCGGACCTTCGCCGTGGCGAAGATGAAGCAGTCGAAAGGGTCGTTATGCTTCAGCCTAACCTTGAACGCTTCTTCTATTATCTCATCGTCGTTGTGGTCGATCCTTGTTGCCCAGCCACCCTTTGCCACAAAGAGTAGACCAAGTTTTGCTTCTTCCTTTCCTCGTTCATCTCGTATCTTCTCCGCTATCCGGTAGGACTTGATGAAGGCTTCGAACGGGGAAAGGTCGGAGATGTAAAGCTCCGTGCCCTTTGCCACCAATCGGCTTAGAGTCGCCTGGATCGATGCTGCAGAGTCGATGCCAACATCTACGCCGAAGACGGGTAGCATGTAGCTCGTGTCAAGCATGACCGCTCTAGTGGATGACAAATTACCGTACAACGCTTATATTTTCCGGTGAATAAGGATTATTCCGGTAAGGAGAATGGCGGCGAAAGGGTCGGGTCGTGTCGGGCAAAAGGGAGAGCTGTTCCCGCCGAAGGGGGTCCGGGAAGAGGCCGGGCTGAAACCTGGCGACCAGGTGATCTACAAAGCCGAACACGGGCGGATCACGGTCGTCAAGATACCCGGGCTCAAGGAGGCATACTCGCGAAGAAAGACGACGAAGATCAGCTTCCAAGAGTTCGAAAAGATGACAGCCGAAGTACTGAGCGAGTGAAGAGTCTAGGATTCGCTTCCAGCGGAAGAAGAGAACGTTGATCTCTATTCCGAGTAGCTTGTGCCATTCCAAGGGCTGAATGATTATTGGATTCGATACTGTTAGCCTAGAATAGTTTCAGGTAGCCATCCCTTTCAAGTTCTTATCCGGATTCTTGAATCTCTCACAAGCGGATTCGACGGATTCGCTTACAAAACTACATTTCTAAGTCTCAGGGGTTGAACTATTTGTTCAGTCCTTACTTCTGCTAAATGTTTGTCACTCTTTGAACAGGCACTTGAGAGGACTCGTTACGACTTCGATCCTACTATTGTGTATGAATAATGGAAAAGCCAAGCGTCCTCAAACAATTCTAACGATAAAGAGAGCATATGGTGATTCTGCAATTTCGACCCGAATATGCATAAAGATCCTGACCGTTCAACCTTCACGTTAGGAGGTTGGCCAACGAAAGTATCGAAACCGGGGTATATATCACGGATTGTATACAACAGATTCTGAAACAAATCCTCAAGCCTTTCGAACCTACGACAACCGACAATACCGCCAACGTTAAATTCGAACGTGTCAACCGTGTGGAGAGGATTATTTGGTCGACATCTTATGGCTTGTCGGGGCGCTTCTTTATGGCGTACTGACCGGTTTTCTGACTGGAGTAAGCCCGACCCCTGGTACCACTAAATCAGTAGTGGTGGTGCTTGTTCAGGGTGGGGTCTTAGCGACGGTGTTAACCGTGGTCAAGGATGTGGATGTTGCTGGCGAATTCCTGTTCGGTTTCTCCTTGGGATTCTTTGCGGGACTTGGGGTTGGAATATGGTTCCGACTCAAATACCCTACCAAAGTGCTCCGAGCACTCTAAGGGCGGAAACACGACCCTTAGAAGGGAACCGAGCTCGAGAAACGGTTCCCATAAACGACTTGAGGATTCCCAATTGAATCATGGGTTTCCAAGCAGAACTAAAACTCTCGGTTCATATCTCCGGCTGTGCAGAGCCACGGAAAACAGTGAAGCTATATGATTCGAGGTTTCCTATGAGCAAGTTCAGTCACCCCACAGGTTTGGAAACCTAGGCACAACATTATTATCTAATCACACTTTTCTTTTGGCCTCATGTATGTTAGGGTCAAGAAAGTCGGATCGAGACGATATGCCTACTTGGCGAAAGGCGTAAGAGAAGAAGGACGAGTAAGACAGAAGACTCTCTGTTATCTCGGCCCAGTCGCAAAACTCGGCTTCGGCATCCCTAATGACATCAGGAGAAAAGTGGAGCAACGATTCCAAGTAAACTGGGAAAAAGTCGAGAGCGGGATTCGTCAGATTCCGCTAACTCTCGAAGAAGTCTCCCAGCTAAGACGCGAGAACTTTACTCCTACAGCCAGAATCCGCAGCGGCCCTCGCCGCTCCAGAGTTAAAGGCGAACTTTCTGCACTAACGGAACTCGCCGCGATAGGTTTCAGGGAAAGATTTGAGAGAATCGGGGATAGAGAGTATCGTATGCGATGACTTCTAGGAAGCCTACTCGGAAAACTGTCTCCGGCTACACCCGATTTCGAAATGCACAGTCAGTAGTTCCAAGGCTCAGAAAAGAGCCTGACGAGTTAGCGAGAAAAATGCTTCTCATCGGATACCTAACTGAGAGACTTGAAAGGGAGAAACCGGAGTCCGTATACATCGTCAGTGGCCAGGCCATAGAAACCTACACTGCTGGCCAATTCAGGACAGGCGACATCGACATCGTTACTCCAGACTCGAAAGCGGCTGAGGAGATTCTGAAACGGATAGGATTTGAGAGAGAAAGAATGATCTGGCTCAACAAAGCTCTCGGGTTGGCAATCCACATTGTCGGACTGTTTGCCAAAAACCCTGAGAAGGCACGTATCATTCACGCTGGTCCGTATAAAGTTAGGATCGTGGGAGTTGAGGATTTGATAGTGGATAGACTTGCCGCCGCAAAATTCTGGAAAAGCCAAGTTGACCTAGAACAGGCTACGGCTCTGTGGAAGGGGTTTAGGAGCCAGATTGATCTTCAGTATCTCAGAAAGAGGGCGAAAGAGGAGAAGGTTGAAGATGTTCTACCCTGAGGCAGAGATCTTTGTTCTAGTTTCTGTTATAGTGCCGAGGGCGGGACTTCAGGAAAAGCTCATGGTTCCAAGATTCCTGAACCATATCTTGGACCCAGGAACAATATTGTCCTTTAGAAGGATAAGAACCCATCGGATTCCTACGTCATCCTACATTGGACGAAAATGTGACAGACGGTTGTGATTGATCAAAGACTGTCGGATGGTTTTGACAGTTCAACCAATCGAACCTCAATAAGGGCTTAGGCGTAGGTCGGGAATAAAGCCTACCTATTTCGGATGCCTGGCTCGGGTCACAATCTATCTCTGATTTCTTCAATTAGAGAGAAGACTGCTTATGAAGCCCCGCAAGGAATGTCAGTAGATTGTCACTATTGGAACAACGGACATTCGCCACGGCTGTTCTGTAAAGACCATCAGTAGAAAGCTGAGTCTAGTGATGTGAGTGATGAGACATCGCAGCGGGTGTGCTCAAGGTTGGGAAGACCGTCCGGAAAGGACGTGGAGAAACAGCACCGCAGAAGCTGTGGTAGAGGAAGCGCGATGAGATCATCGGAGGCCACTCCATCCATTCTAACGGTGGGACACTCGACGCGAACACTTGAAGACCTCACTCGCCTTCTGAAAGCTCAGGGAGTAAAGTTGGTCGTCGATGTGAGGACGATTCCACGTTCAAAGCGAAACCCGCAATTTAATCAGGAAAGTCTCCCTGCTAATCTGCGAACGTCAGGAATGGATTATGTTCACTTGAAAGAGCTCGGTGGACTGCGTCATCCGAAGGTCGATTCAGAGAATAAGGCTTGGAGAAACTTGTCTTTTCGAGGCTTTGCTGATTACATGCAGACCGCCGAGTTCGAGGCTGGGTTGGAAAGATTGATCATCTTATCCCAAGAAAGTTCCGTTGCGATCATGTGTGCAGAAGCGCTGCCTTGGCGGTGTCATCGGTCGCTCATTGCGGACGCATTATCTGTTCGAGGAATACCGGTGGAGCACATTATGAGTGAGAAAACTCGAACAAAACACGTTATGACGAAGTGGGCTCACATAGAAGGCATGAAGATTACTTATCCCTAGATCCAGATATCGCTCAAGCGCTTTCTGGGACTCGCTTAGGGTTTTGGGATGGTGTGGGTGCAGTAGGGGTCGCCGTCGATGATCCATGTTTCGCGTTTCAAGTGTGCGGTGTTAAGGTATTTTTTGATGAATTGTTCGTGGAAGCCTCGGCACACGATTTCTTGGTGCGCCTCTGCTGTCTTGAGCAGAGGGCAGTTAGAGCTCGTGAAGACGTAATTGTCTTGGCTCTTCTTGAGGCTGGCTTGGAATCCTAGTCCATCTAGTAATTTCAAGAGTTTCTCCGCTTTCTCTCCACGTGTTGCTTGTTCTGAACCCTCTCTCTGCACCACGTTGTCTGCGATCTTGTTCATTACAGATTCTGGATATTCGACGCCTTTGTCCTTAGCTAGCTGGGCTAGTGTTTCGTTTAGGAGCATGTCGTATTGTCGGGGGAAAATTTCTTTTCCTTTCTCTCTCAGCGTATAGATTTTCTTGGGTCGTCCCATCTCTGCTTTCTGGAACTGTTCGTCTACGAGTCCGAGCTCTCCGAGTCGTTCGAGGTGTTTCCTCGCAGCGCTCACCTGGATCTTGAGCCTCTCGGCTGCGTCCTTCGCAGTCCTGGGCTGAGCCAGTAGCAATGCCAGGATCTGGGCTCTCATTGGTCCGAGGAGTGAAGGGTCTCCCATGTTTCTCGCTTATACTATAGACACTGAAAGGTATTTATACAGTACCCCCTACTTTAGCCACGAAAAAGTGACTAAAGTATGAAGACGCCAAAAAGACCGAACCTATCAAAAACACTGCTCGCCATCGCCCTCGTCACCATCGGCCTCCTATCAGTCACAGCCGTAGCCAGTAGCATCGGAGCCTCAGCCAAGACAGACCGAATCAACACCCTGGCATTCCATGATGCTATGCGGAAGCTCTGGGAGGATCATATCACCTGGACTCGGCTCGTCATAGTCAGCGTACTAAACGGACTACCAGACACGCCCACAACGGTCGCCCGGCTATTACAGAACCAGGCTGATATTGGAAACGCCATCAAACCCTTCTACGGCGACACAGCCGGAAACCAGCTGACATCTCTACTCCATGACCACATCACCATCGCCGCCGAGATCCTAACCGCTGCCAAAGCAGGCGACAACACAGCGCTCAACGACGCGCTCAGCCGCTGGTACGCTAACGCGAACCAGATCGCCGGATTCCTCCACGCTGCCAATCCCAAGAACTGGCCCCTGGAAACGATGCAACAGATGATGAAGACACACTTAGACCTGACACTCAAAGAAGCCGTAGTCTATCTCAAGGCGGACTACCAGGGCTCAGTCAACGCGTACGAGCAGGTGCATCTGGAGATTCTTCAGATGGCCGACATGCTCAGTGCTGGCATTGTACATCAGTTCCACTCGATGTTCGACAACAACGATTCAAACAGCGAATCGCATATGGGAGGGTAGGCAGGACATGCCCTTACCCTCCAACCCTCTTTTTTGAAAAAAAGCAAGTGCGAAGCACTTGCTAGCACAAAGGAGAGCATGTTCAAGTTGAAGTCTGCCATTGCTGAATATTTCCGCTGGTTACGCTCCAATGGAGAAGATGTCGCGATTCCGACCAGGCCAAAGCTCGCCGTCGTACGAGTAGTTTAGCCACTCGGACCGAGAATACTGACCTCGAATAGTCTTAAAAAGACTCGGAGCCTCCATTCATAGGTCTATGTCACAAGTTGTAGAAAGTCTAACTAATTTGATGCAGACCCTGGATGACGCTTGGAACGCTGGCCCCAAAAGTCCCCTGTGGGAGACCTTCAGAAAGCGTCATATTGAGGATGTCGCCGTTTACTGGCCAGGTCAGCCTGAGCCGACGAGAGGACGGCATAACCATGACCTGGAAGCCGTAGAGTTCTTCAAAACCTTTCCAGACAACCATCTGATAAATCGACCTTACAAGATTATATTCCAGCAGGGGAATCACACTTGCTCTGTCGCTGATTTCTATGGCACAATGAAAGGGCCGATGAAGACACCCGACGGTAAAATGATTCAGCCTACGGGAAAGAGCTTTCGTGTGGAGTTTTGTACCGTTGCCACTTGGAACAATAAAGGGGAGATTACTGAGGAGCGGCTCTTCTACGACCAAGTCGGACTGATGAAGCAGATTGGACTGATGTAGGAAAGATCGCTCTCAAGAATTTCCATCTACTTTGCAGAGTTCGACCACGCACCCCAGCAGCTGGATCAACTACCTAGAACCCGGCACTGGGAAACCCGTAATGATTAATTCGCGTTACTATCTCAGTTCTGAGGATTTCTAATCCGGTGTCCTACTGTAAGTCCTCTTCTTCTTCAATTGCTTCTCTAATTCTGTCAGGAACTTCTCTTTTGCATCTGGAACCAAGAGAAAGTAAGCTAGAGTCATCCGGAAGAGAGAAGATTTTGTCAAACCTTTGATTTCTCCTCTCCTAACCGCACTGGAAAAACAGCTCAGAAACAATTGATGAGACAGAACTTCGTGTTTTAGTTCGTTTAGGGCTTGAGTTATGTTCTCATAAGAAATCTGTGTCAAAGGCTTACGCTCGATGACAAAAAATAGCCTTTTACCAGATAACCTCTTCACCCGCTTCCCTTTTGAAGATTTTGGACGAGAAGCCCACCGGGTTTATTTTCCCGGTTCACCATAATACTATCGAGGAACTTTGGATTCGGCAGTATTTTCGGGAGTTGAAACACCGGGTGGGATTGCTTCTGCACTCAGCCAGTTATTCTCCCAGTTTAGGGATAGTAATTCGCGTTAATCAGGCGTTCTTTTTCGCGAAGCGTAAGAGACTGAATCAGCATCGACGCGGGCCACGATGCTTCCCGTCACTTTCTGTGGACGATGTATCGCAGGTTCGTGACGAGTGGCGAGTGAATGGCCTCAACGACTTCGAGCGCAACCTTTCGTCGATCGATTCCGTCGAACAAGCGAACACCGGTGCCGAAGATGACCGGCGCCAGCGCGATGGAGAATTCATCGACCAGGCCAGCGTTAAGGTATTGGAGGATTACGTTAGCACCGCCAGCAATGCGAATGTCTTTTCCACCGGCGACCTCGCGCGCTTGCCTCAGGGCACTCTCGATGCCATCATTAACGAAGTAGAACGTTGTCCCGCCCGGGCGCTCCCAGGGGCTGCGAATTTGCTTTGTCACTACGAAGACCCCGGTATGGAAGGGCGCCTCGTCAGGCCAGAAACGTTCTCCTCCATCGAACATCCGCTTGCCCATGATGCTCGCGCCGGTGCGTTTGAAGGTCGTCTCCAAGAGGCTGTTCTCTTGGCCCGTCTCACCTCCTTCGCCAAGCTTGAGATTCTTGCGGAAGAACTGTTGCTGGAACACCCACTTCTGGAGATCCATCCACTGGCTGAGCCAATCGTTGTAACTCGGGTCGTCGGCGTGCGCCAAATCCATCCCTTCGGGGGCGATGAAGCCGTCGAGAGTCATTCCCACGCTAAAGAACACTTTGCTCATGATCATCGCTCCTGGCCCTCGCGTAAACGTTAAACGTTCCGATCAGTTAGGTTTAGGTTCGACTGGGCACGGGGCGTTCTAAGCCACTAATCACAACTATATCTCACTCTTAACAGTGAACGGGGTGGGACCGGGATCATGAGACAGCTGGGTGTTGCCCGCGACCTATCGAAGGGCAGGCTCGATCAGTCGAAATCGTTTGGCCTCACAATCGATCTCTGCATTTACCCCCAAGGGTATGATAAGTTGGGGATCCGTGTGGCCAAAATCCATGTTAGTGACTATTGGCAGATTGGGCTTTTCGAACTCTCCTGACACAACTGCCACGATATTTTGGTCCAGCTTCTCCTTCTCTTCGTCAGTGTATTTCATTGCCCGGCCGACGAGGAGGCCAGCTATTCGGTTCAGTCCGCCAAGGATTCCGAAGGTTCTCAGCCACCTCCTGACGTATGATCGGTGAGGCTTCTCCTCCGATGTTTCGAGGAAGAGGATCTTTCCGTCCCAGAATTCCAGGGAGGGCCAGTATGATGTGCCCCTGAGGCATTCCAAGACTTCAATGTTACCGCCGAAAAGGCGTCCTCTCGCAACTGATTTTCCTTGTAGCCAGGTCCAGCCAGAACTTGGGTGTGGAGTCTTCACCTTTCCAACATTTTCCACGTCACTCCACTCTGGGTATCCCTCTGAATAGGTTTCGTACGGGTGATACTCGTAAACATCAGTGCGATGAAACAGCAGTATGTTGACATGAGCTGCGAAGGAGGGAGGCAGATTTTCCATCTGGGAAAATCCCGCCATCACGGAGGGCCCATGAAAGGTTACGAGTCCAAGTTGGTTGCAATAGGATAGTATGCTAGTCGTGTCTGAGTACCCTAGCAGAATCTTCGGGTTGGAACGTATGGCCTTGCTATCCAAGTAGGGTAGAATCCGGATAGAGTCCACATCTCCGCCAGTCGTTGAAATGATCGCGTCTACTGCAGGATCTGAGAAGGCTCGGTTGATGTCGTCGGCCCTGGCTTTCGGATTCTCGTAAAGAAAGTCGGGGTCAGCTTTAGCTGTCGGGAACTCTTTGATCCTAAGACCCATCTTCTTCAAGTTCCTGATGCCAAGCTCGTAGACGTGGGGGAAAGCGTGCGGTCCGCCCCATGTGGGCGAGACAATTGCAACAGTGCTGTTCTCAGCAAGCCTTGGCGGCTTGATGGGCTCCAAGTTTCGACGCCAAGGATTAGCCGGAGTTAGTCTCGAATGTCGATGCTCACATGTTTGATTTGCAGTCAGGTCAGGTTTTCACCTTCCTTCTGACTGGCGCAAGAAATTCGATCCGGTATCCGTCAGGGTCAACCACAGCGAAGTGGCGTCCCCAAGGACGATCCTCGGGCTCCTCATCGAGGACGATACCGCGCTTGTGAATCGCCTCACAGTAAACATCGGCGTCTGAGACCCAGAAGTGGATGAGTATGCCAGCACCTCGCTTTAATTTCTTTATGGAATCATCGAAGTCGGGGTGAAGCAGGATAGTCGTCTGTCCCACTTCGGCCTCAAACGAGCCATCGCCGTACAATGTGGGTTTGAAAAGGATACCGAGCCCGTCCCTATAGAACTTTAGAGACCGCTTCAAATCCGAGACCTGAATCAGAATTTCATCGATCCTTGAGACCGCTATCTTTCTCGCCAAAGTTCTCACTTCGCGCGAAGAACCACCACCCCTATTATGCTTGAAGCTGCTTCACCATCTACCAAAGCCAAAGATGCAAGCTATTGTATCGTTCCTTGACAGTAAGAACGACCGGACGGTAAGATCGCTATCGAAGGAGCTGGAGAAAACCTTGGGAATCCACGCTCCAGATCCACATTTTTCCTTTCAAAGCGCCACCGAATACAACTTTGCGAAGCTAGAAGCTAGACTTCACATGTTTGCAAAGCGGAGCCGCAGATTTCGCGCCCACGCTGGTGGGCTCGGACTGTTCACCGGGTTCATTCCAACTCTTTACATTCCCGTCGTTCGGACGCCTGAGCTTTCTAGGCTTCACTTGTCTCTCTGGAGAACCATCTCCTCCATGGCCTCTGGACTATCGCCACATTACAAGCCCGAGTCCTGGGTTCCTCACATAACACTTGCCCGAGATGTTATCGACGAGCGAAGCCTGTCGAAGGTAATAGGTAGGCTTTGCAGAAAGTAACTCGAACTAGATATCGTGGTCGACAATCTTGCAATAATCTTCTACGACGGAGAGACCCACACCGTTCGTTCAAGATTCCGGTTCAAATGATTACCTGAGGGCGGGACTTCAGGAAAACCTCATGGTTCCAAGATTCCTCAACCATACCTTGGACCCAGGAATAATATCATCCTTTAGAAAGATAAGAACCCATAGGATTCCTCGCAGCCGATAACTCTAGACCATTCTAGCGGAGCACCTCGTGAACTTCCAACCTAGGGTGGATTGGCCTTTCCGTGCTCAAGTTAGTCCAGAGAGACTTGCGCCCCAGTGTTACTTCCTAGTGTGTCAATCTGAAGAGAGTTCTTCGCTTCTTCTTCTCGAGGGTGATGTTGAACCAGTCGAAGAATCCTTCTCGTCCAATCAGGTATGGTGCGTCGCCGTCGGCGAAGCATATTGGCAGAGACAGGTTTAGCGCGAGATCGGGGACGAATGCTGCTGCCTCTTGGATGCGACCTTCAACGGAGCATTCTGGTCGGGTAGATATTCCCGTCAGGCTAATTCTCGAGCCTCTTGCCCAGTTTAGGCCGATGCGTTCTGCCAGCTGGCGGGGGGCAAGCGAGATGTCTGCGCCGCTATCTACGATGAACGAGTAAAGGTTGTAGTTTTTCTTCTCTTTGAAGGCTAGATCGACGATGGGACGATGAGTAGTACCCGTGTGGGTCTTCTGCCTCATCCAGCTCTTAGTGAAACTCGACATATACCAGAAGCGAGGGCTTCTCGATCCTCGTTATTAGAACCATTCCAGGGTTGAGCTTGTCAAGTTTTTCGTACAAACCCTTCATGGTAGGACTGGAGGCCAGTATCCTTCTATTTTTCACAGCCACGTATTTTCCGTGATATCTTCGCAACGTCGGAGTGGAGGCTGAGTTAAGCCATCTCTCATCTCGTTGTCTGGTCCGAGCTTCCCTTAGAATCTGGGGAGAGATCTTCTCGCTCAAGCGCCGACTATGCTGGGCCAAAATCGTTCAACACCTGTCCAGGGTGGTCCGACTATTTACATATGGTTGACGGCCATAGAGGACTTTGAGATCTACGGACACCTGGGTCTTCTTTCCAGATTTGGAGACCCTAGGTACCTTGACGTTGTTGAGGAACAAACATAGCTAACTACAAGTGAGTTGGGGGCGAATCCGTGCCATCTGGACCTGTGGATTGAAAGCGATATGTCCGGCTAGAAAGTCATCAGAAGAATAACGTCTTTGGACGCTACCTCTGAGTTCCGAAAACAATGTTGGCATCCGCGATGGTTCTGTAGATCACGGTCCTTGCGTCCTTCCGCGCGGATTGCAGTAGCTCCATCTTCTGTAAACGTCTGACTTTTCTCAACAGCGCCCGCTGGCTTGCAAGCTTGAACTCTTTGTAGTCTCTGATTCGAAAAGGTCCCTGTGCCATCTTCTGCGTTATGCGTTTGTCCCGTCCGTAAGCGGTAGCTGGGAGAGTTTCTGTTCTGCCAGTCTTCTTAGAACTTTGAAGGCGAGGTCCGACGGGATTAGGTCGACGCTAGGAAGCTCAGCCGTAACCTCATAGACTATGTCTGTAAGACGTTTGAATATGAAGCGGATCTCGCCCTGATAGACCTCGTAGAGCAGGTCTACGAACTTATCAACGGTCTGGGGTCGAGAGGATTTGACCTGAACCCGAAATGTTGCCAGACGCCTTGATCCGAACCGAGCAATATAACCTCCCCTTAACAACTGGAAGTTTATAAACCGCGGTGCGTTTGCAAACCTCATCCTTTGAGATTGGGTTGACTAATGCCTGTGGGCATGCGGGATGATGTGGTCCTTCTCAAAGATCTTTCATTGAATATTCAAGCAACCTCGATTTAGTATACCGTTCGGAGGAGCTTCAGTCCATTTTCCTACGGAACAACCCGCTCCTGTTCTGAGATTGCAGAGAAGGTTTCGAGGCCTAATGCGTCTATGGCACTAGCAAGTGCCTGCGCAAAGAGTCCAGTATCACTAGTCATTCCGAGCGACAGGGTCATACGAAAAGATGCAAGTCTGGTAAAATACGGATGAGGACTCGACAGAAAGAAGTCTCTTCTGCGTGAAAAAAAAACAGAATCTGCTCTAACAAGTAGGCCACTCGAATGCGCTAGCTGGTGTTAGTAGCAGATCACAGTTCTGGATACGGCATCGTGAGGTTCTTCTGGTGGTGCCGAGGGCAGGATTTGAACCTGCGACTGGGCCGGTCTCGTCAAGAGACCGTCAGCCCGGTGTCAGATGTTACCATCTTCAGCCGGGTGCTCTCCCTCGCCTCCCCCTTCTCGGAGGAACAGGCTGAGCTTTCGAGGGTCCTTTTCAATTGGCCAACCTCGGCGGCTCCTCGGCCATCACCCGTGGAACTGAAACCCGTTCATAAGAC
The DNA here is from genome assembly GCA_005888745.1 of Candidatus Bathyarchaeota archaeon. Lineage (GTDB taxonomy): Archaea > Thermoproteota > Bathyarchaeia > 40CM-2-53-6 > 40CM-2-53-6 > 40CM-2-53-6. The sequence goes on along the minus strand of VBBS01000026.1, from coordinate 156,927 downwards.
TTTACTGACTTACTCCCCTCGCTGAAGCATCGGGGAGTTCTGAAGTCTCTCCGCTCTACTTTCTGAGCCTCACAGAGTTGCTTCACAGGCACAGCCAGTTTCATCATGGTGCCCTCCAACGCTGCGTTTTGAACGTCGGAATGGAAATGGAGCGACGTTGAGCTATGTTGAAAGCTCCGTTGACGTGCGCATTTCCAACTCTTCTGCAGTTCTGACACTCGAAGAGATTTCCGGTTCTAATCCCTACGCATCCACAGCGAGAACAGTCCTTAGACGTGTTTCTTGCCTCAACGTAGGTTATTGGGATTCCTTCCATCTTTGATTTGTAGAGAAGCTGTTGTTCTAACCGATACGGACTCCAAGAATGAAGCTTACTGCTTCTCCATCTACTACTCTGACGAATACCCTTCAACCATTCAAGCTTGATACCAGCATTCTGAGACTTTGCAAGCTCCACAATCGAGCGAGAAATCTTATGCGTCAGATCTCTAACAATCCGAGACTCACGATTCTTAATCTTCTTGACAACTTTGTAGTGGCCCTTCTTCTGCAACTCGCGACGTAGCGCAAGATACTTCTGATGAACGTGTGGAATCCTAACTCCAAAGACCCAAGCTTTGCCGTTAGAAGGATTTGCCGCGACGGCAACATGTCCTGTAGTATTGCGGTCTACTCCAATCCAACTCTGAGGAACAATTTGAGGCTTATCTGGAAACGAGACAGAGACATAAGCATACTGAGAATCAAGCTCTATCTGATTCAAAGTCTCAAAGTTTCGATAATACCAGGGAAGAGCTAGACTGAGACACTTGACAGAGACAACTCCACTCTCAAATCGAAACCCTGCTGGATTGTTGATTGTTAGCTTGACACTTCTGACTTGCTTCAGTTTCTTGTTGCGAGAATATTTACGTAGAACGCCCTGGGCAATATAGCTTGGAAGACCGAACTGCTTCACATCAGCAGTAGAGAGTGTATGAGTCTTAAGAGCAACATTGCCAACTTGATGAGCTTTTCGTAGCTGAGTGCTGAAGTCTTTCCCGTGTTTCAACTTAAACGTCTGAATCATTCTATTGGCCTACGCTCGCTGAAGACTCGCGGCTTCTCATCGCTTGGTTAGTGGGAAGCAAGTCTCTGATGCTTGTCTGAATTGCTGTGAAACAAACCAGAGGAAGATGAGTAACTTCGACCATACAAATAGATCTCTATGGCGTTCACTAAATTGAGTAGAGCCTGGCAAAACTAACGCAATGCTCTAGCACTAAGACCCTCTGAACGACTTGAGTTGGGTTTGCGGATGCTCGGCAGATTGGGCAGGCACGACGCTTTTCTAGAGCGGAATTAAGCTTTCTAGATGGCAAGCGAGAGATTCGGGACCAGGGGAAAAAGCAGGTCCGGGTATCGAAAGGTCTTAACTGCGGGCCCTTCGAGCTTGCCGAGCCATAGAAATGTGTCTGACCGTTGACTGTTGACCCTCAAGCGCAAGGCCCCGGGGCAAGTTCTGGCTGGCTTGCGAAGCTCGGAACACTTTCCATTCTGTATCTTGCCGTCTTTCTGACTCGGATAGGGTTTGGTGTCATCTTGGTCCTCTTTCCTCTCTACCTTCCGATTCCGAAAACTCAATCGGCTCTCGCCGCGGTGGTAACGGCGATCTATCCTATTGTCGAGGGAGTTTCAGCTCTGCCTGTTGGCGCTTACGTGGATCGCAAAGGAAGACGAAAGGTGTTCGTGGCGGGTCTGGGGCTTATCGCAATCCTGAGCCTGATTATCGGTCTATCCAACAACCTTGTGCTTGTGGGCGGTGCCCACGGATTCGAGGGCTTGGCCGCGGCTATGGTAACGGTTGCCTCGTTGACGATGATCACCGACCTGACGGTTGTGACCAATCGTGGGGTTGGCATGGGTGGATTTGATCTTGCGAACCTAGGAGGGTATGGGGTTGGCATAGTCCTCGGTGTCGCGTTCAGCAGCATCTTCGCCGCTGACCTCGGAGCGAGTTTCCTAGTCGTCTCTGCTATCCTCGGGGTCTCAGCTGTCGCTGTATTTCTCATTCTTCGGGAACCGGCACACGTCGCGCACGAACGAAGAAGTCTGAAGGAGATGTATTCTAGCTTGACAAGCGATGTAGCAGCAATCCTGCCCGTATGGTTCGCTCTTACGGTGGTACTGGGGTTCTACATCTTCTTGCCTAGGCTTGCCGCGAGGATGGGAAAGACAGATCTTTCTCAGGCTGCACTCCCCATTCTTCTCGGGCTGGTACTTCTCGGCGCGGGGGCTCTTTTGTTCGGACGGTTGTCTGACAAAATCGGCCGAACCGAGACAATGGCCCTGGGAGCTTTAGGCGAAATAGGGTTCCTCCTGGTTCTTCCGGAGGTTTTCGGGCCGCTGATCAGCATTCCTCCCGGCACGTCTTGGATTGATTCCTACAACACGGTCGGACCAATCATCATTGTTGCAGGGTCTCTGTTCTTTCTCGGCTCAGCATTGGTTCCTTCAATCCTCGCGTTCATCGGCGACAAGGCAGCCAAGGAATTTCGGGGCTCAGCGATGGGATTGTACAGTCTCATGCTAAGCGCAGGAATAGCAGCCGGCCTCTTGCTGGCCGGAATAGCCGACGACCTAGGCGGGGTCCAAGCGGTCTTCTACTCTGCCGCCATAATTTTCTCAGGCCTGAGCCTGACTAGCGGGTATCTTTTATACCGCAACAAGCAATTTGAGAACTCAGCTAGTATCGTTAGCGAGGCTCCTAACAGTTCAGGTTAGAGAGTTCCCCCGAAAGGAATCTCGTAAGAGATAAGTCTCCTTGTTTCTAACTGCATTCAGGACTTTCTTGACAGCGTATTCCGTCCACGCCACTCGGGTTGCAAAGAAGTTCGAATGGTTTGGAATGACGATAGTCAAGCGTTACTTGACGAGGAACAAAGACAGCAGGGATCTTCGGGACGTGCATTCCAATCCGGAGTTCTACGACAAGGGCATCGATCTTATTCTCAATCTACCAAACGCCCAGAAGAGGACAATCGATCTAAAGGTCGACTCATACATCGGGTCTGATCCATCGCGCAAGATACGAGGTCTATGCAATCCAGACAGTGGTTTCATTCTGCTTGAAACAATCAGCCAGCTCCAGTATGATAGATCGAGAAAGGTTTCAACAAACGGTACTCTGCTTGCTAGACAAAAAGCAGATGCCCCTGGTTGGTTCTTTACAAGTTCTGCCGATGAGGTCTATTACTACTTCCTCGCCCTGCTCAACGCAGAAAACCAGCTAAACCCACTCTACTCGGAATACGTGGAACTTGTAAAGGGCAATCAACCAACCGATGAAGTTGAAAATCGTCTATTGCGAGAACTGCGCGTAGATAGGGACTTGCTAGTGAGTTTTTCGCTTTCAGATGCGAGAGCCTGGTATGATACCGCCCCGGAGACAGTGTTTCATGGATACGCTCCCGCTCCTAGTCCGAGTTATCTTACGCTGAGTAAGAGAGTTAAGCGGGATCTGTTCATATCAAACGGAATTGGGAGGAGTCATGGCTCTATCTTCTCCTTGGTCAAACCGAGTTCGGTTTCTCGGTAGTCAGAAGGACAATCCTTATCGTTCGATTACCACCATTTCTTGCTGTACTTTAGCGGTGTTGTTTTTTCATTGAGGGCTGGCTTTCTGAATACGTAGAGATGTTCGTGAGCGATCTTATAGAAATCGTAACTATGTCCCCGCCATCTCTGGCGAGTTGTCATCGTCTTGTGTTGAAGCTTGATTATGTCTTCTTTGAGAATGAAACCCACGCTTAGAAATGCCTGCAAAACTCCAAGCGAGATCGGAATGTAATGTCTTCCCTTTCGCGTATCTCCAATAAGCACTCCACAATATCGGTTGTTTTTCAATACTCTGTATGATTCGGCTGCGACTTTCCGCATCGCATCAATGTAGGCAGGAAGCTTCAGACGTGAGAGGTCGTCCAATATCCGTTTTCCGCTGTATGAGATGATTCCGGCATACGGTGGATGTGTGGCAATGAGATCAATAGTCTCCTCATCGATCAGATCCAAGTTTCGTGCATCACCCACGTACGTTCTTGTCTCTACCCGACGCGGTCTATCAAGGGTGTTGTAGTCGAAACTCAGCCGGTCTTGCGTTACCATAATGGCATCTGGGTTGACATCTACTCCGATTCCGTTCCGGCCTAGAAGTTTACTCTCTGCAAGGCTGGCTCCACTCCCACACATCTGATCTAGAACAAGTTCTCCAAGCTTGGAATATTTGGTGATCAAGTTTCTTGGTATGTATGGGCTCCAGTTTCCTCGGTAGTTTCCTGAGTGTGTCGCCCAGTCCCCCCTACTTGGAAAGCTCCAAACCGTAAATTCTTCCGGTTTGTAATCCTTCGGGGGCCCGAACTCCTTTATTCGCCACGGTCTACCGATCTCCACGTCAACATTTTCTATTTTCACATGTTGCTTCTCAGCGACAAACCTACGGTATTCGTCTTCGTTTACGAGCCGCATTCCCATAGGCTTTGCACGGTTCGCCGTCTCTTGAACTTGCAAAATACTATCCCCAGTCTATTTCACGTGCTAGATTAAACTTGATCAAGCCGCAGGAGCGTTAGAAAGTTGCTCTTCATTGGACTGTTCTCTTGAGGCCGGGGATTACCTCTCCAGTGACCCACTGAACCCCTGCGCCAGATAGCACGTAGGAGCCTTTTTCAGCGATTAGCTTGCCTTCACGTTTCAGTTCGCTCGCCCGTGCCCTCACAACCGCTCCGCTGGTGGTTTTCCATGAAGATCCCAGGAGAGTGCTCAGTTCGTCGTCCCCGAATGTCTTGGGGTGGGTCGCGTAGAGTACGAGTGCGAGAGCTTCTTTTGCCGACAGGGAATCTGCTGGGACCGTGAGATAAGGTCGTCCTTCTCCGCTGAACTGTACTATTCCCTTTAGCAAGTCCGAGGGTTCAGAGGTTTCTAGCGTCTGGACCGTTTCTGGTTTCGCTGGGACTATTCCATCTTTGAGTCGTAAATTCTCTACAAGGCTCTCGAACTTTTCGCGGACGTATTCGAAGTCTCCTTCAAGCTCGATTTCCTGGTCACGGGTCTTGATACGGAACCTAAGCGGCTTCTCTTGAGACATGATTGCGCTCTTGGGTATGCATCTAGCGGTCTATTTCGAGCTTTCCGACTTCAAAGGAGGCGTTAGGGAGCTCTACTGAGTATTTCGGCCTTCGAGGCATTAGGTGACCTCCGTCCCGATTATCATCGTTGTTGATATCAAGCCGAATTCACGCAATATCTCAGAACGCAACGATCCTTCATGCACCCATCGGTTTGAGGTGGATAAACCTCGGGTCGACGAAACGATCGGAATGATTATGAAAGAAATATTGGGGTTGGCTCTTCCAATTTCGTGGTAGTGGCCTGATCTATCTTTGTTGAACTAGAACTGGTCTTTTGTGATGGTTTGTTTGTGGGCGTTTTGGCCCTCAAGGGCGTGCACAACTGTTACGATTACTTTGACCGTCGGTATCAGAGCCATTGCGAGGAAGATGAGCGGGTATGCCCATGGTGCGTTTGCAAAGAAGCTGCTGACCATTGTTTGCATGACGCTGTAGAGGATGTATAAAGCCATCAGCTGGAAGACCCAAGCGAGAACTGGTGCGTAAGCCTTGTACGTCTTGTAGGTGTTCGATACGGCGTTGGCGAGCTGCGTTCCATACTTCAACACGACCGAGGCAACTACTAGCCCGAGCGTAAAGATGACGAAGCTTGCGATGCTGAAAGTTGTTCCTGGCACTGTCTGTGATATTCCCGGGAAGCCCAGGACGATGCTCTGGACCACGATGAGGACGATGATTCCCGCGAGCAGTCGTATGAGGGAGGGCATTATGGGCCGAAAGTCGCCGAACGGGTCCTGTGTATTGGTCGGCATCTCAGAACCACTTTTCCAATAGATGACTAGCCTAGCCGCGGATTAGCCCATGGCCTAACTCTCTGACGCCCCTCACCGTTACACTGGGTGCTTAGCCATGTCCCTTTGTCCCTATAGTGAGAAGGAGATGACCGCAAGATGGCCGAACTGAAAGTGTATCTATCTGAAGACCTTGATCGACGATTCAGGATGCTGGCTATGGACGTCTATGGGTATGGTAGAGGTTCCCTGAGCGAAGCTGCTGTGGACGCGCTTACCAAGTGGTGTGAGGGGCACGAGTCTAGCAAGCTGATCCAGTCACCGAAGGAAGTGCCTCCTCATTCGAGTTCGGATCCTATCTCTCGCGCTGAAGAGCGGCCGAGCGCCGCCTCATCCGAAAATCGAGAAAACTCTGGCTCTACTCTCCCTCTTAGCTAAACGCTATTTCCTTCACCCCCTCTCCTCTGAGGCCAGACCTCTTCCTGGGAGATTTGGATTCACACGCCCGCTGAGAGTAGGAGATTGAATTTTTCCTCGCGAGACAAGTGGCGAGCGTGGCTAGCAAGGAATCATCAAACTGCAAGAGAAATCTGGCTTCTCTACGATAAGGAACTCTCAGAAACACGATTAATTTCATACAGAGATTTTCTTAGAGACGTGGTCGAAGAGGCGATATGCTACGGCTGGATTGATAGTAGAGTCAAGCGAATAGGCCTAACGAAACTTGGAGTACGCTTTACTCCACGTAGGTCGAGAGCCAATTGGTCAAAGTACAACAAAGCGCGTGCGCTGAACCTAATTCACGACGGTAAGATGACAAAGGCTGGCATGAACGTTCTACCCGCAGAATTGACAACCGAGAATGTGGACAGAGCCCAAACCCGTAGGAGGACGATCGCTGACTGTGTAGATGGAATTTTGGTGGTGAGGAGGAAGTTCTTGGTAGAGAAAAGGCGCGATGACGACGATGCGGATCCGGGACTGTTAGAGATCCCGGGCGGTCACGTGGGCCCTGATGAGAGCTTGGAGGATGCTTTGAGAAGAGAGATGAAGGAAGAACTAGGAATCGACGTCGAGAGGGCTAAACTCGTACAGAAGAGTCTGTACACAGCGAGCAATGGCGAGAGACAAAGAATTCACTACTTCCACGTGAAGAAGTGGAACGGTAGAATCCGGTCCACAGAGGCAGAGCGGGTGTATTGGGAGTCTGAGATTTCCAAACTCAGCGTCATTCCGGACAGGAGAGCTGTTCAAAGAGTTCTGGGAATTCAAGATTACGATACCAAATAGATAGACTGAACCCATCCGAAACTGGGTAGTTGGTGGGTAGCGAAGCCGGCTCCGAGTCGCTGGGAGGCTCTGGAGTTTACTGAGGGAAGTCAGTTAGGGTGATGCTGGCGAAAACGGGCTTCAGGGGTTCAGTTAGTTTATGAGGCCCGAGTCTTGAAAATTCTCTTTCCCAAAGTTTCCCCGCAAGCCAATGGTTAGAGGAGCTGCGATATGTGAAAAGTCAGGTGAGGGCCGAAATTCGGTATTACATAGATGCTCGGAAGGCTGAGAGATTCAAGCTCAAACTCTTCGAGCTAATGAGCCTGAATAGTTTTCCCAACCCCGTCAACCAGACACTGTACTTCAACAATGAGGAGCATGAAGTCCCCTTCACCTACTCGATCAGAGGACGGAGATACGAGCAAAAGCCGTTCAAGGAACGGTTCAAGCTCAAGCTGAGCGACAAATGGATCTTCGAGGTCAAGAACACCCGGTCAGAACATGGCCGGTTCATTAGACACAAACGACGGAATGAGATGCTGCCTCTTCGGGAAATCTTGTCGAGGGTAAAACGAATGAGCCGGCTCGCCCGGATTAGAATTCCACATAAATTAGGCCTCTATGCTGCCGCGAGCTATTCTAGGAACCACTTCCTGGAAAGTGACAGACGCGTGCGGGTTACAATGGATGAAGATGTCAGGTACTTCACATTCGAGGGACTTGCAGGGACAATGCTTGGGGCTTCGAACCGGGCTATTGTGGAGCTAAAGATTTCCCCCGGCAGAACGGGCTCTCCGCTGGTCAGAAAAATCCACGGTCTCCTCAGGAAAGAGAACGCGGAACAGGGTATTTCCAAGAAGGCAACAATCTTCAATCTGATCGAGGACCGATCTAGGAAATCGGGCGAAGCGTACAAGGAACCGAGCCACAACACAGAGATCAAAGCAAAAGTTGCGCTTGACGCCGAAGACCAGGACATTTTCCCCAGAATAAGGAGCGATCTATCAGAAGGAAGAATCGAAGGATTCAGACTCTCTAACTCTTACCCGAATGTCATGGAGACAGGCAAGCTCTACCACTACGTTCAGGTGCCTACACACGAATACGTTAGGTTTGAAACTAGTGGGCAATCAAGGTCTGCGACGATCAAGGAGAACTTTCAGGTCGTGCAAGATCCTTATCGACTCGGTAACGTGATAAAGAGGCGGGAGATTGAGCAACCTCTTCAGGCCGACATGTTGAAGATGCCTTACAAGATTCTCACGAGGAGGAGGAAGTACTTCATGGTTGAGCGGAACGGAGGAAACAGAGAGTATGCAGTGATGATGGATCGGAGCACGCATCGAGGCCACGAGCTGTACCAGTTGGAGGTGGAGGACGTTCTGAACTCGCCTTCTCCGAGAACCGAGACGCGGAGCATCAACGATGTGGCATCCATGGCCAACTATCTCATCGAAGAGTACTCACTGGAGCCCACGACTTTGACGAAAAACCAGTGGCTAATGAGCCTGCCGAATTAGATAGATCTCAAAGGCTTGGCAGCAAATCTAGAAACTGGATTCTCTCTCGAGGCTTTGACGAATTTCTGATAGCTGTGGCTCCGACTTTCGGTTTCGGTGTTTAAAGCAAGCTGGATTTCCGGCGACTTGTTGAGTCCCCGAAGATAGGATATCATCACATCGTGGTCATGTATCACGCCAAGTAGATCTTGCCAAGAACGGAGACCTACCAGAGGTTTCGGTGGTCTAGTAAATTTGCCCATTTCTAAAACATAACGGAGTTGTTTGCAGTCTCTTCGGATGACATGCAATTCCTCCACCTTAGAGGGATCTTCCCTTACTAGCGGGAGTTCACTAGTGATCTTCGAGCTCAGCTTTCTCACAACCTTGTCGTATCTCTTCTGTAGTACGGAGCCGGAAAAGTCTCTCGGTTTTACACGAAGTCCCGGGCTTTTCTGAATGGACAATGCTAGCTCTTTCGCTTCCTCCAGATGTGCCTTGCGCGATTTCCTAAGGTCCCCAATGAGTCCCTCGAATGCGGGGTTCTGCTTGTACATTGACAGTTTCGAGAGAATAATATCTCGGTCTCTCACGCTAGCGTTTACTTTCATTAGCTTCTTGATGCGAGCCATGGCTTTCTGCGCCTTGGTCTGCTTCCGTGTAGTCCTAGGAAGCAATGCGAAAGCGGCCTGGAGACGGCGAGTCGTGGTTCGAAGCCGGTGGACGTTCTCGGCATTGGGGTCTCTAAGATAGGCCTTGACTCTTCGGGTCAGCGCTTTCGCGAATTTGTCGTACTCTTTCGCGAAAGAGTCGCGAGTAATCAAGGGAAGGCTGGGTTCGAGAAGTGAGACTACTTAGGTTTTCTAAGGCGTTTACATGGCGAGTTGAAGATTGAACGTGCCTTCAAGGTCTTCGAGGTCTCTAAGAATATCTTTCATGAGCACTTTTGGAATGCGTTGCTTGCCTTGGGCTATGTGAAGACGAGGGATTCCGCGCTCAGTACTCATGGATAGATGGATGTCCGTCTTTTGTTGAAGTTGAACGAGTTGGATGAGGACTGAAATCTTCTTCACCATCTGCATGCTCTTTTTTTCTAGGACGCTCTTGTAGGTCGTCTGAGCCCAATCTGTCCGCCTCATTCCATTCGCTCTAGCAACAGACAAGGCCATGATCAGCTGGTCCTGGTGTGACAGTGGACTATCAGACTCCAAAACGATGTAGAACAAGGTCTCCGGATTGTAGGTCGGAAGGTCTGGCAAGACATGATCGAGAGCTTCTGAGAGGATCGCGTACTCTCTTTTTGTCAGGTTTCTATGCGACAAGAGGGACTTGGCCAACTTTTCCCGGGCGGCGGCCTTCGAATGTGTTGGAGCTTCGCGCATCAGAACCCTGTCTACAAGTCCCTGCCGATATGAGCTCGGGCTTTCGAGGAAAGCCGAGAGTACTCCGTCTCTGAGACCGTGTGTGCTAACGATGAGTTTGCGAAAGCCAATCTTCTTCATCAACAGGTGAACTACTAGAGACCCGGCTATGATTGATTGGCTTCTCTCTTGACCTATTGCCGGATTCTTTCTTATCGTCCTAAGACTCATTCCGCGGAGTGCGCGGTGGACTGATTCCACGGCGTTCTTCTTCATCGAATAATTGTGCAGCTTGTTTAGCGGATACTGCCTTCGCATCTGGTCGTATCGCGCGATGGCGCGGACTGAGCCTCCGACACCCACCAAGTCAAGGTTTTTCGAAGCTGGAAGATGTTTCTTCTCCGGGAGAAGTTCGAGTATCCGTTTTCTCATCCGTGCATAGTTCTTCTTTGTGAAAGACCCATCTGGCTTAGCGTAAAGGTCAGTTAGCCTTAGTCCTCCGAGAGGAACAGAAAGGATTTTTCTGATCGTAGGCTCCAAGTAAATGACCATCTCCAGGCTTCCTCCACCAAGGTCGAAGAATAGGCCGGCATGAACGCTGGTAGCGCTCTTGGCTCCTTCGAACGCGTATACTGCTTCCTCTTTTTCGGATAGAACCTTGAACCTGAATCCGGCTTCGTGATACGCTTGCCTAAGGAAATCTTCTCTATTCCCCGCTTCCCTTACAGCGCTCGTCGCGACAGGGAGAACATGTTTTGACTGCTCAAGGTCCACGATAGCGCGGAATTGTTTCAGAGCTTTGAGAGTGCGTCGTATGGGTTTGTCTCCTAGGAAGCCGGTTTGATCAAGCCCTTCCCCAACCTTCGCGAGGACCGAGTGCTGTCCGTACGCGACAAAAGACTTCTCTCGCCTAACTTCATAGTTGACAAGTTTTAGTGAGTTGTAGCCTAGGTCTATCACCGAGACTTTCAAACTTGGCTAGGGCCCACTCGTCGTTTCGTTTCACTTCGGCGGGATCAGGGTGATTCGTTTTGGTTTATCAAGACATGTTCTGTAGACTTATCGTCGGATGCCTCTCTGACGTATAGGGAGGGTTTTGGCTCTTATCGTTCGTTGTTAGCTGTCAAATCCGCGCAAGGCAGGGTAGTTGAAGCAATGAAGGGGAACCCGACGCCTACGGTAATCCCTGGAGTCGATGCCCCGAAGCTAACTCAACCAACGAAGAGTTAACAGAACCACAGAACCTCAAGACATCTTGGCGATGATTTTCGGTGTGAGAAGCCAGCGTAGTTCGCCGGAGATTCGAGGGTTAAATGATGTTATTCGGACTTTTCCGAGGCCTCCCTTTTTTAGAACAATTTTAGCACTCGTGGTGCCGATGATCTCTCCTATCATGGAAGTCAGGTAAGGTTCGTGTCCTACAAGGATTGGTCTGGAGTTTTGTTCAAGTCTTGCTAGTTTGCGATAGAGTTCTGGCTTGCTTCCGTCTGGTTTCAATTCGTCCCATTCTTCCAATGTGGGGATCTTGAGGACCTTGGCCGCAATCTCAGCGGTTTCTCGAGCTCTTCTCAACGGACTTGTATAGATCCGATCGGTTTGCAATCCGATTGCCTTCAGTGACTGTGCTATCTTCTGCATCTCGGCTCGGCCTTCCGGTGTTAGGGAGCGTTCGGAATCTTTCTCCATAACTGTCATTCGGTTCCCGGCTTCTCCGTGTCTCAGTATGAAAATATCGATCTTTATGGGGGTGGCTGTCCTTGATGGGGTCCGAGCGGACGTTGATGAAGTCGCCTTCTTAGTCTCGACCTCTTTGTGGTCCGAGAAAGCGCCGGGTTGTCTCCTTACTCTTTTGGCCATTGTCAATTGTCCCTATGCCGAGTTTCGGTGAGTCAGATAAAGTTCAGTAACCACGCTTTCTCCGTTAAGACCATGAGTTGGACTAGGATGGTCAAGCTTCCGCAGGCTCTCGGTTTCGGCCGCGAGATCGAATCGATCCTTCTCATACTGTCGGATCATCCTGAGGAAATTGTCAGAAAGATTGCTGAGAAGAAAAGTGTCGGAGAGTATCGATTGTTTGGTGAGAAGACGAAGTTTCTCGCGGACACCTACTTCGACACCTCTAACCACTTTCTTTCGCATCGCAAGTTGAATCTGAGAATACGGACAGATAACCAGGATCGTTGGATCACTATGAAGACGCATCCTAGACGAACTCTCTGGGGGGGAATGGTCCGATCTGAGATGGAGGTTCCCTGGTCAAATGAGACTATTGAAAAAGTGGTTTCCGAGCTGAAAATCCCCCATCACTCTCCTAGTAATGCCGGCCAGACTAATCTTTCAGATCCGATTGAACTATTGAAGAGCAAAGGCCTGGTTCCCATCCAGCATCGAGAGACGCAACGGCAGGTACGTGATGTTACAATCGGCCCTGAAGGCTCCCATGTCCTAGCAGAACTGGACATTGACACAGTGCTCTATGACTTTGACGATCAAAAGATACGCCTCTTCGAGATCGAAGTGGAGAGCAAGTCCGAGAAAGGCCAGAACGTGGTCAAGAGCGTCACAAGGAGTCTGAAGGGAGAATACGGCCCGATCCTACGAAGCTGGCGTCACGGAAAACTGGCAACCGGAACTGGAATCGCGAAGCTGTTGAGATCAGGAGAACTGCGACCGTTGATCGATGCTGAAAACCGTCTTCTCCCAGCTGCATACGACAGGCTCAGCAGAATCCTCTGAGGCGCCAATCAATAGTGCGTAAGAACCAAGGGCTGGACAGAGCGAGTGTAAATATCCCTATTAGGGGATAGACCCTCTAGAGATGTGATCAAGCGCTTGAGCGAAGAACCCTCCGTCAACAGGGTAATGGATGTTCTCCGAAACTGCTATGATCCCGAAATACCAGTCAACATTGTTGATCTCGGTTTAGTCTACGGAGTCACCATAGCGAATGACACTGTGAAGGTTCGAATGACCCTTACAGCCATGGGCTGCCCCGCCAGCGCCTACCTGAGTCATCAGGTCAAGGAACTGATCGAGAAAATACCGGGTGTCAGGCATGCTGATGTCGACATCGTCTGGGACCCACCTTGGACCCCTGACAAGATGAGTGCGGCCGCGCGGGAACGTCTCCAGGCAAACCAGGAGCCGGTGACGATCGAATTCGATCCCGCCAGTTTCAAGCCTAGAAAGAAGGGGCACATCGCCAAGAACCCCGACGGCACCATCGTCTTGATCAACGAGGCGAATTCACGCTACCTCGGGAACGACGACATCGCCAACCTCTGGGAGAAGAGTGATGGAACCAAGACAATCGACGAACTGACATCTGAGCTCGCAGTGGAAAAGAAAGTCTCCCCGACTGAGATTCGAACGCAAATACTAGAAGTTGTTACTCAGTTAGTCGCGATCGGATTGATATGTCCTGAGGACGCGATGGTTCTACCTCTGCATCCCTAGGTAGTCGACCCAAGCCATATCTAAAACAGCTATCCTCCACACAATCGACAATTGTACGATCGCTCGGCAGAACTCTACGACGCCATTTACTCTTTCAAGAACTACGAGGAAGAAGCAGCAAAACTTCACGAGCTAATCCAGAAACACGGACGTTCCATGGGCAACGACCTACTCGAAGTTGCCTGCGGCACGGGGGGCCACATTACATATCTGAAAGACAACTATTCAGTCGAAGGACTAGATCTCAGCCCGAAAATGCTGAGACTCGCCAAAAGGAAACACCCTGATGTTGTGTTTCATCGCAGCGACATGGTCTCATTCAAGCTAAAGAAGCACTTCGATGCTATAACGTGTTTGTTCAGCGCGATCGGCCACATGAAAACCAGACGCAAACTCGGTCTCGCTGTTCGAAACATGTCCCGACATCTCAAGCCAGGCGGAGTCCTAATTGTCGAACCCTGGATTACCCCTCAACAGTGGCGCAAAAAATCGGTTCACGCCAATTTCGTAGACCAACCGGAACTCAAGGTCGCTCGCATGAACATCAGTAAAACCAGGGGAAGGCTGTCAGTCTTGGATATGCATCATCTGATCGCCACTCCCAATCGAGTGGAGCATTTTGTTGAACGACTTGAGTTAGGGCTTTTCACTCATGATGAATATCTCGACGCTTTTCGACGTGCAGGCCTTGAGACGAGCTATGATTCAGAGGGGTTAATGGGGCGCGGTTTGTACATTGGAACCCTCTAGCTGATCATCAGAGCAGGAGGCCCATCTCGACTTCATCATGATAGCGATGGTCATCCCCATAGAAAGCCTCTCTCACAATCCCTTCCTTCTTGAAGCCGACCTTTTCATAGACCCTGATCGCCCTCTGATTATCAGCGACTACAGTCAGTCCAAGCCGATGGAACCCCCGCTCCTTCGCCAGCGCGATCGCTTTCTTCATCATCACCGTTCCCAGCCCTAGATTCTGAAAGTCTTGGTGAATATAGATGAAAAGTTCCGCGACACCCTTGCGCCTTTCGAAAGGGATTCTGAACATTTGCAAATGTCCAACAACTCTCTCCTCTAATCGGGCGAGTAGAGTGATATTGTTTGTCAAGTCCGAGGTCCAGCGCTCTATCCTAGCGCGGTCATAAGGAGGCAAGCCCCACTTGACCGCCTCTGGCGACATACTAGCGTACATGGAGACGAGTGCTTCCTTATCATCAGGACTATATGATGTGAGAATCATCCTGCGTCCGTCTCTTAGCGTGGCATCCTCTTTGGCACGATCCTTATCGTATACCACAGGAAGTCTGCTTGTACTATCCTTCCTCCCGATAAGAAGTTAAGCACGGTTGCCTTACCTGGGATTATCCAATTGTAAAAGTGGGATCGAGCGAATGCCCCGACGGCTGATGTGGAGGGATCTAGATCGTCCGTTGAAAACATCCGCCTTGTTGGGTATTGTTGTTGGAGGGTTTGCTTTGGCCGCTATGACTTACTCGATGCTTTCTGGCAATCCTTACTTCTTCCTCGAAGGGGCCTCCGATGGGTTCTCTTTGATTATCGCGTCCCTGCTATTCCCTATTTGGTTTGCCGTTCTGTCCACAGGTGGTTTATTCGTTGCTAACGCTTGGGTGTTGCTGTTCTATCCATTGTTTCTTGTATCCGGAGGTTTCTATCTATTGGGCCAGTCTATGGAGAGGGAGAGCAGGGGGGTCTTGGGATTTCTGGTGTTCATGGGGTCCGTTCCATTTCTGCTAGGGCTGTCCTTTGGGGTCCTAGCCGTAATAGTGAGTCTGTTTGGGATACCGGTGTTCAGAAGCTGAGAGATCGATCCTCTGAAGATTCTCTAGGCTGGTGAAGGTTTGGTTAGGGCCAAAAAGGCTCTGCCGCAGTCGAAGGAAATATTTGTGGTGATGCATAGTTTATCCGATCCTATCCCCGCAACGGAGGTATAGGCGAGGCGTTGGCTCTGCCCGTGTTGACAATGCGAGTTCGCCTCGCCTTGGCGTTTCTCTCAATTTACACGATTTGGGGATCTACTTACTTGGCGATACGTTTCGCTATCGAAACGTTCCCGCCGTTTCTGATGGCCGCAGCTCGTTTTCTGATTGCAGGGGGAGTGCTCTATGCCTGGATGCGTTTGAGAGGCGCCCCGCGTCCAACACGGGCCAATTGGAAGGCCGCGACCATCGTCGGTGGATTACTGTTGCTCGGAGGAAACGGTGGGGTGACGAAGGCCGAACTGGTGATTCCCTCGAGCTTGGCTGCGGTATTGATCACGACTGTTCCAATCTGGATGGCTCTTTTGGAGCTGTTGCGAAAGGACCGCATCGTCCCAACTCTACACGTCGTATTCGGCCTAGTCCTGGGCTTTGGAGGAGTTATTCTGCTGGTAGGACCAGGCGATCTCGGTGGTAGTGGTGGGTTGGACCCTCTCTGGGCTGGGGTTCTGATATTCGCCGCGCTCTCATGGGCAATCGGTTCAGTCTACTCTAGAAACGCACCTCTCCCAACGACGCCGTTGCTAGGTAGTGGAATGGAGATGTTAGCCGGTGGAGCCTTCCTCTTGGTGGCGTCATTGGTCTCTAAAGAATGGGCTGGTTTTCAGCCGGGTAACGTATCGTTTCTATCTCTTGTCTCGTTCATCTATTTGATTGTATTCGGTTCCCTGGTAGGTTTCTCGTCCTACGTCTGGCTACTGACAAAGACGACGACTGCCAGAGTCTCCACCTACGCGTACGTCAACCCGGTCGTTGCTGTCTTTCTCGGCTACTTCCTTGCTGCCGAACAGCTGACGCTACGGACGCTGCTCGCTTCTTCAGTCATAGTAATCGCAGTAGTTGTGATTACCACCTTCAAGTCGAAACAGGCTTGACGACTACCTCCTGTTCTTTGACCAGGAGGCATTCACAGATTTTCCGGATTGGTTTCGCGATCGAAGAAAACGACTTTGAATGTCACAGTTCCCTGGTCATAATGATGCTGTCGATGAATTTGTCGTTCCTCAGCATCTTCTTGGGTATCCGGCCTGATTGTCTGAACCCAGTCTTCTCGTATACGTGGATCGCTCGCGGGTTGTTGGCGAAGACTTCTAGCTCAATTGTTTTCAATCCCGCTTTTCGGCTTTCCTTGACCAGGGTGCGCATCATCTCCACCCCTATCCCCACGTCTCTGGAATTTTTCGAGATCGCAATCCCAAGGTATCCATGGTACTTTGTGTCCCTGTAGGATCCTCTCGTCACCGAACTGTTTCCAACAACGTGTCCTCGCACATCCGCGACTACGCTGATGACGCTCCCTTTCTCAATCCCAGTCAGCTGGTGTGTCAGCCACTCTGCCTCTTGCTCCCTCGTCTGTTTCGTATCCACCATTACCCCAAGGTTCGGCTGAGTACGCTTTTCCCCTACGAGCTCGTTAACGAAAACTACACAACTATCGAGGTCTTCCCACCTTAATGCCCGTAGAGTCACTTTTTCCCCGCTTGTCGCCTTGAAACGTCTGTAGATTCTGCCAGTCTTCATCGAGGGTCGGGCGATTGTCTATTCCACCTTCCACATGGATCCTTTGATCGGTTGGTGCACCTTGCACAGGTCTTTGATGAAGAGTTCGTAGAGATGTGGTTGTTCTGTGTGAATCGGAACGAGCGTTTTTGGGCTGATCTTCGCGATCGTTTCGCGTAGCTCTGTGGGCATCATGTGTCCCGAGCTATGAATCTGGTACATTGGCAGTCCGAAATGGTTTAGCCAGTTGACGAATCGTTCGTGGTCGATCTCCATTTCCTCGTTGAATGGTTCCGAGCTGCTGTTGATGAAAGCTCCACCTGCATCAGGCTTGATGTCCAAGATCTCGTTCATGTCATAGGAGCTGGCAGCTAGAATGAATTTTCGTTGTGATTCCTTGACATCTTTCGATGTCTTTACCGTAGTATTCTTCATAACTTCTCTTTCCCAGTTGTAGTAGGTCTTTTTCGTTCGCTGGTACACGACGATGCTGGGATCGTGGGAGACATCGGGAATCGCTAGGTGCTTGTCATTGACCAGTGCTTGGAGCAGATAGGCCTGCCTCAACGAGACCGCCAGGACTCTGTTGTTCTTCTTGGAAATCTCGTAAAACGTTCTCAACCTGTCCACGTCCGCGGTCGAAAAATTCGCTAGAACCAGCCCATCTGTTTTCCGAACCACATGGTCAACTTTCTCAACTACTTCTGCTTCAGATTGCAAGTCACCACGGACCAGGTTTGTACCTTCGCAGAGAAACAGCTGAGGATTCGATTTCTCTGCTTTCTCCGCAAAATCCTGCGTCATCTCGGACTTGGGTCCGTGAGCTCTGAAGTCGCCGCTGTACGCAAGGGTCCCAATGGACGTGTGAACTATGAAACCATAGGATCCGGGCATGCTATGGTCTACGTGAATCGGCTCCACCTCCATTTCTCCCATCTTCAGCCGATCTCCTGTTCGGAAAGTCTTGAACTGGATTCCTTCTAGATCGTTCTCGAAGCCTCCTGGACGAGCTGTCGACAAGGCCTCCAGAATCAGCTTCGTGGTCTCGCCACAGTAAACCGGTATCTGGCGGTTGAGAAGGGAGATAGACATTGAATGGTCGATGTGGGCGTGACTAAGAAAGACGGCGTCGGCAGGTACTTCTCCATCTCCTTTGTAGAGGCCGGCGACGTCGGGTATGATTCCTAGACTGATTAGCCCGCTTTCGTTTCTGGGCGATAGGAAGGGTTCGGAGAAGAATCTTCCCCTTTCTCCAAGGCTCATACCGAAATCTAGCATGATCTTCGAGTCTCCGTCATGGACGAGGATCATGTTCCCACCGATCTCGCCGGCTCCTCCGTAGAAAATGATCTCTACCAATGAACGAGCCTCCCACCGCGGTTTCCTAATCTCTCATTATAGAGCTTAAGGCTCTCTTCCAGGATGGCTTTGGACCTGGAGAAGAAAACGGGTTCCGCTCTTCGAATCTCTCCGAATGGTAACCCTGTCGCCTGACCTCACAGCTTTGACCCTGACGAAAAAGTGTGAGTGGGGAAGCCCAGGCCCTCTGCAGGTGCAGGGGTAGGATTCGACTACGGCTCTTCGCGAACGGCCATTCTGGATCATCTGAAATCTCCGGCCCAGCGTTGGGAAGAAGGTGAGCCGGTCTTTCAGGACAATTACGTAACCGCCCTGTTCCTCTTCTGAAGTGATCTTCTTCGAGTAGACGTCTTTAATCCTCATCCTGTCAGGCCCTTCCAACCTTTGTTGGCCGGAGAATAATTCCGCTCAGAAGAACTTTCTCTCCGCGAGTTTGCCTGGAAAGGTCCGGCCAGATAGCTTTTCAACCCCATCAAGATAGAGCGTGATTGATCTAGCATCATGGTCGATCTGATAGGATGGGTCTTCGGATTTTTGTCCTCCCACCCTTCAGGTCTCCTAGCCACGCTTCTGTTCGTCTTTGTCGTCAGTGTTGCCGGTAATCTCATTCCGTTCTTTCCGACACCCTACTTAGTGATTGTGATCGGCGTTGTTCTGGATGAGAGCTATCTCGGAGTAATTCAGATCGCGGCCATCGCGGCGCTTGGAGCGGCCACCGGAAAGCTTGTCAGCTATGCTCTCGGATATGGGGCTCGACGAGCGATTCGTAAACAGGAGAGGTTTGACTCTCTCCGAAAACTCTTGGGCGGAAGTACCTTCTTGGTGGGGGTTGTCTTCGCAGCCTCTCCCTTAGTGGACGCCGCTTTCATTCCCATGGGAATCATTCGATATAGTCCGCTGAAAAGCTACCTGGCTCTCTATACTGGAAAATTCATCTGGATTTTGTCCGTCCTCTATGTCGCGAGGCAATCGAAGCAAATCGTCGACCAGTTCTTTGGAGAGAACGTCTATGCATCAATTGTTTCAGCGGCACTCGTCCTCTCCACCGCCTATCTCATCATCAGGGTTGACTGGGAGAAGAGGCTGCTGGGACACAAGGACAGCCTTCGAAGCAGATTGCTAGGGAGGCTTCGAAACCTTTTCTCGAGGGGGCAGAGAAACAATGCACCTAGATCTGCCCAACAGGACCCGACTGCATAGGAGTCCGGAGAACTTGAACTCTACTCCATTATCCAAAAGATATCATATTCTTTGGATTACGACGATACTCGTGCTGGTCATTCTTTCGCTACCCAGTCCTACGACTCTCACTGTCCATGGTCAATCGTACGGTTTGAAACCTGATCTAGGTTACTCGGGCATACCTTTTTCCGGGCGGAGACATCTCAGTAGCAAGTAACTTCACTGACACCGGTCAGTTGACTGTTCGAGTCACCAGTGTTTCGTTCGCTTCGAATTTCTGGTCTAACGGGACACGTCAAGTTACTTTGAGTGTCCCATTCAACCTCATGGCTGGTACAAACAAGACGATCGATTCTACTGTTCTCATTCCGGCAAGCGCTATCATAGGAAACCGCAACGTTAGGGCAACTGCTGCATGGGAGTACGGCAACAGCTCGGGGGACATACACGGCCAGTCCTATTGTCGCAAACGTCACCGTCATGGTTTCCAAGACCATCGACTCACTATTCTCCAGCTTCGCAACGATAATGTTGATTGGGCTCGGCGTCGCTGGAGTGGTCGTTGTTTTGATTGTACTTCTAGTGTTTAGACGGAGGAGCACGCGGAAACCAAACTCTTCCTTGGAAGGGTCTCAGACCGCACTAAAGATGCAATTGTGTTTGCAACGCTCCTAAAACCTTGAACAGTTAACGAGATGATCCAAGTTGAGCGCGTACGTTTTTTCGCAAGACCAATTAAGCAGGGTTGTGTTTTCCGATATCGGGGAAGCCTCTGGGCATTGCCAAAAAGCCTGACCGCCTCCGCAACGTAATGCAGGCGTTAGAAATCGACGAGGCGAAGGGAACAATCACGGCCTACAATGAACGGTTCCTCTTCATCCCTGTCGCTTTGATTCACTCCATCGAGGACAGGTTGACTGAAAGTTTCGGTCCTATCACCGCCACTAGCTTCCAGTACAGTATCGGGAAACAAGGTGGTGCTCAATACATGAGCATGGCGAGAAAATCCGGCCTAGATATCAAGAATCGCGATGATCTCAAGCAGATCGCAGAGCGACTAGGCACCCTCGGCGGATGGGGAAAACTCACAATCGTTAATGTTGACCTCGGGAAGAAGATCGCTAGGATACGATGGACGAACGGTGTTTCAGTGAGAAACAGAAAGGGGAAAACTCCGGTCTGCCATTTTGGCCGTGGGATTCTCACGGGGGCAATGGAGCAGACGTTCGGCCGAGAATGTGAGTCGCTCGAGATTTCTTGTCAAGGAAAGGGTGACCTGTTCTGTGAGGCGATAGTAGGCGATCCAGCCGAGATTACTCGGCATGCAGAACAGTCGAAGAGAATGTCCGGCTAGTGATTCGAATTCGAGAACGAGGTTCTTAGCAGCCGATCCAATCCTTGGAATGATTGGTCCCGATATCTTTCGCCTTGATCCGTAATTCGGTAGACGCGTCTGCTTCTCCGTGTTGGCGACATCCATTCGCCAGCGACTAGCCTGCGCTCTTCCAGCTCGTACAGCAGTGGGTAAAGCGTGCCTGCGCCGATATGCGCGCCAGTCTTGTCTTTCAGTTCACGCATGATCTCATATCCGTGTTTTCCTCCATTATTGAGGAGAGAGAGGACGAATAGATCAAGGAAGCTCTTCACCATTCGCTCGTTGACGGCTCTTGTCATACTTTCACGGGAACTATCGAGATTCGATATTATCGGATTTCAATACAACCGCCTCTTAAGAGGGTATCGCACCCTCGCGTTTACCAGGTCTAGTTGAGCCGAGAGAACGCCTTCCAGGGTCTACGGTGCACAGAATGCCACGCGATCTATCCGAAAGGCCAGATTCTTCAGAAGTGCTCAAAGTGTAACGGGCCTCTGGATACAATAATCAATCCAGAGATTCTCAGCGAGATCTCGAGGGAGGATCTCTACCGTACTCCGTCGATGTGGAAGTACCAGGCCTTCTTGCCAGTCGGGGAAAAGGACAAGATTGTCTCAGCTGGAGAGGGTGACACTCCCCTGAGAAAGCTCAGCTCCTTCCAGGGAAATGTGTGGGTAAAGGATGAGACGAAAAACCCGACGGGGACCTTCAAGGACCGAGGCGCTTCCCTTGCAGTCACGGCTCTATCCGCTTTGGGTGTCAAGGACATCGTCTTGTCTTCTGAGGGCAACGCAGGATGCTCTTTCGCTCTATACTCGCACATTGCGGATATGGGTTGTCAAGTGTTTCTACCTCGGCAAGCAAATCCGGCGAAAGTCGAACTTTCCCGGAAACTCGGAGCGTCAGTCACACTAGTTGATGGTACTATGGCAGACGCTGGACGCCGAGTAGAGCCTGTGTCAAAGACGGAAGGGAGCTACAACGCCTCGACTTTTGTTACACCCTACCGGCACGACGGCAAAGGAACAATGGCCTTGGAGATTTGCCAACAGCTGCAGTGGAGGGCTCCGGACTTTGTTGTATATCCTGTTGGGGGTGGAGTCGGACTTGTAGGGATGTGGAAGATGTTCTCTATCCTGGAAAAAATTGGATGGGTCAAGAAAAGACCCAGATTCGTTGCAGTCCAGCCTGCGGGTTGTGCGCCGGTTGTCAAGGCGTACAACTCTAAGAGAGATGACTTGGAAGAATGGAAGAATCCCGAAACGATCGCTTTCGGTCTAAGAATACCAAAGCCACTGGCTGGAAAGTGGATTCTTCGGTGTCTCAGAGAATCGGACGGCATCGCTTTGACCGTCACAGACGAGGAGATTCACAAGTCCATGGGTCAAGTCCTCAAGGATGAGGGTCTTCTCCTCGAGCCGTCCAGCGCGGCAGCAATCGCCGCTCTACCCCACCTCTACGGGGAGAAGATGATCGATAGGTCAGCAGAAGTCGTCCTGATGGCAACAGGGTCAGGGCTTAAGACCGTGGAGCAGTTCTAGCAACGGTAACAGATTCCAGGATACTCTTCTGCTCTTTAGAGCAGTCTAGGCGAGACAGGCTGAAGACGAGGGTTCCTTGTGCTACTTGACTAGCGCCGTTAGTCGTTCTGTTATCGTTCTTATCTTGTCTTTGTGCGACTCTAGCTTTGCTCGGTCAGTTTTTGTCAAGTCTTCGAAGTAGGATATGTAGCCGGTGATCTCGTTTAGCATCGCGTCTATTGATCGGGGGCCGGTGAAGTGGTGGCTGAATGGCCATTCTTCTTCCTGCTGTGCCTTGGTCGTGAGCTCGTATCTGCCGTCTTCTCTCTTCTTGACGAGCCCATCTTGGACCATTTCTTCCAGCATGGGATAGACGGATCCCGGGGAGGGTCTCCACCAGCCCTGGCTCATGTTCTCAATCTCGTCAATTATCTCAGCCCCGTTCTTGGGCGATCTTCTCAGGATGTTGAGGACCCATGGTCTGAGTCCGCGTTTTCTGAACATTCCAAATCCTCGAAACATTCGATATCGCTTTTCCGATATTGGTTATCCGATATCGAAATATAAACATTCCGCTCTTCAATAATGCGACCTCAAGAATTAACACGTGGGGGCGGTTCCGGAAAATCACGCTTATGTCCGAGTCAGAATGAAAGTCTTACAGATTTGACAATACAGATTGACGATGCTGGCGTCGGCGACCTCCTCCATGGAGTCGTAGTCGGCGCGCACCGAAAGGAAACGGGGGAATTTCATTACGATATGATTCCTGTGACATTTTTCCAAAGCCCTAGCTTTGGACGAAAGATGTATCAGAAGAAGGCGACCGAGCTCGCGCTCCATCTTCTCTTCCAGATGAAGCTGGGAGAGAACGAGGAGATCGAGATATGCAGCAGCTTCCTATTCGACGAGACCAGACCCCATCTAGCCGAGAAATACGGAAAGTCGAGAGTCAGGACCGCGGTGATTACTGGAGACGCTCAAAGTAATGTGGAGACCGCCTACTTGGATGAGATCAGGAACCTGGGCTACGAACCCATTGCCGAACGGGATGAGAAACGAGCGAGAAGCTTCTTTCACATGCTCAAGTGGGTCAAGAATAACCCTGACCGGCTGAGGTACGCCAAGACAGGCTGGCCTCGACTGAGACGGTACATGAATCCGACATGAAGACACGATGGTCCCAGCTCTACACGTTAGGCCGATCACCGGCTCAAAAGAAATAAGTCGCGTCGTGGCCCATCGGGATACTGGCTATGAGCCTTCTGGACATGATCGCGGGCGAGATGCTTCTCGTCCCAGGCGTCGAGATGAAAGACCATGGAGATGAGGAGATTGAATTGCATGTCAGCGGCAAATCCTTCGCGCACATCCATAGCCCAGACCGTATAGAGCTACGTTTACCACCCGACCTCAAGGAGGTCATGATCAGCCAAGGCACGGTTTCTCGTTCTCCAGAGGTTCACGATCGCGAAGGATGGGTCATCCTCAAACTAGGACCTAGACCAGATCTCCGCCGGATAATGAGAATCCTACAACAATCCTACCAGTTCGCTTCCTCCACAGTATAGTAAACATGGAGCTTCTCTCAACGCTTATACCCGACCATTCTTTCAGGCGGCACCATGCCGCTTGATCGTGGAAGGGTCTTCGCCCACATCGACAAGAACCTCCCACAACACATAGCCAAGCTTCAGGAGCTAGTCCGCCAACCCTCCATATCCCCCGAGAACAAGGGAGTGAGAGAGTGCGCGAACCTCGTCCTCAGCTATCTGACGAGCCTCGGTGCCAAAGCAAGCCTGGAAGAGACGAGCGGAAATCCAGTAATCTATGGTAATTATGACGTCGGAGCCGACAAGAAAATCGTTGTCTACATGATGTACGATACCATGCCCGTCGACGAGCCAGGTTGGCGCGTAGATCCGCTAGCAGGAACCTTGACCGATGTTCCTCCCTTCGGTCGATGCCTTGTCGCGAGGGGCGCGTTTAACACAAAGGGAGAGCTGCGAGGGTTCCTGAATGCCTGCGAATCGATCACAGCCACCCGCCAAAAAATACCAGTCAACCTGCTGTTCGTCGTTGAGGGAGAGGAAGAACTAGGAAGCCGCCATCTTCCCGAGTTCATCTCAAAGCACGAGAAAGAATTGCAGGGAGCCAAGGCCGTATTCTTTCCCTTCTGCTCACAGGACCGAACCGGAAAGGTAGTAATGTATCTCGGCGTCAAGGGGATCGTATTCTTCGAACTCGAACTCGACGGGGCGACCTGGGGAAAAGGTCCCAAGGAGTTTGGGATTCATGGAAGCAACAAGGCCTGGGTTGACAGCCCGGTTTGGAGGATGATTCAGGCGCTATCCACGATGACGGGTCCTGACGGCAACAAGGTAACGATCCAGGATTTCTACCGTCACGCTCAGGTTCCCAACAAGGAAGATCGCGAGCTTCTCCCGAAGCTGGAGAAGACATTCAACGATGCCGCCTTGAGAGAGGAGATGAAGGTCGACAGGTTCATCGGCGACAGCCACGGTATCGAAGCGTTGAAGAAGTATCTGTTTGAGCCAACCCTCAACATCAACGGGATAGCGAGCGGTTACACGGGACCGGAGACAAAGACTCTGCTTCCACACAAGATTACCGTCAAGATGGACGTTCGCCTCGTTCCGAACATGAGGAAGGACGACGTGATACCGATGATCAGAAACCATCTAGACGCTTACGGTTTCAAGGAAGTCCAAATACGGGTACTAGAAGCAGGG
Organism: Candidatus Bathyarchaeota archaeon; assembly: GCA_005888745.1. Lineage (GTDB taxonomy): Archaea > Thermoproteota > Bathyarchaeia > 40CM-2-53-6 > 40CM-2-53-6 > 40CM-2-53-6. The sequence goes on along the minus strand of VBBS01000026.1, from coordinate 131,763 downwards.
TATGGAGCGTCACGGACAAGCTATCAGAGCCCGCCCGCGCAAGCCGTAATCAAGTCCTACAAGGAGCTGGGAAAGGATCCAGAATTGTGGCCTACGATAGCAGGAAGTGCACCATTCGCAATGTTCAACCGGAAACCCCTCAACCTTCCGGTAGTGATTGGGGGACTCGGCCACGGCGCCCTTGCACACTCGCCGAACGAGTATCTCGTCATAGACGAGAATGGGCCGACTGGTGGATTGGCGTCGATGGAGAAATCCTTCGTTACGATGCTAGACAATTTAGGCAAGATGGCTGGCTAATACAATCTTAATGGTCTTGCGAGAGGACCAATTTCCCTAGCTAGTGTTTGCTCGTGAAAGGGTTGCTTATTTTTCGACTCGAACCAGTGCGCTTTCTAGACCTATTCGTCTTCTTCTGTCTAGTCCTGATACGAAAGGTTCGAGACTGACGGGGCAACGTTGTTCGGAGTAGCTCCCCGTCTGGGACTGGTATATCTACGTTGGATCCGGGTTTGAACCAGTCAGAGTTTTACTCAGGCAATCTGCCGAGCTTGCTGTTCCAGTGTCGACTTGGCAGGGTGATCCATAACCGTTTTCGGTTCCTTCCATGTTGAGCCGCAGACGTGACAGTTGTGAACTCTATAGTCATCTCCCTCGTCCCAACCACCATAGATGCAGGGCCCGATTTGCCCGCAGACAGGACAGATGTGCCTGTCTCTTTGGACTGCCATTGCGCTCTATGTCGTCCCCCGGCTATTTGAACGAGGAGTTCAAAGTCTCATTAGACCCTAATTCCCTACTTTGCTATGGTTCTGTTAAGTCTTCATCGGATGCATTGTCGTAGTTGTGGGTTGTTAGCTTAGCTTCTGCCTGACTGTCTTCACCGCCAGCACTAGCCACGCCCCATCATGGGAATGGGATTTCTCGCCAAATAGGCGAGAGGATGGCGAACATAACTATGACAATCAGAGCCAGTATCATCAGAGATGAGTCTCAACAACCTGCGATCCGGTGAAGGGTTAACAGGGTCATCATCGGTAACCTTCTTAGCTTGAGAGATAATGGGGTGTGGAGACGACTTTGGAACTTGGACCGGAAGCTGAAGAAGAAGAGATCGATGTAATATGGGACGAGAACGGAACCGCAAGATACAGACTACTCAAAGACCGCAGAATTGTCGACTTCGATGGCCACACAATTGCCTGGGTGGACGAAGACGGATTCGTCTACGACTACAAAGGACACTACAAGGCATTCTATGAGACCGGGATTCTTCGCGATCAGGAAGGCGCTGTCATAGGGCAAGGTCAGGACCCCGTAGGTCCCAAACCCGTTCTGCCCAACAAAGGCTTGATTCCAGAGGCGACCAGGCCAGAGAAGCCTCCTATCAAGCCCAAGGTGAAAAAAGACAAGGATTCTCCCAAGAAACCTGAGGCTTCACTCCTCTGGTCCCAGAAGATGCTCGAAGAACTTTAGAGCACGGATACGCAGAATGGAACCTGGCCTGCAAGAATCCCTGGTCCCACATCATGTTTTCTGAACGGAGAGCCAAGATTTGATCAGAAATTCGTCATTCCTCGAAGCTCTTTAGTCTGAAAAGAATTGTTCCGGGTCTCTGAGCGAGTTGACCCTATTCTACCTTCCAGTAACCATTTTCATCGCAGTCTACGTTCTGATAGTTCTTCGAAACCTTCGATGGTTTCGTATCCCGATCTGGACCATCATGATGGCAGGAGCCGTCGCAATGATCTTCTCAGGGGCTATCCCGTTAGGGGACGCGTACGCATCAATCAATCTCAACGTGATCTTCTTCCTGCTCGGAATGTTTTCCGTAGTTGCAGCGATGGATCTCTCGGGTCTCCTAGAGTACCTTACATTGAGACTGCTGCGCGTTGCAAAGTCGCCTCAGAAAGCCTTCGGACTAATTCTCGTCGGAATAAGCACGATGTCCGCGTTCCTAGTGAACGACACTTTGGCGTTGATGGCCACACCAATCATGTTGAGTGTCGCCAGACAGCTCAGGGTCAGACCCGGAGTCTTTCTCATCACTCTCGCCCTAGGCGTGACAATTGGCAGCACGATGACGGCCATCGGTAACCCGCAGAACCTTCTAGTCGCACTATCAACAGGAATTCCATATCCAATGCTAGATTTCCTGTACTACCTTGCTCCTCCAACACTCGTCGGGCTTGGAGTGACATACCTGATTCTCAAATGGTACTATAGGAAGGAATTCGCAAACTCGACACTCGCACAACTCCAAGTCAATCCTCGAGAAGCAATCAGAGATCGAAAGCTAGCAAAGCTCTCAGGCTGGACCGCCGGAATAGTTGTGCTCGGTTTCTTTCTCGTCGGAATCGCTGAAATTTTCGGAGTCCAAGGAAACTTCAACCTTGGAACGGTCTCTCTCCTAGGCGCAACAATCGTATTCCTCGGGAGCGGAAGACGTAAAGAAATTCTCAGATCCGTTGACTGGGGGATCATCCTCTTCTTCATCTCCCTCTTCATCGTCATGCAAGCATTCTGGGAGTCAAACGCTCTCCAGAGCCTAATGACCTACCTGCCCGTTCTAAACAAGTCTGATCCCGGGCTCTCGATCGTAACGATAATTTTGGCTAGCGCATTCTTCAGCCAGCTCCTCAGCAATGTCCCATTTGTCGCGGTCTACATCAAAGCGATGCAGGCAGCAGGCTTCACCGGAGCAGATGTCAAGCCTTGGATGGCGCTAGCCGGTGCCAGCACACTCTCTGGGGGAATAAGCCTCCTGGGTGCGGCCAGTAATGTCATAGTTCTGGAACAGGCTGAGAGCCGAGGATCTGGCTTCGGGTTCGTGGAGTTCTCAAAGATCGGACTCCTCGTGACAATTCCCAACCTTCTCATCCTATACCTGTTTCTCCGAGTGTTATAGCTCGAATTCTCACCCTATCAAACGGCTCAAGAATAGTTCTGGGAAATAGTCGGGGTTTGACATCTTTCTGGCTGTTCAAATCGTTGTATCATATACCCAGCTCTCTCACCTCGCGCCCAACTCCAAGAAAAGGGAGATAGGAAAAACAAAGAATGGATTCATCGACCAAACGCAAAGTGGGCGCTATCGCCCTGATCATCGCTGGAATTGGCGCCTTCCTCGTGCCCTTCCTCCTACACGGTCCAGCACTACAGGCCTCAAGCAATGGAGGCAATGGTGGCACGACACCGACAAGCTCAACCTGCACTACGAACTGCACTCCTCCTTCGACCGACACAACACCGCCAACGTGCAGTTCTGACCCAAGTAGCAACAGCGACAGTAGCCATACTAACCAAGGCAAGCACCTTGCAAAAGGACACGACAATCAAGACAAGCCAGATACGTCACTTGTAGGCAAAGCACACGGGTTCATGGCGGCTATGGCCAAACACAACCCCCAGCATGACGCAACTCACTCCACAAAGACTGACAACGACACTGCCAATACTCACGGCAACTCCAATGGACACGACACCAGCGACCCTAATGCCTGCGCGGACGACAAGGATAACGAAGGATCCGACGACCAAGACAACGACGATTAGTAGGCCTGGAGAACAATCCTAGGCTCCCCAACTTTCTTTTTAGACCTCACCAGACGCCCTTCCTCTTTCAAGACTTGATTTCTGATCATAGCTGTAAGGTTTAGAAACATCTGTCAGACAACGCCCAGCTCGAGGGTCAATGGTCAACCAGGGCGAAAAGGCTCCGAACTTCACCCTCTCAGACACTGATCGAAAACCTCGCAGCCTCAACGAGTTTCTCGGACCCAACGGGGCAACACTTCTCGCCTTCTTTCCGGGGGCCTTCACCACCGTATGTACTCGTGAGATGTGCACCTTACGTGACAACATGCGGGAGCTGAACAAGGTCAACGCCCAGGTCGTAGGAATAAGCGTCAATGATCCATTCACGAACAAAGCATTCGCGCAGAACAACGATCTCAATTTCCCAATTCTCAGTGACTACAACCGAGAGGTTGTGAAACTCTACAACGTATTCCACGAAAACTTCGGCAACCTCAAGGGATACACGGTCGCAAAAAGAGCAGTGTTCATACTAGACCACAATGGAGTCGTTGTCTACAAATGGGTCAGCGATGATCCGACCAAGGAACCGAACTATGAAGAGCTAAAGAAAGCAGCGGCAAAAACAACCTAGGACAACCGTCCAGGACGGCGGAACTGAACTGGCCTTTCTCAAGCCAATGATTCTAGAATGTTCAATGCCCTAGAAGCGTTGTCTCCGTTCTCATCGTGGCGCAGGTAGACGTAGACTGACTCGCCTCCCTTACTCGTTTCTCTGATCTTTCCGATCCAGTCATCAATCATTTTCGCATCATACGATTCTCTTCGCAGTCTGAAATATGGCGTCTTCCCCGTTACTTTGAAGACTGGTTTCATATCCTCTGTTTCGGCGATGCAGAAGTCCGCGTCGTGTTTCTCCAGAATAGTATAGGTGGGATCGTTCAGCCAGGACTCGTGTCTGAACTCGAACACTCTCTGTCCAATCTTGGAAGTCTTCGTGAGGAAGTCTTCTAGGAGGTTCAAGTCTTGTTTCGAGTAGGGTGGAAGCTGAAATAGAACTGGACCTTTCTTCTCTCCAAGAAGTGTCAAGGTCACTCCAAGTCTCTCTGCAACTTCAACCGATCCCTTCCCAAGCTTCAATATGTGAGTAATCTGTCTCGGGGCTTTGAACGAGAACCTGAAATTATCTCCAGTTCGGCTAGCCCATGACTTTACCATCGCGGAACTGGGAGCGGCGTAGAAAGAACTGTTGATCTCGACGCTGTTGAGTCGTTGAGAATAGTATGACAGGAACTCCTCACTCTTCAGATTGTCCGGGTAGAAGTTTCCTTTCCATCCAGCATAACTGAACCCTGAGACTCCTACCATCGCTCTTGCCTTCATTCCGACCTCTCCCTGGGAGGTCAAAAGCCTGGAAAGGTTTCTAAGGCCTTGCTCATCCCAGTTCTGCCATGCCTTCATCTCCCACAACCCTTGACTCAGTTGGACTTCCGTTAGGCGCGTCCGCGGTCGATTTTCAATTGAAAGGGGTCGATGGCAAGACTCACAGCCTGAACAGCTTCTCTGACGAGAAAGCTGTCGTTGTTGTTTTCAGTTGCAACCATTGCCCCTACGTGCAGGCCTACGAAGACCGGATGGTCCAGATACAGAAAGACTATTCAGCGAAAGGAGTTACCCTGGTGGCGATAAACAGCAACGACGAAAGCGGTTATCCCGAAGATAGCTATCCAAACATGATCAAGAGGGCCAAGGAACGCGGCTTTAACTTTCCTTACCTGAGAGACGACACCCAAGAGGTCGCCAAGAAATACGGCGCAATTTGCACCCCACACGTTTTCGCATTTGACCAACAACGTAGACTCCAATACAAGGGCAGAATCGATGACAATCGAAACCCGGAATCGGTGAAGACTAAAGATCTGAGAGACGCTTTGGATGCAATCCTTGCAGGCCGCAAACCTTCCGTCCAAGAGACCAGACCTTTCGGTTGTTCAGTCAAGTGGAAAAACTGAATCGTCCCGGAATTACGCTCTTGACTTTTGGCCTTTAATATTACTCCCACACCTAGCAGGATGATAGTATGGGTAAGCGAAAGGTCCTCAGCGAGGCCAACCTCAGCGAAATGCTCACACCTGGTCCAGGCCAGCTGTACGGGACCGTCAAGAACCTCCTTGGCTACGACAGGGTACTAGTCGAGTGCGCTGACGGCGTCACCCGAGTTTGTCGAATTCGTGGCAAGATGAAACGCCGTGTCTGGATCAAAATGGGCGATACGGTACTAGTCGCTCCGTGGGATTTCCAGCCAGAGCGCGGTGACATTATGTTCCGGTACACTCAAGGCCAAGTTGAATCTCTCCGGAGATCAGGCCAGCTCAAGGTCTAGAATAGGCCGAATCTATCGAATCTGTTATTCGCTGAGCACCCTAATCGAACTTCGACAAGTCCTTGAAACATCCAGACCATTGAGAAATTGGGAACAATTCGAGGCAGCAGGACACGGATAACGTTCTAGGACGTATGTGTGTTTCTCAAGAAAGCGCGTTGAAGCGAGCTACATTCCGTGTTTGTCTTTGGTATGCTGGTTCAAAGCGACTTCAGAACCGAACTTGGCACCGCACTTTGCGCATGTGAATTGTCCTTTCGTGGTCGCACCTGCGCTGGTTGTCTTCATCATTGCACCTAAGGCCGCGACTACGATTCCAACGACTGCAACGCCGATGGCACCGTAGACCCGGGTCCTTGGTACGAATCCGTAGTAAGCGGCCCCGCCTATTCCTGCTATCAGCAGGATTACGCCGAGTATCACTATGTACATTTTCATTTTTCGATCGAAGGGATTCGGGTTAACGATTCCCATTTAAGCCGTATCAACCGGAGGAGAGGAGCAGCGTCTCCTGGTTAGAGACCCCGTCATCGCTAGAAACAAGGGGGATAACGAAGGGGGATTTACTTTTTGTACGCAACTCAGTGGAAATAATATTTCAAGTAGTAATGTGTCGTGAATTGGTGTTTTCTGGCTGAAAAGTTCGTAAATCACTGTCCAAGTCTTGAACAAAATAGGGTTTTCATACTCGATTTCGGTTCGCGCCGAACTTCGAAGAAAAAATGTCAACAGAAACGTATAGGCACGCAATGACCACAGCCTTCAAGAACTGGCACAGTCTGGCAGTCGGCGCAGTACTGCTCGCGTTCAGCGTCTTCCTAACCTCTACCGCTTTCGGTGCACTCAAAACGGCTCAGACAGCTCTCCAAGGATGGGCGATGCTCGTCATCGCAGGGTACGCGTTCGTATCCGCAATATTCCTCGGCGCGTCACCACTCTCGGAGAACAACACCCTAACGGAAAGTTTCCCAGGCGTCTTCGACCATTTCAAGAGCTTCCTGGTAGGTGGACTATTCTACGCAATCGGCAACTTCCTAGTGACCGTCGAAGCATCCAACCTCGGAGCACCAGAACAAGTGTTGACTCTTGCCGTTGCCCTCATCATAGGGGGAGCCCTAACACTTGTCGCTGTACTGGTAGCAGTGGCAGCAGCCTTCGTCAGGCCAAGAAAATAGTCTAGGAAATAGATGCAACAATCACCATCCCCCTTTTTTTCACGTAGGATCCCGATCGAGAGCCTCGTCACGTCGTTAAGGCCTAACCTACGCTCATAGGAAACTGATCGTCGCGTCCTTTCTGCCGATTCGGACTAGTCTTTCGATTTCCTTGCTCTCTTCTTCTGTGAGAGAAGTGTACAGCCGGTGTTCATTGTCGTAGCCCGAGTAACGCCCGGCAATCAGATATGCGTCCTTGTTCGATTCTTTCAGAACCGTGACACGGTTCAGCGAGTCCTTCTCCGTGTAGAGGTAGAGAGGGGTTGGGTCAAACTTCTGGACATCTTTCTTGGAAAGCCGCTTTTTTTCAATGGGCATCAGTCACTTCGCCCGCCATCTGCGGCTGCCTCTGATCTTAGTTAAGCCTTGGTTTTGTTAACTCTTTGTTGGCTGAGTTAGTTTCGGGACATCGACTCCGCGGATTACCGGGTTCGGGTTCCCCTTCACTGCTTCACTTTCTCCGCCTTGCGCCTCTATGAGGATGGAAGGGTAGGCTGAAACGTTTCCCTCTCGACACCGGAATATGCAAATATCCATTCTCTATCTTAAACCTGGAGCAGGAGACGAGCTGCTGTCTGAAGGGGTACGGGGTCCTATTGGTGTAGCCTTGGCGAGTAGACTTCGTAGCGCTCGTATTCCTGTGCTCTGCTTATGGCCTAGAGCTTGCAGTAGCTAGGAGAATCGTACTGGACAAGCTGGTTGTAGGATAGGAGTGAGAGCTTTCTCAGCGACGACGCATTGTTGGCTATACCTATCCGTAATGACTCGTTAATCATCCTCCTGAACACGTCTAGCAACATCGCATTCTGGAACATAGTATTGCCAGACAGACTTGACAGCCAACACGAGCGAGAGAGGAGGCAAAGCCTCCTAATACCTCAGAGAGAGACCTCGACGACAAATTAACAGAGTTTATTTCTACATGAAGAAACGGTTCAGGATAGCATGACCCCTCTCGAAGAGCTCTCCCACCTCATCTCCGAAAAAGGTCGTCGGATACTGGTCGCACAAGGCCCGGTCGATCTGAGAACCCTTCAGGGAGAAAACTCCGTCTATATCCTACAGTTGCCAGAAGATTCGCATGCGGCCGGAGGAAGAGCTGGCGGATTTGGTGAGAGACGTGTCGAGAAGATCTATTGCTTCCACTACCAGAACGGTGCCTGCCGAAAGCTCTTCGAGGTTGAAGCGCCTGACAAGTTAGAAAAGTTCGAGCTCCCTTACCACGCCGCAGGTACACCTGTAATACTCCCCGACGGTTCCGAGAGAGTCGTGTCTGGAGTAATAGATCCTGAATTTGTCGAATCATACAAGCAAGTCGTGTAGGCTTTACTGCAAGAGAATAAGCGGCTAGAGTGTCGCAGATCCTTCGGTCTTAGACAAGAGGATGTAGATCGTAGATTTGGTTGAGGGTCTCGTCAGTCTCCTCTCTAAGGCTTGCTTTTCCTCTGGGAGCAGGTCTCGGGCAACGTAGATGTCGATCGTCTGGCTCTCCCGTTCGGCCAGCCGCTTAAGCCGAGTTTCTAAATAGCCCACCGCAGAGCGGAAAAAGTAGTCCGGAAGCTCTGGAAGCTCAACATCGACTAGCGTCGTCGGATCAGCTCTAACACGGAGCATTTCATAGAGCTCAGGAATAGCTGGAATCTCGATCCTCAAATGCTCATGATGAAATTCCTCAATGTTGAAGCTCATTCGTCCCCATTTCTGCCTCTTCCAAATCTTCTGATGACCGGAAGGCAATAAGCCGCTACCAAAATCAGCGTACTCTAGTGTTACGTTCGCGTTTTCCAGGTACTCTGAACGTACAACCCTTCCCCCATGAACGTACCGGGCGGTGCCTGCAACCTCGGGGGATTTCCCTACATTGTCACTTGGTGAGATGTCGTCTGTTATTTGATAAATGTCAGTTTGGTCGTTTGAGGAACTTGAGTAACCGAGGAATCGTCGAACGGCGTTCTTTTGGTCATCGAAGATTGCCGGGTCGGCGAAGAGGCGCTTGAATCGCAGCCGGATCCTGTAGAAATCCGCTTCAATTACCATAAGGCTTCTATCTCACCCTCTTCGAAAATTGGGACTTGGCCCGGCCTCCGTATTCTTTAACTGATTCCAGGTGGACCATCTAGATGTACATGTCTCGGCGGGTACAAGATTATTTCGAGTTCGTCTCTCCTCGGTGGGACGTGATGAGAAAGAGCCTCTACGGTGAAGAGGTCCGGGAGGCTGTATTGCACGCCGTTCGCGTCAAGCCCTTTGATACGGTTCTGGATGTAGGTGCTGGAACAGGATTTCTGACGGAGGCGGCTGCGAAGATCGCTTCGAAGGTTATCGCGCTCGACTTCTCCAGAGGGATGAGTGAGGAAGCGATTGCGACGATGGGAAGCGGGAATGTGGAATTTCGAATCGGAAGCGCCGAGAGTATGCCATTCCAGGACTCGTCCGTAGACGTTGTCATCGGAAATATGGTCCTACACCACTGTCCTCATCCAGAGATTGCGATCTCGGAAATGGCTAGGGTGCTCAAGACAGGAGGAAGAATCGCGATCTCGGACTTGCAGGAGCATGGCTACGAATGGTTGCGGCAGGAGCATGCGGACTTGTGGCTGGGGTTCAAGATGGAAAATGTCGCCGTGATGATGATGGAAAATGGCTTAGACAACGTGAAGACCGAAACACTGTCTTTCTGTTGTTCCAGCGTGCAGGAAGGTCAACAAGCTAAGATTCCAATGTTCCTAGCCTCGGCTCTGAAACGGGGCTGAAGAGAACGTGATTTGCCGCATCCGCATGTTAGACTATTGGGTCAATCTTCGTCTGTTGGACGTTGCTCTAGGAACGTGTGTCAGGGGTTTGAACCGGTTCTTTTCGTCGACGAAGACAATTTTGGGATCCCAGTGCTCCGCCTCTTTCTCGTTCATTGATACGAAGGCTGTGATGATGATCTCGTCGCCCGGCTGTACTTTGCGTGCGGCTGCACCGTTAAGCGCGATGATTCCGCTCCGCCTCTCTGCGGGAAGAGCGTATGTGGAAAATCTGTCTCCGGTAGTGATGCTCCAGATGTCGACTTTCTCGAAGGGAAGGATTCCAGCCACTTCCATTAGAGACGAGTCTATCTCGATGCTTCCCTCATAGTTCAGGTCGGCGCCTGTGACTCGTGCTCTGTGAATCTTGCCCTTGAGCATTCTCAGCTGCATTCTTGTTGTTCCCCCTCTTTTCCTGCCCAGGCCACTGTTACTCGCTAGATTTGAACCGGGGCTACTGTCTCTCTAGAGAACTAAAGAGAAACATGTGCATAGCCCGACTTGGTGCTCTCGTTAAGGATAGATGGCTAAATTGAGGGCAGAGCCGAGGCGATGAAGAAGTCTTTGGACCCGGCGGATACGGTCCTTCGAGAAATCGAGGCGGTCGGAAAACGTTCGTTCATCCCGTCCATCGGCCCGGTCAAGGGAAAGATCCTCGGTGAGATCGTGAAGAAGGTCAGGCCCAAGCGAATCTTGGAGGTCGGAGCCCTCTACGGGTACTCTGCCATACTGATGGCCAAGAACTCGCCACCCAAAGCCGAGATCATATCGGTCGAGAAGAACCCCGAACATGTGCGTATGGCAATCGAGAACATCCGGCGCGCCAACATGGAAGGCAGGATCAGGGTGATAGAAGGGGATGGAAGGACAGAACTAATGCGGCTCTCCGGAAGCTTCGACCTAATCTTCCTGGACGCAGAGAAGACACAGTATCTCGCATATCTGAAAGCTATCGAGAAGAATCTTCACAAGGGCAGCGTCATCGTAGCAGACAACGTGGGCATATTCAAGGATCAGATGCAAGACTACCTGGAGTATGTTAGGAAAAAGGGTCCCTACAAGAGCCGGACAGTGGAAACCCTCCTGGAATTCTCAGACACCACCAAAGACGCTATGGAGATAAGCGAGAAATTGGCCTAGGCCAGGGGGACTAGGGAATGAGTGAGGAGCTAACTGGATTCGTCTTCTCGTTCAGCTGGGCACTATTCATCGTATTTGAAAAGGTGACCTTGCGGATGCCATGGCCACTCAAGCATTTTCTGATCGGACAGTTTCCCGGCGAGTTTGAAGCGCAACGTCAAGTCATGATAGTTAGAAGCGGAAAGGCGTCTAGATGAACGAATTGGATCCTCAAGAACCCCATCTGCAAGATCGGAACCGATTGTTTCGACAGGAAGCAATAAGTCGTTTCTCAGGAGGTAGTGGCATGTGAAGCTCGACAAATCTCCAATCCGAATGGAGTTTCTTAGGAAGAAGCTGAAGTGGATTCAGCAGACTATGCAAGAGCAGAAAATAGACATCTGGATCACTTTTACAAGGGAGGGAAACGAGGATCCGTTTGCTCAGGATCTAAGGTTTGGTGATCTGACTTGGCGTTCCGCTGCAATTATCGACGTAGATGGAACTAAGACCGCAATTGTGGGTAGTCTGGAAATCGAAACGATCAAACAAAACAAGTTCTACGACGAGGTCGTTGGGTACGCGAGCGAGGGAGTGGCTCCCAAGCTAAAACAGATCATTGCAAAAAGAAAGCCGAAGAGCATCGCGGTCAACACAAGCTACGACGAGGGTGCTGCAGACGGTCTAACGAGCGGAATGGAGGCGTATCTCAAACGGGCCTTGAAGGGGTATTCCAAACGGTTCGTATCGGCAGAGGATTTGGCTATTACTCTGCGTGCGAGGCTCGTCCCGGAAGAAGTCGAACTAGTAAAGAAGGCCATTGTCGAATGCGAAAAGATCTACGACGAAGTTGAGGATGCAATCAAGCCGGGTAAGAAGGATAAGTATGTTCACCAGTTCGCGCACAAGCTTGTTGCTGAAAAGGGGCTATCGACAGCGTGGGCCTATGACCGCTGTCCCTCAGTGAATGTTGCGGGCAATCTCATGGGACACATAGGTTACCACAACACAACCATCAGGAACGGTGATTTCGTCAAGCTAGACTTCGGAGTCGACTATGAAGGCTACTGCAGCGACATCCAACGAGTCTATTTCGTTGGGCCGGGAAACATTCCGAACTCGGTAAAGCGGATGTTCGAGACTGCTGGAGCTGCAAACGAAGCCGCTCTCGCAGCTCTAAGACCTGGAACGATAGGATACAAGGTTGATGGTGCTGGGAGGAAGCTAATTGTCAAGAACGGCTACCCCGAGTACAAGCATGCTCTGGGACACGTCCTGGGCCGGAGTACCCATGAGATCGGCCCTCTCCTAGGTCCAAGGTGGCCGAACCGCTATGGTAAGCAGGTGGAGAAGCAGGTTCAGAAGGACATGGTCTTCACGATAGAGCCTTCGGTCACAAGCAAGCTTGGAACTTGTAATCTGGAGCAGGACGTTCTGGTCACGTCTAGCGGCTACCAAGAACTGTCCAAGCCACAGGAAGATATAATCAGGGTCGGATAGCACTCGGAATCGACCAATACGTTGGAGCAGACAACCCATACATGTCCGGTCTGCGGGACCACAGGACCGTGTACTCGTTCATCCGGGGAAACGGACGAGTTTAGGTATCACAACTGCCACGTTTGCGGGTCCACCTGGAAAGAACAGAAAAGCCTGTCTAGGCCGAATCCCGACAAGTAGCGATTGCCTGTTCGATCCCTCATGCTTCGCCTCTGGCGCAGCCTGGGCGCTGGCGTATCACCAAGGACAAAGCCCCGCTCCGGACTCCCTTCTCGTAAGTTTTCTCTTTCCGTAACAGTTTTCCCATAATTTTCTTCTTTTCGCAACTTTTCTTTTCCGCTAACTATTTCATGACCACCCGGGGTGGTCGATTTTCCCGCCCCGCTCTTCGCGAAGACAGCGGATCTAACGACCGCACGGCACTCGAGCACGAAGTTGCGGACCTGTTCATTCCTTGTCTTTAAGCGCCCTAAGGGCGTTCAGGGTCACCCAAGGATTAGCCTTACCCACCTCGCCCAGGCTCGAGTATATGCTTGGAACCTCCACTACTCTTCCGCTACTCTTGTAGAGGTTGGACAAGTCGATGCCTTCCTCCCATACCGAGTGCCATTGTCCCGTCTTCTCATCTTTCACGAAGTTCCGTCGCAGGGATCGGAGGTATGTTGCTTCCATCGGCCAGGTCCCGTCTGGCAGTCCTTTCGACAGCAGCAAGTCCCGAGCATCTTTGCTCCTCTCATCTCCGCCAAAACCTAGAGCCGTTACAACCCGCAGGCCTTGAAGAATGTCGTAGAAGTAGAATAAAGGAAAGTGTAATTGCGTCCACTCATGCCGAATCACTTTGCCCGACTTGTCGCTCTTGAACAAGCGGTGCATTAGTAGGAACTCGACTCCTTTCTCGACTGCTTCTCGCCCGCCACGCGGCCATTTCTGAGGGTCCAGGGAAGAAAATGCCCACAATGGCTCGATCGTTGACATGAACGAGCTATGGTGCACCGCCTCGCCTTCTCTGCTGTCCTCAGTCTCGCAGTTCCATCCCCCATCATCCCTCTGGTTCTTTACAAGCCATTCAAACATCTCGCGTACGCGAGGATCAGTCTCTAGCCCGAACTCTGCAAGCGCCCGGGCCATGTTACCAGTTACACAGGGCTCCCAGACCAAACGCCATCCTCGCAAATCATCTTCAGGATACTTCGGCGGAGGCCATGAACGGTCTTGCCCGTCCATAGCTCGCAGAAAATACTCCGATCCTTTCTTGATCGAGGGATTTGTCCTCGGAACTCCCAACTCGGCCAACAATATCAGAGCCCAAACAGTCGCCTTCCACTTGGGCCAGTACACATCTTCTCCATCGCCCCAGTACCCTGCCGGGTGTTGCTCTCTCAAGTACTCGGCTACCGGACCCCAAGATTCGATCCCGTTCAAGGCTGATACAACTTCGTCATCGCTCGGGGATCTTTCGAGAATATCCGTAAGGGTCCAATATCGAACGCCCGGATTCTCATTCTTTAGGAGCCAGGCAACGGCTTGATCCCGCTTTGCAACCTCGACAGTACCAGACAATACCTTGAATCTCCCTCAAAAAGAGAGGTTAGCCTACCGCCAATTAAAGAGAACCCTACAGAATCTTATTGGAACAAACCAAACAATCCAGAACTAGCCATTGAGATAGAGAAGGGTCACGCCGAATATTTCTGGTAGAACTCTTCAAGCTCTTTCCGGGTTGGGCTTCCCCTGGTTTCTGGCTTACCAGCCTTAAGGGCTGCTGCCATGTTTCCGTGCTTAAGCGCCTCGATGTCCGTTAGCCCGAGGACTTTGTAGGCTGCGAACGCTCCGACAAACGCGTCTCCACAACCAGTCGTGTTCACTATCTTCCTCCCTAGTTTCGCCAAGTCAACACTCTTCATCTTCAGCTGCTTCCCCTTATCATGAAACGCGAAGCCCTTACTTCCCAACGTAACGAGGATTTTCATATTTGGCGCGACCTTGTTGAAGGCGGCCACAGATTCTGATACGCTACGCGTACCGGCGAACGCCAAAGCCTCATGTTCATTCAAGACCAAGTAATCCAAACCCTCCATTTCCCCACTGAACTCATTCATTCCAAATCTTGTCAAGACTCCTGGATGCCAGAGAACGGATCGTCGGAGCCGGCGCCCTTCCGACAGTATCCTCCCAGCAACGTGTCGAGGCGGGTCGATAACGACCATCATCCGGCAGTTGCCGAAGAGGTCTTGCACCTCAGGCAGCATGATGTGGTCCCGTTTCAGTCCAGCATTCGCTCCGAAATGAGTCTCGATATTGTTCCTCCCCTTCTCGTCAACTGTAATGTACGCCTGTCCGGACTCAAGCTTGACCAGGGTCTGGACCGCGGATGTGTCCACCCCGTCCTGTTTGAGAATCGACACCTGTTTCTTGCCGATCTCGTCTTTCCCGATACAGGCCAGCAAGGCCACCTTTCTCTGGCCGAGAATCCGGGATGCTGCAACCGAAACATTCCCCCCTTTTCCGCCAGGGACCCGGTCCACTTTTTCCACAACCACCTCTTCCCCGGGTCGGGGCAGTCGCTTGACGAAGAGATTGATGTCCCAGTTGAGTGCTCCCGTAACAACGAGGTCCGGTGACAAACCACTACTGCCTCTCGATCATATTGGACAATTCCAAGTCATCGGAGTGGAAATTGGCTCTTAGCTCTTCAATGCCGCCGCGATGACAGGGGCGACCGAGACCTTGCTTATCGGGCTGGGGATAGTATCGGTGCCAACAATCCTCAGTGCTCCCGCTGCTTTGATACGCTTCAGTGCACCGTCTGCGAGAACAGGGTGGGTGCAGAGTACGAAAATGTGCCTTGCTCCTTTCTTCTTGCAAGCCTTCGCCGCCTCTGCTAACGTTCCACCTGTACTAATGATGTCGTCCGCGAACACCGCGTCTCGACCTTTCAATTCCACATCTCCGGTGTCAACTTCAACCTTCGAAGCAGTCATGCCTTCCTTGCGAACCCGAACCTTCCGAAACGCGGTATGTTCCGCGTCCAATTCCTTCGCCACTACGGCAGCCCATTGCCCAGCCTCCTCATCAGGGCCGATCACGAGGGGATCGCGCGCTTTGAAGTGTTCTCGTGCGTACTTTCCCAATTCCTGCATTGCGGTGAGATTGCGGGCTGGGATCTTGAAGACCTTAGCAACGTCTCCAAGTCTGTGAAGGTGACAATCAATTGTAATGAACGATGTCGTCCCGGCAGATTCTAGAAGCCTTGCCACCGAAGCTGAACTGACTGCTTCCCCCGGATAGAATCGTGAGTCTTGTCTCGCGTATGCGAGGTAGGGTACTACGACGGTGATGGAGCGGGCTCCTAGGTCCCTAAGCGTATCTGTAAGCAAGAGAAGCTCGAATATGTTCTCGTCGGGTGTCCGATAGAGAGACTGAATCGCTACAACGTCTTGGTCTTTGACATCATCATGGATTCGAAGATATTTTTCGCCGTCTGGAAATCGCTTAATTTCCAGCCTGCCCGCCTCTTGGTTGAGTTCTTTTGCGACCTTCCCAGCGAGGGGTTGGCTGGCAGACCCTCCTAGTATGAGCATGGGAGAACGAGACCGATGTTGCGGCACTAATAAAAGTGAGGGCTCATGGGATTCCCGGTTATGATTATCGATGAGCTGGAAACTTTCAAATGTCTCTAATGGGAAGGGCGGGGGTAGACCTAAGATCATGGCTCAAGAGCTTACAGGCTTCATACCGAATCATTCTGATCTGTATCTTTGGATTCATCCTCGCTTTGCTTGGTTTGCGATTGCTCGGCACGTACGCAGATACCTACGTCGCCACTGCCCTCTACCGTTCTATACCGAGTGACCTCGCCCCAGTATTCTACTGGGTCGCGACGGCGGGCGATCTCATCTGGATACCACTAGTGTTCTGGCTCTACGTCTTACGCAAGGACAACCATGAGTGGACCAGCTCGCTTGTACTGGCCGTAGCGATGGTAACTGCAATGGTTCTGACCGACCTGCTGAAAACCGCGTTCAACCTTCCAAGACCCTTCCAGCTGCCCGCACTCGGAATAGTGGCACGTGGTGAAATCCCCACGAATCCAGGATTCCCTTCAGGTCACACGACAAACGCGTTTACAGTCGCCACAGTGATTTGGTCTAGGTACGCTACTTGGCGTGCTCCCTTCGTTGCCCTCGCGATCTCTACCGGGGTCTCTATGATTATCTTGGGACTACATTTCCCGAGCGATGTGATCGGAGGTGCTTTTCTAGGAGTCTTCTGCAGCACATTTGTTCTAGGCTTGGCCAAGCTCCGGCCGAGCAAGTGATATTGTCACTTTCGGATAGTGATCCAAGTTACATGGAGCCTTTCGAACCACAGCACTTGTCTGGTGGACAAGGAATACTGTGGGCGTTGAAACGATCCCCGGTGGATCACAGAGTGGAGGCTGTGCAGCCGACAGGCATTCCTATTCTCGACAATGTCAGTGGCGGAGGTATTCCTCGTCCGTCAAGTGTTGCGCTCATGGGTCCGATTGGAAGTGGCAAGTCTGCTCTCGTCCGAGAACTGGTGGCGAATTTTCTTCGTCAGGGGTGTCAGCTTCTCTACTACTGCATAGATGATCCAGCCGATGTAGTCAAGTTAGGTCTTGAGGATCATCATATTGCGGTAACGAGGATCGAAGAGGAAGGACGCCTCGAGTTTGTCGACATGTTCTCTCTGGGGGCCCAGAAACTAGCCGAATCGCTTCCCAAAATGGACCCGGGGGACATCTTGGAGGAGACACTGAGGTTTCAAGACCTCCTCGCCCAGGGGAGGAGTTTTGCGATGAAACCGAGCATTGGTCCTAAGGTGATTGTCATGGACTCCATCACCCCATTTTTCCTACTAGCAGAAGCGAGGCGTGTTTACCAGTATGTTCAGGTAATGCGTTTCGCGACACAAATCGCCCGAGCGGTAACCATCTCGGTCTTGCACACAGAGGTCGTTGATATGAATGTAGAAAACGCGACTGCGAACCTCGCGGACGGAGTCATCGAAATGAGAAAGCGACAGGGAGAAGTCCTGTTGAAGGGTGGGACGTTGAAGGTGTTGAAAATCGGACGTAATCCAACCCCGTCACGGGGATATTTCTATCATATTACGCAGCAGGGAATCGTATTCTCCAACACACCAATGTTTTAGGCACTCTCAGTCAAGAGTCTTTTAACAACCTGCTGAAGTATTTCTTTGAAGCCCTATTGCCTCTTGACGCGAACAAGTTGAGGATCGGGTGCAGCGGCTGGTCCTACCAGGACTGGGTCGGCCCATTCTACCCTAGGGATGCCAAGCCCATTGATTATCTTCGAATGTACTCGCAAGTCTTCAACGCTGTTGAAATTGATTCCAGCTACTATCGAACACCGTCGCCCTTCATGGTGTCCAACTGGAAACGTGCAACGCCTAACGGTTTTCTCTTCACTGCAAAGTTTCCTAAGAAGATCACGCACGAGCTGAAACTGCGGGACAGCCAGGCGCAGCTAGAACGGTTTTACAAAGCTTTGTCGGGATTCCGAGAGAAGCTTGGCGCCTTGGTGATCCAGCTTCCTCCATCGTTCAATTACAAGAAAGACAAAGAGGCGCTGGAGATCTTTCTTGGACAGACGGACAAAAACTACGTCCACGCCATCGAATTCCGCAACAAGTCATGGTTCAAACCTGACATCTACAAGCTGCTCGAGACGAGCAATGTCAGCCTCGCTTGGTCCGAGAACCAATACGCTTCAACTCCACCAGAGGCCACATCCGACGTGGCATACCTACGTATGGTGGGTGACAGGTCGATCACAAATTTCGGCGGGAAGCAACGGGATCAGGGCGAGGTCATGCGAAGATGGTACACGGCCTTAGAAGAGAAGTCTAGCTTGTTCAAGCAGGGTTTTATCTTCTTCAACAACCACTTCGCAGGTTTCGGCCCAGGGTCGGTGAACGAGTTTCGACGGTTGGCAGGACTGGCCGAACTCGATTGGAAAGAATTGTCGAGGGAACCCGGCCCTTTGCAGAGTAGCATGGCAGAGTTCCAGAAGTGAGTCCGGGCGCATGTCTGAAGGATGCGATTCATAATCCTAGTTGCTTACGGCCGACGGACCCAGAATATCATGCCCGACTTTAGCCACAACTTCAGGCTAGTTAGCGCTAGAGATCTTGTAACAGAGGAACGTCCGAAACTGTTAAGAATTCTTCCCCACGCTAGACCACCTTTACGGCTTTTCTAGGAGAATAGAAAATTGACCGATGAAACCGAAAATAGCAATCACGAGACAGTGACAAAGAAAAGCGTTTCAAGGCGAGACTTTCTCAAGTACGGCACAGGTGTGGCAGCTGTAGCCGCAGGAGCCGGCGGCTTACTGGGGAAGATTCCGTTCCTCCCATCGGCAATAACGCCTACTCTGACACCTCAGAGCCCGCCAAGCCCAGGCATCGAGGAGGTCACCATAGCACAACTTGAAGCACAATATACGGCCGGAACATTAACCGCAACCTCCGTTGTGAACATGTACGAGAATCGGATTCGTGCTCTCGACCAGAGCGGCCCGAGGCTCAACTCGCTTCTTCAGGTGAACCGAGACGCATTGACAATTGCACATCAGCTCGATGCACAGGCCCATCCCTTCCCTGGAATGCTCCATGGCATACCTATCCTCTTGAAGGATAATATCGACACACATGATCAAATGCAGACGGCTGCAGGCTCTCTCGCCCTGGTCGGGACACCAGCCCTACAGGATTCAACCGTTGCCGCACATCTTCGTGCCGCCGGTGCAATAATCCTAGGCAAAACCAACTTGAGTGAATGGGCAAACTTCCGTTCCTTCTTCTCCTCCAGCGGCTGGTCCGGCCGCGGGGGCCAGTGCAACAATCCCTACGCAATCGACCGAAACCCATGCGGCTCCAGCTCGGGATCCGGGGCAGCGACTTCCGGAAACCTGACCACGGTTTCTATTGGCACTGAGACCGATGGCAGCATCGTCTGCCCAGCGAACGCAAACGGTGTCGTAGGTATCAAACCGACTGTTGGCCTTGTCAGCCGAGCAGGCGTTATCCCAATCTCACACACTCAGGACACTGTCGGCCCGCACGCCCGAACAGTTGCCGATGCAGCAACCGTGTTGACAGCTATCGCGCAGAGAACCCCTGACCCGCGCGACCCTGCTACCAGCGCTAGTCCGCTCGGCAAGCTCGGCCAACCGAGGCCGGCTCTGCCGGCCGACTACAGAGCGTTCTTGAACTCGAAGGGCCTTCAAGGCGCCAGAATAGGAGTTGTTCGAGACTTCGAAGGGTTCAGCCCCCATGCCGATGCAATCTTCGACTCAGCCATTACCGCAATTGGAAGCGCCGGAGCGACCCTGGTAGACCCTATCTCTTTCCCGCACCTCGCCGACATCAACACCGGGCTTGCAGAGTTCACGGTGCTTCTCTTTGATTTCAAGATAGACATTGCAAACTATCTCACGACCCGAACAGGCGTACCTATCGCCAGCCCAACACTTCAGGCCCTAATCGACTTCAACAACGCCAACGCCAGCCAGGAGATGCCCTTCTTCGCACAGGAAATATTCGATCTGGCAAACATGTTCAGCTCGGACCCGAACGCCATACAACCCCTCGGCTTGTCATACAACGACTCGCTAGCCATTGACCAGAAGATTGGAGCGACCGAGGGAATAGACCAGCTGTTGAAAGACAACAATCTTGACGCACTAATCGCCGGGACAGACAACCCACCCTGGCCCACCGACCTGATCAATAGCGACCATTTCGTCTTCGGAACCTCTTCGCCGTGCGCAATCGTAGGCTATCCTATAATCAATGTCCCAGCAGGCATGACTTTCGGGGTCCCAGTAGGCATCTCCTTCATGGGCACCGCTTTCAGCGAACCCACACTGATCAAGCTTGCCTCCGGCTTCGAAACCGTCACACAGGCACGTCAGAAGCCACAGTTCCTACAAACCCTGCCCTTCAGCGGCCCGCCACCTTTCAGAGTAAGAGGCCGAGGACTCGTGCCGAAACGAAACGTCCCACTAGTCAGCGAACTCTAAGGACACCTTCACTACCCTTTTTTATATTGCCAATCAGCGGAGCTTATTGAGCCGATCGAGTCTCTGATCGGAAGCATCTCTGCTCGGTTCTAACTAGACGCGTCGGAGGCGGGGAGAACTGATATAGTCTGGACATGGAGTTCTCTGAGAGAGTCGTGAGTGATTGTTCTCGGAGAAAGAATTAGCCTATCTGAAATCTCAGCCACTTGCTAGAATCGGGACTTCGTCCAAGTTAGGGAGACCTGACGTTGCTGCGGTCAGCTTCGACACCGACGGTGAGTACATCTACGTGAGTGGCCGGGACGTTACAAACACTATGAAGTACAAGAATGTGCTAGAGAATCCTCGGGTTTCGTTCGTTGTCGATGATCTGAAGACCATGAAACCCTGGGCTCCGCGCGGGATCAAAATGCAAGGAAGGGCAGATATTGTCAAGCATACGGGATACATGGGTCCTGGAACCTACATACGGATCAAGCCTGTCATGAAACGAAGCTGGAACATCTAGCAACCCAGGACTCGCTCTCGATCTTCCGAATACGTGCTCCATAGACTCGGGTTCGACAAACCCGTCTCTGTCCAAGACGAAGGAAAAAGGAGAAAATTGAAGGATTTCTCGGAGGTTCGTTTTTCGGCCTGTTTAGGCGAGACTGACTGAGCCGAGTTCGGAGAGATCTGTAAGGCTGTTCATTTGTACCATGTTGTTTGAGATAGTGTATAGCACGTTTCCAATGTAGAGTGTTCTGGTGATGAAGAGATTGTTGTCTTGCCACGTTGGCAGTTGGCCGTTTTGCAATTGTGTTATTCCTCCTTTGAAGATGATGCCATTGTCGGGTGTGATGTTGAAGACGTATGCTCCTTGCCAGGTTGGCTGGTACGAGTACCAGGATGTTGAATTTTGTGGTTGCGCGGTCACCTCGACCGGAATTACGAGGAGGTTGAGTGTCCTGTCGAAGAGGACTGCTTTGTGGTCGTTGATGGCGGGCGAGCTTGTTCCGGGACCGCCGATAAGGTATCTGCTTGTCTCAATCGGTTTGTTCGGGTCGGTGACTTTGAAGAGGGAGATCTTCAGACCTGTGAACTGGACTGCGTTCTCCCAGGCTACGTCGGCGCCTGACTGGCCGATTCCGATGAGATGTGTCTCATCGTATGGTTGTAGGTAGTCTGAGACGCCTGTTACGTTGAGCTGGCCTAGCACCGTGGGCCGGGCGGCGTCTTGGAGGCCTATGACAAAGAGCGGGTCTGTTCGCTTGTATGTGACAAGGTAGGCTATGTCGCCCATGAACCGGGCAGAATAGATCTGTTCGCCTGGCGAGAGTCCTTCTAGTTTTCCGGTGATGTGGAGGCTCTTGTCGAGGACATAGACATTTGTCTCCTGCTGGCTGACTGACACGTAGGCGAGCGGCATGGGACTGCCAATCTGGCTACAACAGTTGGTTGTTGCAATCCTGAGGTATCCGTTGTACTCGTCCATGGAGAACTGGTTTAGAACGTGTCCGGGTACCGCCCCTGTCGACTGGTAGGTGATTGCGAGCCCGTCGATGTTGATACGGTGCACTATCGTCTGCTGGCCCTGGCTCCATAACGGCTGCGTGAGATATATGTCATGCAGAGAAACGTAGATGGTGCTAGTCGTTCCGATCACATAGGTCCTCGCGACCAGACTGGGGTTGTTCTGTGTCGTGTCAAATCCGACGATGGTGGTGAAGCTGTAACCTAGGTCGACAACATCCGAGTGATAGACTTGTGTTGGTGTGGTCTTTACCACTTGACCGTTGACGATTCGCTCTGGGAGCAAGATCTCGCCGTAGCAGAAGACTGGCTGTGTTGCGACAAGGTAGACGTAGTTTCCGATTAGACGAGCACCGGCTAAGGTCCCGTTCATATCAACCTGGCTCGTGATCACCGGGTTGGCACGGTTGCTGATGTCGAAGACCGAGAGCGAAGTAGTTCTTGACAATTGAATCGGATATATTTTTGCAATGTTGCCAGGTTGAGGAGCGCCTGTGGCTATTGCGGGAAATGTTGCGCCTCCGCCATTGTAGGGATACGAGTATCCTGGAATCTCGCTTACGGTAACCAGTCTATTGCCGACTACAAATATCCCTTGCAAAGTCCCGTTAACGGCGATTCTGGATAGAAGTCTGGCATCTGCAGTCGGATAGGCTTGGGCGATAGCGACGGAATCGTTTGTTATTGTGTAGAGGTACTGGCCATCGTTCTTTACAGTGTCGAGCTCGTCAACGCCTGACACTTGCTGGTTGGTCTCGGAGTGAGCGGGAGCCTGGCCTGAACCGCTATTCGCTTGGGCTGCAGGACCGGCTGTTACTTGACCGGTGGTGAGAGCGCCACGGCCATAGAAGCTTGGGGTTGAGCCACCGCAGCCGCTCGTGTGAATGAATGCTTGAAGGTCTTGGTATGACGTGAACGGGATCATTCCATGCGCTGTCGGAGTTGTGAGAATGACCGAGACCGGGATGAGAGTGAGGCTCGCAAGAATGAGTAGGTATGCTGTTGTCGCTCTCTGAAACATCATGCTTGTTCGTCACACTATAGGGTTGAGCGTGGGCTTAATCCCAGTGTTTAGAACACGGTGTTCGGAAGTCCGAACGCCGTCATTTGCTGATGGGTAAGCTTGTATTGAACTAAGGATTTCTCTCGCTCTGGAGATTTGGCATTTGGCGGAGGAACGAGAGAGGGTTATTGAGTCCGAATTGAAAGGTGTGACTTTGCGCGTTTACTGGCATATTCTAGGCTCAAAGAAACAGGCTGTCGGTGTTAGACCCGTTCAGAGAGCCTTGGGGCTGAGTAGCCCTAGCGTTGCCCTGCACCATCTGGAGAAACTGAGGGGTCTGGGGTTGTTGGAGAAGGACTTGACAGGGGAATATCATCTGATCGAGCAGGTGAAGGTTGGAGTTTTGCAGAACTTTGTCGGAGTGTTGGGATTCATGCTTCCAAGATACTTGTTCTATTCGACCATGTTCACTGTGATGTTCGCACTCTACCCGATCTTCTACCGGCCAGACTTCTCCACGCACAATATCATGGCTTTTGTCTTTGGCATTTCGGCAGTTGCGGTCTCGTGGAGTGAGACCTGGCGGGCATGGAGGCTGAGGCCGTTCTGATAATGGATCGGGTTGTTCTAAGCCGTGGGATTATGCTGAGCCTAAGCCAATGAGTACCATGGACATGGCCGGGAAGAGGGCTCGATATTGAGACTCGGAAGAAGAACCAGAGCAGGACTCAGTCTGACACTGGGCGTACTTATCGGTCTCGGACTCGTCGTTCTTCCCGGAATTCTGGCAGCTCCGTCTCAGACTTCGACGACATTCGGGTCTAATCCAAGAGTAACTTCACCGGTTCAGGCTGGTCAATCGGGTAGTCTAGGCAATCAGCCCACCGGTGCTTCGAGCGGGTTTACAGCGGGGTCTTTGCTGATCCTTGTCGGCCTAGTCCTGTCTCCTGCTATCGCATTATCGTTTCTAGCTCGATATTGGATGTCGAAACAGGCGAAAGACCGCCTAGGTTCAAAGAACTAGTTCAGCCGTTTGGTTCTGGCGCATTCCGGGCATATCGGAATGTTTGCGTAGCTGTTGGTGGTTGGTTTTCCGCAGAATCTGCATGGCTGGGCAATCGTCTCGGTGGGCGTGTATGACGTTTTCTCTCCTTTATCGGTCTGTTGGGTCAAGACTCTGGGTTTCCAAGCATGTGATTTGGCTGTGGTAACGTAAAAATCGCATGTGTACAAGTGAAGACTTGATCCTACTATTTTTCCTGGAAATGATAGTTTGGGAAGTCCTTGAGGTTTAGGGGGCGACAAATGACGGCTCGTGAAGTGCGTGGCGCGGGAAAAATCGACCGCGAGGGGAGTCGCTATGAAAGAATGGCTGGAAAATGTAAAGGCTGTGCCAAAACAGGATCAGAGGTTCGTAAAGTAGTATGGTCCCGTTCGTCATGTGCATGCTTGGTAGGAGATGTCTGCCCCTAAACGGGGCAGTCCGAAGAGGACTGGCCTACCCCTCTTCTTGAGTTCTCCCGGTTACAATTCCGTTTTCTGCTGGTATGGTCGATTTCTCGACAATATCCATAGTTGATGCCATGTCATCCAGATCTTTGGTGTTCCTCGGCAACATAACTGCAATAATCATGACGGTGGCAGCTTTTTTCCAGGCACTGTCATGGCCCATCGCTGGCGTGCTGATACTCATCTCACTCATACTCCCATTGCTGGCGGACATAAGCCTGTCGAAGGAAGGGTTGGCATCCCATCAGGCATCAAAGGTTCCGGCGACGACCCGTCACTCCCAAACCGAGACTAAGGTTCCGCAACACAGGCCTCTGGAAAAACACGCCATTCCAAATCGCCAATTGTCGACAAAAATCGATCAAAGGCCATCGCCGAAACCGGAGCCAGCGAGAACAATGGGACCGAAAGCGGGCCCCAAGCTCACCGGTTCGACAATCGCCGCGCCAAGGCTTGGCGTGCCAAATGTCACAGCCGCCCCAAGACCTCCGGTCGTAGAACAGGTCCCCAATTTCAACCCGAAAATTGCCATAGGCGACTATACGGAGTACGATGTTGAACTGGACGCTGGAAAGGATTTCTCAGGTGAGGTTATAGCAACCGGCCTTGTCAACATATACCTCCTCGATGAAGACAATCTCGACAACCTCGATCAAGGCGAAGAATTCTGGAGCGAGACAGGCGAGGAAGGTATCGAAAATGCGAAGCTGGAATTTACAGCACTCTCGAAGGGAAAATGGTTCTTCGTAGTGGAGAACGCTGACGACCGCGCCGTCTCTGCCACGGTGAAGATCCAGAAGGGAACAACTTCCACTGAGGCAGCTTACTAATGCATAGTACACGCCCCCGCAAGATTGGGCTAATTCGAGGTTTCCATGAACATCCCTCTCTATCCACGGCTGTCTTAGAACCCATTTTCTAGAAAAGTCATAAATCCTGATCCCGAAAGATACGGGAGCCACGGAGGTTTTAGTTTGAAAAAAATATTGTCGATTGCTCTTCTCGTCTCTCTAGCGATCTTCGTAGCCACAGTCCAAGTAGCTCCAGCACTCGCCGAGCATCAAGGACACGAAACGTCAGACGAAAACAAGGAGATCCATCAGGTGACAATCCATATAGATCTGACCGGAAGCCAACAAGTCCCAGCCGTAACTACAGGCGCTTTTGGGATGGCGACGGTTAGGCTCGTTGACAATGGTACCGCCATAGAATTCAGGGTGATCCTATGCGACATCGCCAACGTAACGGCATCGCACATCCACGTCGGCGCGGCAGGAACAAATGGGCCTGTTATCATTCCCTTCTTCCACGGCGCTCTCTTCTCTTCGCAACACGGTTGCAAGACCCTCGCCGAAGGAACCCGGGCGGCTGCAGACCTCAACACTCAAGCCAGCCCGTCAATTACCAGCTGGAACGACTTCGTCAAAGCCCTCCTCGCGGGCAACACCTACGTCAACGTCCACACCACAGCCAACCCGGGTGGTGAGATCAGAGGCCAGCTAGTTCACGAGCACGAGAGCGAGAACGACCAAGGCGACGATTAACCCTCTGGACCCGATTTCGCCGAATATCCCCTTTTTGCAATCTCACGCACCAGCCCTGTGTTCACCCTAGTTTTTCCTGTCCGTACTTTGTCAGGGTCCACCTGTTTCCCCGTCCAACAGCCGCGGAGGCGACGACTCTTTGCTTGAGAAGCAGTCTTAGGTGATGGCTCACACAGCTCTCAGTGAGACCAGCTCTCTCGCTGATCTCAACGACTCGTGTCCTTCCCTTCTCCAGACTCTCGATGATCTTCGATCTCGATGCCAGCCCTCGGTTGACGTTTCTCATTCCTGAGATGTAGGCTCGTGGATGGTAGGGTGGTGTCACGCTTGTCGCCCTTTCTAGGCGAAATCTCCCACCAAGAGCTTTGTCTGCGTTCTGTCCGCCTCAATTGGCCTGAATGTCTCGTCCAGTTCAACTTTTATGAGATCGAGTCTCTGTCGGTAGTATTCGCCAACATTGTACCGTTTGACCATGTCAAAGGCGACTTGGAGGTATTTCTCTACGCCTGCTTTGAATACGGTAGGTCCCAACTTGCCTCCGCATTTGACGCAGACACCTTTCAGAGGTGCTCGGCGCGGTTTCCAGTTGCACTTTGAGCATCGAGATCTCTGCGACGTGAACGTTCGCAGATTCCCTACCAAGTCTCGTAGAATATGAGTTCCGAGGACTTTCCTAGCTACTTCTTCTCCTCTTACGGCTACGATCTTATCGGCAAGATCTAGCTGCTCTTTGACTTTGTCAAGCATTGTCGGCAGTTCTTTGTACGCGCTGGTCAGTCGCGCGCGATCTAGATCTTCTGTTGGGTGGGTAAATCCAATGTTCCAGTTGTCCGACGACGATTCCCGCGCCTGATTGAGGGTTGGGACAAGATCCTCTATCTCCTTCGGGTTCGCCCCCACCAGGGTTTTCTCATAGAAAGCAATGGGGAATGTGGTGACTGTTTCGATGTTGAATGCTTGCCGAGCGACCTCGGTCGCGTTTAGTAGCGGAGCGAGCAACAGCGGAGCGTCCATTAATCCTCCTATTCTGTCCGGGAGGTACTCTCTCGAGAAGTTCAACAGAACGTCGAGCAGTAGCGATACTGAGTCCTCGTCTCCATCGCAGTCTCGCCGCTTTGCAGCATGATATAACGGGTGGGCATAGCACACGCTCGCCTTGGTGAATCCGACGATTCTTCCCACCGCGCCGACAGACGTGTGAGGCGATAACCCGACTACTAGATGCCCGATCAAGTCCTCTTTTTTCGATGCCTTATAGAACTTGTCCATTCCATAATAAAGAGTAAGCAAGTCGTCTAAGAACCGGGACACCTTCAACAGGTACTCTCCGCAAGCTTCCGAGACGACAAGGTCCTGTATCTCCAAGGCGCACAGCTGTCTCGGGTCCAACAACTCGTGACCGTCCATGTCCCTCGTGTATCCTATTTCATGTGCTTTCTCTAGGCTCAGCCCGATTTCTCCGGGTCTGAACTGAGTCAGTACGGCGTTGGACGCATCAAACCGCAGGGTCCCATCTTTGAACACGGAAACGTCTGACTTCGCACGTAACAACGCTTTCTCCAAGGGCTCCGGCATTCGCGTCTTGTTGATCAAACCTTTCACACCTTTCACCGACCCTTCCACTTTTCCCAGCCTGAGCCTCCCAACCGCTTCTTCCAGAATCTCGACGAGGTTTACGTTTACGCTGCGGTATGCAACTAGCGAACCATTACAGGTGGATGACGAATCATGCGATGGTTTGCCGCACTTCGGACAGTTCGTACTCATCTTCGTCTCTCGTCCGCAGACTGGACACTTGAGCCTAGATTCCCAGCGACCACACTGTGGACATCTTCGATCCACCAGATCCAATGTTACCACGGACTTCTTCGACGCCTCTATCACATCACGGCGCGGGCCCCCGGCTTGACCGGTTGGAAATAGCCCATGGACCCGTGGAGTCATTACTCTCTCCTTCGCCTTTTCTGGACGGCCCATGCGTGCCCCGACAAAGATCGGGGCCTTGTTCTTTACTGGGAATCCTGCCATCAGGCACAGTGCTTCAAGCGAGCTTTCTCCCTTAACCTGGGTTGCTGGGGCCTCGAGGTTCAGAATTGTCCGAAGAACCAGCGCATCATCATCTAAGAGCTGGATGGCACCCGCCACCATCTTGTGCGGCACTCGAGCCTGTTCGAGAATGTCCTTCAGCTTCTCATCATAAGGAAGAACGCAGGACTGGTCTAGGTAGTGGATGAGTTTCTCGCGGAGATAGTGTACGTCTTGGACCGTGATCAGGCTCCAGAAGTGCGTATATGCGGGGTGCAGAGGAATTCCAAGGCTCCGGGATAATCCAATAGCCTCACCGGCTCGTGGTTTGACAGAGAACGGGTTGGTAACGAATTGCTGCAATCGTTCCACTGAGACATTCAGGAATTGTCGTGCTTTGCTACTGTTTTCCGGGTCGTGGAGCTTCTCCTCCAGTAATTGCGCCCACCATGATTCGACAAACCCTGAAGGGACCAGCGCTCGATTGTTTTCCAGAAATTCCCCATATCCCACCAATAGGTCGCCGAGGAATAGTATCTTCTGAATCTTGTCCCGCAATGCTTTTGCTTCTTGAGGAGAGTCTATCCTCATCACCGAGCCATCGTTGAGCTTCACGACCGGGGGTTCGATGCTATCGACTGCGTTGACGATGCCTGCCTTTCCTGGCCTTTCCAGTCTCATCTGGACTCCTACGGCGAGAAAACCGCCCAGGACCTCCATGGTAGCTGGATGAACACCGACTGATGCCATGCCTGTGTTTCGCGAGCGGCCATATCGTATTCTAAAGCCCCCAGCCGCTCCCGGGAAGGCGAAGATTGGACGCCCGCCAACGACGTCTTCCATGAACATGAACTCTTTCGCCTCCTCTCCTTCTGATGAAGAGGTCTTCATCATAGCCAACCATCCCCAGCCTTCGAGTCCTAGCTTCTCGACGATCTTCAGAACCTTGGTCGATCGTCCGAGCAATCCATCATTTACAACTCGTAATGCTCCGCCCCTGACCCTGTTCGTTTCTACACGCATAAGATTCCGGTTCACCGCGACCTCGACGGGATCTGTTTCCACTCCGTTGGGTTCAACAGTAAGGCGAATGATCGCGTCTTTGAGGACGCTGTCCGGGTTCCGGTATTGGAAACGGGCGATGGATCGCTCGTAGAGGCGTAGTTCTTCGACAAATCTCATCGCTTCCTGTTCAGATGCATGATAGGGCGGAATGTTCAGCTGGCGTCGGACATAGTCGGCAACGATCATGGTCAAGCCCATTTCTGTCCCGCCAGCCGACCTCATCGGGCCTGCAAAGTAGACGGCTAGATGCTTTGATCCGTCCACGTTTGTACGAATCTTGACGTCATGTATTCCTTGTATCGGGGCTACGGTCACTGCCTCGTCCAGCACCGCTAGCGCTGTACGAATCGCCTGTTCAGCGGCGTCTTCTGGCTCAAGGCTTCCGAAGTGGCCTAGAACGATGTCCTCACTAATCTTCAGGGCTGTCTCTTCTCGTGAGATCAGTTTGCTCAAATCTCGGATTCTAGCTGCAACCCCGAGTGGTCCAACGGATTTCTCGACGCGCTCAGCTAAGTCATAGGTCGTTTGTGATTCGACTTTCCATGAGGGATCGAGTCCTTTCGATCGGGCTTCCGAGGCTATCGCGTACTGACGGTTGTATTCTTCCTCTATTCTCCTCGCATAAACATGGTTGGCCCGGTTCTCTAGAACTTGCACGGCGAGCCTTCGACTACCGGCTACCGTAATAGGTTAATGGTCAATTTCTTGTTGAGATAACCGAAACCGTTCCGGATCAGATGATCATGCCGATTTCCAAGAGTGAATCTTAAGAGTTAGATTCGGACAACCTGGGAAGCGACGCGCGATGAGCGATCGTTCGCGAGTCGGAAACATAGGGAGACGCTCTGCCTGGGATAACAGAACAACGGTGCGTCGGCTTCACGGTATTGAATATCGAATGCTTGAGGATTCCGATGACATCCATGATTTCGTCAACACCGAGGTACGGAAGGAACTGGAAGCAGATTTCGATAGCATGGGAGAGGATCCGAGACACAACGATCTGCTCAACTCGCTTCCGAAGCGGAAGTGGAAGTTGGAAATTGTTGGTGTTGACGAGGTCCGGATGAATCCTCTAATCCTCAACTCCTCTGACGCAAATACTGGTCGAAAGTTCATTGAGCGTCTGACGGAACGTCGATCGGAGCTTCGTAAAGCGTTGGAAGCCGGTGGAACCGTTATCTGGCCTATAGTTCTCTTGCGTGAACAACAGACGCTTGTCGATGGATACTGTCGCCATTCAACCCTTCAGGAAATGAATATTCCCGAGGCATATGCCTACGTAGGACGTTTCGTCGACGAGCGGCCTTCTCCTCCCAAGAGGATTCGATGGGCATACTCGAACTCGAATCATAAGATCCCTATCTACAGGACTCGATTCCGCTATCAGCATTCAACACATTGCTCTTGAAGCTTATTTGCCAGAAGCCCCTATCCTATCCTTGGTACTCCTGTGTCCGCTACGTGCACTATGGCGCTGTTCAAAGGCGAAAAAGGACAGATGCATCTGCAAAGAATTCCAATTGACCCCACCTCTTTCTTCACTATCTTGCCCTCTGGAGTTCTCTTCGAGATAGGAGCGTTCCCTGAAGATTTGAGAGCGAGACTCGAACTTGACCAAAGAGATTCCTTGGAAGCTCAAGTCTATTCTGTCGTTGTCTCTGCTCATGGGCGAGAAGATGTAACCCTCGCCGTCACCTTCGAAGATGCTCACCCAGTCTTGGGCGCAAAGTTCCTTGAAGACTTAGGCCTGAAAGTGAACCCTGACTCGGGAGTCTTGGAGCCGGCGAGGCATCGTGGCTTCGCCTACAACCACGAACCTTAGAAATGTCTACTATCTCCCGGTCTAGAATAATTCTTCATTGTGATCTGGATGCTTTTTACCCGTCTTGTGAGATCCATCGGGACCCATCGTTGAAGGGCAAGCCGTTGATCGTAGGTGCCGATCCGAAGAATGGAAAGGGTCGCGGAGTCGTTACTTCCTGTTCCTATGAGGCACGGAAGTTTGGGGTTCGATCTGGAATGCCAATTAGTATGGCCTGGAAGCTGTGCCCTCAGGGGATCTATGTGCCACCTGACTTTCTGCTCTATGGTGAGACCTCGGAGAGAGTGATGGGTATTATGCGGGGCTTTGCAGATATTTTCGAACAGACCAGTATTGACGAAGCTTACATGGATGTCAGCAGGAGATGCAAGACGTATGATGACGCGAAACTTCTAGCTTCCCGGCTGAAAGCTACCCTGAAAGAACGAGAAGGCCTCACTGTGAGTGTCGGAATCTCGCCTAGCAAATCCATCTCGAAGATGGCCTCGGACATACAGAAACCAGATGGGCTCACCCTTGTTCAGCCAGACGAAGTAGACAAATTTCTCGAACCATTACAGGTCAACAAGATCAGTGGAGTAGGCAAGAAAACAACAGAATTCCTTCATGAAAAGGGAATCGAGAACATTGGCCAGTTGCGCGAAATTGAGGCAAAGAAGCTCACCGCCTGGTTCGGCAAAGGCGGGGTATGGCTCTGGGCCATAGCGAATGGAATCGAGGAGACACCCGTGGAAGAGAGAGGGCTAAGGAAATCGATCAGTGTTGAGCAGACATTCGAAAGAGACATTCAGAACAAGACGATGGTCCGGGACGCGTTAGAGTCTCTAAGTCACGAGGTTCACGACAGGCTGTTGGGTGAAGGTTTGTGGTATCGCACCGTTGGTATCAAGATACGATTCGAAGGGTTCGTTACGTTTACCCGGGAGAAAACTCATACAGGGTATGTAGACGACCTGGGAGTCATCCGGGAATACGTAACGCTGCTATTCAGGGAGTTCGAGAAAGACCGGCGGAAGATGAGGCTAGTTGGAGTTAGACTATCTGACCTAAAGCCAGCTGAGGGTAAGCAGATCAAACTCGGCTGACAACCTATTGGTCCCGATCAGTTTCGTAGATCTGCAAACCCCACGATTTGAAGAGGTCCAGGCTCCTTGCTCTTCCGATGATGTTGAGCAGCACAAAGCCACCGATGTTTATCGCCACCACTTCTCCCGCGAGAATCCCGAGAATCGACAAGGCCGGTGGTATCGAGAAAACGATGCTGAGATAGCCTCCTACCACCACTGATATCAGCGCAGTCTCAACAAGGGTGGCCGTAAACCAGCTTGCGTTCCGATTGCCAATCCTCCAACTTCGCCGGCCAATCTTCCATCCTAAGAATCCGGCGAAAAGATTGACCAGACTTCCGCCAACAATGTCTAGTCCGATCGAGGCTGATGGGAATCCGGTTATCGAATCCGCAGCCAAATTTCCCACCACTGTTCCAATGCCGAGTCCAAGGATTGCAGGCCATCCGAAGAAGATCACCAGGGGCATCAGAACATCAGCTACCCTCACTTGTATTGGAAGATTGCTGATTGGAGCGAATCCAATTACGAGCGCGGCGTAGAGTGCTCCAAATACGGCCGCTAGTGAGAGGTTTCTAGAACGGGAAACTACAGCCCTATCTTTGATCTCTCTTCTCATTTTGCCTCCCTACTCCGGGGTTTGTATGGCGCAACGGGTGGAAGGCCCCACTCACGCGCCTGTTGACTGTAACGAGTGGGAGGTCTTGTCTTAAGACTTGCTAGGGGTCCTGACGATCCACATGATAGAAAATTGTTCTAAGCCTAGCTAGATAGTTCTGGGCTGAAAGCTTGCGTGAGAGTCATTAGTCTATCTAGGCTATGCAGTGGCAAGTAATCTTTTCAGGTCTTCCTTCCTTCGGAGTAATTATGACGTGGCTCCCATTTCCGAGGAGGCCCGGTTTCTTGAGTTCTATTCGGCTTATCTGGGCCCTTTTCCATCTCGAACTCTTTCATCCGTTCGATATCTGTTATCGTCTTAGCCCACTCATCTGGAGAGAGTTCTGGCATCGGCTCACCATGGATAGGGCAGGCCAACGTGCTAGCCAAGGCTCCACCGCCGTTCACGCCAAGATCTATGCCGAGAACTCTGTTCGTCGTGAAGTTCCGTATCCGATATGGGTGAGGCCTCTCTCGAGGAAACCGCCTGCGACCCGTCGAGAAACATTTCACTCTCTCTCATAATTTAGGCCCTAAAGCCATGGTTGGGGGATTCTCACCGATAAGAAAATCGTTCCTGGAGCAGGCATTTCTTCGACTATGCTATGGAAGCTCGGGTTCAGAATATTCTGGTCGCTAGTTGTGCTAGCGGCCGGAACCGCAGGTTCCCTGACTATTAGGCCTGTACTCTTGGCTCGGAGACGGCCCTTGTTTCGCGATGTTTGCTCGCTCAGATCGTTCGTAGTCCTCCCCGATAGAATGGCAATGAGGAAGACCGTGTTATCGGAGATGTATTTGCTAGCGACGCGTTCTCACGGAAGGCCAACTCTCGGCAACTATTGCTCTGGGAATCTCCCTGACCCAGTCTGGGATAATGACGGCTCGGAGAAGTTCTTGCACGGAGATCCCTCGATCTATTGCAGCACCGGTCAAGACGCGATAGTTCTCGTCGCGAAGCGACATCATGAATTTTGTCAAAATAATACCACGCAATACCGTAGCCGCTCCTAATAGAGTCATGTTTCAAGCTCGTCACGAACTCCAAGTTTTCCTCATAACTTCTCAGAGAGGAGCACCACCCTAAAACGGCGGGTGCATCTTCTGCAGAAGTCTTAGATTTCCGGTCGGTTACTTTGGCCCGGTTCGCATGGTATCAGAACTATTTTTGCAGTCTTATGATTGGACTCTGCGAGACCTCTGTTGAACCGCCGTTTCGTCCCGCTGATAATCCTCCTCCTGCTTCCGTTATCAATGATCTCCATTCCGCATGCTAACGCAAACTATCGGCTGAACCAGACCATGGTTGATACGTGGCCTTCCACCTTGACTAATTACGCAGTGGCCAGTGGCGTAGCCATGGCCGACGCTGCC
The DNA here is from genome assembly GCA_005888745.1 of Candidatus Bathyarchaeota archaeon. Taxonomy (GTDB): domain Archaea; phylum Thermoproteota; class Bathyarchaeia; order 40CM-2-53-6; family 40CM-2-53-6; genus 40CM-2-53-6. Next base: position 97,571 of record VBBS01000026.1, on the reverse strand, counting down.
ACGTCTGGAACTAACAATATCGTCACCGTGGGCAACTACAACAACGGCACGAACTTCGGCCAATTACGCATTTACCACAAATCGGCGGGCTCACTGGTCCTTGATGATAACACGTTGTTCAAGTCGCCTGCTCCCAACTACTACTTGTCAGGTGTCGCGGTAAATGATATCGACGGAAACGGCCAAAACGACACCATCTTCATCGCCAACATTGGCCCCTCGACATCCAGCCCGACTATCGCGTCTCAGATCGGCATTTTCCGCTGGACAGGTTCTTCCCTCATCAAGGAGAAAACGTACAACTTCACAGGGCCTGGAACTGCCCTTGAGACTCGTAGCATCGCCATCTGGAGCCACAATGGTGTCCGCCAGATCGTCACCCTAGGCTACTATCGTATGGCTGGTCCTAACGACTGGGCTCAGCTCGGAATCTGGTCCTTTGACGGAAGCAACCTCAACAAGGTCTTACTCTATAACTGGACCACAACTGGTCCCATAGGAGCGGGATCCCAAGGATACACGGTGACAACCGGTGACGTTTCCAACAATAACGGTACACCCGACATCGTGACCGTTGGCTACTCCAATAATTCCACGGTCACTCAGAGCGAGCTGCGTGTCTGGGCCTGGACTGGCAGCGGGACTCTCGCCCCCAAGGGAACCCGCGACTGGCTCACTACTGGTGTAGGAACAGTAGCGACAACCGTCACGATCAAAGACCTCACCGGCAACGGGCAGGCAAACATAATCGTCGGCGGCCAGGACCTGACATATCCAGTGTTGAGGGCCGAGCTTACAGTGTGGTCTGACTGGTCCGGAACGCTAACCCAGCAAGCGGGAACCACATGGGTCACATCCCCTCAGACGAGCATAGATGTCATCCACGTGGCAGCGGGCGACGTTGACGCCAGTGGGGAAACCGAGATTGTAACCGCCGGACAGGCGGACATGCCTATTGGGTCAACCGATGTCTACTACGGCACAATCAGGATCTGGTCTTTGAGCGGTTCAACGATTACCCTTCAGAAATCCTACTTGTCCTCCACCCTCAACTCGCCCATATCCGCCATAACTGTAGGCGACCTTGGCAGGGTCGGAAAACAGGATATCATTGACGGCGGTCAATCATCGGGCAAGGGACTCGTAGAAGTCCGCGATGTGGCGTTCGCTAACAGCGCAGTCAGCTTAACCCTAGCCCCATCACTCGTCATCTCAGGTCAATCCATTAGTATCACTGGCATGCTAACAAATGCTACTGACCAAACCACGATCTCCTCAGCACAAGTTCTTCTAGAATACTCGACCGGGCCCTCAAGCAACTACCAGATACTCGCAACTGTCATAACGGATTCTCAAGGCCGATTTGCCTCCAGCTGGACCCCATCAGGCCCGGGCTCGTACACCATCAGAGCAACATGGAACGGTGATGAAACCCGCATGGGAACGTCCAACACCGCTTCCTCAGCAGTTGGCAAGGCCCCTAGCGTAATTCTTCTCTCCTCGTCTACGTTCAACGCGAAACCAGGCGACACCATCTCCCTCAGCGGCTACCTCTATCCTGCAGCACCAGCGAACATCTCGATAACCTATACCAGCCCTTCCGGAACTAGTACCGCTCACACGGTCAAAACCGATAACACCGGTTACTTCACTGATGTGTATACGGTTGATTCTGCGGGCGCCTGGAAGATTGCGGCAGCTTGGTCCGGCAACTCGATAAATTCTGGAGTCACTTCCAACAATCTGAACGTTCAGACTCAGCCAGACCCCATACAGTATACACTGGCGACCTATGGTTTCGTACTTGCTGCTGCAGCTTTGGCGGTCGGACTCGGTGCCTTCCTGACTCTTCGGAAACGCGGAGAACCGCACGTTCCAGCAACCGTTCCGGCTAAGTAGCCCAGTCTCTGTTCGTCGCGTTTATTCCAATCCAGAGATGCTCTCACGAATCGTTCGACAATATTTGATCCGGTGCTATTTGCACAAAGTCTTCCCGGATCAAAGCAGAACTCGGCATATTCTGTATAAGCTAATAATTGCTTCCAAGGTTGGCTAGTTAGGAAATTCGTCATGAGGCTGAACAAATTATCCTACCTGACACTCTGGGCAGTCCATTTCGATCAGGTCAGGGCCCTCTACAAGGAAACTCTTGGTCTTCCGGTTGCCCAGGAGAATGAGAGCTTCATCATGTTCGACACTAAAGGCTCTCAGCTTGCCTTCCACCGGCTCACGAAAGCTCCGCCCCTCTCCCGTTCGACTGTCGAGCTACACTTAGAGGTTAACGATGTCGATGAGGTCTACTCATCTCTAAAGTCCAAAGGTGTGAAGTTTGACGATCCTCCGGCTAACCGGCCTTGGGGCACGCGTTCGACTGGCTTCAAAGACCCTGAAGGTTACGTTGTGGAAATCGTGGGTCCTTTGAAGCCTGGGGAGCCCTCAAAGGGAAACTAGCGCTCTAGCTTTGTTCGCTCTTATGTTTGGGCTTGGTCTTCCTCTTTTTCTCCGGCGTCAAGGCTGGAGCTTGCGGGAAATAATATGGGGTCGTTTGAGCTGCAGTCGGCGGTGAGCCTTCCCGTTCCTGCGGGTGGGCTTCATGCTTCTCTGGCGGTGTGACTTCTAGGACTCCACTCTGGCTTAGCACCCTGTAGTGGTTTAGGCCCTGGTGGTGGAGGAACTTGTGGAGTAGCAGTTTGACTTGTTTGGTTCTTGCGTCCTCGATCTGGACCTGTGTCCCCTTTGTTTTCATTCTGCCCTCGAGCTTCGATTTCAGGAACTTGGCTGCTTCGTTCGCCAGGTCATGTAACTCTTTCAGCTCGACTGTCAGGACGTTTTTCGGCATGCTAAATCACTCGAGGGGTCTTGGCGGTTTAAGACTAGCTCATATTCTTTAGTACGCAATCCCTCGCACCGCCCATTTCAACACCTGATCTCGATTCTGGAGCATGTTCCACATCTCGCCCTAGTATCATCGGAAACAGGTCTAGACTTCCCGTATCTTCCCGTGTCATCAAAACCCGGATTGTGCCCTGATCCGCCGGTCTCGCCCATTATCAATGCCAGACAGCAAATTTCTTCGTCGAGAAGGAGGGGGGATTGTACAGAACAACTCGCGACGCAAGAGCGGTTGCTCCGTTTTTCTGTTTTTACTATTGTTCCGTGAGAAGGTTGGGCCAGCATTATAGCGACATCTATCATTCCATATCTTGTGATTGATGCTGTAGTGCGGGTATGCTCAAGACCAAGATAGTCGCGTTCCTCGGCCTCGCCCTAGTGCTCTCGTCCCTTCTCCTAGGTTCCCGAACGCTTGGCTACTCCAGAGCGGTTCTGAGCCTACAGCTCGGGGGCTTATTCCTTGTTCTGGGCGGGTTCTTCAGATTATTCCACAACCACGGGGTACAAGATGCCCTCACGGGTCTGTATGATCTTGAGGCCGCGATGCGCTAGAGGTTTCTCGACTCTAAGCTTCGTCCTTGTAGAACTCCGCCAGGTCCAGCGATTCCCGCGTCTGCCTCTCCAACTCCTCCATTGTCGGGTACACTGCCCTGAAGACTTCGAGAACACCCTTTCTTGATCTTACGTGCACCAAATACGTTGGATACGCGGCGTGTCGAAACACGCTCTTGCTCTCCGAAGACTCCGCCCTGTCACTGTCCGCATAACGAACATGAACATTAGAGAAGTGGACTCTTTCAGCAAGATCCGAAGTCATCTTTCTGGCAAGCTCCTTGAACAATGGTTTCTGCTCCATGCAACCTGAACAGCCGTCTCTTGTGATCGCCGTCACATATACGACTCCCAGGTCTTTCGCGAGAGCCTCGCGCGCTCCGTTGTCCGATAAACCCTTCAAGCGTTGAAACTCAACGAGCTCGACGCTCTTGTCGGTGGAAAGCTGGCTTGAAACCGTCAATACCGTTCCCTGGAAAAACGTGTTGAGTCATTGATATAAGGACAGACCCTTGACCTGGGATACGGTGAACAAAACGAGAGTCTGTTGTTCCAGATTCTTTGAACTTGAGGGAAACTCGGGAGAGTTATTTCTGAATAGCTCCGGGTTCAGGTCGAAGTTCTACGATTAGTCCATCGCTCCATTGATACTTGGCCTCCATCAGCTCCGAAACCTTCTTGGCCAGTTCGGGCTCATCATCCGGATCGATGATCCGGCCGAGTCCCAAGTACTCGTCGCTGTCCACCTCGAACGAGATTCCGGGGTGGTTCTTGATGTTCCGCACCCAGTGAGCCTCGTCCCGGAATTGCGAGACGAGATAGAATCGTCCTTGATGTCGTACATACCAGATTTCGATTCTGTGAGGTGCCTTGGTCTTCCAGCCTTCAGTGGTGAGATAGAGAAACTGGTGTTTGAGCTCCTTCAGGAACGACCCTCCTGAAACCGCTGTTAACGGTTACCCTTTCGGCTTCTCTGGGACATGAGCCATGCCTTGGACCTCCACCTTCATCCCAAAGAGCAGATCGCCGGCCTGGATGGTCGTCCTCGCGGGCCTGGGATCATGGAAGAAGGTGGAATAGACCTCGTTCATTCCAGAATACTCTACTAGATCCCTCAAGTAGACTGTCGTCTGGAGTACGCAGTCCATATTGGACCCTGCAGATTCCAAGATCCTCTTGAAATTCTCCAGAGTAACCTTCGTCTGGGCTCTGATATCTCCCGGAATGACTTTTCCGTTCTTGTCGATTGGCCCCTGTCCAGAGACAAACAACAATTCTCCAAACCTGACTGCAGGCGAGAAAGGAAGACCCAGCGGCGCAGGGCCCGTTTTCACAGCTTCCTTCATCATACAAATCGGCCGGTCGGTTCCTCTTCTTCGGTCTTTAAGAGTTGAGAGATAACACCGGATGACTGACCGTTCGTGCAGCATAATGCCACCTCGGGCTCAGAGATTCCCGGCTTAATACCCTTGAAACTGATCGAAGAGGCCCGAGAACGCATCCGAGGCGCAGTCCTACGAACGCCTCTCGTCCGCTTGAATGTTGACGACGTACCAGCAGAAATCTTTCTGAAACTAGAGAATTTGCAGCCCACCGGCTCCTTTAAGGTTCGAGGCGCCAGCAATGCGATCGCTCTTGCGGGTCCAGATGCCAAGAAGCGCGGAGTTTACACTTGCAGCGCCGGAAACATGGCCCAGGCACTGGCCTGGCAAGCCCGTCAAAACAATATTCCATGCACAGTAATCGTCCCGGACAACGCTCCCAGGACCAAGCTCGAAGCAATCAGGCGATTTGGTGCAAAGATCATCCAGGCTTCGTTTGACGATGTCTGGAAGGTAGTTGTAACTCATCGTTATCCTCCTCTCGACGGCTCGGTGTTCATCCATCCGTTTGCGGATACTCGAATGATGGCAGGAAACGGAACTGCTGGACTAGAGGTCTTGGAAGATCTGCCTGATGTCGACTCGGTCGTCATACCGTTCGGTGGCGGAGGACTTTCCGTAGGTATCGCCTCGGCAATCCGCGCGAAGAGGCCCCAGACCCGATTCTACGCTGTAGAGCCTGAAACCGCGGCGCCACTGTCTGCTTCTTTCGCAGCTGGTTCAGCCCAGGAGATCGAGAGGGTTCCCAGTTTTGTTGATGGTATCGGCGGAAAGAGCGTTCTGCCCGAGATGTGGGAGCGAGCAAGAAACCTGCTCCTTCCCTTGGTCGTTTCTCTCTCGGATATTACTATCGCTGTCAAGCTATTGATAGAACGCAACAGGATCGTTGCGGAAGGCGCTGGAGCGGCATCCGTTGCCGCGGCCATGACAGGCAAGGCTGGGCCTGGCAAAATTGTATGCATCGTGTCCGGCGGCAATATTGATTCTTCGAAGCTGGGAAAGATTCTCGCAGATGGCGTTCCGTAGCTACTTGGTTACGAGCTTCAGGACGTAGGATCCGAGGAGCTTACTCGCCAGGACTACGAGAATTCCTAGGACTACCATTTTCATTGCTGATTTCGCTGCTGACTGTTTCAGGGTGATTCCTCGGAATGCTCCCAGCAAGAAGAGCATCATGACTCCGATGACTATGGACGCCGTTACCGCATAAGTTTCGGGGAAGAGTACTAGTGGGAACAGAAGTACCAGTGAAGCAAGAGCGGAGGTAATTGCTGTAACTATTCCGGAGCCTAGAGCTCTCCTGTTGATCTTTCCTACCAATCGATGGACCTTCGGATGCTCTGTGGTAATAGGGACTGGTTTTTTCTTGCTGCCATTTGTTTGTCTTGACCGCTGCCGATTTGTCCGCGTTATCGCCTCCAGCAATTGAGTCTTCTTCTCATGCGTTTCCGATAGGTAGACTGCTGCAAAAACCGATAGCGCGCCCGCAACCGCTCCGCCTACGCCCGTTGCGAAAATCTGGACGGGTATCAATGCTGCAGAACCCGCGGCTGATATGATTCCAAGGACGGAGAATAGGCCGTCTATGGAGCCAAAGACGAGTTCAGCGCCTCGACTCCCTGTCTCTTCAACTACTAGCTCTGTGCTCTGTACTGCCAGATCCGTTCATCCCCGGAGGGCATGCGAAATGGCATTGATCCCCGGCATGAGCATGCTGTTACGGGACGATGGCTCCGAGGGAGAGTCGCCCGGGGCCACCAAGCTCCCTTAACCGGACCCGACTTTGCCATGATGGGTTTCGTTTATGGCCGATTAGCGCCTGCCGGAATAGGCTGGGGTGCCGGATTCTTCTCAAGGCTCTTCCCTGTCTTAGCGTTCTTGGCGGTGACAGCTGCGGCAAGAAGGATCTTAGCAGTGTCCTCTATAGAACCGAAACTTGTATCGAGGGCTAGGTGGTAAATCGACCAGTCATCTACGCTGAATCCGTAATGCTTCCGATATCTCTCAGCTTGGACAGCTTCCCTGTGCAGTGTCTGTCTCCGCGCCTCCTCGAGATTAATGCGGTCTCGCGCGGCTATCCTCTCCAGCCTCACCACCAAAGGTGCTGTTAACAAGATCCTGAGGTCGGAAATCTCCTTCAATACCCACCCTGCTAGCTGACCATCAACTACTACGTCACCTCTCTCCGCCTCCAGCATGGTCCTCTCATCTACCAACCGGTCGATACTCGGGTCGGCAGCAGCCATCTCCTGGAATCTTTCCAGTGAAACCCTCCTCTCATCGGCTAGCTTCCTAAACAGCATTCCAGCAGACACGTGGTGGAGACCGAGTGATCCCGCGAGTTTCGCCGCGTATGTGGACTTGCCGGACCCGTGTGGCCCGCTAACGGTCACAATCAATCGATGGACCCTGACACGCGGGCAACCCGTCTAATCTCAGACGCCAAACAGTTGCCACACAGCACCCCACCAAATGGACGGGATGGAACGCGCGAGCTCTTTGGCACTCCGACCGGTCTTCCTGTCACCACTCCATGCAACTCAGCTCCACATCGCGAACATTGCGCGCTGCGGTGCGCCTTTGCTTCAAAGTGGATAGTTCGAACACCAGACGGCAATGTAAGCACCTTTTTTCGGCGCCCGCTTGTCCTCTGCGATGGTCGCGTCAACTTGATTCCCCTGTTGTTGGGGTCATCGAGAACGAAGATTGGACTCCAAACAACCTTGACAATGGAATGCTCAGAGCAAATGAGCAGATTAGATACCAGTAGAACAGGGACAGTACTGAGAACATTCCGTTGCCTGTTGTCGTTGTGAATGGTAGAACGAGCGGCGCGTACGCCACGGGAATCGAGCCAATCGCCGTGACGACTGTATAATAGATCAAGAGAAAAGGAATGATCGTAATCGGGTATGTCTTAAACTGCTCGAAAGTTGATCGCGAGCTCATCTTCATCATGGCCGACTGACGTCTCATTAGCTTCTCGAGCGCCTTCTCGTCCCCCTCTTTCTTGGCTTTCCGCACTGCACCCGTCCAGGCCATATACTCCCGCCTTGAGTTAGCAATCATCCTGTAATTCACGAGAAACCGGTTGGCAGACATTGTAATTAGCGATAGAACGATCGCCGCGCCAAGCACCATGAGGGTCGCGGAGGGGGGATGACTATACTGACGAAGAGGCGCAGCCAAGGTGTTCAGAATGTCGTCGATGAAAGTCATTGTAGGGTCCGCTTCTGAATTAGCGCCAACAAATCTTCTGCCGCTCGCCTCTGATGTCCATCAGGATTCAAAACTATTTGGATGGGAGCACCCGCCAGGACAGCATTCGCGCTCGCCATATATCTCGACCACTCCAGGTCTGTCCTTGCCTCGTCTACGGTCTTGCTGTCTCTTTCGCGCGTTCGGTCGGCATTCCTTCTCCTGGCAATGTCCTCGGGGTCGGCTTCGATCAAGATAATCAGACCAGGGTCAAGCGCTTCCAAGACTCTTCGCGGCGTTCCTGGCCAGATTCCATCCTTGGTCCTCACGAACATGTGAGTATCTACGACCAGAGCAGATTTACCTCCAGCCTTTCCGATTTCGCGCGCGGCCTGCTCTTGGACCTTACCTTGGAGTTCGAGATCTTGGCGGCGCATATGGTCACGATGAACTGTCTTTCCGCGTTTCTTGAAGAGCTCGTTCATTACGTTTCCAAAATTGACGATCTTCAATGGGATGTTCTTTTCGCGTGCGACGGTCTCCAGTTCTTGTAGAACGGTGGTCTTGCCGACCCCGGGTATCCCTGCTACTATTATAGTGCGTGACAATTCCCTCGCTCACTGTCCGAGGAATCCCTTGACTCCAGGGTATATTTCGGTAATTCTCTCTTTGACTAGTATCTCGTAGTATTGTTCGATGATGCCTACGGTCAGTAGGATTCCTGTTCCCGTGCCAAAGGCGCCGAGAAAGTCTGCGCCTGCAGCGATTGTGCCGATAACGATTCCTCCGATAACGGTCACGGTTGGAATGTACCGGTCGAGGATCTGTCTTATGGTGGTGCCGGAGCGTCGGAATCCTTCTACTTGCATTCCGGAGTCGATCAGTTGCTTCGCGACGGTCTTCGAGTCCATTCCGCCTACCTCGACCCACGTGATGGCGAAGAAGACGCAGGCTATGACGAAGATGCCCATGTAAACTGCGGCTCTAATGGGATCCTGCAGGACGACAGTTATCGATCTGGGGGCGAAGGTGTAGTAAGCAAGTCCTTTGCTGGGGACAAGTTGCTGGTTGGTTGAGCTAGTGGGAACAAAACAGCCTGGGAATAGGCTTAGCCAGAAGTTCAGTCCCGTGCTGGAACACGTAGGGTTGTATCTTTGGAAGAGTAGTTGTCCGATGAAGAAGATGTTTCCGAATAAGGCGGCGGCGAAGATGACAGGTATGTTGGATACGTAGAAGAACTTGATGGGGAAGCGTCCTCTGAAGCCTCGGTATCTGGCGTATGAGACTGGGACTTCGACGCGTAGTCCGTTGAGGTAGATTATGAGGATGAATACTCCTAGTGTCGTGAAGAGTCCGATCATGTCTGGAAGCCCGCTTCCGCCTCGGTAGAGGGCGCTCTGCCATGCGAGGAAGCTTCCCGGGTTCGATAGCGCTGGTCCTATGGACTGGGCGAAGGCGAAGATCGCGCCAAGGTATTTTCCATCTGACACTGGTGATATTGGTCCGATGGTGCTCCAGACTATGGAGAGGCAGACGCCAGCTGCTATGAACAGACTTATTCCGCTGCCGAATCCCCATTTTTTCTGCAGCATCTCATCGAGGAGGATGATAACGACTCCTGCGACGACGAGCTGGACGAGGATCAGGAATTGAGATTGTAGACTAGGCGTGATTAGCTGTCCAGTGCTGCTCTATCAGGAAGGCTATTCCTTCGAAGATCGTCATGAAGACGGATAGTACTTTGCTGGCGCCGGTGAACAGGGCTCTGTCGGCTGGATTTGTGAAGTCGACGTTGATCATCTTTGAGCCGGAGAGGACTTGGAGTATTAGACCGGCTGTGACTATGGGCCCGATTCCAAGCTCGACTAGTGTTCCACGGTTTGATGCGAAGATGACCCGTAGGGGGCCGAACTGGTCGTTGATGTTGCCGGTGTGAGTGATTCCGTAGATCGGGGTCTCGGCCATTATAAGATAGACGACGAGTGTGATCGCTGTCCAGATCAGTTTCTCGGTGAAGCCGACGTCTCTTGTTGGTGATCTTACTCCGGGGAGTATTCTGGTCAGGGGTTGGAATAGTTCTATGAACCTGACCGTTAGCGATCAGTCCTCTTTTTTCTTTGTTGGGAGGACGATTTCTCCGCCTGCCCTTCCGATCTTTTCTTGGGCACGTTCGGAGGTCCCTGCAACAATTATTCTTAGCGGCTGGCTTATCCCGCCATTTCCCAGCAGTTTCTGGTATCCTGCTTTTCCGAGGTCAACTTCGACCATGTTGCCGGCTTGTTTGGCGGAGCCCTCCTCTATCAACCGGTCTAGCTGGAGAACGAGGTCGCCGACGTTGATCGCGTTGGTTATCTTTTGCCTGACGGGGTGGAAGCCTCTGCTTCCCATCTGAAGGTCGTAACGTATGACCGCGGACCATTTGTGACGTTTCCAGCCTGCGTTGCCGTGTCCGCCTAGCATTCCGGAGTCTCGGTGTTGGCCTGAGCGTCCCCATCCGTGGCATCTAGATCCTCTGAGTTTTCGTGTTTTTCTCTTCGATGTAGTCATGGCCGGGGTTCGCGTGTATGTTTTTTGGCTGCTAGAGCATGCTCTAGTCTAAGCGTTTGTGGGAACCGGTCGCGGCGGAATTAAACGTTTTTCCAGTACTCTTGATCGAGACGCGGTTTGAGTGGATGCGGGGAAAGCCAATTAGGGCCTTGCATCTCCTCCATTGCGATACGGGAGACTTGGTATTGCGGGAGTTGCCAAGCCAGGTCAAAGAGATCCTTTGATTCGAGGGTCGTGGAAGCGCAGGCCTGAGGCGCCTGTCCCGTAGGGGTTCGTGGGTTCGAATCCCACCTCCCGCACCATTCCCCAACCTACGAACTTTCTATCGGAAAGGTTGTGGAATACGGGTTTCACCTACGGAAGAATGGATATCGAGAGTCGAGTATTGACCGGTCCGTTAGAATACTTCGGCGGCTCTCCAAACACTGCGACCTCGCGGATGTCGAGGGGGTCAAAGCGTACCTCGCAACATTGGAATGGTCCCTCGGAACCAAGGAGATTGCGTCGAACGTTCTCAACGGCTTCTACAAGCTTCAAGGCGTTCCATTCTCCAAGCCACGCTATCGAAGAGTCGACAAACTTCCCTTCCTTCAGAACGAAGGAGAGATTGACCTACTTATTGGCGGGTGTTCCCGTCGGGTTGGTTCATTCCTTCAATTCTTGAAGTGGACCGGAGCACGGGTCATTCGTGGGTCTCCCTCATATCGGGAGAGTCGGGTTGTTGGCCAAGCCACTGGAACAGCCCTTGAAGAAACCGATGATTGTGTTATGTTTGACATATGTAATGGATGTAGGCTGAAAAATTCGTGTCACTAGCATTGTTCGAAGGAATGTCCTTCACAAATGACGTGCCCCGTTAGGGATTTCTCACAAAAATTTCTTATGCCGAGCCTTGGAAACGGTTCAACTCATGCGTCCCATCAGAGCTTTCTATAGCGGGTTGGTGGGTGGTCTTGCCCTCGGTGTCTTGCTTGGGGTGCAAATCATGGAGTACTACTTCGCAAATGCTTTGTATCAATACGGTTACAACACTCAAGATATATCGAATTCCCAGTTCCTTATCTGGCTGGTTATAGTCGGTATCGTGCTGGCTGTGGCTTACGAGACACACGAAGCGGCGTCCTCTCAACCAGCCTAATCCAACCCTACGTCCAGTTATCCGTTCGTGATTCGAGGCATGATAGTAACCTAGCTACCAAGACTACGTCCTTGGCGGCTGAAGATTCGCGTCACGAACATTGTTCGTAGAACCAAGCGCTGAGAGTTCAAACGTGTACCGAGATTGTGGGGTAGAGGGCTATCATTGTACAGCGAGACGGGCCCTCTACGCCGTCATTGTGTATGCCCTGGTGAATGCTCGTGACGAGTCAGATCATGCCTGCCTCGATCGTGTGTCCCCTTTCAGACTGACGCCACTGACCCATCAACGGATACGGATCTCTCTCAACCATCATAGGGAGGATTCGACAATCGAAGACCTTGGTGTGGAGTCTTCTCAACAACTATATTCACAAGAGAGCAAGGCGAAGATCCGAACGGACCAAGGCATCCCCGGGCAGAAACGGAGAGAATCGGCCACTCGTGATCTTAAGTTGGCGCCGGGAGTGGGATTTGAACCCACGCGGCCCGCAAGGACCACAGGCTGACAGGAGCCTATCTTTCCAGGCCTAGGCCCACGCTTCAGGTGTGGACTGCCCTGTACCAGGCTCAGGAATCCCGGCCCAATCTTGCCCTTTGACAATGGGACTATTTTCCCCTTTGGACAGAAATAAGAAAGCCCAACGACACATTGATCGTTCGAGAACTAGGAACTAGAGTGGCGGTGGGTGCGAACCAGCCGTCAACCCTTAACGGGCGAATGGCAGTGTCCGCGCCCGGGGGACGCCACCCTTGAATCGGCCAGGTCGTGAGATACGATTCTAAGCCTCGCGTAACCCACCAACACACAGGGTCGTTACTACGAAGTATTCCCTCTTCAGGCACGATTTTAAGGGGGCAAGCATCCAATCAGTGGACAATCATGGAACGCTGCGCCGTCTGTGGGGCGGAAGAATTCATCCCCTACGTATGCAGATACTGCGGCCGCGTCCACTGCGTCTACCACCGACTCCCCGAAAACCATGAGTGCCCCAACATCCAACAAGCACGAGCCCCAAAACCACCCATCATCCGGGTGGAGCAACGCTCCTCTGGAGCGAACCTAAGACTCATCAGAGCACCGAAACTATCATCCCTTTCCAGCCGAGAACTTTACGCTCTAACCGCAGCTCTCCTTGTTCTCGGCTTCAGCTTCTCGATGAGATACGTGTTCGGCGGCCTAAGGCCACTAGAAATTTTAGAGATTTTCCTACTCACTCTGTTGGTGATAGGGACAGGCTTCCTTGGACACGAGCTTGCGCACAAGTTCAGCGCTCAGCGATATGGATGCTGGGCAGAATTCAAGCTATGGACCGTCGGAGCGATAATGGCGCTGTTATTCGCTGTGATCTCCCAAGGCAACTTTATCTTCGCCGCCCCAGGTGCGGTGTACATCGCCTCCCGGTCAAGCTACTTCGGGGAAGGGATAGACCGGAAGGCCAACGGAATAATATCGCTCGTCGGGCCCCTTGTCAACATAGGAGCCGCTGCAATATTCGGGCTAGCCCTCGTTGTCTCAACGGCTCTCGGCTTTGGAGACGTCGTGGTTGGCCAGAGCTTCTATTTTCTTCAGGTCGGGGTTCAGATCAACCTCTTGTTGGGGGCATTCAACATGATTCCTTTCTTCATACTGGACGGTCAGAAAGTCTTCACTTGGGATCGAAGAGTCTGGGCAGCTGTCGCAATCCCGTTGTGGATAGCGGCGGTCGCTGTTTCAGTGTTCCATATTCTCTGAGCTGCTTCTAAATCTCAAGACGCTCTGTCCAAAGAACCGATATTCTTGGCCACACTTCGAGCAGACCACCTCATTTTCCTGATCCGGATCGACCTTGACCGTGATCTCGTCTCCACAGTTGCAGACGAAAGTAACCTTGTTAGTGCTCAAGCTTGTCAATTGAACTGGCTTACCACGGAACGATTATGCCTCGGTTTCCAGAGCTTGGGATATGTGTCGGTGGGCATGATCACTCTAACTGTCTTCGCGGCGAGTCCGCGTTCATCCCTCATCATCTGTTCGGTTCCCATGAGTGCTCTTGACAGTGCAACGAGTTCTCCCTTGAGCGTGAAGAGTGCGATAGCAGTCTTGGGACGTATTCCTTCGGTTAACTTGACGATTCCTGGAACAGCAAGGTCAGCACCGTGACATATTGAACTAACCGCTGAGTCACGAATGTAGATTCGTGGAACATAGTCGAAAGCGGCCTCCATCGGCCTAACGATTTGTCTGACCATCTCCTCCCTCTCGTCAGGAGAAGCCTGAGAGAGTTTGAGGACATCGTAGAGAGAGTGGATGTCCTTTTCGGTAAAAGATCCGGATCTTGTCCTTCGGAGTTCCCGCATGTGCGCGCCCACTTCGAGAACTTCCCCGACGTCATAGACAAGTTTCCGAATGTAAGTTCCCGCCTGACAAGCGACACGGAAGAGAACTTGTCGTCCATCAATTTCCACATCATCGATCGAGTAGATTGTTCTTTTCCGAACTTCCCTCTTGACCGCGGCTCTCACTGGGGGCTTTTGAAATATGTCGCCAACAAATTCCTCCAGCACACTGCGGAGTCTGGTCTCATCAACTACGCCGTGCATCGTCATTAGGCAGACATACTCTTTTCCGGTGAGGAGGAATGCCTGAATCGTCTTCGTAGCGTCTTCGAGGGCTAGCGGAAGAACGCCGGTGACCATTGGATTACTCCGGCCCCAAAGAGGACCTCTAGAGTTCCACCGTGGCCAGCGTGGTGCAACCGCATGAGACGTTTGACCCATGCAACGACTTCGTGGCTTGACGGACCAGAGGGCTTGTCCAGGTTGATCAGCCCGAATCTGACGTGTTGATCAATTGTCCTTTTCTCTGGCGGACACCCTAAAGCCGGGTCTGTCTCCTCGTCGAGTTTGATGAGCAGCTTTTGTGACTTATTCCAGGGAGCCTGTTGCGACAACCGATTTTATCTCCGTCAAACATGGAGCGGTTTCTGGTTCTTAAACTGTCATGGCGAGTGCACGATCCGTTGCTACGAGTAAGGCTGGAGCACGCTTATCCTGGTTCGATTTGTGCTAGGCTGCTACGCTGATCTCTTTGATTGTGACGATCTCTTTCAGGTAGCTTGTCTTCTTCGCCTTTTCGGCTACCTTGGCGACATCCTCGTCAGCCGCACCTTTCTTGATCTCGATGGTTTCGGCGGTCGGCTCTACGTGTTTAACATTGGTACGGCGGCGCCGGACTCCGTTCACTTTCTTCGGTCCAGTGACTAGAACAAAGTTCTTGTCGATAACGTCGACGATGACGCATTTACGGCCGGCCTCTCTTCCGTTGAGCTTCACGCAGACGCGTCCGACTTCGATTGTTGGCACAGTCTCACTTCTGGGGCTTCGTCAATCGCCGATAGAATACTTCATTTAAGGTTTCGTCGTTGTGCCCACTCGGCTCGCCCAGCCAATCGTGTCCGTGAAAAAATGTTCTCGGAAACCGTCTAGTGCTTTAGTGTGGGACGCGATCTTGCGACTATCTCTCTTGCGGCCATGACCTGGCGCGGGTACTCTTTTCCTCTTCCCGATAGTCTCTTGTCCGCCTTGTGGGCCTCTAGCTTCGATGTGATGTAGTTGACAGCCTTGTGAATGTCGAATTGTTTGCAGCTGAAAATGTCCATGAACGCATGCTTGTTGTCTGGGAAGGTGTGAATACTGATATGGCTCTCTGCAATGATCACAAAGCCACTGATTCCCCACTCCGTCGGATTCCCCTTCGGTTTGTACACGAATACATATGGCGCCGTAATCTTGTGCATGTCGATCACATCCGGAAGCTCGTCTAGGAGATCGTAGATGTAAGAAAGGTCAGAGAGCTTTTCAGGATTACACTCTGACAAATCCAGTGTAAGATGTGGCCCGAACATTTCTGGAATTGATTTCTCTTTCTCGCGAATTTTTTCGGATGTATGGCCAACAACGCACGTGGCGTATTTAAGAATTGTTTACACAACAATCGATCTCGTTGGTAAATTTTTCCGGTGAGAAAAAAATCCGCTGTCGTAGAAAATTTTCGTTGGACGAACTTTTTCACCGGAGAAAAAAGTTTGCAACCGAAACAGAAATCTAGACTTGAAAGAACGAGATGAGTCGACGAGATCAAAAAACGGATCAGACACGAACTTGCTAGGTGCTTGTTTCGTGAGGCGCAAAGCTACGGCAAAGTCGAAACGTTAAATTAAGCGATTAGGTAGACTTCCCCTTCCTCGTGTAAGATCGATGTCAAGAGAGTTCAGGTTAATCCTCCGCGTACTCGGAGCGGATGTCGATGGGACCAAGAAGGTGCCATTCGGGCTTAGCAGGATACGAGGAGTTGGGCCAAATTTCGCCCAAGCCGTCGTGAAAGTAGCCCGGATCAGCCCTGAAGCTAGGATAGGAAGTCTTAGCGAGGCGGAGATCGCAAGATTAGAAGACGTCATCAAGGATCCTGCGAAGCACGGGATACCCTCACGATTGTTCAATCGCAGAAAGGACATCGAAAGTGGACGAGACATGCACCTTGTCGGGCCTGACCTCGCGCTCAGAAACAAGGCCGATATCGATCTGATGAAGGATATCAAGAGCTGGAAAGGAATCCGACACTCCCTCGGATTGAAAGTGAGAGGCCAGCGAACAAGGACTACCGGTCGCTCCGGAAAAGCCGTAGGAGTCAAGAAGAAGGTTCTCATGGAAGCGGCACGCGCGGCAGCGACTGGGAAGAAGGAAGAGAAGAAGGATTAGTGCTTGGGAGACCCTAAGAAGCCGAGGAAGACATACGAGACTCCTCGCCATCCCTGGCGCAAGGAACAGCTCGAAGCTGAACTCCATCTCCTTGGTGAGTATGGTCTCAGAAACAAGCGAGAGCTTAGACGTCATGAGACGATGCTCTCGAAAATAAGAGGGATAGCAAGATCTCTCCTCGGCGCCACAGAGGAACAAAAATCCCAGATCGAAAGTCAATACCTTAGGCGTCTTTTCCGACTCGGAATCCTTCCGGAATCTGCCGGCGTTGACAATATCCTCGATCTCAACGTCAAGGACTTGATGGAGAGGCGATTGCAGACGATCGTCTATCGGTCGGGACTCGCAAGGAGTATCCATCAGGCACGTCAGTTCGTAAGCCACGGACACATTAGCGTCGCAAACGAGATCGTATCAGTGCCTAGCTATATTGTTAAGCGCGATGAAGAGTCAAGAATCGCATTCGATCAGAGAAGCCCACTAACAAGTGCCCAGCACCCCGCTCGTGCTGCGCCAGGAGGCAAGAGACTTGCCAGAGTCATAGAAGAGGCGCCTCTAGCGGCCCCGGCGATGCCCACTCTCCCGGTTGTCTCACCAGAGATCAAGGAAGAAGTTCAGGCGGAACAGCCCCTCGAACTAGTCGAGCCAGAAGAGGAACTGGCAGCTGAGCCCGAACCAGAGAAAAAGTAACAAGCCACTGGTTCTTTTAAGCCCTTGGTGTGATCGATGTTGATATCAACCTAAGATTCTAAGCTTAACTTGCCTCCATCGACTTTGAGGATTAGGGTTGCGTTCCTCGGTTCCCGTTCCTCTACCATTGTTTCACCTGGAGGCCTGTTGAGGCTGAACCTCAGCCCTCCCGCAGCTATGTTCCTAGCCGCGTTCTCGTCCCTGTCTAGTATGGCTCCACAGTGTGGACACCATAGTTGTCGTTGGGTGCTCTCTAGCGTCTTGTGCCCCGCATATTGAGCACCAGAGAGCCCGGTGAACATGACCAGCATCTGGAGACTATCTCATCTAGGAAAGCTAGCCGACCTATTCAATGCCGACAAGAGTTGACAGGAGTGGAGTCAAGCAGGACCCCCGGACCGCCGCAGCAAGCCACTTAAACCCAACACGTTCCAATCTGAAACCAGGACAGTGAATGGTCCTCTCAGCAGGCATAATTCTAGTTGTAGGAGGCTTATGCGCCTGCGCGCCCCTCTTCAAACGCCTCTCACAATCGCTCGGACGCGCATTGACCGTAATAGGGTTCCTTGTCGGCATCGTGGTGCTAATAGTCGCAATTGATTACGCACTCGGGTTCAGTTTTCTCTCAGGCGCGATTTCGGATGCGCTAGCCGCGACGAGTTCGCCCTACCTGAAGTATTTCTTGCCGGCCATGATCTTACTGGGGATCCTGCTCATATCACGCCCTATTCGAAACGTTCGATGGGCCTCCATCATCTCCCTAGCTCTAGGGTTGCTCATATCATACTTTCTCAGAACGCTTCTGCCATCCCTATTTACAAGCTCAACTGTTCTCTTGATCGTTTTCCTTATCGCAACTCTTGCAATCTACACCTTGCTTAGGTTCGTTGAAGACCTCTTTGACTTCATAGGCTCAGTACTTGCCTTCCCACCGATCGCTATCGCTATCGGGCTGGTTAACATCTACTTCGGAATCCTCTTCTTCTCCATCTAGTATCCCAGAACTGGACCGGGGTAACGAAACCAGTCACTAGGGCTCTTTCAGTCGCAGTTGCCGAGTTTTCTGCTCGTTTTCTCGTCAGCTTTAAATAAAGTCCGGACCGCTTGCCCGGGGCACCTTCATCCTGGAAGCATGATAGCTAGATGGACATCAAACTCCTGAGTATTGAACAAGAGACACTCCGCTTCGCGCTTTCAGACGTGTCACCTGCGTTCGCCAACGCATTACGCCGGATAATGATCTCCGAAATCCCGGTGATGGCAATCGATGATGTCATGATCCTCGAAAACAACTCTGTTATGTATGACGAGATTCTCGCACACCGACTCGGACTAGTCCCGGTCACAACCGACGGTTCTTACAACCTACCTGAGGAGTGTACATGTAAGAGCGAGCTAGGCTGTGAGAAGTGCCGGGCATCATTCTCGCTGGAGATAGAAGCTTCTGAACCAATCGAAGTAGTATACTCCTCCCAACTCAAGCCCGAGAACCCTGAAGTCAAGCCGGTCTCCGACAAGATTCCGATCGTGAAACTTACCGCGGGCCAAAGAATCAAACTCGAGGCATACGCCAGGCTCGGGAGAGGAAACGTCCATGCGAAATGGCAGTCTGTCTCGGCTGCGACATACAGCTATGATGAGAAGGCTCGAACATTCACATTCCTTGTCGAGTCGACTGGAACTATGCCTCCCGAAAAGATCGTCCTTGAGGCCGCCCGAATCATCAATGCGAAATCCGTTGGCTTCGGAGAAGGACTTGGAGGAATGACCGAAAGTTGAAAAAAATGGTTGCAAGTCTCTCACCAGAAGAGGAAGTTGTTGACGCATCTAATCTGATATTGGGAAGAATGGCAAGCTACGTCGCGAAACAGGCCCTCGAAGGGAAGAAGATGGTCGTGCTGAACGCTGAACGAGCAATTATCTCTGGGACAAAGGCCAGAGTCGTCGCCCGGGCGAAGACGAAATTAAAAACACGAACTCTCGGCAACCAGGAAAAAGCCCCAACTCATCCTAGAAGGCCTGACAACTATGTCCGGAGAGTTATCAGGGGAATGCTTCCCTGGAAGAAGACTCATGGAAAAGAGGCCTTCCACAGAGTCATGGTGTACGTTGGGATTCCAAAAGAGTACGAGGGAAAAACGTACAACACCGTGTCGCACGCAAACGCGTCAAAGCTGAGAGTTCCCTTTATCACCGTTGCTCAGTTGGCAGAAGAGATAGGAGGGATTCCCGCCTGAGCGAGAAGAGGAAGATTGTACTAGAAACGGGTAAGAGAAAAACCGCGATAGCCCGCGCTGTCGTGAAACCTGGAAAGGGTCGAATCTATTTCAACGATCATTCTCTCGACTACGTTAGTCCCGAGGTCGTCCGGATGAAGATCCAAGAGCCGCTGATCATAGCGGGGGAGCGTGCCAAAGGAGTGGACATCCGCGTATCCGTCAATGGTGGAGGTTTCATGGGCCAAGCCGAAGCGGCCAGAATCGCGATCGCACGATCACTTGCTTCATGGACCAAGAGCAGCGAGCTAAGAAAGAACTTCATCGCCTTCGACAGAGTAATGTTAGCTGGGGATCAACGAGTCACCGAACCCAAGAAGTTCGGCGGACCAAGCGCACGACGAAGAAAACAGAAATCGTACAGGTAAGAATGAAATGATCATCCCAGTAAGATGCTTCACTTGCGGCAAGCAGATAGCCGACAAGTGGGAAACCTTCAGTCTAAGGGTTAGAGCAGGCGACAGACCCATCAAAGTACTAGACGAGCTGGGAATCCGACGATACTGCTGCCGAAGAATGCTCATAACTCACGTCGAAATAATCGACGAGTTCCTAAAGTACCCCCAAGTCTCCGCCAAGAAACGAGCCGAGATCATATAGACGAGGAACCATGTTGGAAAGCCAAGACATCGAAGATAGAGAAGCGATACCGAGAGCAGAAAATCTCCTCCTCTCTCTCGAGGAACTCTTGGCAGCCGGCCTCCACATTGGCACACGAATCAAGACGGTGGACATGGAAAGGTACATCTTCAGAGTCCGACCAGATGGTCTGTTCATCCTCAACATTGGCGATACTAACGAGAAGATCAGGATCGCCGCCAGATTCATGGGCAGATTCGACCCAGGGAGAGTGCTCGCCGTGTCTTCCAGACTCTACGGCAAGACTCCGGTGGAGAAGTTCGCAGAGGTCACTAGGACAGTTCCGATTGTAGGTCGATTCATGCCAGGGCTGATATCCAATCCTCTACAGCCCCACCACGCGGAGCCACAGGTCGTCCTAGTAACAGATCCCCGAGCTGACTGGCAAGCAATCAAAGAAGCCACATCCGTAGGGGTGCCAGTCATTGCCCTATGCGACACTGACAATGTCTTTGCAGGTGTTGATTTCGTGATTCCGGTAAACAACAAGGGAAGGAGAGCCCTGGCTGTGGTCTACTGGCTACTTGCCCGACAGGTCCTCCGTGAAAGGGGAGAACTTCCACAAGACGGAACAATTCCGCAGACCGTGGATGATTTTGAGACGAAGCTTGCCGCCATGCCCATGGGACGAGCTTCCGGTGGAGAGGCGTGAAAACACGCCCACCCGCACAAGCAGGCACCTTCTATCCTGATACTGAAGGCGCGCTCCGAACCCAGATACACAACTGTTTCCTGCATCCTCTCGGACCAAGATCGATACCGTCCGTTCCCGGCACACCTGACGACCGGCTTGTGGCGATCGTTGTACCACATGCGGGCTACGATTACTCTGGACCCGTCGCTGCCAACAGCTACTATAGTTTGGCCACTTCAGGCTTGAGAGAGTCGGTGATAATTCTAGGGCCAAACCATACTGGCTACGGGAGCAGCGTCTCAACAATGACAGATGGGCAATGGGCAACTCCGCTCGGTGACGTTCCGCTCGACAAGTCCTTGGCTTCCTCGATTGCGAGATTGTCAGGCCTAATTGATGTAGAAGAGGAAGCTCACAGGAGGGAACATTCGATAGAGGTCCAGCTTCCCTTTCTACAATTCATCTATCCAAGACGTTTCCAGTTCGTACCGATCTGCGTGATGCTCCAAGACCTTGAAACCAGCACGGAAATAGGCGACGCAATCGCGAAAGCTTCCGCAGGGACCGGAGCCATGCTCATCGCATCATCGGACTGGACCCACTACGAATCTCACGAATCGGCGAAGAAAAAGGACATGGAAGTAATCCAGGCCGTGCTCGAAATGGATGAGAGAAAATTCCAGGACACTATCGAGGAAAATCACGTGTCAGCGTGCGGATACGGTCCCGTCACGGCCGTCATGCATGCGTCTAAGGTGCTAGGAGCCAAACAGGCCAAGCTGCTGTCATACCAGACGAGTGGAGACACGGCGGGGGACAAGCGTTCGGTAGTTGGTTACGCGGCGATCGCATTCACGAAGTGAGCTCGGACTCGCCATCAACTTCTCCATCGACCGCCTCTTCCCGAGCACCTGGAAAGATAATCCTCTGCGGAGAACAATTCGTCGTCCTAGGTGCACCAGCAGTAGCTATGGCGGTCAATCTCTACTCAAAGATAGAGGTGCGACCTTCTCAAAGCGGGAAGATCGAAGTAACCGCTGACATTCCGCTTCATCTAGTCGACGACGCTAGCAACCGGTCATCAGCGAGCAAGAATCAGGCGCTTCTAGAACCTCTGCGCCTCGCGGCGAACGCGACGCTCGACCACTTGGTTACCAGGGACCAAAGCGTCCATGTTGATGCGAACTGCCAGATCCCGATCGGCGCAGGCTTGGGGTCATCCGCCTCCACTGCAGTCGCAACCATCTCAGCAGTAGCCAAATCGACGGGCGCTCGACTCGACCGAGAAGAGATCTTTAAGCTTGCTTTCATCCCAGAGAACTATCTTCATGGACAACCATCTGGCGTTGACCAGGCAACTTGCATCTACGGAGGAATCATTCAATTCAACAAACCCTCAAAGATCAAGGCGATTACCGTCAAACGACCACCGACGATTCTTGTATGCGACTCGGGAGCCCACCGGTCAACCAAAGCGTTGGTGGGGTCGGTTGTCAAGAGATCACAGGAACAAACACGCAGGTTTCAAACACACCTGGACGAGATCACCGTAATATCGAATGCCGTGACGAAGGCTCTACAAAGCGAAGACCGCGACGACCTGGGATCCCTGATGGACAGAAACCATGAACTACTCCGTCAGATTGGTGTTTCGACTCCCGCACTAGATAGGCTAGTAGCGGAGGCCCGGGAAGCAGGGGCCCTCGGAGCCAAGCTCACAGGGGCGGGAGGCGGGGGATGTATCATAGCTGCATGCGATGACAACCATGCCCGGTCGAATATTGCGAGGAAGTTACGAAAAGCGGGAGGAACCATTTACAATGTGTCCCTTGATCTAGGAGGGGTCGATTAGTCCTCGAATGACTCAGATCGGAAAGGCAGAAAAAGAGCGTTTCCTACCCCGATAAACAGAGAAAGAAAAATGCCCGAGATCATAGTTCTAGTTGATGAGAGAGATAATCCGATCGGATACGAAGAAAAACTAGCAGCTCATCGCGACGGCGGGAAATTGCACAGAGCCTTTTCAATCTTCATTTTCAACTCCAAGAAAGAAGCACTTCTCCAGCTCAGATCAAAGGCGAAGCATCACTTCCAGAGCCTCTGGAGCAACCCATGTTGCAGTCATCCAATAAAGGGCGAGAAACTCGAGGCTGCAGTCCATAGAAAGCTCAAGCAAGAGTTGGGGTTTGATACGCCGCTAAAGGAGACTTTCAGTTTTGTGTACAAGGCGACCGACCCAAAGAGCGGCTTGACAGAACACGAGTTCGACCATGTCTTTGTCGGGCAATATGATAGAGACCCGAAACCTAATTCTGAAGAGGTAGATGATTGGAAGTGGGTTACGCTCACCGAGCTCCAAAGGGATCTGGACAAGAATCCGGCGAAATATACTCCATGGTTTCCAATCGCGTTTAACAAGCTGAGAAAGCAGAACCTAGGTCTTCCAGAGGACTAGACGCGCGAGATTGTGAGAGATTTGGAAACACCCGTTCTGAGGAGAAGTTCAGCCATCTCCTCGTTCTACAAGCTCACGATGGAAGAAAGGCTCAGAATCGTCAAAGAGTTCGCAAGTCTAACCTCAGAGGAAGCCGAGACCCTAGCCAACGGAACAATGCCGAGCGCGACCGCTCAGCGAATGATCGAGAATGTAATCAGCATGTTCCCAATTCCCCTAGGAATAGCAACGAACTTCCTCGTCAACGGAAGAGACTACCTAGTCCCGATGGCTATAGAAGAGCCATCAGTAGTCGCAGCGGCAAGTAACGCGGCCAAGATGGCACGACCCACTGGCGGCTTCACAGCCACCAGCACGGAACCTCTGATGATCAGTCAGATCCAGATCGTGAAATGTCCCTCGCCGAAGGACGCTGAAAAGGAGATCCTTTCGGCAAGAAAAGAGATCCTCGAAAAAGCCAACCAGCAGGATCCGACTCTAGTCTCAATGGGGGGCGGGGCCAAGGACCTACGCGTCAGAATCCTACCCAGCCAGGTCGGAACGTTGGTCATTGCCGAGCTTATAGTCGACTGCCGCGACGCCATGGGCGCCAACGTTGTCAACACCATGGCCGAGGCTGTGGCACCGATGCTTGAAAAAATTTCCAAGGGCCAGGCCCGATTGCGGATTATTTCAAACCTTGCGGATAGGAGGATTGCTAAGGCTACGGCGACCATTTCGAAGGAAGTCCTTGGGGGCGAGGACATTGTAGACGGGATTGTCGAAGCATACGCGTTCGCCGCTGCCGACCCGTACAGATGTGCAACCCATAACAAGGGAGTCATGAACGGAGTAACCGCCGTCTGCCTAGCCACCGGGAATGACACTCGCGCGATAGAAGCAGGGGCTCATGCTTACGCGGCTCGATCTGGACATTATTCGCCCCTTACAAAATGGAAGAAAGATTCCAAAGGAAACCTATCGGGGACAATCGAGATCCCGGCCGCCGTCGGAATCATTGGGGGAGTTACAGCCGTGCACCCGATGGCGAAGATCTGCCTGAAGATCCTCGGCGTAAAGACGGCTCGCGAGCTCGGGGAGGTTATGGCCTCGGTGGGATTGGCCCAGAACATGGCCGCATTGCGCGCCTTAGCTGCTGAGGGAATTCAGAAGGGGCACATGTCTCTTCACGCTAGAAACATCGCAGCGATGGCCGGTGCTCAAGGAGATCTGATCGACCTTGTGGCGGAAAAAATGGTCGCAGAGCGGAAAATCCGGCTGGACCGAGCTAGAGAATTGCTGCTCGATTTGTCTAACTCAAAGGAGAGCGGCGCCTCCCAAAAGAAAACCCACAAGTCCTAACAGCATCCACATCAAAACGTGACCCTTGACTGATCGAATGTTTTCAGGGGTCTGGTTACCGACTAACCTGTATGCTGAGTAAAGAAAACCGATATCTGCAATTATCACTGGAGGAAAATACAGCCAGGAAATACTCTCAAGAAATGGCGGGAGAAAGCTGAGCAGAACTGCAGCAACGAATAATCCTGCAGATGCGAATGCTGCAGGCTTTGCGCCTCTTACTACCGCTAGGGTCCGGACTTGACGGAGGCTGTCTCCCTTCACGTCAGCTATTCCCTTCGCGACTTCCCTGCCAAAGTTTGCTAGAAAGGCCACAATGGAGAAGATGAAGAGCAGAGGGCTGATCGAATTCACGGCGAGGCCTCCGTAGAAGAAGGGTAGCGCGACGTTGAAACTTACAACCGCATTTCCTATCAGCCCGGTTTTCTTTCCTTTCGTGTTATAGTAAATCATCAGCGCGAGAGCGAGGAGCGCAGTTAGAAACGTCCATAGGTTGAGCAGCGCGGAGAACGCTATCGCCGCGGCGGAGAGGGCCGTTGCCAACGCGACCGCGGTTCTGGTTTTCACTGTTCCGGAAGGGAGTGGCCGTTGCGGGCTGTTGATCTTGTCAATTTCAATATCGTAAACGTCGTTGGCCACCATTGTTCCAGCCATCATTAGAGCAGCAGTCAGGAACCCGAAAACGGCCTCTCGAATTCCCGGGAGAATGCCGAGGCCAATTGCTTCACCTATGACAACGCCAAGCCCGATCATTATGGTATTTGGAGGCCGTATCAGCGTCAGGTACGCGCTCAAACGAACTAATGACGCGCGGTTAGACACGCTCAGAGCCCCGACACTCCAGAATATTCCACTTTGTGATTTCCACAACATCTGGCTGTTTGGAATAAGGCTAAAAAGACTCCCGGGGGCTACGCAATGGTTTGACCAGTCTTGTCAGTCAAGAAGGAACCGACGCTTCTCGATGACCTCAACCAAGCTCTTGCCGGAGAAACCCTTGCAGCTTTCCGATACCTATACCTCAGCAAGATAGCCAGCGGAATCAGCTCACTGCCCCTTTCGAAGCTCTTTAAGGAAATGGCTGACGGGGAATGGGATCATGCTTCAAGATTCATGGAAAGAATCATACAGCTAGGAGGAGTACCTATATCAAAACCCATTGAGTGGGAGAAGAAGGCCTTCTTTTCTTATTCGGACCCGCCGCGGAGGGGAAATGATCTGAAGGCGATGATCAAGGAAAGCTTGAAGCTTGAAAGATCATCGCTTGAGTTCTACCAGCGGCTCGCCAGCAAGACTCGAGATACCGACATGGTTACTCATAAGATGGCGATGGACGCAATGGCGGATGAGGCCCGTGAGGAGCGAAAGCTCACAGCGCTACTAGACTGACGGCTAGTCTTCTAAACCCAGCCTCGGATCTGCATGGCGTCTCGAACCTTGCCTATCGCGTAGACGTAGGCACCGGTACGCATGTCGACGTTCTGCTCTTGACTGGTCTTCCAAACTTCAGCAAACGCCTTTTTCATTATCGCCGTTAGACGATGGTCTACTTCTTCGGCGGTCCACCAAAGGTGCTGAAGATTCTGCACCCATTCAAGGTAGCTTGTGCTTACCCCGCCAGAGTTTGCTAGGATGTCGGGAATCAGAGTGATGTCTCTCTTGAAGAGGATATCATCGGCCTCCGGGGTCGTCGGCCCGTTAGCGCCTTCAGCAACTAGCTTTGCCTTGATGTTTCGAGCGTTATTTTCTGTGATGACGTCCTCTAGAGCTGCAGGCACGAGTATGTCCACGTCTAGCTCGAGGAGTTCCTCATTCGAAATGTTCTCGGACGCCGGCAGGTTCGCCAAGCTCGTGTTCTTCTTCTTGTACGCTGCGACCTCGTTGAACCAGAGGCCTGTTTTCTTGTGAATTCCTCCCTTCGAGTCGGAGACGGCGACAACTTTGACTCCGGCTTCTTCAAGAAACATGTGCGCGAAGGAACCAACGTTTCCCCAGCCTTGAATTGCGCAGGTTGCCTTCTTCAAGTCGATCTTGAGATGTCTCCCGGCCTCCTCAACAGTGACCGCTACTCCCTTCCCGGTGGCCGAATCTCTTCCGAGGGAGCCTCCTATTATCAACGGTTTACCTGTCACGACCGCGTTCGCGTTATTCCTCTCGGTCTTACTATATTCATCCATAAACCAGGCCATCGTTTGGGAATCAGTGTAAACGTCAGGCGCCGGTATGTCGCGGAACGGACCCACGATCTCGCTGATGAGCGAGAAGAATGTTCTAGAGAGCCTCTCCAGTTCGTGTTTGGATAGGAGTTTCGGGTTGACTGTGACTCCTCCCTTCGCGCCTCCAAATGGAATACCTGCGACCGCGCACTTCCAGGTCATCCACATGGATAACGCCTTTACTTCTTCGATCGTGACGTTGGGGTGGTATCTGATTCCTCCCTTGTAAGGTCCTAGGGCGTTGTTGTGCTGGCTTCTGAATCCCTGGTAGAGGAGGATTCGTCCGTCGTCCATCTTGACCGGGAAGTTTATACTGAGAATTCTTCTAGGCTTTCGAAGAATCTCCTGAACGTTCTGGTCAAGCTTCATCAGGTCAGCGGCGCGCTGGAACTGTTCTACAGCAATGTCGTATTGGGTTTTCTGCATTCCGAGGCTTGACGGAGCGGCTTCGTGCTTAGAAGTAGTCTCTAGCAACCATTATGCCTTCGAATCGGAAAGCGCGGAGAAACTTCCCATTTAGACCTTTCTTCATAATTCAGGGAAAAACCCGGTTTTAGTTTTTCATCGAGGGAGAAGAGTGGAAAAATTGAGGGACAAGCCTTTTTATAAAGAAACCAGGTGTTTTCTCTCTCCGTTTCAAGAAAGGAGTCTGAACTAATCCAATGTCCGCAAAACCCCATCTTAACCTGATAGTGATGGGTCACGTTGACCATGGAAAGAGCACGCTGACAGGTCATCTTCTGTTCGATGCAGGATACATTGACCAGAAGACAATCGAGCAGTACGCGAAAGAATCCGAAAAGACGGGAGCAGGTGATACTTTCAAGTACGCCTGGGTCCTAGACACTATCAAGGAAGAGAGAGAAAGAGGAGTCACTATCGATCTCTCATTCCAAAAGTTTGAGACACCGAAGAATTTCTACACTATCATAGACGCGCCCGGACACCGGGACTTCATCAAGAACATGATCACCGGTGCAAGCCAGGCGGACGTCGCAATTCTCGTCGTCTCCGGTAAGAAAGGCGAATTTGAAGTCGCCGTTGGTCCTGGAGGACAAGCGAGAGAGCACGCCTACCTAGCAAGAACTCTCGGAGTGAAGAACTTGGTTGTCGCAATCAACAAGATGGACGACCAGACAGTCAAGTATTCCGAGGAACGCTACAAGGAAGCTCGAAAGGAACTAGAGGGTTTGCTCAAGACTGTGGGCTTTGACGTTTCAAAGGTCCCGTTCGTCCCGACCAGCGGATGGCTGGGTGACAACCTATCGAAAAAGAGCACGAACACGCCGTGGTACAAAGGAGTGACAGTGTTCGATGCGCTAAACGATTTCATTCCACCACCGAAGCCTCTGGACAAGCCTCTTCGCGTTCCGATTCAGGACGTGTACACGATCACTGGTGTTGGAACTGTCCCGGTGGGACGTGTCGAGACGGGTGTTGTGAAGGATGGTGACAAAGTCATCTTCAATCCCTCCGGAAAACTCGGCGAAGTAAAATCGATCGAGACCCATCATGTGCGGATGACGAAGGCTGAGCCTGGAGACAATATCGGCTTCAACATCAGAGGCGTTGCAAAGAACGAGATCGGACGGGGAGAAGTCATGGGCCACACCGACAAGCCACCGACGATCGCGAAAGAGTTCATCGGGCAGATCATTATCATATATCATCCAACTGCCATCGCCGCAGGATACACGCCAGTGTTGCACGCGCATACCGCGACGGTCGGTGTGACGTTCGAGGAGCTTATCAAGAAAATTGACCCACGTACGGGTCAGGTGGTTGAGGAGAAGCCTAGCTTCCTGAAGGTCGGGGACAGCGCCCTGGTGAAGATGAAGCCCTTGCACAACATGGTCCTAGAGGCCTTCTCGGACATTCCAGAGCTCGGACGGTTCGCCATTCGAGACATGGGCAGCACCGTCGGGGTTGGCGTGGTCAAAGAGATCATCACGAAAGGCTAACCCCAGACAACTATTCCTGACTGGATGGGTAGCGGCGAACCCAACGAGGGTTCAAGGATCTTCAGCTTGTTTCGTACCGACAGCCCATAGGCTTTTCTTTGGAAGGTCATCGGGGCACATGCATCTATTGCTCCTATCTCTAGGAACACTCCTCATCTTCGCCCGCTTCGCCTACAGCGGAAGGCAAAGATAGATGCCTCCAGGAAACCTGGACTAGGCCTCGCATGAGCCCGCCGCTAGCCTGTCACCAACCGGGACTCACGGTAAGTTTACCGTCGGATCCATCACAATCCCTTTGACGAAGATTTCCGCTTGAGTTTACACCAAGGTTTTTAACCGCACCGGACCCGCCCTAACCCTTCGCTACAAAGGTCGACAATGAAGGTATCTTGGGTTGGTTTCCAAAGCTAGAATCCGTTTGTCCAGCACGGACCCCCAGGACATCAATACCATCTGCACCGAGATTCGAGACATAGCCGATAAGACAGGCGTAAAGCTGAAGGGACCAATACCGCTCCCAACGAAGAAGCTAATTGTTCCGTCCCGAAAATCACCTGCCGGACAAGGAACGCACACTTTCGATAAGTGGGAGATGAGGATTCACAAGCGGCTCATCGACGTAGATCCCAATGAACGATTTTTGAAGAGATTGATGAGGATAAGAGCACCGGACGATGTTTTCATCGAAATAGAACTACTCTAACCCGAACTATCTTCTAGTCCTTTTCACAGATTGAACCCTAGGTTTCTTGGGCCTACGCAAGTAAAGTGCGAAACCTCCCAGCGCGATTACGGACATGAACCCCAAAGCGACAAAAGGTGCTGAAGCCTCGGCAACTGCTACTCTTACATGAACACTGAGGGCCACTTGACCGTTGGAAGCGGTCAAGGCAATGTAACGAGGCTCCAGGGTAGCGTTCCAGGCAGCGGAAACGCCGAAGGTAGCTGTTTGAAAATTGTTGTCGAGAGTTAAGTTCGAGGGCGAGGATCCGTAAACCTGAGCGGGAAATTGCAGAGGTTGGTCCCGTGTCACGGGAGAGAGGCCGAAGGAAAGTGCGACTGAACTTTGAGAACTGACTCGCACTGGTATGTTTAGGGAGCTTCCTCTCTGGACAACTACATCAGCTAACGGGTTTGAAAGAGAAAATGAAACAGGTATGCTAGCGTTAACATAACCTATTTCTCCAAACCTCCCAGCGACGAACCAAACAAGGTTATCTGGACCAGGCATCGCCCACCACGCTTCCGGTGCTGAACCTCCTGGCACAAAGTATTCGGTAAGGACCTCCCTCGACGGATCATAACGCGCAATACGTCCAGCAATATGTTCCGAGAACCAGACATTGTTCTTGGCGTCCACGAAGATTGCGTTCGGAAGCCCGTAAACCGCGCAATTGTCCGGGCAATAACCAATTGGAAACACCTTCCATAAGCTCGTCTGAGGATTGAATACTCCAAACTGGTTGCTACCGTGATCGGTGAACCAAACGCCACCAGACGCGTCAACCGCGACCTGAATTGGCGCAGACAGGCTGACAGATGATGGAGGCGAATACTCGCTGAAAGGTTGGGAGGCTCCAGGGACAAGACGTCCAATCTTCCTGGATCCCGCTTCAGCGAACCATATCGTATCGCCGAGAGCGTTTACAGTAATTCCTTGAACTATGGTGCCGTTAGTTGGAACCGCATAAGTTTGGTTCAGATGGGTTGACGGATCGTACATGCCGATCGTGCTCGCGCCCGAGGAGGCCACCATAGACATCCATATTCGACCGTGGGTGTCATTTGCGAGGTACTGTATGCTTTGGTCTTGAAAGGTAATCGCCCTTGTCGCGCTTGTCTGGGTCGAATTACTGGTGTCGTAGAATGCGAGTGTCGAGTTCTCCGTAAACCAAACCTTGGTTGAAGGCTTAACCGGGTCAGCAAGGATCGAGCTGACGATCACATTTGGGAGACTTAAGAGTACTTTCGAGGTTTCGTTGACGAAGAATTCTCGGATCTGTGATGAGACAGGATTGGTGCCAATGCCAGCAACCCATACAGTTGAGCTGGTTGGATAAATGAGCCAAGGGCTCGGGCTCCCACTAGGGACCTTCGGCAGAAGGGTCACGTATTGCTGTGCGCCTGTTTGGAGAACGATTCCTGGCTTGACAGCCTGTAGGGTCTGACCTGGAAGGGGCCCGAACGAGGAGAGAAGAGTGAGAATCAGCAATGGTCCGATCGTGTATGATAGTCGCATTATGATTCTCCGGGAGCGATGCTTAGGTCACGTTCAGTAGCCCATTTTGCATAAGGTAATGGACTGTGCACCTGATGGTGCAATAAATTTTGAATTGCCCGAGCTTAGTGGCTTGAAACTGTAGTTTCTGATGGTCTCCTCCAACGAGCTCTAGACCAGCGTTGGAGTACGAGGCCACTGCGAACCCGTGAGCCTGGGTATCATTATTGATCACGGTGAAAACCACTGTGTCACAACGCTGTACCGTAATAATCGGCCAAGCTTCGTTATGAGACTGGCTGCCATTATACCCGGTCAAATCTGCAATGATCGTGAAAGAGCGCACTGTTCCAGTCATGCCGGAACAAGGGGATGGAGGAGGGCTCAGAACAAATGCGAACACTCCTCCGGCCGCAAGAGACGCGGTAACGAACGCGATTATGACCATCTCACTGGTTCTCAACATCTCACCTGTCGACTTTCAGATATGACTAAACTGGATCATGATGGATGAAGACCCGTCTAAAAGAGCCTTGGCCCATAAGGTGTAGTCGAACGCGAATTCGAGTTCATCAAAGACTCAGGCGCCATAGTTTATCACAATAGTGTGGCCTGTGCCGTACGGGTAGGATTGTCCTCCGTAGTACGGGTCTCCTCCCGCAGTCGGCGAGCAGGGCGATACGGATCCGTTGCTGGTAGAGCAGTAGTCATACATCTTGAGGACCAGGGAAGCATAATTTGCAGATGTGGAATTGGTTCCATCAATTGACATGGTCACCCGGTTCCCCGAGCCAGCCGTGAATCCCAAAATGTCTGTATTGTTAAACACGACCGGATGAGGAGCCCCGTTGATAATAACAGAATGAAACGTCTCGTCCCATATAGAAAAGAAATCGCCAAGGTTATACTGCGAGTTAACATCTGAAGCCTCGATGTGGATTATACCTGACCCGTCATGGGTGTGAAGAGGCTCAAAGCATGAGCCCCCAGTTGCAACCCCTGGGTTATTGAACACAGGGTTAGCTATCCCCACAGCAGCGGGAATCACCACGCCTTGACCGTTGATGTTTATTCGGAGCCAAGGGTGAACATGAAGAGTTGTAGGTTCAAACCCGAGACAATTCAACTTAAACTGTGGCGGCGTATGTGGAATTAGGGCGACCGCGGTGACTATGATCCCTATCAGCACCACAACGACTGAGATGGATATAATGGCCCTCTGACGGCGTTTTCTCTTGACATCTCCTAGAATCTTCTGCTTGCGGGACTGTGTCTGAGACATCGAGAATCTACTGCTAGACCGGGAATGGCATCCGGGCAATAATATCTTTGGGGCGAAACTTCAAAGTCTGACGAGTGTTTTAGACCCTACAGCTTCAATTCGAGATGATGCGCCTTAAGGCATATTTGAGAATGCTGACGAGGGGCTTCCGAGCGGGGGTACCAGAGTCAGGTCAAAGATATCTGACTAAATGGGCGGGTCGCGCCTAGCATGCGCGCGCTACACTCAAGACCCAATACTGCGAAGGCGTCGATACGATTGACGCCTTAGCTAGTCGCGGGTGTGCTATCCCGTGGCGTAGGCCTTCGTGGGTTCGAATCCCACCCCCCGCACCAGCAACTGCTAAACGCTTCGGCCTAGAAAGGAGTCGTTTCACGCGGGTCTCGTATCGGTAACGTCCCGTTGAGGAAAGACGCGGTTTCGAAGTCAGAGACTTTAGATTATCATCAGTTTGACTGTTTTCAGCTTGTCTTCTTTCTGAAACGCCTTGGTCATGGATGAGACTTTTTTTCCATCTCCCTCGAGAAGGAAAACTTCGATGCAGTTGCTGTGGCTGATCTTGTTGTGAATATGCGTTCTCACGATTTGCTCGAACTCATGCTTGAGCCTCGTGATCGGCTCCTCGTTGGACTCGTCATGAGTCACGACGATTATCGCGTTTACCCGACCATTCAAGGAGTTCTTTTCCTTAGAATCCTCAAGCATGAGGCGTATTGCCGCTCTGAAAAGCTCAGATCTTCCGGCAAACCCTCCTGACTCTTGAATCTGATCGATCTCTTTGATCATCTGGTCGGGAAGAGACAAGCTAACAATTGTCATGATTCGGTTCTGGGCCGTTAATAACGTCGATATAAGGGGCAGGCTCTGGGTTATTAAGAGTGATGCTTTGGCGCAAGAGGCCTTCGTCGCTATGAGTCCGTTAATAGGTCCGCGAGAGATCATCGTTCAAAAATTAATAATATTTTAACGCAACTTAATAAGGAACCCGGGATCTCCTTTGGATAATATGTCCCGGGTTAGACGAATTTATGCGATCATCGCAATTGTCGCCGTTGCTCTAGTTGGGTCTACCGCAGCCGTCAACTACTACTATCCAATCTTTCAATCCTCCTCCCAGAAAATCAAGGTGTTGGCGACTTTCTACCCAGTTTACGACTATACACGGAACGTCGCAGGAGACAGAGCAGACGTTTCTCTACTCGTCCCGATGACCGTCGATGTCCACGACTTCGAACCCACACCGTCATCAATTCAGTCAGTATCCACAGCGAACGTACTCGTCTACAGCGGCGCAGGCCTCGAACCATGGATTCCTCAGATAGTCGCCGCAGCTAACAACCCTCATCTCATCCAAGTCGACTCAAGCCAGGGCATAGACCTCATCCAGGTTCCACCCCAATTCCAAAAGGACAACAGAGCTGTCGACCCTCACATTTGGCTGGACCCAGTTCTAGCAAAGAAGCAAGTCGACAATATAGTTCAAGGGCTCAACAAGGCAGATCCTTCCGATCAAGCATATTTTGCCGCTAACGCCGGAGCCTACCGGGCGAAACTTGACCTCGTTAACTCCGAGATGGTCAACGCCACGGTGACCGTGGCCACGCACGAGTTTGTGCCTTTCCACGTTGCCTTCGGCTACTTTGCCAAGGAATATGGTCTAAATCAGACTGCGGTCTTCGGACCGTTTGAAGACTCGCCCTCAGCCCAAGACATCCAAAACATTGAAACCGTAATCAACCACGACCATCTGTGCTACGTGGGCTTCGAATCATTGGAGAACACAAGCGTTCCCGATCAGATAGCTGCGGCGACCCACGCAAGACCAATCTTAATGGACCCGATTGAGGGTCTGAGTATTCATGACCAAGCCGTGGGCAAGACATATCTCATTAAATTACAGGACGACATCAACAACATTCTCATCGCATTGAACCACGTTGGACCTGAATTTGGGTGCTAATCAGCCAATAGTCGAACTCGAGAATGTTCGAGTCGACTATCCCGGCGGTGTCCAAGCGATTGACAAAGTCAACTTAGAGATCTTCGAGAAAGACCTCATCGGACTCATCGGCCCAAACGGTGCTGGCAAGTCAACCCTGTTAGGGGTCATTCTGGGGCTCATCAAGCCGAACCACGGGTCGGTAAGACTCTTCGGGGAAGCGCTAAAGCCAAAGAACCTTCGTCTCATTGGATACGTTCCGCAGAAGGCACAACTTATCGACACCAGTTTCCCAGCAACCGTCGATGAGACAGTGTTGCTCGGAAGGGTTCCTGGCGCCGGACTATTTCATAGGCTCAACAAGGAAGACCATCTAAGGGCTGAAGAAGCTATGAAGATTCTCGGCATCGACGGCCTGAAGGAGCGAAGAATTGGTCAACTCTCAGGTGGGCAGTTTCAAAGGGTCTTCATTGCGAAAGCGATCGTCGATAAGCCCAAACTTCTGATTCTCGATGAGCCTACAACCGGAGTCGATAGCCTGTCCAAGTCAGAATTCTATCATACACTGTCACATCTGAATCGGGATCTTGGCATCACCATCCTACTTTCATCACACGATATCGGAATAGTGACAAAGCTCGCCAACAAGATCGCCTGTATCAATAGAACTCTGTACTTCTGCGGGCCCACATCCGAGTTTGAAACTAGCTCTGCGTTGTCGAAGCTCTACGACTATCCTGCTGGACTGATGACACATGACCACCCTTAACGAGCTCATGCTCCTACTGCAGGCCGGGTTCGTCCAGAGAGCCTTCATTATTGGGCTAATAGTCGCGGTTCTCAGCTCGATCCTTAGCGTTTTCATAGTGCTCAAGCGGGTCTCGCTGATCGGTGACGGGCTTTCCCACACGGCGTTCGGAGGACTTGCCTTGGGATACTATTTGGACATTGTACCGTTGTGGGTTGCTGCTGTAGTCGTGGTGCTGGGCTCATTGGGAATCACGAGGGCCATTCGATCAACTAGGATCTCCAGCGATGCAGCGGTAGCGGTCTTCTTACAACTTGGTCTCTCTTCAGGAATAGTCCTCATCAGCCTTGCCAGAGGCTTCGGCATTAGCATAGAAAGTCTCCTGTTCGGAAGTATTCTCCTGGTGAACTTAGATCAGATAATTATCGCTTCAGTCATACTCGTAGGAGTTCTGGGCGTCATCTTTCTGTTCTACAAGGAGTTAGTCTACACTACCTTCAGTGAGACCCAAGCAAGAGCTTCGGGAGTTCAGACATGGTTCTTCGACTATCTCGTCGCCATTCTCGCGGGAGTTGTGGTCATTGCTGCGATTCCTATTGTAGGTGTTCTACTAATCTCAGCTTTGCTGGTTCTGCCTGCCCTGACGAGTATACAAATTGGCAAGTCGTTCAAGCAGACGATAATCATGTCCCCGATTTTTGGAATCGCGAGTGCATTTCTTGGATTGTTTGTGTCGCTGATCTTCGATATTGCCTCTGGAGCGACTATTGTTCTGATGGCGATGGCAATTTTCGTCGCGGTTCTTGGGGCGAAGAGGGTCTCAGCCCGCTAGGATCAATGTGTATGGCCCTGTAGGGTTCTCTAGCCTGAATGGAATAATGCCGCGAAATAGATGACTAGTATCCCAAGGACAATCAAGAGGGCCATTTTGAACGAGTCCTTTGAGGTTGTGGTTTGCGTGTTATCATATAACGGTCCGGCGAGCCTTACAGCCGCGTAGATCGATGTTCCGGTTCCAAGGGCGTACAAATAGGAAACGTTGTAGGCCACATAATAGCCGCTGGCGGCACCTATGAGCGAAGGGATCACGAATGTCATGGTCAACAGGAAGAGATCTCCTACGCGGCCTGTGGTGCCTTTACCATGCTCTTTGGCGTATGCGCAGTAGGATGCGCCTATCATCATTGGTTCGAGCGCTTTGTGCAAGATGTATGCCACTACCGCGTTAACTCCTCCACCGCTAGGCCCCGCAAATGCATCAAGCAAGTTATTGCTAGGTGTTTGGGACGCTAGATATCCAAAGGCTGCTCCTTCTCCGAGTCCATGAATTCCCACTGAGGCTGCCACAAGCAGAGGGATCGCAAGCCCGTATTTTCCAATCGCTAACTGAGGAGAGAAGATGTTCCGATTACGATCGACTGAAAAGAAAACAATTAGGCCGAACGCAAAGAGTCCAACCGTGGCAATTTGGACCAAGCTCGCTGAGAATGCGTCGATAACGTCGAGACTAGCTGCGCCCCCAATCGTGTCAACGAAAAACCAAAGAAAGATGCCTACTGCAAAGGCGGCTAGATGCTTCGCTTTCAAGACATTTCCCGTCAAGACGATAATGAACAGTCCAACAAAAGCTGGAATGAGAGTTGCGGCGGTCCACGTAAGAAAGCTATCGAGGAATCCTATCAAGGCTAGCTTGCGTAATAGTCACATGAAACTAAAGGGGTTATGGCTCAATAGCCGAACTTTCAAAATGCTTAATGCCAGCACTGGACACCAAGTCAAGTCAAACCTTGTTCGTCAACATTGGGGAAGATTTGATTCACACTATTCTTGTCGCAGCCTCATTAGTACTGCTGATTATTGCCGGTCGCGCCTACACAAAGAGACATGATTCTAGGTACTCATTCCTCTTGCTTGCATTCGTGTTCCTTGGGCTAAGTCAACTAGTCACGTTACTGGAAACATTGGCGCTCTCAAGTCAGGTATCGATGCCATTCCTAGATCTTCACCTCTCTCACCTGCTGGATTTTCTCATGCTCGTTAGCTTCACTCTTGCGCTAACGAGAAGGGTTGAGAGACGATACGACATGGTTGAGACGTTTCACCTTTGAAAGAACCTTCTAAGGCGAATCATAGTCTGAGCAAAGAAGAAGATGGCAATCGTGATAGGGAAAGAGTCAGAACCATACTCTTGCTAGTGACCATAGTTGTGGCTGCAGGAGGCACCGTCTTTGGCGCGTATTACTTGGGGTTTCTCAAAACGACCCAAACTTTGTCTTCAGCACACTTCACAATTACTATGACTAACCAGGGATTCAACGGCAGCAAGACACAACCGTCACCGTGGCCCATAATGAATGTCGTGAAAGGACAAAGTGTTACTATACATGTCGAAAACAACGACACGGTCGAGCCTCACGGGTTCGTTATAAGTCACTATTTCAACGCGGGGGTGAAACTGGGACCGGGAGAAGCTCATGACGTGGTATTCGTTGCGAACCAGACCGGATCCTTCGTGGTCTACTGCAACATTTTTTGCTCGGTGCATCAGTCCATGTTGAATGGTCAACTGAACGTAAATCCATGATCAGGACCAAGTGACTCTGGGCGACCGCTCATGGAGAGGTCAAACAGGTCGAGAGTCAAGCTGCTCGTATCTTTCCTCCCAGGGGTCCATTTGAGGCAAATCCAGCGAATACTGGGGGTTTCCTTCAGCTCTGTAAGGTACAATGTTGATGCCCTCAAGAGGAACAGAGAGGTCTTCGATTGGAGGGTAAGCGGCCGTTCCTGTCTCTTCTCCTCCGGTGTCAGCGAGCGGGAGAAGATCCTGTACTCTCATCTGAGGAGTCATACTTTCGGAAAGATTCTGAGGGCTATTGCTAAGGACGGAAAGCTGACAAACCATCAGCTGTCAACGATCACGGGTCTAGCAAAGTCAACCCTTAGCGAGCGTATCCACAATTTGCTGGAAGTAGAAATATTGATGACTTCGTTCTCCCGAGACGGACGAGTGGCGTATCAACTGAAGGAGCCGGAACGCCTGCTTCCCATGCTTCGTGCGGCCGACCAGACTGTACTTGAAGAGGCAGCTGACAGATTCATCCAATTGTGGGATTTTTGACTCATTGAGCAGGGAAGTCATAGCTTGTCCGAGGGGCGCGAGTGCGGATTTTGTTAGGAAGCTGACCGCGCTATTCATCGTCACCATTGTGATATTAGCGTTCATTCTCGGAACTGACATTATTTTCGTCGCGGGCCAACAGGGCTCTGGCAGCATCATAACCGAATTTCAGATACCGACCAGCGACTCTGGACCTGAGGCAATAATCGCTGGGCCAAACAACACATTCTGGTTCACCGAATTCAACGCAGGCAAGATCGGAGTACTTTTCGGACAAAATGGTACCATTCATGATTTCAAGGCAAATGCGACAGGAGTGGAACCAGACTCGTTAGCGATGGATATGCGGGGAAGGATCTGGTTCTCGGACCCGAGCGGTCAAGGTAGTGTCTGGATGTTCAATCCTAACACAATAGTCTTCAGAAGGTTCAGCACGAACACCGCAAACTCGTTCCCACTCTTTATTTTCATCGACCAAACCGGCAACGTTTGGTTCACCGAGGTGACGGGGAATAGGATTGGGGAGATACTCTATCCCGGCAATGTGATGGTGGAATATCTGCTCCCAACTCCCGACTCAGGCCCGGCTGAGGTGGCGTATCAAAACGGGACATCTCTTCTCTGGATTACCGAGTCGTACGCTAATAGGATCGCCAGGTTCAATATGACCGATCACACGTTTCAGGAATTCACGCCATCCCAGCCCGTCAATTCTCCCGTTGGAGTAGTTCTCGATCGAGCTGGCAATGTATGGATCGCAGAACACGGGGGGAGTTCCGTCGACGTGTTCTTTCCGTCGAACTCGACGCTGAGAAAATATTCTACTTCCCCACCGACTAGGGGATACAGTTTCACAGCTCCAGCTACAATTGCTATGGACAAGAAAGGCCGGCTTTGGTTTATGGAGCATCTCGCCGACCGGGTTGGGCGGCTGGACCCTACATCCAGCACCTTGGATGAGTTCAACGTTCCTACCTCCGGATCGTATTCCGTGCTCAACGCCTTGGACCAATCAGGTAACTTCTGGTTCACACAGTTCGCGGCGAACCAGATCGGTATGGTGCCTGCGAATTCTTTGGG
The DNA here is from genome assembly GCA_005888745.1 of Candidatus Bathyarchaeota archaeon. Classification (GTDB taxonomy): domain Archaea; phylum Thermoproteota; class Bathyarchaeia; order 40CM-2-53-6; family 40CM-2-53-6; genus 40CM-2-53-6. The sequence continues at coordinate 58,526 of VBBS01000026.1, read as the reverse complement.
TCAACCTCAAAACAACCGGTCAATCGTTGATATTGTTACGTCCTATCTGCCTGAGATTCTCGTCGCTGGGGCAGGGGTTCTCGGCGCGACATATCTCGTCATCAGGAGGAGGCGCTTGAGAGTCGACTCCGCTGGAGGTAAAGGACCAGTTGTCGCAACGTCTGTTTCTCTGGCGACCATTGTCATTGCGGCCCTCTTGGTCCTTAGCTTAGTATCCGCGGAGATCGCGACTCCTCTAGCCAAGTGCGTTGGCATTCCTCCACCAAATAACGGTGGGAGCGGAGGGTCAACCGGACCGGACTATTTCACGCTAGCTTTGGAAATTGGATCTCTCGGATTCTTTGCTCTCATCGCGTACTTGTTGTGGAGGGATAGGGGTCGCCTGAAGGGGATGGCTAAAGATCCCAAACAGACGAAGGACAAATCGCACCACGATGGCTCGACCTAGAGCTCTAACTCTTAGGATGCATGCTTGAGCCGGTTTCTGTCATTATTCGGTTGAACCATTTCAGTGCTTGTAGGTATTTTTTCTGAAGGTCTTCCTTTCCATTAACGAAGCAGAGATTTCCCAGCCTCTCGACGATTTCGAAAGGTAGCTCATATTGGACGTATCGCATCCTGAAATCATAGTGAGCCGGATAGTACTTGATTCGAAGAGCCTCAACAAGAGAGGCCACCACGATCGTCCGGTAGTATTCTAGCGCTTCGAGACTGTTGCCTCTGTTAATTTCTTTCTGAACAAAATTGTTGAACATACTAAACCTCTCCTTCAGTATTCTCGATCTCTCTTTCATCTTTGAATCGAATTCGTGTTTGTTAAATCTGGGCGCTTCGATCAGTCCTGTCTTGTTGAAGTAGAAGATTGCTTTTCCGTGTATTTCAGGTTCGAGGAATTTTTGTGGGCTGGATACTGTCAATATGGCAAGATCGATCAAGAGATACTGGCTTGCCGCCTTCAAACTGTAGAAGGCCTGTGACACACCCGGCCATGGGTTTTGGCTGACAGCATACTTCTGTTTTATCGGAGATAATGACTCGAGAGCTTTTTCGACGGCAACAAATGCGTCCGCAACCCTAGAGTCGTCAACCAACAGATAGGCATCTATGTCGGACCATTCATCAACTCGGTCGTGGGCTGCTGCTCCTCCTTCCCAGAAGGCATGAACATAGTCCAGTGGTTTCAGGGCGTCGATCATAGAGTCGATGATTTGCGGCCGTCTCACCAAATGATTCCCAACTCTCCGTTCCCGTGGTTTTGAAACTGTTGTCTTGTGACGAGCCGCTCTAGTCGGGTTCACTCTCTGGCGCACTTTGTCCAAGTCTCCCGAATACGTGTTCCTCTAAGCTTCTATAGCTTCGAGTACCAGATGTAGCAGATTGTTCCGAGCAACGCAAAGGCGAGTGAGGGTCCTGCAAGGATCGAAATCGATTCTAGGGAATCGCCTGCGGGAAGTTGTGCAAATGAAATGGGCGATAGTTGCCGAAATGCCTGTATGGCCCATGTCATGGGATTCGAAGATACAATCGGGGCCAGAACGCTTGGAAACACGCTTACAGAATAGAACAGGGTGCTGAGAAATGACAGGTAGAGCTGGATCACGCTCCGGATAGTGACCCACATTTCTATGCTTGAAGAGAACGCGGATACAGCCATGGAGAGGCCCACGATCCCCAGAGAAAAGAGGCCGACGATCAGGTAAGCGACTAAGACTTTGGGAGTAAAGAGTATCCCGTAGAGGTAACATATGACAAGCGTCCCTGGAAAGGTCGCGATTACACTCCTAACAACTCCACCGAGCACCCTTGAGAAGGCGAGAACTGGCCTTTGCACAGGAAGAGTCAGGAGGTATGAGGTCAGGTCTTTGATGTACTTCTCCCGCCAGACATCTCTGCCTGACTGGAAGGCGGCGACCATGGCCGTTATGAGATTCGAACCGGGTGCTATGAAGAGGAAATAGTTCGCGCCTTGGCCGGTAACGAGTCGACCGAATGTCGCGGCTGTCACGAACAGGTCGATCGCAAAGTTTGCGAACATTATGGCGACTAGAAATGCATCGGAGAAAAGGACCCGCACGTCTCTCTCGATGATTAACGGAATCAGTCGGATGCTGCTCAAGAATAGATTCCCCCCTCGAGACGGCGGAAATAGAACGCGGCTCCCAAACCAAGGAAAACCACAACGAACGCGATAAGCCCTGCAATCGCGGGCAGGTCGAGAGTGAACCCAACTAGGGAGGCCCGTGCACTATCGGCAGCAAACGAAACCGGCGAGAAAGGAGCGAAAACGGAAACATAGAGCGGCATGAAAGTGATCGGGTAGAGCGCAGTGCTTGCCCTTGAAACCGCGAGTTCAAGAAGAGCCAGGACCACGTCGAATCTGTTGGCGCTCTTTACACTCACGGCCACAGTTATCGACATGCCTGTAACGCCGAAAGCCAAGAGGAATAGAGAGAGTAGAGCCGAGATGATCGAGAGTGGCTGTGCGAATCCCTCGATTAAGGCGACGACAAGAAACATTGGGATGATGTAGATTATTGCTCTCAACGCTCCTCCCAGTGCTCGGCCGATGATGAACTGTCGTCTTGAGATTGGGAGGGTCAGCAGGTAATCAAGCACTCCTTCTTCTGCTTCTTCGAAGATATCGTAGCCGATGACGAAGGATATGGAGGCAATCGTTGCCACGACGCTTCCAACCGCGTAGTATTGGAAGAAGTTTAGACCAGGAACATGGATCAATCCGCTGATGAGGAAAGCGAACACAAAGAGCTGGATTACGAACGCCAGGCTCCGCGTGATGATGATCCAGGGTGTCCTGAATAGGACCGACACGTCTCGCAGAGCCATCTGAAATACGAGACGGGTGGACGATTCCTTAGCTAAGGGCGGACTACTCAAGTCTCTGGCCAGTGTAGGTGAGGAAGACATCTTCCAGACTAACCTCCTTCAGCCTAACACTTTCGATCTTGAACCCTTGACTGCTAAGTGTGTCAACTATCTTGGGAAGAAGAAGTGTACCGGAATTGAGAAAGACCATGATCTTGTTGTCCTGTTGCTTCACATCGTGGACCTCTGGGAATTCTTTTAACAGGCCAGGCTTGAATTCAGACCCGTCGTTCAGTGTGAGCTCTAACACTTCGCCGCCCTTTACAGTGCCTTTCAACTGCTCCGGGGTTTCGCTCGCGACCAGCTTGCCCTTGTTGACAATGGCGACTCTCTCTGAGAGTCGTTCAGCCTCGTCCATCATGTTGGTAGCTACGATGACAGTTGATCCTTCATCTCGCAGCTGGCGTATCATCTTCCAGACCAACAACCTACTGGGAACGTCTAGGAACGCCGTGGGCTCGTCGAACACCGCTATGCTTGGGCGTTGAACCAGGATCTTAGCGTCCTCAACTTTCTTCTTCATACCTCCACTCATCAGCCAGGTCCGTTTCTTGCGAGCCTCCCATAGATCGAGAGATTTCAGAACATCCTCAACTCTCCGTCGGCGCTCGACTTTATCGAACAGCGTAGTCATTTTGAGGTGCCAGTTCAACACATCAAACGCGCTAAGAATGCCGTCAAGCCGCGGGTCTTGGAATGCGATTCCGATGAGCTTCCTGACCTCGTTAGGATGCTTCACAACATCATATCCGTTAACCGAGATTGTACCGCTAGTAGGACGATAGACCGTTCCCATCATGAGCATCAAAGTAGTCTTGCCAGCACCATTAGGACCCAGAAGCCCCAGAATCTCACCGTCCTTGATGGTTATCGAGAAGTCCTTGACAGCATCAAGACTCCCGAAACGCTTCCCAGCGTTGTCAAACGTTATTATGGACAACCAATCCTAGATTGCAAAGTCTCGGAACGCCAGCACGTGTTTGGCAGGGGTCAGAAAGAGGCCGGATAAAAACCCGCGATGATTCAAGGCATGCTTTTGAAGAGGTCCGAGGCATAGCTCGACCAACATGGACTTTACGAGAACTGTACTAGCCCGCAGAATGGTCCGGGCTTTCAAACTAGACCCTGTACCCCGAGAGAAGCTCAAGCGAATTCTCTCACTCGCCCAGCACTATCCTAGCGCGGGCTACAGCCAGGAGGTCTCTTACGTAGTAGTCACTGATAAAGAAAAACGCGAGAAGGTGAGGAAGCTCAGGGATCTGAGAAGCAACGCGCCAGTTTTCTTGATTCCCTGCGTCAGCGAGAAAATCGTGCACGACCGTTACCACGAAACGGACAAGATTCGTTCGGGAGGAAAGGAAATTGATTGGCCAATTCCCTTCTGGTATTTCGACGTTGGTTGCAGTTGCATGCTTGTATTCCTTGCAGCTGTGAATGAGGGACTGGCGGCGGCGTTCGCGGGGAGCGTTGGTATCTTCAAACCAGGCATTCTACGAGATGAGCTAGGCATTCCCGAGCACTACGAGCCTGTCGGGGTCCTTTCTCTAGGCTATCCGGACTTCGGCAAAGATGTTCCGTCTCCGTCGTTGAATCGTGGAAGAAGACTTCTGAGAGATTTTGCCCATTATGAAAGGTGGTGAGGAACGGGATTCAACAAATCGAAGGATTCCTTGATTAGACCGGGGTGTCTGATCTGCTGTTCGGCTACTCATCAACCATTTCTTCGCTAACGCAAACTACCAACGAGTATCCAGCGGGATCATTACAACAACGGCATTCCCGTAACGGCTCCCGTTTCGGTCATCCGGACCGTGTTATCAAGGCTGACGTTCACTCTAAGCCTCTCAAACACCAATCTCGACCTGTCAAAACGGATGGCCCTCCAACCCACACAGAGCTCCACATCAACCGGATCCGCAACCTCTGGAGGAAATAGTGCGAATCCAGCATCGCCCGCGGGCAGCCTTGCCTTCAACATGTCCATGATCTACTTCCTCGCCGGCGCCGGAATCGCCGTTCTCGCCACTGGAGCACTGTGGGCCATCTCTCGGAACCGACGAAAGTCGACCCTATCCGCTACCCCGCCAGTACCAGTGACGACGCCTTAGAACCCAAAAAACTTCCCTATTTTTTCTATTCTTAGCGATGTCAGGGTTGTTACACCATCCTTTTCAGCTCAAATGGCCGACGGGTCTTAGCCAGGACACGATTTAGGGATGAGCAGGAGCCGAACTGGGCGAACGGGTCATGGCCTTCTCAAACCAGGTCATAGTACAACCGTCTGTTCGTTTTTCCCTTGTTCTCTAGCTTGAGCAGCTGGATCTGTCCGATCTCTTTGAGATGGGACACGTGCAGTCCACCATCGGCTTGGCGGTCGACGCCTTCGATCTCTACGATTCTAAGCTGGGCCTCTTCTGGTGGCGCGGCCTCAGCAAGCTTCACCATGTCCGGGAGCTTGAGGGCTTCCTCTCGGCCTAGAAAGTATGTCTTCACCGGCGCGTCTTTTCTTATCAGCTCGTTCGCTTCCACGACGTATCCTTCGATCTGGGTTCGATCGAAAGATTCAAGATTGAAGTCCATCCTGGACCGGTCCACATCGATCTGGTTTCCTGTTATCCGACAGTTGGCCTTCGAATAGAAAATAGAGCTGAGAAGGTGTCCGGCAGTATGCATCCGCATTAATCTATGTCTCCTTTCCCAATCGACATTTCCGGTCACTTTGTCTCCAACCCTCAAGGTTACGGGCGATTCTAGCGCGTGAAGTATCTTGTCATCAGCTTTTGTTGTCTCTCGGACCTTTGACGTGTCTAGGGTTCCGGTATCACATGCCACACCTCCACCTCGAGGATAGAAGAGAGTCTGGTCCAGAACAACCGCCTGACCATCGACAGAAACCACCTTAGCAGTGAACTCCTTGGAGTAGGATTCCTCCCAGTACAGCTTCCTGGTAATTGATAATCCTCCCCAAACGACTAGCGTGCCGTAGACTGTCTAAGGATTATCTGTTCCTTGTTATTCTTCGCCCTGTTGTAGATTTCCTGAGCCTCCCTCACCGTCACGCCTCCATGAACGATCTCTCGAATCGCCTTTATCATCGGCACTGGCTGCTCTGACTGCCAGATGTTCCGGCCCATGTCCACGCCTACCGCTCCCTCCTGGATCGCGTCATGGGCGAGTTGGAACGCGTCCAGTTCTGTCTCAAGCTTCGGTCCTCCAGCCACAACCAATGGTACCGGACAACCCTTTACGACCTTTCCGAAATCCTCGCAATAGTATGTCTTGACGAAATGGGCCCCTATCTCCGCGGCGATTCTGCAAGCCAAGGCAAGATAGCGCGCATCACGCTTCTCCAGCTCCTTGCCTACCGCCGTAACAGCGAGAACTGGAATTCCGTTTTCCTCTCCTTCATTCACCAGCCTGCCAAGGTTCGTCAGAGTCTGACGCTCGTGAATAGACCCGACAAATATCGAGAGAGCCATCGCCGCGACGTTTAGCCGGACAGCATCCCGGACCGATGTTGTAATCGCCTCGTTGGTCAGAGACTCTCCGATTATGCTAGCTCCGCCCGAAACTCGGAGGACAATCGGCACGTTGGCTCCTGGATTAATAGAGGTCCTGAGCACTCCACGGGTACACATTATCGCGTCAGAATAATCTAGAAGAGGCTCGATCGTTTTCCGAGGCTCCTCCAGCTTGTGAGTGGGACCCATGAAGTAGCCGTGATCCACTGCAAGCATCACTGTGCGGCCTGTCTCAGGCTTGATTATTCTTGAAAGCCGGTTTTTCATTCCCCAGTCCATGATCTCTTAGCCCGAGAGATGTTGCGGGCAGCAACGGAATATTACAGTTTCTCCCGTCTGCAGAAACAAAAACTCCAGTCTTAGAAGGACTTGCGGCGAGTTGTGAAAAACCCAAGAGAATCGATATTGAGCGAATCAAGAACCCGGTACCTGAATGAAGAGTCTGAGGCTACTAAATCCCTATATCGCAACAGGGCCGCGCATCTCGTCACCGAACAGGCTGTTTACGAGAGGCTTGTAGATGATCCGACAAGGCTGGCCATACTTCGAGGGATGGCCCTTCGCGGAAAGATGGGTCCACCTAGACGGGTTGGCAATCCACTACGTGGACGAGGGTTCCGGCACCCGTCCGGTTGTAATGGTTCACGGCAACCCAGCCTGGTCCTACATGTGGAGGCGTCTAGTCCCGGCTATCACGGGGTCAGGTCACCGAGCCCTCGCGTTCGATCTCATGGGTTTCGGAAAATCAGAAAAGCCAAACCCGGACCTCCACGACTTTCCACACCACGCAAGGATAGTTTCCAGCTATATCGAATCCCTAGGGCTCAGAAATGTAATCCTGATACTGCACGACTGGGGAGGTCCCCTCGCTATGCAGTACGCGATACGGCACCCGCAAAACGTCGCGGGTCTGGTAATCATGAACACTTTCCTCACATCAGACTATCGTCTCCCTCCTCAAGTGGCTGCGAAAATCACCCCTGCGATCATCAAGGATTCATCAGTCAATCCAGAGAACATTACAGAGAGTGCGATGGAAGCCTACTGGGCACCTTTCCCGGATGACGAAGCGAAGAAATCCTACCAAGCATTCCCTAGAATGTTCCCGGACTCGCCCACACACCCTAGCTTCAAACCCATGAAAGAGATAGAGCAGGGCCTTCCTCGGCTGAAAATTCCAACCCTGGTGATCTGGGGAACAGGAAAAACGGCCCCGATCTATGCTGAGAGAGTGACCAAGATGATTCCGAATGCAAAGTTGACTCAGGTGAAGGCCGGGCACTTTGTTCCTGAGGACGCGCCTGAGGAGGTGGAGAATCTTGTTCTAGGCTTCTTCTCCGATAATCTTCTCTAACCTACTGTCGATCTCGTAACCTTCATCTCGGATGTTGAGAAATAGGTTAAAAGGTTCAACGTAGGATAATCCCCTCGATCCAAAATTGAAGAACGATGCGTTGCCTATCGAAGGAATAGACTATGTTGAGCTCTACGTTGGAAACGCGAAACAGGCCAGCTACTTTTACAAGAACGGGTTCGGCTTCGCACCCGTAGCCTACAGCGGACCAGAGACAGGGGTCAAGGACAAGACCTCCTACCTGATGCAGCAAGGCGATATCAGACTTCTACTGACCTCGTCCCTAATTCCAGACCATCCGATCTCCAGGTACGTAATCACGCATGGAGACGGTGTAGCCGACGTTGCCATGCGAGTCAAAGATGTTGACTGGACATACAAGGAAGCAATTCGTCGCGGAGCCAAGGGAATACAGGCTCCGAAGATCCTCAAGGACGATTACGGTACCATCCGCGGCGCTGCCATCGCAGCCTACGGCGATACCGTACATACGTTCATTGAACGTCACGACTATCGCGGAATATTCGCCCCAGGATACACACCATTCCCAGGGAAAGCCGAGTCCGTGGGCCTGAAACATGTCGACCACGTGGTCGCTAACGTGGAAGAGGGAAAGATGGATTATTGGGTGGAGTTCTACGGCAACGTCTTCGGGTTCACCCAGCTCATCAGCTTCGACGACAAAGATATCAGCACCGAATACTCAGCCCTCCGCTCCAAAGTCATGCGCAATCCCAGCGGGACAGTAAAGTTCCCGATCAACGAGCCTGCCGCGGGAAAAAGAAAATCGCAGATTCAAGAATACCTAGACTACTTCAAGGGCGCCGGAGTCCAACACCTCGCCATCTCCACTGAAGACCTCGTCGCCACCGTCGCAAGATTGGCCGAGCGCGGAATAGAATTCCTGCGGACACCCGACAGCTACTATGCAGAACTTCCTAAGCGCGTCGGAGGAATCTCGGAGAGGATAGATGATCTAAAACGTCTAGGCATACTGGTGGACAAGGATGAGAAGGGTTACATGCTCCAGATATTCACCAAACCCCTCCAAGATCGGCCCACACTGTTCTTCGAGCTCATCCAGAGGAAAGGAAGCGAATCATTTGGGAAAGGCAACTTCAAGGCCCTGTTCCAATCCATAGAAGCAGAACAGGCGAAGCGGGGAAACCTCTAGCCTCAGATGAAACTGGTCTCCTACAGCAAAGAGAAGACGCCGACCAAGACCCGTACTGGGCTGCTGTGGGGAGAATGGATACTAGATATCGACGAAGTTGCCGGCACAGCTGAAAAGCTGAAGATTTCCGCTCCACGATCAATTCGAAACCTACCTGCCGTCATCACCATCAAACAGATCCTATCTAGGAACCCGAAACTCCTAGACGATCTTCAATCCGTGTCGTGGCGGATATTCAACAGAATAGCACCAGAACACGTCCATCGATTCATGACTCGTATCGAAGACGCCGCGCTTAAGGCTCCAGTTCCAGACCCCCCGACTCTGCGAGACTTCTACGCATTCGAAGACCATGTCAAAGCCGCTCGAGCCCGCAGAGGCCTTCCAATGCCGCAGGAGTGGTACGAGTTTCCCGCCTTCTACTACTCAAACCCGCACGTAATCTATGGTCCGGAAGACAACGTGCCCTATCCATCCTACACTAAGACTCTCGACTACGAGCTTGAGGTCGCGTGTGTAATCGGACGAGGTGGAATGGACATACCGGAATCGGAAGCTGAAGCCCACATCGCAGGCTACACTATAATGAACGATTGGAGCGCGCGGGACGTTCAGGTGGGCGAGATGAAAATCGGGCTGGGCCCGGCTAAGGCAAAGGACTTCGCTACCTCGCTCGGACCATGGCTCGTCACCCCAGACGAGCTACAAGACCGGAGGACCGCGCCGGGCAAGTTCAATCTCAAGATGACCGCCAAAGTCAACAACAAACAACTCTCGATCGGAAACATGGACAAGATGCACTGGACCTTCCCACAGATGATAGCCCGGGCCTCGCAATCCGTTCAGCTCCAACCCGGAGAAGTGTTCGGATCCGGGACCATAGGAACAGGATCGCTCTTAGAGCTCGGACCAGAGGTGCACTCCTGGCTCAAACCAGGAGACATCGTGGAGCTTGAGATAGAAAGACTGGGAGGATTGAGAAACAAAGTTATACGCCCCGAGAAAACCTCAGAGTGAGCAAATTGCCCAGTTATTACAGCCTCGGCAAACTCCCCGCCAAGAGGCACACCCAGTTCCGAAAGCCAGACGGCTCGTTGTACCAGGAAGAGGTTTTCGGGACCGAAGCATTCTCAGGAGTCTACTCAACCCTATATCACATCAACCCCCCAACCAAAGTGTCCCACATCAAGAAGCTTGAGGAGCTCGCGATAACTCGATGGATGCCAGACCTCCATCGGCATCACCACGTCCGCACCAAGAACACTGAACTGGCAAAGGACCCGGTTGAGGGACGCCAGCCCTTGTTCTACAATGACGATGTTTTCGTCTCAACCGTCCGACCCTCCCATGGCATGGACTGGTTCTTCAGGAACGCCCAAGGAGACGAGCTGTACTTCATCCATGAAGGAAAGGGAAGCCTGGAATCTGTCTTCGGAATCCTTCCCTTCCACGAGGGAGACTTTGTCATCGTCCCCCGAGGAACTACCTACAGAGTAAACCTGGAGGGAAAGGACAACCGGTTCATGGTTACCGAATCCGGGGGGCCCATCGAGATTCCCAAGCGGTACAGAAACGATTACGGCCAGCTGGTAGAACTGGCGCCTTATGCAGACAGAGATTTCCGTCGGCCGGAGAAGCTTGCCCCGCATAACGAGTCGGGAGAGTTTGAGGTCCGAGTCAAGATCGACAACTCGCTAATGTCCTATGTTTTCGACTTCCACCCTATCGATGTTGTAGGATGGGACGGTTACCTCTACCCATGGATCTTCAACGTCAACGATTTCGAGCCCTTAACCGGTCGGGTCCACCAGCCGCCACCGATCCATCAGACCTTCGAAGCACCAGGGTTCGATGTGCTATCCTTCGTCCCGCGAAAACTCGACTACCATCCCCAAGCTATACCCGTCCCATACAACCACAGCAACATTGACAGCGACGAGGTTCTATACTACGTAAGCGGGGACTTCAGCAGCCGTCGAGGAATAGAAGTAGGATCGTTCACACTACACCGGAGGGGCGTCCACCACGGACCCCAACCAGGAGCCGTGGAAGCAAGCATCGGAAAAGACTCCACGAACGAACTGGCAATAATGATCGAAACTAAGAAGCCGTTGAAGGTGACTTCGATCGCGGAGAAGCTTGACGATCCCAACTACCCCTTCAGCTGGCAGACACCAGTCAAGAAATAGACAAACTCCACCCGTTACAAGTCCAAAGCTGACGCTTTTGTCTAACGCGCAAGTCGTCAGCGGCGAGTATTCCTACCTGCCCATCGAGCGAGTTCACTTCGGACCCGGGTCAATTTCAAGGTTAGCCGAAGAGCTTGACAGAATCAAGTCACGACGCCCTTTTGTCATAACAGGACAGACCATAGCGGACAAGACGAGGCTGGTAGAGACAGTTGAGAAAGCGTCGGGACGAAAGATCGCGGGCGTCTTCTCAGGCGTCAGGCAGCACGCTCCGATCAGCGAAATAAAACGAGCGATCAGCGACGCGCAGAGTGCAAGAGCGGACTCTCTAATCAGTCTTGGAGGCGGCAGCCCCATCGACTCCGCGAAAGTCGTTGTAAAAGAACTGTCAGAAAACTTCAACAGATCTGCTATGGCTCACCTTGCAATCCCCACGACACTCTCAGCCGCTGAATTCTCACATTCAGCGGGAATGACGGATGACACCACGAAAAGGAAGACCGGGATTCGCGATCCAAGGCTCGTTCCACGGTTCATCTTTCTCGACCCAATAATGACGATTGATACACCATCTTGGCTGTGGGCTTGTACCGGAATCCGGAGTCTCGATCATGCAGTTGAGTCCATCTACTCCCCCAGACACCAACCGTACGTCGACACTCTCGCACTCGAATCCATCACACTTCTCTTCCAGAACCTCAAGCGCTCTACAGACAACCCCAATGAAATAGCGCCCCGCCTCGCGTGCCAGACGGCGGCATGGATGTCCTTCGCAGGAGTCCAAAGCGTCGGCACCGGGCTGAGCCACGCGATCGGCCGAGTAATCGGTGCCACTTGGAACATACCCCACGGCATCACCTCATGCCTGACCCTTTCTGAGGTAATGAAACACCTTGCCAGAAAATATCCAGACAGGCTCGCGTTGATCGCTGAAGCAGAAGTACAAGGCTTGAAAGGGCTCAGCAAGGACAAACAGGCGCAGCACGCTGCCGAGGGAGTCGGAGAATTAGTCAAAGACCTCGGGCTCTCCAAGAGACTAAGCGACTACGGTATCCGAAGAGAGGATCTGCCATCGATTGCGAGAGACGCGTCGGGGCCGGAAGAATATTCAATGGCGCTAGACGTTCTAGAGGCGATACTCTAGAGAGCTGAAATCCTTAACCTCGAGAGGTTTCCTCAATCCAGTTTTAGGATGGCGGAACATCAGGTAATGTCTCATGCCAGGGCTAACTGAAAGACTTCTCTACCGGGTAGCAAAGAGATGGATTGCAGGATACACTCTTGAGGACGCGATCAAAGTCGCCCACGACGCGAACAACAGAGAACTCAGGGCAATCCTCAACCGGCTAGGCGAACACACTCCGGACCAGAAGCTAATTCAAAGCTACACCGAAGAATACCTCAAGCTCTTGGATCGTATACGGGCAGAGAGGATCGAGGGCACAATTTCTGTGAAACCGTCCCAAATTGGGCTTGCTGCAAATCCTACTCTATACAATTCGAATCTCCGCGGAATTGTGGAAAAGGCCGAAACCTGCGACGAGTTTGTCTGGATAGACATGGAGAACTCACCTTACACCGAGGCGACAATTAGGTCATATTCAGAAATTTTCCCCAGCTACCCACGGTTGGGTGTTTGCTTGCAAGCAAACATGAAACGAACCGAGTCTGACCTCAAAGACCTCCTCCCTCGCGGAGGAATAGTCCGGCTGGTGAAGGGCGCCTACCCTGAGAACGCAGAGGTGGCTTACAAGAAGAGAAGTGATGTTGACGCCAACTATCTCAAGCTCATGGCAATTCTCTTCGAGCAAGGAGACCATTTCGGTATCGGCACACATGATGGAAAACTCATCGATAAGGCGAGAATCCTATCCCAGGACTACAAACGAGACTTCGAATTCCAATTGCTGAAGGGCATAAGAGACGACGTCAAGCCAAACTTGGTAAAAGAAGGGTACCGTGTAAGCGAATACATTCCCTATGGACCAGAATGGTACAACTATAGCAAGCGAAGAATGCGCGAGCGAAAGCGGAACATTCTACTCCTGCTTCGATCCATCACCGGCTAAGCCAAACAAAGAAAGAGGAGCAGAGCTTATCTACAGTTTCGAATCGCCCGCTAAACATTCGAAAAATGAAGCTGAAAACGGAGAAGACGTTGCTATGGATCAGGTGGACAAGAACTTCATCGCAGATCTTCTAGTACTGTTCGTACTCCTAGTAGTCGTTGTGGGGGGTTTCGCACTTCTCCACACTCCATCAATTCTTTTAGGTGGAGGACTGGCCCTGGTCGTCGCTGTTGCTGCCGAGTTTGTATGGTCTCGCTGAAACCCCAGGGATTCTCGTGGCTCTCTTTCTGGCTCGCGCTCTTCGAGCCTGTCTTTCTCGCTTCTTCTTGGAAACTCTCTCCCGGCTCATTCGGGAACGAAGAGAAACCAAGAGCTTTCGTACTTCTCCTGCGTACGAATCCTTCGGACCTTTGATGTGTCTATCCGCGAAGACAGCGCAAAAGAGGCCTACCCAAGCAATCCAGAGCGGCGGTCCATAACTGCCCGATGCAAGCGATGGTATTGAGGTCAAGAGGTCGACCAGTCCAAATGTTGTTCCAAGCCCGACCAGTTCCTTTCCTGACCTCAGATGGTTTGCATAGCAGAGTAGGCCCCCTAGAAGGATCGTGACTCCTCCGATCTGCACGAGTATCGCGAGGATACCGGCTAGAACCGAGAACACTGTCAGGCCGTTGGAAGAAAGGCTTGTGAATAGCCCAACCCATGGATTCGATGCGGTGCCCGGCACTAGGTTCGATAGAACTGGTCTTGTCAGGGTGAGAATAATCCCAGCTATCGTCGCGAGGGCGCTGGAGTATCTGTTGTCAATGTTTACGAATGCCATTGAAGCGTCCCCCGGTCTCCTTGAATTCTCCCGCTAAAAGGGTGCAGATACCTTCACGGAGGAGGTGCGCGGGTTTTCGTTTTGACCCCTTGGATCCGGAGCAACACAGGCGTGTTGTTTTCCAAGATGCTCTCAATACTAACCCTCAGACTTCTAATGTCAAGATCTTTGAAGTGGTTGAGTGTGCCCAGCTTTTCCTTGGCCCTGCCAAGGATTGAGACGCAAACAGATTTCTCGTTTCTCTGGTAATGAACGAGCGCTGCAGCTGTCAGAATCAGGCCTTGAATAGCATCTCGGTCGACGCCCGTTGCAGGATGCCAGATCTCCTCCAGGACCTCGTGAGCCTCCCAGAACCTCTCTTGATTGAACAAGTCGATTCCTTCTCGAAGCGCGTCGCTATCCTCTCTTGTAGAACTTCTGGAATCAAGGGATCTGAGCGTAACGACCTTAGAGATCTTTGCCTCCAGGAGATTCCTAGATCTGTTGAGATCGGATTGTTCTGCGAAGAGGTCGAATTCGATCGCACTAGTACTTACCCTGAGGTTTCCGATCATATCTGCGGACCCCAGTAGTTCTCGGATCTTCGTTTGTAAAACTTTCACGTCTTTCGGCGTGTAAGCCTTGTTGTTAACAAGCCTCACAAGGAATCTCATCATTCTCGTCCAGTGCTTCCGCTGGTCTATACTACGTGAACCCTTGATCGCGAAGGAACTTGATTCGAAGAAGTTCCTCGCCCGTCAATGACGGGGATCCAGAAGAAGCGAAGTTATCTTCGACATGTTCACGGGTCTTCGCTCCAGGGATTACTGTCGATACGTCTTTGTGGTCGAGCACGAACCTGATAGCTGCCTGCGCCATGGTTCGACTATTAGATTCGAGGAACCTCAACTTGTCTGCTGCAAATGTGAGTTGCGAGATGTAATCATGTGGAAAATTGTGACGGATATCTCCCTGGGGGAACCTGGATTCCGCCTTCAGCTTTCCGCCGAGAAACCCGTTCGCTAGCGGTTCTCGGGCAATGATCCCGACATTGTTCTTAGTAGCTTCCGGAAAGAGCTGGTTCTTAGCCTCCTGTCGTAGAATATTAAATGCGACCTGGATAGCTCCTAGTTCGCGGTCTCTCATCGCGAGAAGACCCTCTTGTGGATCGTGGATCGAGATGCCATAATGCCTGATTTTTCCCGAGACCCTGAGTCTCTGAAGGGTCTTGAAGACTCTCCCGTCTTTGACCAGTTGGGTTGGAGGATTGTGCAACTGGTAGAGATCAACGTAATCAGTGCCCAGCCGTTCACAGCTTTTCTTGAGTGCAAACTCGAGATAGTCTGGGTTGAAGTTCATTCTAGGGACTCCGTGGTAAAAGTCGCCACCTATTTTCGTGGCAATGATAACCTCTGATCGGTGTCCTCTGAGAGCTTGGCCAAGCAACTCCTCACTGTGTCCGTGACCGTATACATCGGCTGTATCGAAGAAGTTGCATCCCAGCTCTAGTGCTCTCCCTATCGCTGCGAGCGACTGTTTATCGTCGGTCGGCCCGTAACTATTCCCGAAGGCGTTACCGCCAATTTGCCATCCCCCAAAACCTACTTCGCTGACCTTGAGCGAAGTCTTGCCTAGAATCCTATATCGCATATTTTTGGCGACCTCTGCGGTTGATGACACAAAGGACCAGTGATTGCGACTGCATGATCCCCTTTGATCAATCCTTTACGGGAGAAGACTGCGGCGTTTTTTAACCTAGTTACTTCGGGCGCGACCCTCTCGAAGAGAATTGCAGTTTTTTGGGCAGAGGGAGCTCAGGCAATTGTTGCTGTCGATCCTGGATTATATGACGGAGGCTGGGATCGCTCGAAAAATAGGCAGAAGTCACAGACTCATTGAATTCTGGACAAGGCGCTTCGGACTATTCCAACACAAAATTTGATTCCCAAAGGCGTTCCCTTGCCGGTCGGCTCTTTGCCTGGAAGAGAGACCTTGCCAAGGATCAAAACTGTGCACGGGAGGCGAGTGAAAATTGTCTCAGTAAGCCCGCGCCCCGCCCTTCACGAAACGCCTTCCGAGGCCTATAAGAGTCTCTGGAAGACGGACAAGGCACGCTTTGCAGAATCTTTGCTGCGATTGTGCACAAGGATGCGTCATGAACAGCGTCAGGGGTTACAGTTCGTTGATAGTCTACATGCACGAGTTACCTATCAGGATGAACTTTGGCAGTAAACACATCGCCAAAGCCAACAGCAGCTTTTGCGCTGTCAGCGCTTGCAGGGGTAATCACCCTGATCAGTGCCTTCATAGCTAGCACAGTCAGCTCCCTGCTGATACCAGGAATCGGCTCGTCAATGATCCTGATATGGGGAAGCATCGCAGGCATACTAACGCTCGTCGGATCATTGCTGCTGTACAAAAACGCGGCCCAGAGGAAAATAGGATCAATACTCGTGCTCGTCTTCTCGGTAATATCACTGAACTTTGTCGGATTGATCCTAGGACTCATCGGAGGATTCCTCGGATACACCTTCAAGGGTGCATCCGTGGCCACCTCCAGCACCTCAGGCCGCTAGCCTCAATCCGCCCTAGGCAAAGGGCGGACCCCTTTCTTTGTCAACAAAAAACAGCTGCAGACGGGGAGACGATCATAGGTTCTGTTGGCTCTTGGTTGGTTGAGTTAGCTTCGGGGCATCGACTCCAGGGATTACCGTAGGAGTCGGACCATCTGTCTGAACACGCCCAGCGACCGGAGAACATCATCTATAGGAACATGGTACTGCCAGACAGACTTTACAGCCAACACAATAAACGACAAGAGCAAAGACCCTCCATATACGTCAGAGAGGCACCGACGACAAGTTAACGGAGCCCGATTCTATAATCTTTAAATCAGCTCCGAGCAGTGATCAAACATAGCCTTGACCAGCACGGTCAGCCTCTCCGTTCTCGACCAATTCGGCGGCAGCAAACTACTCTCCTCTGAGAAGATTCGATGGATAAGACCAACGCCCCTGCCCACGAAGCCAGTCGAGATCGCGTTCCGCGAAGCCCTCGCGACCCCTATAGGCGCGAAACCATTCGAGAGAGAAAAGTGCTGGAGCCCCGCCATCATCTTCTCGGACTTCACACGAAAACACTCACCCTTCATTTCACAGCTCATTAACATGATCGAGCCGAAGACAGATGATATCAAAATCATCTGCGCCGGAGGAACTCACGTTCCATCCGACCCCGACTTCATCAAGAAAGTCGTCGGAGAAGACATCTACAAACGCTACCAGAAGAACATCAGGGTCAGCTCGGTCAAGAATCCCACGAGCAAATATGAGTGGATCGGAGTCACGAGCAGAGGCACACCCGTCGAGCTGAACAAGGAACTCTTCGACAGAGATCTACTCATCTCAACCCTAAACGTTCAGCCACACTATTTTGCCGGCTACGAGGGAGGAGCCAAGGCTCTCCTTCCTGGCTGCTCAGGCCTCAAGACCATAACCACAAACCATGGGTACGTAATTGGCAACCCGAACTGCAGAGAGCTCGCGATAAAGGGCAACCCGACCAGAGAAGACATGAACGAAGTTCCAAACGTTCTTCGAGAGTTCATGAAGATAGAGCATCGAATCCTAGATTTCGTCCTCAACCAAGACGGCGGCCTAGTCAAGGCGGCCTATGGAGATCCCAACCTTGCTCACCAGCAGCTCGCCGAGAACTATTCCCGTAGAGCCCACTCCGTGACATCCAGCCCATCAGCTCTCGTAGTCACGGTTGCCGATGGTCCCACGGGAACGAACCTGTACCAGTCCCTCAAAGCCGCGACCTTCGGCGCCGGCCTTGTAATTCCGTCACACCAACCAAAGTCCACAGTAATGTTACTCGCTTCGCTTGAAACAGGGATAGGAGGAGACGCGTTCAAGGCCGAGATGGAAACCTATGGCAAGATGGAGCCTGAGATGGTCGTCGAGGACTTGAAGAAGCGAGCCAAGCTTGGAAAGGTTACGGAGGCCTCGCAGAAGCCGAACAGGTTCTCCCTAGACGCCAAGAAGGCCGACTTCGTCGTGGTCTCGCCTAACGCGCCCGCGCCCGTTGAAGAGCTCTTGAGCAAGACGAGGATCAAGTTCTTCAGATCAATAGACGATGCGCTAAGAACCCTTGAGCAGACCCTTTACGAAAAGGACGTGGCGGTTATTCCCTACGGCTCGTCCACGGTTCCAGTAGCCGTGTAAGCCAGGTCGGCCCCAGTCCATCAACGAAATCAACTAGGTTTAACCAGAACCTATCAGTTCGACTCTTTCATGATCTACACCCAATTGGGAACCGACAGGTATGTTCTTAGGCTCGAATCCGGAGATGACATTCTTCAATCCTTACGACAATTCGCCACGACAAAGCGGATCGGCGCAAGCCTACTCGAAGGCATCGGCTCCCTTAGCAAGGTCAAACTCGGCCACTACGACTTCAGAACGAAACAATACAGATACGAAACATTCGAAGACGACCTCGAAATCCTAGCCCTCTCCGGCAACATCGCCAGCATGAACCGCGAGCCCCTCCCACATGTCCACATAACCCTAGGCCGCAGGGATTTTTCAGTAATTGGCGGCCACCTGGCCGAAGGGTCATCTGCCAACATGGTAGAAATTGGTCTATTGAAGCTTCCCGGAAAGCTAGTCAAAGCTAAGGATACAGGGATCGGGTTGAACGTGCTACAATTAGCGCGAAGAATATAGTCAGTTTACGCGCTCGCGCACTCGTACAGTTTTCATCCTAGTTTCCTGATAATCCCACCTAGAGGACCAGTTAGCCTATTACACGCTCAACATAGTGCCGACCTAAAGATAGGTGCCTCATTGCCGCGTAAGGTCGGGCTGCGAATGGTGCTATACCTCTACGTGGCCGTCTTTCTAACAAGAATCGGATTCGGATCGATTACGATCCTCTTTCCACTCTATCTCCAGGCACCAGGCTACATAATCGGAGTCATTCTCGCACTCTACCCCATGTCCGAGGCGGTCTCCGCCCTCCCTATCGGCCGTCTCGCAGATCGATTCAGCCGAAAGAGACTCCATATCATCGGAATGATAATGATCACGATTCTCACAGCAGCGATCGGCTTCACCCGAAATCTGCTAAACGTTTCCATTCTCCATGCATTGATGGGGATCTCAGCCGCGACTGCAGCGGTAACCTCCCTGACACTCCTGGGAGATGCGACGAAACTTACTAATCGAGGGAAAAGCATGGGAGGATTCGACCTCGCCAACTTAGGAGGTTATGGACTCGGGTTCGGAGTTGGGGGAATATTGGTCAATGTTTTTCCCGATAAGTTGTTGCCATATGCGTTCTGGGTGACCGCGGGGGTCTTCCTCTTCGCGGGATTAATGGCAGCCAAGTTTCTCGTAGAGCCGGTGAGAGTCTGGGAGCTAAAGCAGCCGAAGATTCGACAGAGAAGAATAGGAGCCAAGATACGTCCCGTGATCCCTGTCTGGATCGCACAGACCATTATTCTAGGAATGTACTTTCTTCTGCCCAAGGCCTTCCGAGACTCCAACATCGCTCTCACCAGAGAGACTCTGATCTTCCTCGGAGTTCTTGGCGGTCTATTCGCACTAGGGGCCATCGTTTTCGGCCACGTATCCGATAAGATCGGGCGAACAAGGGTAATGGTCATAGGCGCCTTTGGCGAGTTGGGATTCTTGCTCCTCTTCGGATGGTCCCTTCCTAGAAACGATTTCTTGAAGTATGAGTTCTTCCTCTGGCCGATGTTCTTTCTTGCATCAGCGGTCGCCCCGACGATACTCGCCTACATAGCGGACATCTCGGGCAAAGCCAAGAGAGGTTCGGCAAATGCACTATACAGCATAGTCCTAAGCATCGGTCTCGCTATTGGAAACATTATCGGCGGTTTCGTTGCTGATCTCGGGATCCAGTGGATCTTCTATGCCGGGGCGGGAATACTATTCCCTTCCATTCTTGTGACGTCGACCCTTCTTCGTCGACGCTAGTCCCATGCAGGCAGAATATTCTAAAGCTGGCCCTCAGATTCGGCTAGGCTGGACCTATAATGCCGCTTGATTATGCATGCATAGTGCCGCACGGGAGCGACATAATACCACAGCTTGCAGTTCGAAAAACCGACCACCTTTTCGAGAAGACAAGGGAATCAGTACGGAAAATTGCGAGGGACATTCGAGATATGAAGCCGGATTTGATAATCATCGCAAGCCCGCATAATCTAAGGCTCCAAAATAATATAGCGATTGTGACTGCCGAGAACTCTACGGGCCAACTATATGGTCCAGGCGGAACAAAGGTGAAGCTGAGTCTGAAGTGCGACCGAGAATCTGCCGAAGACCTTCTTAAAGAGTCAACTCGAAAACAGCTGCCCGTTGTAGGCGCCAATTACGGAACTGCGGAAGGGCTTGGGTCAGACATGCCGATGGATTGGGGGGTCCTAGTCCCGATGTGGTTTGTCTCCAGAGAACAGCGTGTCAAAGCGAGGACGGTAATAGTTACACCGTCTAGAGAGATTCCACTCAGGCAAAATATAGGGTTTGGGATGGCAATTGGGGAGATGGCTGAGAAAGGAAGGAAGCACATCGTGTTCGTCGCAAGCGCTGATCAGGCGCATGCACACAAGAAATCGGGGCCTTACGGGTATCATCCGAGCGCTGCCAACTATGACCAGTTTGTTTCAAGGGCAATTCAAGAGAATCACATCGGGTCAATTTCTAGGCTGAGCAAGAGATTTGTTGAGGAGGCGAAACCTGACAGTCTATGGCAGATGGCGATGTTGGCCGGGATCATACGGGTCGTCAAGATGAGAGGAAACCTACTGTCATACGATGTCCCCACCTATTATGGAATGATCTGCGCGAGCTTCGTCCGAGCCTGAAGCGTCGATCGCCCCTTGAACTGAAGTTCTACTCCTCCGCCATTCGGCTCACCATATCTCTGATCTCCGTCTTCATAGTTGGAGCTGCGGTTACAATGACAATACCCTCTGAGGGTTGTCCGTAAACAATGACGGCATTGTCTGGGGATTCCAAGATGGCTGGAATCGCAAGTAGGTCCTCTTCGCCATCCACATAGATTACGGCCTCCCTATCCTGCAAAGCTTGTTTGATCGCGTCCCAAGCCTCCTTTGTAATGACACCCGCTGGGTTGACCACTCTGTAAGTCCGCTCAGTTTTGATTTCAGTCTGGCTGATTCGTTTTCTAAGCGTCATCTGGTCTACTATTCTCAGGTTGACTGGTATTCCAGCGGTCATGCTTTCCCTAGAAACCACGTCGCCAACCGTCGTGACTTTGGGCGGTTTAGTTTTTTGAAGATGCAGCTTCAGCTTCGGCATAGTCTCGATAGGGGTGCCCGGGATTAGTTTTCCAAGCGGCGTCTTCAGCCGAACAAGGTCTGATTGAGACAGTCTGAACCTGGTCAAGGCCACAACTAGTCTATGCATGTCTTTCTAAACCTGCGTCCATGACAGACCGTAAGGAATGGAGAGGTTTCTGCTTGAGAATCTGTTCCTGAGAAGCCGAGTTGATGGACGCGCGTGCTACGGTCTTGCTGCTTCTTCAGCGAGCTTTCTGATCGCGAACTCGAGCCGCTGCACTTTGGTGAGCATTGTGGATCCCTCGGTTCCGTATTGCGGGTCCCTGGAAACTTCTCCGATGAATTCTCGAATGCGCTTCAGCAGTTCCATTGCTCCTTCCTCCCTTGACAAGGTCATTACTTCGCCGCAGGAAGGACAGGAAAATGTAGTGAGCGTCCCCGTGCCGTTCCCGTTAGATTCGGCCGGGGGAGGGAAAAAGTTCCCCTCTAAGATGTGCCCGGACAGGCACTCCCATCGACTCAAGGACGACTCCCCTCTGTCCAATCATGACAATTTTGAGCTGGTCTTAGCATGGGAAGAGCCTTACGATGGGTAACCTTCAACCCTGGTCGTCGAGTTGGTCGTTAGGGATTTAAGCGTCACGTACTTTTTTTGTGAAACAGAGGAAAGGACGATCCCGATTTGAAATGCTTATCCTTTGATAATTAGTTGACTATCGCATTTCCGGAGCAAGAAATACGAGACCGATTATTCTGATGGTTTTGTCAGGGATTTCTCGAGGGAACTTGCGGTATCATGTCAGGTCGATGGATTTGTTGTAGTGTCTCGATCAAGCGCAACGAATATGCCCATTCATTGTCATACCAGGCCAGTACCCGGACCATTGAACCGTTTGTTCCAGTCGAAAGCCCATCTATGACCGCCGAATGCGGGTTCTTCTTGTAATCAACGGAGACTAATGGCTCGTCGGAGATTGCGAGGATCCCTCTCAGTTTCTCCACTGATGCTCGTTCGAAGGCGCTGTTGACCTCGTTCCTGTTCGCCTCTTTCCTGCACTGGACGACGAGGTCAAGAAGCGAGACTGTCGAGGTAGGCGCTCTAATTGCTGAACAGGTAATTTTTCCCTTGAGGCGTGGGAGGATTTTTCCTATGGTCTGAGTGGCGCCGGTTCGAGTCGGTATCAAGGATTGGCCTGCTGCTCTCGCCCTCCGAAGATCCTCATGAGACCCATCGAGCAATCTTTGGTCGTTGGTGTAGGAATGGATGGTCGTAGCAAACCCGTGTGTAACCCCAAAATCACCGTCTAGGACCGCGAGGCAGGGTGCTAGGCAGTTCGTTGTGCATGAGCCCATTGAGATGATCCTGTGTTGACTCGGATTGTACGTTTCCAGATTGCATCCAGGAATGAGGATCACGTCTGCATCTTCGGAAGGAGCGCTGATCAAAACTCTTCCGGCTCCGTTACTGATGTACTTGTTTAAGTCGTCACGCTGGAGGGGTTGACCTGTGCTCTCGAGCACCACATCAACTTCGAAACTTTTCCAATTTATCAATGACGCGTTCCTTTGACTGAGGCAAGGTACTCTCTTTCCCGCAGCGGTGATGCCTTCAGAGTCCCAGCTGACATCCAAAGGAAGGGTTCCATAGGTTGTGTCATACTTCAAGAGATGAGCGAGGGTGCGAGGAGCAGAAGTCGAGTTTATCACAGCTACCTCCACGTTTGAGTATTTGTTCTCCAAGATCGCTCGATAGAAACATCGTCCGATACGTCCAAATCCGTTGATGGCTATTCGCAATTCTTCTTGACCTCCTGAATGGGTCTCGAATTACTTGATGCTCTAGTCCAGGTTTGCTGGATGAAGGTCGTCATTCTATGAGGCCTCAATTTGCGAAGATCTGATCTAGGACTCGACCGTCAAAGTCTGACGTGGTTTCTACCTTCAATAGTCTAAGCAAGGTGGGTGCAAGGTCTAGAAGATTTGCGTCGAGTTTCGTTCCCGGTCGAATGTCTGGTCCGGCTATTCCGTAGAAACCCTCTCTAGTGTGTATTGATGAGAAGTGTGGTGAGGAACTCCAGAGCTGCTTTGTTCCCAGTCTTGGATTAACCTGGACCTTCTCATTCCCTATGTAGAGCTCGACGCAGAGGTCAGGCGCGTCGTACTGGAATGGTCCCTTGAACGTGTCTTCTTTGGAATGGAAAATCGGGGATAATTTTTCGCCGGTCTTTGGATCCGTGAGCTCGCTCATCAAGTTGCGGAGCTTGTCCACGACGCCTGTTTTGGTCTGAGAGCCTTCTCCATGCTGGAGTTTGTCAATGAGATCATAGGTCACATAGATGTGCGCCTGGTGTCCGCCAGTTGAGAAGGCGAGCGTCTTGTCCCAACCTATGTTGTCTACGAGGCTCTGAAGTGTTCGTTCTATAGCTGCTGATTCAGTAAATCTGTAGCCAATGAATTCGGGCGTCAACCTGTAGACTGTCGCGATGGCACTCGGAGGCAGGGTCTTCAAGACCCAGTTCCTAAGTTTCGTATAGGTTTCGCCTTTACGCTTCACCGGACCCTTGACCGTCAGAAGACCGTGCGATTCCAAGTACTTGTTGATGTACAACGCCGAGGAGACTGGAGCCGATCCATGGTCGGAGAGGACGAGAATGTGACTCTCCGCGCCCGACAGTTCACGAAGCTCTCCGATCGCGGTGTCCATATTGATGTACCAGTCGTGCAGTACGTTGGAATAGGAGGAGTCTTGCCTATCCATGTATTTCCAAAAGTCGTGATGGACTTGATCAATTGCCTGGAACGTCATTACGAAAATCTCCGGACTATACCATTCAATCAATAGCTTAGCGGCCTGGAGAGTCTTGTCGTGCAACCGTTGAACCTGGAGGAGGTATGTTTTCTCTCCACCCTTCATACTTGCGGGCTTGGTTAACGGAACGTCGACCTCATAACCGCCAACAGATGAGTTGAGTCTCTTCATAAGATCGTCGGGGTAGGACCAGACCTTGTGAGGCGGGACAGGGAAGCCTGAGACCATGAAGCCGTTTACAGGGTAGGGAGGATAGGTTCCTGGAACGTTGAAGACTCCAACCGTGATTCCTCTCTGCGAGCAAATGTCCCAAAAACACCCAAGCTCTGGGGTAGTCTTGCCGAATTTCAGTTGCCGGTCTCTTCCAATGTATGTGAAACCATAGACTCCAATCTTTGCAGGGTTCTTCCCTGTGGCAAAGCACTGCCACGCAGGGACGCTTTCGGGCGGGACGATCGATTTCAAGACTCCGTGTGCGCCGGTGTCAAAAATTGTTCGAAGGTTTGGAAGCTCGTCGATCCATTTCTGAATGAGGATAGGAGATGCGGAGTCTACACCGAGAACTAGCGCTTTCATGTTTGGATGACCGCTTGGACGGGGATGTGCTTAAGCGGTGGGCCTTCCCCTAGGGCCGTCCTGACCTGCGCCGTTATCTTGTCCCAGACGATCGAGGGAGAGTCACCTGTGTTGATTTTTGTCAGGTTGAAGTCGTCCGCGAGTTTCAAATAGAGCCATTTTTCTTTTCTAATGAACTCGGCTGTATGTTCTGGGCGGTCTGCCAGAATGCGTTGCTCGGGAGCGTCCATGACAAATGATGCATTGGGACGGGGTATCAATCTGAGGAGCAAGGATTCACTGGGGACACTCATGTCATTGTCTCTGAACGCTACGATCAGATCGTAAACGTATCTATCGCATACCGTACTATAGCCTAGCAGCTTGCGGATCCCTATTCCCGCGAGGAGTATGGGATAGTATATGTAGAGCAAGTATAGGGACCAGAGAACCCTGGTCGGTGTTAGTTTCTCGAGCTCTTCGGCGCTCGTGTGTAGTATCCTGGCGGCTCGTCTGACGATAAAACCGAAGGGATCGAGCAGATCCTGGTGTCGCAGATAGGAGAATCTGTAACCGGCCTTGTTGAGGAGGTAGTAGCACTTGCCAGCATTGGTTGATTTTCCTGAGCCGTGGGTTCCGCTGAGTGTTATCAGAATCTTGTTCATTTTACCATACTCCTCCCCTTCCGCCTACCCTTAGCGCGGCGCTAATGAAATCGAGAATCATCAGCGGTGGAGCAACTAGGCAAGAAATCGCGCTCTTCCATCTCGCGCTCGCAGCCTCTCGCGCGGCCTTGACCAAGAAGAGCATGACAATCGCGACCGTCGGGATCCTGTAGGGAAGTACGAGTCTATCGCGTCGGAGGAATCCCAATCGGTCGTTGCCAAACCTTTCCTGTGCCTTTTTCTTCATCTCTAGGAAGGTGTGGTTTTCGATTTGGCAGGCTCGCAGGAAACGCTCTATTGAGGCGAGGTAGAAGATGAAGGCGTCGCCAATTCGAGCGTTGTCAATTTTTTCTACAACCTCTTGAATGCTGGCGGTCTCAATCAGTTTCAGAAAGTCCAAAATGTCTGATAGTTTGAGAAAATTGTGGCGAAACATCGCGTGAATCACTCGTATTAGTACTCTATCAGAATCAGAAGTCATCCACACAGAGTGTCCTTCGAGTGTCACCTTCCTGCGTTCATGAAGAACTTGATTCGGGTCCAAGTGCGTTTCGCCGAGTTGGCTGATTGTGGGATAAAGCTCAAAATCGTGTTTGTATCCTGGCAGAAAGCAGCTGAATTTTCCGAGTAACCTGTCGCAGTGCGTGAGCCCTTGAACACGGACTCTGTATTCGTTCACCAACAATTTCTCTGCTAGCAAAAGTTCCTCCGGCGAGGGAACTAGGAGGTCAATATCATGACCGATGTCCGGTAACGAGTCGAAAGATTTTATCGCGACGAAAGAGACTCCGCGTTTAGTGAAGAAATCGCTCATCTGATCATACAAGTGAAACGCTTCACGGGCATCCTTTGTTGCCTCGTCGAATGCGTCGGGGGGGAGACCAATCACGCCAGCGGCTCGCAAGAGGACTTTGTTCTTCTTCGCCAGTTTCAGCATGCTCTCCCCGTCTTTCAGCATGAGCTTGTCGTTTCTCAGCAATGCGGTTGCGAGGAGAAGGGATTCTGCTTCCCTTCGAGCAGTTTTTACGCCACCTATTTCTTCAAGAAAATTCAGTTTCATGAGATAGCCCCTAAATCCACCGAATAGAATTGAATGTTTTCCTGACGACGGCCCTATTTTCACAAATTTGTTTCCCACAGTTGTCTGGAACAAGGATAATGGTCATGCCTTTGAGGAAAAATACTGGATTCATCTTGGTTCCTCACTTTTCTCCTGTGCTTCCGAGTAACAGTCTCGAAGTAGAAATTCTGGTCGCGCGGTATTTATCCAATTCCAGTCTCGTTTGGTTTGTAGACCAATACGATATCTTCGGATTTCTTTGTCATTAAAGCGATTGAAAGTGACGATTTTATCTAGGAAGGGTTAAAACTCGCGAACCCCAGGTCTCATCGCTAAGGTGACTGAAGGACGAGCAAGGAAACAGTCCTCACAAAAGATCCCGTCGGTGGGGCTGATACTGTAATGCAGGTCAAGCACGGATTCAAGATTCCACTTATGAGGCCAATCGTAGACCAAGAGATGCTTCAGGCCGCTCTTCTCTCTCTGCAAAATGAAAAACTGGTCATGGGAGAGAGTGTCTACAAGTTCGAAGAAGAATTTGCACGTTACTGTGGCGTTCGACACGCAGTCTCAACAGCCTCTGGCACCGCCGCGCTACAAATCGCCTTGCAGTCGATGGGAATCCAGGAAAGCGATGAAGTCATAACAACTCCCTTCTCGTTCTTCGCGACGTCTAATGCCGTAATTCATGCTGGTGCCCAACCCAGATTTGCTGACGTAGAGAATGATGGTTTTAACCTTGACCCACAGAAGGTAGAGGCAAGACTCGCTCCAGACACTCGTGCGATTATTCCAGTCCACTTGTATGGACACCCGGCAAGAATGGACGAGTTTCGAGACCTCGCGGAGGACAAGGGGATCAGCATCATTGAAGACGACTGTCAAGCTCACGGGGCAGAGTATAATGGACGACGAGTTGGCTCTATAGGACATGTGGGTTGTTTCTCCTTCTACACCAGCAAAAACATGACCGTGTGCGGGGACGGCGGTATGATTGTAACCAACGACGAAAAAGTCGCTGATGCAGCTCGCAGCTTCAGAGACTGCGGTCGAGCGTCAAAATATACAATGCAACGGATTGGCTACACCTCGAGGCTCAACACCGTAAACGCGGCGATAGGGAGGGTCCAGTTGAGAAGGCTAGACAAGTGGAACGAAGCTCGAAGAAGAATAGCGAACTTGTACAGAACAGAGCTGGAGGGTACGGCCAGTGTCGAATTACCGCCTGCAGACACGCCAGGCACAACCTCCGTGTATCACCTGTTCGTAGTTCGAAGCAACCACCGAGATCAACTTGCCTTGCACCTTGAGAAGAACGGAGTGGAAGCGGCCATTCACTACCCCATACCGATTCACCTTCAAACGCCTTACCGGACAAGATACAGATACTCAGAGGGAACATTCCCCCAAGCGGAGAGGCTTGCGGGACGCGTACTGAGTCTACCGATTCACCCGGCAATCACCGAGGAGGAAGTCCGGACCGTCGCCCGACTAGTGAGAGATCCAGCCATATCCAAATAAACAAGGAAGAGGGTGAGTGCTACGAATCCGGTCCGAATTGCCGTCATAGGCGGAGGTTACTGGGGAAAAAAGGTCATCCGGGAAATCCTTGACGTGGGCCGAACTACTGGACGAGTCCAGCTTCACGCTGTCGTCGACAACTCGCCAACAATGCTCGCTCAATGCAGACAGGAATTTGGATCCCAAGACTATCGTGTAGACTACCAAGGACTACTAACTGATCCAGATCTGTCGGGAGTGCACATTTGCACGCCGAACGCTACACACTTTGAGGTCGCTTCAAGATTTCTCAGGCACGGAAAGAACGTGCTGGTAGAGAAGCCTCTCACCCTCAATTCAAAGGAAGCCTACCAACTCGTCGAAATCGCGCGTGAGAGCAAGAGAGTGCTTTGCGTGGGACATATTCACAGATTCAATAACGGGGTAAGAGAACTCCGACAAGCCATGAACACAGGAGTCCTAGGGGAGCTTTACTATGTCCGATTCGGATGGACAGGTTTTCTACCTCCACAAGGATACCGAGAAGTTATCACAGATCTAGCTCCTCACCCCTTCGACATTTGCAACTATCTCCTAGACATGTGGCCGAACAAGATCACCTGTAGAGGAAAAGGGTACAGAACAAAAGAGAACGAGGAAGTGGCTTTCATCACTGCGGAGCACCCAAATGGCCTAGCTGCCCAAGTAGAAGTAAGCTGGCTCGACAGGGAAAAGCGCAGAGATGTCACAGTAGTCGGAAGCAAGGGCATGGCATACCTAGACTGCTCGGAGCAAAAGGGGGTCCTTCACGGTTCAAGCAGTACCCAGATTTCCATCACCCCCAGCAATACGCTTAGAGAGGAGGTCACACACTTCGTCGACTGCATTTCAAACAGCCTGGACTCCAAGCCCTTTGCCAACCTCTCAGATGGGGTTCTCGGAGCCCGGGTCGTCAGTGTTTTAGAGGCCGCACGCGAATCTCTTCGTCAAGAGCGAACCGTGCGAGTAGAGGTGCCCCTCGCCGAGGAGATTCCTGCAAAGTGAGGAGACGCCCAAAATACTCGATTATCAAGAAGACGAAAATCGGACGGTTCTCACGAGTATATGATCAAGTAAACCTCTACGGGGGCAAGATTGGAAAGAACACCAAGATAGACGCGTTCGTCTACGTTGAAGAGGGGGTCACGATAGGCGACAACTGCAAGATCAGGCCATTCGTTTTCATCCCTACGGGAGTGACCATTGAGGACGATGTCTTCATCGGACCCAGCGTGACATTCACCAACGACAAATATCCCAGGGCCCATGGCGAATGGAAGCTTCTCCAAACCCGCGTAAAGAAGTTCGCATCGATAGGGGCGCGAAGCGTAATCAACCCCGGAGTGACTATTGGAGAAAATGCTCTCATCGGTTCCGGCTCCGTTGTAACTAGGGACATACCAGACAACGCCATTGCCTTCGGCAACCCTGCGCGAGTTGTGAGCGCGACCATTTCCCCCAGGGTCGCATTAGCAAGAGCACGTACCACCAAAGGGTCAACGCGGCCTTGAAGTCTATAGCAATCATTCCGGTATACGGGGAATCAGACACCATTGGAGCCGTTCTCGAGAGATTCGCGCCCGGCTATGTCGATGAGATATGCATCGTAGCAGACAAACCAGGAGTCGTCACGTTAGGCACGATCGAAGAGGCCAGAAGACAAATTAGAGTTCCCGTTACGACCATCGAGAACCCTGTCCGGAAAGGAATTGGTTATGCCATACGCCAGGGTTACAAGTACGCGCTCGAAAATGGATTTGAGCTCATCGTCATAATGGCGGGAAACGGCAAAGATGACCCACGCGAAATTCCTAGGCTGACAACTCCCATCATAGAAGAAGGGTACGATTACGTTCAGGGTTCCCGGTTTCTCCCAGGCGGCCGCCGAGAAAAGAATCCCTTTCTGAGGAGTATCTTCACCCGGGTATTTCCTTACGTCTGGTCGTTTATGACAGGAGTCCGATGCACCGAGGTTACGAATGGTTTCAGAGCCTACAAAGCCTCGATTGTGGAGGATTCGCGCATCAACCTGTGGCAGAGCTGGCTGGACAGATATGAGCTAGAATACTACCTTCACTACAAAGTCCTCACACTCGGCTACAAATTTACCGAGAGGCCAGTTTCCAAGGACTACTCTGCAATGAAAAACAGGAAATACTCTCACATCTCACCATCGAAGGACTGGTGGCAAATTGTGGGGCCACTGCTTCTGCTAAGACTCAGAGTCAAGAAATAGAGTTGACAGAAACACTAACTTCTCCAATTGCTCTTGGCTCAAGGGATCCGCAAAACTTGGCCATTCTGCAAGAATACGCTGATTTCTGGAAGGTCCCATACACTCTTGAGCAAGTTCAGGATCGAGGTCAGTTATTCCTCACAGCTGGACTCGCGGACAGCGCGGTCTCCCCGGAAGGTCGTCCCGTAATTATTTCCCCAGTTGGAACCGAGGAGGCCAAGAGTGTCGCGCGACGATTCGGCCTCGAAATCTTCAAAGAAGAAGCATTACTTCGCTTGCCCGTCTCATCCGGCACTTTCGTCTCTCTGAAAACGGTTCTAAACCAGTTTTCAGGATCACGTCTTAAGCCTGTATTGAGAGACGGGAGTACAACGATCCTCCACCAAATTCTCGGAACAAATGTCCATCTTCTCTCAACGGACCTTGTGTCAGAGTATTACAGATTGATCTATGGCAGATTGGACGAGAATCCAAGTTGGAAATTCCGGCTCCTCGCGATGATGCCTTTCTCGTACGACAAGATTCCCTCTTTCATAAGGAATCGAGTTTTCAAGGCAAGAAAAAACATTGCCCAGTTCAGGGAGGAGATGCTTGGACCCGTCGAGTGTCTCAGAACCATCTTCCTCGCCAGCCTTGTGATCGCCTCTGGAAAGGCGATTCCGCGGATAGGCTTCTGGAGGAAAGGAAGGACTCATGTCCTCGCAGTCAGCCACGATGTTGAAACCCAGGTCGGCCTAGAGGACGGTGCGAGCAGGCTCGTCGAAGTAGAGAAAGAACTCGATATTCGCTCAACTTGGAATATTCCCAGCGAGCGTTACCCACTATCTTCCCAGCTATTGACATATCTCGCAAAGACGGGGGAGGTTGGAGCACATGATACGAAGCACGACGGCCGGCTGCTCTTCGCAAGATACAAGGACAAGGTAGAGAGGCTGATTCAGTGCAGGGAAAGGCTTGAACTTCTCGCTAGGGGTAGGGTCCGAGGGTTCAGATCCCCACTCTTGCAGCACAGTCGAGAGATCCTGGATGCAGTTGGAAAGGCCGGCTACCGATTCGACTCGTCAGTCCCTAGTTGGGAGGCGCTATCGCCAACGTCTCTGAAACCTCATGGTGTCGGAACGATCTTTCCATTCCGCATTTCGGGAATTGTTGAGGTTCCAGTGTCGCTTCCTCAGGACCATCAGCTCATTAGAATAGGGGAGTTGGGCATCGCCCAGGCAGTCGATCGACTGATTGATGTTTCTAAATGGGTGAAGGGAGTGGGAGGGGTCTGCGTGCTGCTCACTCACCCTGACTACGAATTCGGGCTAGAAGGCGGGCAGGCAGAGTATCATCGTCTCCTCAAGTCGTTCCGTTCCGACTCCAGCTGCGATATTCTGAGTCTCGGCGAATTGGCCGACTGGTGGACAAGCCGAGAACAGTCACAGATTAGGATAACGGAGGGAAAGGCGAGTTTGCAACAAGCCAACGGTCAGGAGGGAGCAGATATGCTTGAGCTCGAGTTTGTGACAGGATACGGGATTGAAGGCTTCAAGGTCGAGAAGTTGGCGGGTCCGAGTGTAATTGAATTATCGAAAGGCTCGGAGAAATAGCTCGTGGCGGCGCGATGAGCTTCCTCGTTTCTATCCTTGGGACTGTCTACTACACGACTGCATTTGCAATGCTCGTTATCTACACTCTGGGGCTCGCGATACTATTCGGGAGCACTGCGACGCCGTCACCTAGAGGTCAGCGCCGAACAAATCCTACGGTCTCCTTGGTGATTCCCACATACAACGAGGCTTCAATCATCCAACGAAAGCTCGATAATGTCCTCCAGATCGATTATCCTAGTGAAAACCTTGAAGTGATCGTGGTCGATAGCGCTTCTACGGACGAAACACGAAGCATTGTCAATAGATTTGCTCAAGAACATGCGAGTCAAGTCAACCTAGTTCTGATCGAACAGCCGATCAGACGAGGAAAGAGCGAGGCGATAAACGAGGCAATGCGAACAGTTAGGTCAGAAATACTGATCCTAACAGATGCCGACGTCACATTCCCGTCTGACTCCGTGTCAAGACTTGTCGAGAATATTGATAGGCCAGAGATCGGTGCCGTTTCAGGAGTTGAGATTCCAGTTGGAGCAATGTCTTTTCTGGCAAATCTAGAAATTGGCTACAGGCGAATCTACACGGCTGTCAGGTTAGCTGAGGCAAGTGTTGATACACCGTTTATGTGCGAGAGCGAACTTTCCGCATACAAGACGGAACTCTTAGAGCCGCTGCGTCCCGGGACCGTGTGTGATGACGTAGAACTCACTGTTACGGTGAGAAGGAAAGGATTCAAGGCTGCCTATGCTTCAAACGTTCCGTTCTTCGAGACAGAGGCAGACAAGCTCGGACCCAAGCTGAGGCATAAGTTCAGAAGAGGAATGAATAACCAACACGCGCTGCTGCAAAACTCTAGTGTGCTGTTTAGGAGGAACCTTGGCAAATACGGCACGGTTGTCTTTCCATTCGAATTTTTCGTTCACGTAGTCTCACCGGTTCTATTGACAATCGCGCTCGTCTCCTTCCTCGGCTTGGCCGTCATTGCGCCTGTTTCTGCGGCGATTGCCCTCCTGACAACGGTAGTACTTTCCATTCCTCTGCTCCTGGTCACCTATTTCTTGGTCAATCGATACGAGGGCATCGAGGTTAAGAGTCCACGAGGATCAGGGCCATGGGTGCTGGGTGCAATCGCCTTCTTAGCCTTCCAGCTACTGTTGATGGCAAGCTTGTTCAAGCTTGCCTTTGGAGGGCCGCAGGTGAACTGGGAACAAATCTCCGGAACGAGAGTCCCGGTCACAGTAGAAGCAACAGCGTAACTCGTCTTAAGGAGCGCCATCCTCCCGCTAACCCAGAAGAGATAGGCGCGGGTTTCTTCCTCATCTACTTGAGGGGACTTTGGGTTCCCGCGGAAAAACGATGGGAACGGTAAGCCGCTACGGGCGCAGCGGCCAAGACATAGAGGCTCACTAGGAGGGCGTTGTAGGACGGAAGAAAAAATGGGCCTATCCCTAGCACTACGCCAATTGTGATGGAGACTAGGACGCTAAGAAAAACGCTGAGAACGAGCTGCTCGAGAACGTTGATTTGTCCACCCGGAAAGATTATCCGGACTGTCAAATATCCTGGAACGAGGCCCAATAAGCCGATCCCGAACACCACTCTTAGAAACAATAGTGGTCCGGTCTGTGATTCCAAAAAGACG
This sequence comes from Candidatus Bathyarchaeota archaeon, assembly GCA_005888745.1. Classification (GTDB taxonomy): domain Archaea; phylum Thermoproteota; class Bathyarchaeia; order 40CM-2-53-6; family 40CM-2-53-6; genus 40CM-2-53-6. The sequence goes on along the minus strand of VBBS01000026.1, from coordinate 25,103 downwards.
AGAAACGATTCCGAAACCGCGACGCTTACAGCCAGATATACCCACCAAGTGTTCCAATAGGAGGTAAGATATTCCTCGAACGTGCTAGCCCTCGCTGGAAGGTACACGGTGATCTCTCCTCTGGATTGCATTTGCCTGATCAAGGGCAGAAGCTCCTCATCGCTGACCTTGATCATCTCGTCTTCGAGGCATTTTTTGAGGTCAGCCAATGTTGAAGGATGGCGCTTTCCAACAACAGTCAAGACGGCTTCCTTCGTTAGAGCGGGCAAATCCTAAAGCCTAACCCTTCCCGTCAGACTCGAGACCCAGATATGCGCTTCCGTCATTTGGCCCTTCTGGGGATTCTCTTCATTCTCCTTTCTTCACTTTCAGGTACAACGGACAAGGCGTCAGCCCAGTCAACCCCCGTCGATATCGCACAGAACAAGATCGTTCAGGCCTTCCAGATTGTGCAACAGGCGGATCTGGATGGTGCCTCTGCCGCGGCTGTTTCCCAACTTGCAAGCAGTCTGAACCTTGCCCTATCTTTTGAGCAAAGTGCGATTGAACTGCTCCCGACAAACAAGACTGGGTCCGGCATTTACGCGAGTCTATCTCTTAACCTGTCCACTACTACATCGGTTGAGGCTCTGAGTGTAGCCAGCGCCGCCCGGACCCAGACGCTTCTGAGCCGACTAGGCGTTTACTCGCTTGCCTTGGCAACTGGCCTAGGTTCCACTCTGCTGGTGATTGAACTTCATCGCGTCAAGAGCTTCGTTCGCAAGATAAGATTGCGCAGATTACGCCTAGAGTGAGGACCACGAGAGTGCGGCGAAGGATCCTTACGTTTGTCGTGTTATTAGCAAGCTTCAGTCTGATCTACAGTTCAGTCGCCTATTACGCTCTCAGTAAGGCGCCCGCTCAACCGTTTATTGCATGGGGAGTCTTCTCGTCGAGTGAAACTCTATCCAACTACTTCTCAGGAGTCGGAATGAACGTTACCGCGCACAAGGTTCTGACTTGGCACTTTGAAGTGACGAACCAGATGGGCTCGATCCAGTACGTCGGTATCGTCTATCGCTTGGGAAACAGTACTAGTAAGACTCCCAATGCCACAGCGCCTGCAAGCGATACACCTCAGATAGGAAACGCTTCAAGGTTCATTCCGAGTGGCCAAACCGCCTCCATCAATTTCACCTGGAGCATCAATTCCGAAAATCAGGCTGGAGGGTTGGTAGTCCTCGGCATGACCGTTAATGGCCAGCAAGTGTCCCCACCTGTCGGTGCTGCTAAGGGATTGAAATTCAGATTCTTCTTCGAACTATGGACTTACGACCTAGCGGCTAATTCCTTCCTCTACGGGTATGAGGGACCCGGTTCTAGGATTGGCAATTGGCTTCAGATCTGGTTTAACGCCGCCTAACTCTGCGCTTCATCCTAAACCCGGATTAGCATAGATCTCGTCGGTTCCCGTCGAGTAGACTAGGTTGAAGTTCTGCGTAACGTTAGCCGTAAAGTCATTTCTAACTGCGTAGTAAAAAGTCGAGTTGTGTCCGAACCTTAAGCTGTAGAGGTTCTGCCAATAGCTAGGAAGCACAATGTACGCTGCGGTGCTATCAGCGTTCGAATAGGTCAAGTTGAAACCTGGAAGCGTGGCGTCACTGTTCGGTTTTACAAAACCGCCAGGTTGGCCGGCGATATTGCTCTGTTCCAGTTTTGGCTGGCTAATGGCGCCTTCGAGACCTGCATAGAACCGCCAACCGTCCTCATCTGGCTCAAGGAACAGAATGGAATGTTGTTGTAGCCCAGCAGCGACATTTGCAGCGTAGAGCGAGGAGCCGGGTATGTAGTGGAACGGGTCGATTCCGTACCGCGCTACTGGTATGAGGACCGCGAAGAGAACCATCATTATGATGAACCCAGTTCTAAATAATCGGAAAAGATCCCTGCCTCGAAAAGTGAGCACCGATCTTCGCTCAAGCAGCCAAGCAGTTAGAATCACGAACGGAACGAGGGCGAACAAGTAGCTTCTCTGGAGAACATCGGTTCGACCAAAGACCGCGATGGGTATTGTCGACACCCCGGCTAGAAAGAGACCCCCGAGGAATAGTTCTCTAGGCTGGAGTTTTCGCAGAAATAGGAAGTAGGAGAGCCCTGCTGCCCAGACCACGACGGAGACTACTTGCTCTACTAGGACCGTGACCCCGTAGCTGAACGACGGTGTCAAGGGAAGAGATGCTTGCGTCTTGATGCCGATCGGTAGCTGGGACAGTGTTAGCACGGCCTTTGCTAGAATTGTAGTCTGGACAAGGTTCAGAGCATCAACCGCGACGACAAACCACCAGACCAAGACCCAGCAGATGAGAGCGCTGAAGGGCAGCACTGATCTCAGGCTTTGTTGTTGGAAGGTTTTCTTCGATTTCAACAGAGACAATATCAGAAAGCCGGCGAGGCCGAGCGTGAAAGCAAGAGGCGTCTCGGGGTGGCTCCCGACAAAAGTAGGAATTGATGCCAGTCCGGTCATGGTCCAGAGCTTTCTCCGCGGCGCGTCCTCAATTATTTTCAGAACCAAGAATATGAGCCCTAGATACAGAATCAGCTCCAAGCTCTGGGGCGAGATATGAAACTGGAACCACATTCCTCCTAGAAACGTAGCTGAGGCTATTGATGCGAATTGCGAGCTGAACATCTTAGTGATGACGTATACCATAAACACGATCACTAGTGATAGGCCAAGGGGGTAGAATCTCATGAGTTGGAACGGATCTATTCCCGCAATCGAAATCAATTGCCCGACGAACAAGAATACACCCGGAAACTGGTGACCATACCAGCTGGGAGAGTTCAGCCAGGCCTGATAGTTGAGAAGGTTAAGCGAGTTTCCGGTGTGATAGTAAGCGTCGAGGAACCTCGGGTCTTGATAGACAAAAGATGGGAGCCCAATAAGATAGAAGGAAAGCAGGAATAACGCCGAAATATCCAGAACGGTTTGTCCTCGTCCGCGGAAGACGGAACGAGTGAAAAGCAGGGCTAGTGTGGCCCCGAGGCCCCACCAATACGTGAACGGTAGATTGGAATAGTAGAAGAACGAGTCCGCTGTGAAGCTTGTAATTCGGAAAGTTGCGGCTGTGACAAACCAGAGAGAGACAGCCTGTGTTGCAAGGGCGAGTGTTAGGATCAAGATAGGCACCTCGGTCGTTTCGTAGAAGGGTTTCGAGCTTGGAAGCGCGAGGTCATTCTCGCTGGCCAGGCGGGCCTTGTATTGCGGTTCTTGTTTCAAATCGGCCCGTTGTCGGGTTCGCACTCTTGGAGTGCGCCCTTCGCTCTCCAGTCGAATGATCCAGAATCCGGTGACTAGAGCTAGCTCCGCGATCGCTGCGGCTACAACCCACGGGTTGAGTAGGACGAGGCCGAGGGGGAAATTCTGGGATAGCCAGGATTTCAAGAAAGAGTTGGACTGGGTTTCGAGAAACATCCAATACAGAAGTAAGGATATGATGACGGTTTGGGAAACCAGAAGTATCTCAGTTCGCAGTTTGTGTGACATCGGTTTTCCCTTGAGCTAGCCTCGCATCGTTATGTCCTAGTCCTCACGCTCACGGCTCGATTCGTCTTTCAGAAATGGACTCCTATAAGGAGTCGCGGGACAGCTGTCTCTTTGGTATCGGCAGTAATCTAAATATGTAGAATTATCTAGGCTGAGGACAATATTCTAATCTGGCGTGGACGTTCGAGTTATTTTGTTGGAGATCCTAGCATTGTCTTGGGACAAACACTCTATTTCTGGCGCCACGATTGCTGGGAGCACTCAAGCTGTCGGGTTCTGTCCTCTTTGTCGGATCTCTCAAGGAGAAGTATTGGCCGAGTTTCAGAGGTGGAAACTAGCGCGGACAAAGACGATGAAAGGCCACAGAGAACGATTGATGCTATTCCATAAGGATCACGTCAAGACTCTCGACGAAGGGTCGATCGGAGAGGCTTACCTGCTATTGATGAAGGCGGGTTCCAAGTTCTTCTCCTACACGGACAAGTGGGCCATATTCGAACCCGTATACGCTACCGTCCCGGATCACTGGCATAGAGTCGCTTCGGATTTGGACAAGAACGCGGAGGACCATGCCCAAATTCTCAAGACTCCTAGAATGATTATCGACAATTGCCAGGGAACTCTATCAAGAGCCTATCCTGGTGACGAACCGGTTGAGCCGGCGGCAAAGAGCCGCTAGAAGCCTTCCGTGACTATTTCCAGAGCGCCCTGTTCGGTATCATGGATGCCATTTGTCGAAAATTGAACGCTCTCATGTCCCACGTGCTGACATATGTTCCAAACAGCTCAACTCTTCCGTTCAGAATATTCTCAACGGGGTCGTCGCAGATAATTCCAGCGGTTCCCACAGTTCTGGCCCAGTGAGCATCGCTCCCCGCCGTCCCGGGAAGACCGTGCATTTTGGCAAGAGACATCGCTCTAGAATTATCTAAGCCTCTGTTTGTTGCGTTGAACACCTCCGCGCCATCCGCTTTTAGACAAGACTCGCCTACCGAGGGTCTCACACGGCTTGAAAAGGGGTGGGAAGCTACCGCGACTCCTCCAAGATCATGAATCAGTTCAACGGTCTCCTCGACACCCAGACCTTTCTGAACGTTCTTATCGATGCCTATTGCTAGAATGTGTCCAGCACGGCTTGTTATCTCTGCGCCGGGGATAACCTTGAAGTCTCTGTAGTAGTTGGCGACTTCTTTCCCAACAAGTCCCCCCTTGACCGTGTCGTGGTCCGTTATGATCATTCCGTGCAGCCCCTTCCTAATGGCTGCCTCTATCATTTCTCTAGGACTGTTTAGGGCATCGAACCTTCGGAGATGCTTGTTGCTGTACACCGTGTGGCAATGGGTTTCCCATTTCAAAGGCGTGCTCTTCATGAAGGGGTATTCTGGGATTACTGCTGATAAAACCCTCGCGATTTGTTCAGTTAGGAAGGATTGCTCTCTGAAGGCAGAGGAAGCCAGCGTACTGAAGGTGCTGAGGGACTATAACAGACTTCGCGACATGGAACTAGATCTAAGTCGATGTTTCAGCAGATCTGTAACCTCGGCAGGCAAACAAGACGCCTCTGCGGTCCGCTGCCCGGGGCCTAAGATTCGAGCCATTCTGCAAGCTGTGTCAGGTCCTTGACTTCCTTTAGCAAGACACCTGAGTATTTCTGGCCTTCAAGCGAACTCTTTCTGTTGACCCATGCGGTCTTGATTTGAAGCTTTGAGGCAGGCTCGATGTCGTGGTAGAGACTTGCGGCGACATGAAGCCAGCCCTTATCGACCCCGATAACCTTCCGCGCTTGTTCAAAATGCGCCGTCGCGGGCTTGTACGATCTCACTCGTTCTGCGGTGAGGAGTATGTCGAATGGGACTCTGAGGTGTTTCAATGTGCTTTCCAGAAGATCGTCGTCAACATTAGACAATATTCCTAACTGGTAGTTTCTTGCCAGCTTTTCGAGCGCAGGGTTCGTGTCTGGAAAAGGACGCCATGTGGGCAGCTGTACTGCAAGAAGATGAGATGCTTCTTCCGGAACCGTCTTTCCGAAGCTTCGGGCCGCTGCGTTGAAGGCCTCAGCAAGGACTTTTCGATATGGCCTGTAAGGCTTCTGAGCTTCGATCCGCTTTTCTTCCTCTAGGTAGCGGTCGAACAGTCTGGATTCTTCAGAACGGCTCAATCCGAGATCCTTGAGCGATTCCCTGAAGGCTGCATGGATTCCTGTCTCCCAGTCGATAAGGGTCCCGTAGCAATCGAAGGTTATCGCGTCAAAATCTCGGTTCGTTCCCAATTATTTCTCCTCCTTTTCCTCACGGTGCGCGCTTTCTAGCGCCTAATCTAATGATTCCAGCTGTTGCTCTGGCGGGTGCTGTATGGCTCCAGGCGAAGACGAGGGATAGCCCGGCGACTACGCCGCCGCCGACCCATACAGTCCAGGATGGGATGCAAAGTCCGCCGAACATGGGGGGCTGGAACGGTAGTGGGTTAGCTATTGGTGGAATCAGGCACAACAATCCTGGAGCGCTGACGGGTGACATTGCAAAACTAACGTCAGTCGTAGCTCCGACCGAAACTATGACATTTGTTCGGAAGAGGTTGAAGTATCCAGGATATGTAGCCCAGATCGTGTAAGTTCCCGGCGGGATATTGCTGAGAGTAAATCGTCCGTTGGTATCTGTCGATTGTTGAATTTGAGCTGGCTGTCCGGAGCATGGTCCTCCGACTCCGATGCAAGCTCCGACTATGGGAGAATACTGCCCGAAGAGATTTTTGCTTGAGGCGTCGATTACTTGGCCGGATACGAACCCTGATGTCGTCCCACCGTTCGGCGGTATTCCTGGATATTTGTACAGCCAGTTTGCTAGGCTCTGTGAGCCTATGATGTCGTAGACTATCGGTATGTTCACTATCACCGGCGGAGGAGTGTTGAAGCATTGATTCAAGTTACTCAGAGCGCAACTGGTCGGGGTCGAAGCGTATTGCACCCCAAGATTTTGAGTGTCCACGTACGTGAAAACTTGGGAATGGGTGTTCGCCGCGATGACTGTTGACATCGTCTGATTCGTTAGCTGTGCGAGATTGACGAGTTGGTCGACAGGCGGAATGGTTGCTGGCTGCGTTAACTGAGCGTCTTGAAAGATTGGAAGCTGAGCGTGTGGTTGGCCGGTGGCGCCGAAACTGCATGAGTTGCTTCCTGTGCAGCCTGCTGTTTGTACGCCTTGTCCTCCGACCCAGGCTCCGACTATTCCATACCAACAGTCGCCTGAGGAAAGGTCCTCCTGGCTGCACGAAAGCCCGCCGAAACCAATCACGTTGAGGCCGAAGCTGATTCGTGTATTGGTGAGAAGAGAGGCACTGTTGATTTCTTTCTGAAACGTGGGGAGCGCATTGATCAGTGAGGGCATGGGGTCGCATTTGCCCATAGCGAAGGGTCCGCAAACGTTAGCGTTCGAGCCGGTGCAGACGTTGGCGACACCTGTATTTGTTTTCGTACAGAGCAGGGTTATTGTGGACGGTACGATCTGGATGGCTAGACTCGTAATCTCGCGATAAATGTACCACGTCTTCTGGGTGATTTGTGTTCCAAGCTGTACGAAGGTTCCGTTGTACCGTTTCCCGTTGATGATTGGGTTGACTACTGTTGTGTTACTCGTCGCGGTTACAGATGAACTGGATATGCAGGCAGTTACTCCAGAGATGCAGGGCGGGTTGACGGTCTGGGCTGACTGCACCACGGCATAATCTGCTGCCCAGCAACTATTGGAGGGAACATTTCCCTTATCGGGGGTGCTGCCGTTGTAGTTTGTGCAGGTAGGATCTCCGGCTGGATTATCGGAGGTCAGAAGGATTCCCCCATTTGCTCCAGTGATCCCGCCTTGAAGGTCGAACCCTCTAACATCATAGCACCGGTCGGAGTTGTCAAGGCCCGGGAGACTCGTGGGCTGGCCGCTGCAGTAGTCAGGTATCCCTGCGGGTAGTTTGTAGCTCCAGTTTGCGAGGTTTATGCCGCAGATTACCGAGACGCAATCGTTGTAGGCGACGTGATCTGAAGCGAGCCCAATCGGGATGTAAAGGGTTCCTTGGGCCGCGTTATAGAGCGTGTTATCAGGGCAGGATTTTCCACAGATCAGGTTTCCGCTGACAGTGTTTGAGTAGACTGCAATGGGAACCTGATCTGTCCCAGACGCACCTCGCATGGTGTAGTAGAAGTTGGAGTAGCCGTAGCTGGGATTGTAGAAGGGATTCGTCGGAAACGTCGTCATCATTGCGAGGAAATGTTCTGCAGGAGTGTTCCGGATCGGAATACTAATGCTCGGGCCTATCATAGCTGTGGCGAGAAGGAGGGCGGAAAGGCCGCTACTTAGGCTGCTCCGTCTCTTCATCTGGTTTCCATCTGTTTCAATTCGGTTAGCTAAGCCCATTGGTTCGGTTGACTCGGGAAAAGGCGAGAATATGCCCTTGGAATCTGGATGTTCGAGCGTCCCTTGATAGAGAAGTCATCAATATTCTCCATGAAGAGTAACAGATGCGTGCGTTAATGAAAAGGAGTAGACCTATCCGAATAATTACCGTGAAACTACTCGTGATGTAAGATGACAGGCAGCTACGAAACATGATCTCACCGGCAAAGAACTATGGGTCGATATAGACGAGGACATGTTAGCAGCCGTCCTTTCGACTCGAGAGGGCATGCTGTTGCACGTCTTCTAAGCCTCCAAGAGAACAGATAGTGTCTTGAAGTCGGCCAATCTTTTCCATCAGTCGTTTGCAATGTGTAGCCTCGGGCGTGGCAGCAAATGCAAGTTCAAACCCCTCAATCCCAGCCGGATGGCCGCAAGAACCAACCCAGAATCTACAGTGGAACTACTCAGTAGAGGGGAATCGTCGAGGGCTTTGGTAGTTATCGTCGGACGTTTTTTGGCTGTTAACTCCGTCGGATAGACTCGAACCGTCAACTAGTCCTAAGTGACTACTTTGCTGGCCACAGTCTCATCATAGCATTGCTATGCAAAGTCCATCGTGAGACGCAAAGGCCCTTCCGAATTTCAAACACCTTGACAAGAGTAACCAGGCAGAGGCGACGATCACGACGTTTTCGTTTCTTCCTTTCGCACTCCTTCCAATACGGAAGTTTAGCCAGCAGTAAACCTAGCCCCGTTATCATTGCCCTACATTCTTAGTGTGGAATGAACCTTTCCAAAGTCTGGCGTAACCCTACCAAAGTACTTCTGTTAGTGGGACTTGCTTTGGCTTTTTTCATCGTGAGTATTCCAGATAATAGTAAGCTTGAATGTTGCTTCTAATGGTACCCTTGGATACTCCTATAACCAATCATGCTATCAGTCGTGTTCGGTTTGTCGAACAACTGTCCGATTGCATGGACTAGGGGTGATAGCTATAACTCGGTTCCGCTTGAATAGGTCACAGCCCATCGATTTGACCAGTCATTGAAGAAAAAATACAAGAAGAAAAAATACAAACTGACACTCGCGATCTTCCTGGCTGCTGTCATAGTTTCGGCGGTTTCAGCGTATGTTTACGATCAGTACATTCCACGGGTTCTAGTAGCCGATACTCAGACAGTGAAAGAGAGTCATCAGTGGCAGTTTGATCTCTTTGTCCTCGGAAACAGAAATGTCAACATCGCTGTCAGCACCGCCCAATATGATGTTTATGTAACATTCTGGTACCAGCAGAATTCGGTGGCAACAACCTATCTCGTCCGAAAGCAGGTTACGAACATAACTCAAGCTGGTTTCAATGTTGGTGTCCAGCAAAGTGGAACATACCACCTCATCGTCCAGAAGACAGAGCAGTATGGAGAGACAGTAACCACTATTGTCCATGTTGAAGTGATATCCTGAATACCGCGTAATGCGTTACACGTTTCCGAGACTGAGTGTAGCCTTCGAATAGCTGTCTCATTTTAGGTGAGAGACTGTTGCAGGTGGCACCCAGCACTGAAAACTTTGAGAGGATAGAGAGAAGCAGAGAAGTTCTGATCCGCTAGTTCTAACCGTCGTGCTGTTGAGATTGTAGGCATATTCCGTGAAGTTCTGAAACTCAAGGAACAGTGTAGGGGGACTAGTTCGGTGATACCACGACACGAAATCGCAGTCAGGCACTCCCTGTTGCTTGGCTCTTTGCTGTGTCGTGATGTTCATGCTTTCCAACCACGCGCACTCATTACCCGGTTGCAACGGGCGCATTGAGAAAGCTGTACCGTTTGGAAGAACCAAGTATTGGAATTTCACCAGTTGAAAGGCTGACGGGGCCGTGATGGTACGAACTATGAAATAGGATGAGACAAACAGGGAGATGACTAGGACTATCGCAAGGAGATGGCTACGGGTAAAAAATGGTCGAGGTTCAGGGATAGTGGAACTACCTGTGGCTCGGGTAACTCGAACACTAATGACAAGATAGGTGAGTGTTCCAACGGTAAGAACGATGAGTAAGTATCGGGAAGCCAGGATATTATTCAGAACGAATATTAGGAATAGAAAGACTGCGATGAAGGATAGAAGAAACAGTTTGAACACGTTGTTCAGTTTCCATGTTTCGACCAAACAACTAGACGCCTTCTAGCTGAATGTCACGAGACACGGCTCGTAGAATTGTTCCGCAACCTGTAAGCTCCAATCCCATGACCGCAAAGTCCGTGGCCAAGTCATTTAGCGCGATACCAAAAACGATTGCGGCAATTCCGAAGCATGCATAGCTTACGATGTGGAAGAACTTTACAGTAGTTGCCGCTTTCCTATGACGTTGATTTGCATCAGGTATGTTGCGCAGGGAAATCATTCGACTGACTGCGTTGAGAATTGTTCCGATGTCCATAGCCCCGAGGGCCAACACTATGAAGTCGGGTATCAGATAGAGTGTTAGCATGCTGAGAGAGATTACGGCAAGAACGAAGAATACAACACTCAACAGATTATAGAATCGGACTGTTGACTCTATTTTTGACCTTGACCCAGAGGTGTCGTCCAAGTTCAGATCACTGTGCTAGCCTGGCTTTTCGACTCCTATGTTCAACTTCATCTCTTCTACGATAAAAACCAGATTGCTCGAAGGGCTGGAATGCTTCTATTGATAGTATCCTTAGTTTTCACGCTCAAAATGCCCTCTCTCTCATTCTCTACATGTTTTTGCTCGCGAAACACAACGAAGACAGTAGGCTCGTTCTTCCTTATCCTTCCACAAAAGCCTTCTTCGATAAGCAACCCGCTTGTACCTTGCTTCCCTAGGGATAAGCTTTCCACAAGCTCCACAATTCGGAGTCACCGGCCAATCACGCACGTTACGGATGGAATAAGCAACCTTCCCTTCGGAGCAGGAAGGTTCCGAATCCATTCAGGAAGAAACATTTGTCGCTCCCGTGCTAATCGTCTGGTTTTCGTAACTGGGTAGCATTTTGGATCAGCGTTATCCACATGTTATCACCCTCGACAGAAATTCCGCAGGCATCGGCGGGAGTCCCGCCGTTTCAACGCTGAATGAGGCCGGACGAAATTATGATAGATTCTATAACCCGGAAGGATCGGTGTCTTGAAGTTCTTTAGACCGCGCCGCGCCGGGTCGATAGAACCGTGTTTCGGAAGCCATGCTTATATAGTTATTACGTAATAACGGAGTTATGTCTCGTGTGTTGACCGGGAAGATCAGGAGAGTTGGAAACTCCATGGCGGTGATAATACCGAAGGAGCTGTTGGACGAAGTGGGTGCGGGCGAAGGGGATACGATTAGGGTGTCTTTGGCGATCCCGAAATCTACGCGGGATTCCTCCCTCGAAAGTATCGCAGGCATGGACCGAAAAAGTAAGCCGTTCACGAGAGAGAAACGAGACAGATTCTAGTTGCTTGTCGATACCAGCACCATTATCGAGATTCTGCGGCATTCCAGAACCTCCAAAGAGTTCAAGCTGATACAAGGACACATTGGGGCCGAGGAATTGTACATGCTTGTGGTTCAGCTCGGCGAACTCTCGGATTGGTGCATTGCGAACAGAATATCTGTTAGAGAGAGAGTCGAAGCGGTAAAGAATCTAGCCAACATTATCCCAGTCGATGAGGAAATCTGTTTGGAAGGCTCTAAGCTCAAGAATGAGCGACGCAAGAAGGGATTTGGAAGTTTCGGTCTTATCGACGGACTTGTCCTTGCGGCCGCGAGGTCAGTCGGCGAACGAGTACTCACCTTCGACCGGGACTTTGCAGGTGAGGAAGATTGCGTCCTCATCACGCGATGATCTTGTCAAGTCGACATCCATCGTAGACGAATAGAGTGCTTCCAAGCCGTACCTCTAGATCCCGATCCGGGCTAGCGACTCGTGACACTGGACCCATCTGTGTGATTGTTTGCGCCCGGGTGAGCTTCGGGCGTGGGAGCAAATGCAAGTTCAAACCCTGTTCCGCTCGGTCCCGTAATCTCTCAGGCCCGAGATCTCGCAATCAGTCCGCTTGAACAAACAGGTGGCCAGAATCCCAGTTTCTCCGGCTAATCATGAGACAGGTTCTTCAGATCTCTGATTAGCTGAGCGGCCCTCAGTATCCTAGTTCGTCCCACCTGTCTGATGTCCAGTAGATCCGGGTCGCCCGTCACCATATAGTCCGCTCTTCCCGTGTGGGCGCAGTCCAGGAATTTCTGGTCATCTCTATCAAGGCACCTAACTTCCGCCTCGTTGATGTTGAGGATAACCTCAGATTTTCCCAGTATTATCTGGAAGATAGTGAGGCTCTCGCTGGACGAGAGATGGAACTTTGGTCGCGTGAGGGTCTCTCTAAGCTCCTCTAGCGTCTCGAGGCTCGCGAGCAACCCCACTTTATCTTCTAGGATGAGCTGGAGAACCTGGGCCTCGTTTCCCTTCTCGAAGAATATTCCAGAAAGGAGGACGTTTGTGTCAACCACTATCCGTAGTTTCAACGGGCCCGTCTAGCCCGCTCCTTCTTAACCGCCCTAATTTCCCTAGAGACATCGTCACGGGTGACACGTAGCGCCCGAATCTTCTTCCTGACAGTTGCCAGAGTCTCTCCAGTCTCCTGAGACCCAGTCCCGATCTTTTTCAAGATGATCATGTCACCTTCCCCAAAGACCAAGAGTCTACTTCCCCCGGTCAGTCCCAGCCGTTCTCGAATGAGTCCCGGAATAACAACTTGGCCTTTACTGGAGACCCTCGTCATCTCTAAATCCATACTCGTCGACTAGAATAAGACGCGTCTTACTTTTAAGCTATCAGTACATTGTTAGTCGTGCTTGTACTTAATTTCGACCGGTTTATTCGGTTCTTGCGGTTTGATTGCTAGTTCATGTTCCATCCGTTGGGAGCAAATGCAAATTCAAACCCTTTTCTTCACGAAAGGATTCCACTTCATGAAAGTGAGGCTTCAGGGCGGCGGAGGTCGGCCACTGATTGCTTTTGGAACACAATTCCACTATACGGTCACTCGTTCAGGGGTTGCCTGGGTAGGAGTGCTTCTTGGCAATGCACTGCCAATGCCTTTATAAATTGCTTGGCAGTTAATTGCCAGGGGAAGAACGGCTTGTCCCAAGCAGATTTTGTCGAGAATAACCCCTGGTGGCTGAACAAGAAGGCGATTGACAAAGACCCTCTGATAGTCGACTGGGAAGCGTCAAAATTCAAATGGACACCGAGACTCGGCGACACCTTCGAGTGGAACCTTGACGTAATCTACGTTCTGAGAGGTCCTCGACAAGTCGGCAAGACTACGCTGATGAAGCTGAAGATTCGGGACCTGCTAGAATCTGGAGTAGAAGCGAGGCACATATTCTACTGGCCGTGCGATCTAGTCGAAGGCCCAGAACGGCTTGTCCGAATAATAACGTCCTATCAGGATTTCTCGCGAAAGGACACCGTGGCAAAGGACAGAGGCGTCGGGTTCAAAGGCTGGCTCTCGGGACCGAAACTCGACGACACGAAGGCAGAGGCTCCCATAGACAAGACGACAAGACTCTACATTGTTCTCGACGAAATTTCCTCTGTGAAAGATTGGCAGAAGGGCGTCAAGTCCCTCTACGATGCTGGAAGACTTACGAAATGCACTCTTGTCTTGACTGGGTCTCACAGTATCGACTTGCGCAAAGCTACCGAGACTCTTGCCCGTCGAAGGGGAGAAGTTGGCAAGCTCAAGGATCATCTGCCGGACAAAATACTCCTGCCCACCAAGTTTTCAGAGTATGTGGACACTAGGAGTGAGAGGATCCAAACCATGATTCGAGACTGGGATCTCCTGAAGCGACCTAGACGGCATGCTCTCTGGAGTCAGATAATGAAGGGAGAGCTGCCGAAGGAAGTAGAGGAGCTCAAGCTTCTTTCCAAGGAAGTGCAGACTCTCTTCAAAGAGTACCTACTCACAGGTGGCGTCCCAAAAGTAGTCGATAGCTACATTTCCTCCGGTTCCATTTCCAAGGACCTCTACGAAGACTATGTGAACCTGGTTTTGCGGGACATCGCCAGATGGAACGGGCGTGAAATCGTGCTGAGACAGGTTGTTAGGAAACTCATGGAAGCGCTGGGGACGGCCATTTCTCTCAACGGTCTCCGGCAGGAAACTGATGTATCGTCTCATCACACCACCGGTGTTTACCTGGATTTCCTGAAGGACAGTTTCGTGATAGACATCATCCAAAAGCTGGACTTAAGCAAAGACGCATCCAATGTCAGGGACCCCAGAAAGTCGCACTTCGAAGATCCGTTCATCTTTCACGCGCTAAGATCATGGGCACTGGGCAGGGACCCCTACCGTGAAGCTCTCAACTTTCTATCGGAACCAGAGAAAGTGTCGAAGCTGGTGGAATCGGTCGTAGCAAACCACCTTGTTAGGTTACTCTTCAGCTACAATCCTTCGACCCTGTTCGACTACAGCGACCAGCTCTTCTACTGGAAGGGGCCTAGCTCAAGACAGCTGGATTTCGCTGTTCGCCTCGTCAACAAGTACCTTCCGGTGGAAGTGAAATACCAGAACAGGATATCATCAGACGACGCGAAACCAATAATCGACTTTCAGAAGGCCGGAAAATCTACCACCGGGCTCATACTCACGAAGGACACTCTTGCCACGAAAAGCTCACATCTAGAAGTTCCTGTCCACCTCGCGCTTCTGCTTATCTAGAATTTGCCAGGAAACGGGGGGCCATCCTGGGCAACAGCATTTTCTTCCCCACTTCGCAAACTCTTGTCTGGGGCAGGAATGAGGCGCCTCTGTGTCAGAAGTGTAGTAACTTTAGGATCGGGATTCAGGTCATCGACTCGTGACTCTGGACCCATCTGTGTGATTGTTGGCGCCTGGGCGAGCTTCGGGCGTGAGAGCAAATGCAAGTTCAACCCCCTTTTCCACAGCTGGCTTCGCCTCCAGGTTCGGAGGGTTGGATTCTATTGGTCTCGGTTTTGTATCGAGAGCAAGAATCGAACTCTGGGCTTACCCTCAGGGTTCAAGTCTGCAGTCGCTTTGGTCTGTCAAAGCCAAGATGGTAATTCGCTATTGAATCCGCCACTTGCTATTACTTTTGGCCGTTTACCCCTATTACGTGGGGAGCTTGATTCATGCTCGGTTTTTTCATCCAATTCGTCTAATATTTTCTGAACTTGCTCCGTCGAACGACGAATCCTTGGACCAACATCCCCATGCAGCGTAAACTCTCCTTTGAGGGAATCGATTAACCTCTTGTCCTCCAAACTTTCAATAAACCGCTTAAGGTTACTCTTTAGCTCCTTTGGAGAGCCTCTATTCATGTGATCGAGGACAGCCTTCCAATCCGCCTCTTCTCCAAGCATCACGACATCTCTCACATCGGGCCTTCTCCCAGAGTGTAACTTGAAAGCCATCAATAATTCCTTCGTGGGAATCTTGGCTCTGACGGATTCTTGAATGCCTGGTACGTAAGCATCCACCGAGTTGGCTGAGACATAATCGTAGCTCCAGGATCCGCCCGTTTGACGACAGACGAGGGAGTTTATCAGCAGGTCTATGCTCACCGGTAGTTCGTTAATCTTCTTGACGTACCTGATGAATCTACCACCGTAGGTATCATCGAACTTGTCATTTTCTATTCGTTTGTCGAATCCTTCCTTTTCAAGAAGAACTCCCAATGATCTTAGATCGCTGGCCTTCGCGACTAGGTCGCAGTCTACCGAAAACCTGTGCTTGGCGTGGGCACTGACTGCATATCCGCCTACTACTATGAAATCTATGCCTGATTTTGAAACTATGTTGAGTAGCCTGAGGATTTCGTTTTCTCTTGCCACAAGATCCATTTCATCACTTGGATTCTCTGTATTTGATCCCCATGCCCAAGTCGTACATTTCATCCAACATTTCCAAAGCAGGTTCGTACGTGTATGCTTTGTTCTTGCAGAACTTTATAGTCTCGTTCAACGAGTCTACACTGTATCCATTTATCTCAATTTTAGGCAACTTTCCCACGGGTTGCAAGTAGTAGAAGATACCATACAACGTTTCTTTAGACGGTTTTCCTTGGACAACCCACTTCTTCTTTTCTGACTCAAAGAAATTTCGCCATCTTCTCAAGTCTTCCCGTTTGACTTTCAAGACGACAGGGTAAAAGCCAAAAAATCTGTCTGCGTTGTAACCTCCTTTCGTCCAGAAGAATACTGCGTCCGCTCCGGTAAATGCATAGGGTAATCCTGGCTTTTTCACTATGTCATACGCAGTCTGTATGTCTGCCCTCATCTTCACGTACTCCTTTTGGGGAATCACCCGATACTTCCCCCAACCAGTTTTTTCCAACAACCCCTTCTTCGACATATCATGTAACACTTTATTGGGGTCAGGGCTGGCAAACGTGGAAGCGAACTCCTTTGTGGAGAATTCCTCCTTCCACTGGGACAAAACGTTCCACAATTCATAATAGCCCAATTTGGGTCTCCCTTGACAATCATTACCATAGCAGTAAGCACTAAATATGTCTATCGTATTCTTACCGTAGCAGTAATAAGTTGAGCCTCGGGCGTGGGAGCAAATGCAAGTTCAAACCCTTCTTCTACCGAACATCATAGACCGTGGCTTCATCGCTTGGCGCAGTGAAAACAAAGCCTCCCCTTCATCGGTACTACGAGATTCCATCTAGTCGCTCCTAGAAATAGACTGTCGAAGCAACCTTGCCGTGATTAGGATTAACGGAATCTCGGCCACACTGTAGAATACATGCGATAGATAGTGCCTCACGGTCTGTGGTGGGGCAAAGGGAAGGAAGTTCAATGGGAGCACCGAGATGATCCCTCCGCCGACCAGATTCAAAAGACCCCAGCCAAGCAACAACACAAGAGAGACCCGCGTGGAAGGCAAGAAGAGGTACAGACCGAAAAGAAGACCCGCCAAGGTTCCCGGAACGATGGTCTCAAGACTCAGAATTGTCAATCCCGGCAATTCAATCGCGTTGTGTAACGCCTCTCCGAGCCAAGAAGACAATGTCGCGAGCGCAAGTAAGACAGTGGTTCGGCCCGTATGGTTCAAGGACGAGCCCGTAGCCTGTAAGTTTCACTCTGTCGAGACAAGCTTGCGTTCGGTTTCCCTCGGTGTTTCTTAGCTAATGGAATAGGTCTCCGGCAAGGTATCTTAGACCGGAGTCTACGATCACAGTTACGGTTCTATGTCCGGGACCGAGTTCACGGGCTATTTGAAGAGCCGCATACACGTTTGCTCCACTAGAGATTCCTCCAAACACTCCCTCGGTTTTTCCGAGCTGACGGGCAGTACTGTACGCGTCTTCATCGGTGACGGGTATGATTCTGTCAACAAGATCCATCCTCATTATTTTCGGTATGAATCCTGGTCCTATTCCTTCAATTCGGTGACCGCCGAGTGGTCCCTTTGACAAGTGTCGCGATGATGCAGGTTCCACCGCCACACATTTCACGTTGCTTAATTGATCTTTGAGCACTTCACTGTTTCCTGAGAAGCAGCCTCCCGTTCCCACCGACATTACGAACGCGTCGAAGCTATTCAGGTGGCGTACTATCTCCTCGCCCATTTTATGATATCCGTTCTTGTTGTCTGGATTGTTGAACTGGTCCGTCCAGAAAGTGTTTGGCTGCTTGGACAATTCTCTGGCCTTGGCTATCAATTCCTGGATCAGTTCAGGTGTAATCTTCCGATTAACGCTAGGAACTATATCGACAGTGGCGCCGAGTGCTCTCATAGTGTTCAGCTTCTCCTCGGCGAACGCGTCTGAAGAGACGAAGTGTGAACGGTAACCTTTAGCAGCACAAACCATTGCCAATGAACTGCCGGTGCTTCCGCCAGTGTATTCGACCACGCTTCCTTCAGGTTTCAATTGACCTCTTTTTTCAGCTCCCTCAATCATCGAGAGAGCCATTCGATCTTTCATGCTACCGGTTGGATTGGCTCCTTCCCATTTCACCCAGACCTCAGCCATACCTGGTCCGGCCATTTTCCGGAGCTGAAACATGGGAGTATTCCCGATCGAGCCAAGAATATCGACGTCGGCGCTAGGCACTTGCTTCCGTTCGATCTGAGTTCCTATCATGACGGGCCCATCGTAATGGTTGGGGATTTAAACAAAGACCCGGCGATCGCCAGGTAGCCGATTGTGACTTAGACATCTGTCGAATCGGGAAGAGTGACGCGATGGTACGATTAGCCCACGTTAATACCCTGAGGGGTATTTTGGTGAAGATGAGATCTTGAAGAAGAACGTTGAGAAACTGCTCGTGAAAATTTACGATGGGCACGGCGACCTTTGGCTACGCGATCAAAAGTGATTCCATCAATGTTCTAGCCAAAAGTCAGGAATTGTAGGCAAGGGCCCTGCCATGAGCAGCAATGTGGCGGAATATGTAGCGCTCTGCGAAGCCCAAGAGTTTCTCTTAACGAAGAAGCAGGAAGATTCTGTCATCGAAGTGAGAAGCGATTCCAGTCTCGTAGTGAATCAGATGAGCGGCAAATGGAAGTTCCGCAAAGGTCTATAACGTGAGAAATATTTTGAAGCGGTCCGCCTGGGCGCCAGGTTCGCGGCGCTATCGATTTATCATGCGATTTCACTATGGTGATAACATGCCCGTTTGCCGTTGCCATTCATTCGATTCTCTCGAAGCCCAGACAGCCCCGATACTATCCCACTCCGACGTCTCCAATCTTGTTACGCTGTCAGCCCTTGAACTCATACCCACAGGCACTCGTCGCACGGAAGCGGAAAGACAAGGAATTTTCAAGTAATATCTTGCAAATGATCCCTAAATATCCGTGACAATATTTCGGAAGTCGATATTATCAGAATTCGATATTATCAGATCTCGAAAATATTGTCTCTCGACACGACCCTTAAAAGTTTCCTGCCATGAAACGGAGCGAAAACAAATTGTTTTTATTGAAAAATCTCAACAGCTTCACACATAAAATCATCGCAGCCAAGACAAGCACAGCTGTAATCATCGTACTATTAGCGTCCTCGCTGGCCGCAACAGGCGTTGTAAAACCAGTAGCACACGAGCCTACTATTGCTACTCCAAGGTTACCAGTGCTCTCCGAGCCGGCAACGATGTCAATGTTTGCCAAGATAGCCAACATGGGATTCACTGGCAATCACGGAGACGATGATGCCAATGGGGGAGGCCAAAATGGTGGAGGAGAAGGTGGACCGCCCGCGGCCGTGCCCAGTAGCCAGTTGAACAAGGATTTTAACCAGCGGCCAAGAGATGAGCCGGCGGTCACTGTAAACCCAGCGACCGGAACAGTTGTTGCGGGCGCAAACGACTATGGAATCGGAGGCCCCGTCGGGGGCGGATCCTACACTCACTTGAAGGGTGCAAGCTTCCCAGCCGAAACCTACTTCCCACCATTCTCACTGATGTGTGCTGGAGGAACCGGCACCAGTTGCATCTACTCTGCACCGCCCATCGGCACCGGTGACCCCGTAGTCGTGTATAGTCAGAAGGACAATGAGTACTATTACACGAGCATCGGCTTTTCAGCTGACAACTGCGCCAGCGGAGTCTACCTCTACCGATCGCCGAATGGTCTAGACTGGACGAGGCCGATCAACAAGCGGTTCGCTCCAACAGCGACTGGTGGCGGAGTACGTACAATTACCTATTGGGATGGTTCCTTTACCGGTCAGGACTGTAGCATCTTCAACGATAAGGAATGGCTGGCCATTGACAATACGCCAACAAGCCCATTCTATGGACGAATCTATGTTACATGGAGCCAGTTCATGCTTGACTCAACAGGTAGCGTGTACTCTGCCTCTCCAATCGAGCTGGCTTTTTCGGATGACAAGGGCAACACCTTCTCTAACCCGATCGACGTGACGGGTTCAATAGTTACGAATCCGAACTGTCTCGGATTTGCGCTCAACGCTGCTAACGCGGGCCGCTGCGTCGAAGACCAGTTTTCTGTCCCAGTAGTCGCCAAGGACGGCACTGTCTACGTAGTATTCATCAATGGCCAGCACGAGATACCGGAACACCGCGACCAATACCTTGTCACAAGGGTCCATCCTGCAGCGACAGCAAGCGGCTTCACGGTGGATGGAGCATACCTTGCCACGTTTCCAGTCTACGACGGATTCGATGATTACCCAGTCCAGACAACGGGTGGACAGGGACGATCAACGCTTTGCAATAGCAACTTCCGTCTCTCATCAACCGAAGGCTTTGCCATCAACATTAGCAATGGTCAATTGTACATCGCATGGGCCGACGACCGGGCCCACGCAGGCGAGTTTTCAGGCCAACATGTTGGTCCTCGCACAACGAATCCTGCAACATCCTACAATTGTCCCGCGGGCCTGAATACGGACAATGATGTCTTCATCATCACCAGCACCAACAACGGTGTGTCATGGACTTCACCAAAACTGGTGAACCAGGACAAGCCATCAGTCACCCCTGCAAACAACAAGGACCAGTTCTATCCATGGGTCGCGGCCAATGCAAACGGACAGGTTGTGGTATTATACTTGGACAGGCGCTACGACACTAATCCGATACCTAACAAGTTTTCAAGAGCCACAGTCGGCTATACCACGGATCTAGTGAACTGGAAGGAAACATTGATCGCACAGTTCCCGTCAAACTATGACAATGCTTTCACTGCTGGCGCATTCATCGGCGACTATAACCACGTAGTACTTACTAATGACGGGACAGTCTACGGAGTCTGGACCGGCGTCAAGCCAAACAAGACATTCGAAGGCAACCCGGTACTGGCAAGCGACATTTTCATCGCCATCTACAACGTCAATGGACACTGAGAGCAGTCAGAGACAGTCTTCGACGACTGTCTCAAACCCCTCTTCTTTGTTTTTACCGGCTCATGCTTTAGATAGTGATCTTACTAACTACACGAGCATATGAATGATGCACGTATTGTTCGACTGTTTCTAGTAGCTGAACTAGCTGTCTTCCTGGGTGCAGCCACGGCCCATTTTACGAGCCTTACTAGCGGACGTCAAGAGATCGATGCGGGCACGGCTGAAACTGTAATCGCAATCGTACTTCTAGCCGGGCTTATCGTCTGAAATTACAGGAAGATTTCCTTCGCCTGATTGCCGAAAGGCTCCAGGTATACAAGCGCTATTTGCGGTCTGAATAGCGAAGCTCCGAGCGACAACGGCAAAAGTTCGAATGAAGTTGCCCAGCTAGGCGATGGAAAGCCAAGTTTTTCGATATCCTTAAGTTACCTAATCACAAATGGATGTGAGTCCGAACCAACATCCGGGTTTATCTTCCGGGTAACCATTATACTATCGGGGGAACTATGCTAGCCAGCAGGTTCTCGTCTTTTGAAGACATCCAAGTTCCCGCTGTTTCATTGGGACGTGTCGGGGACTTGATCGGTCAAGTTAGACCTTCTAAGACATCACCGCGGAGGTCCAGTTCAGCAATGCGCAGGTTACGGGTCCAAGATTCATGGAGGATTTCGTCCAAGCAACTAAGAATCTTGACCCGCTTAATAGGTTCCTAGCAGGGGCACTAGCCTACCTTGGTGATAGACAGGTACAGAGGTATGTTCCAATAGTCCTCAACTCGACGGGTCTACTCTCCAAGACCCTGCGATGGACGACCGTCAAACCCTCCGAGTCCTACTTGCTGAGTCAAGGGACTGTTAGAATTGGATTTTCGTATTGGTTCTAACGTCCTCTCGCCGAACTATTTTCCACAAGGAAATTTGGCCTTTTCCCTGCCTCTTAGGTCAAGATCCTTTCTCAGTGAGACGCCCTACTTGTAATCCAGTAGGTATCCATTGGCTATGAAGTTGTTCGGCCCCGCCGTGACGACGTCGTATACCCTGGTTCTGTCATAGACATTCTCGACGCTGTATATCGGCACCCATTGGTGATTGACTGCATCATAGATCGACTCGCCAACTTTCAAGTTCTGAGGGTCGCGTACCCAGCCGATGTAGGTAGAGTTTCTAGTGTAGATCGGCTGATTAGTGGCGGTGAGGAGGAGCGCACCATCATTGATTCTGATCAACGAGTTCTCCCAAGTCATAGTGTTCGACACTAGCCGAAGCGACATTGTCTGACCATTCCTCAAGTCGAATCCTAGAACAATTTCGCCAGGCTTCAGCGTTTGGACAGGGACATAGCCATGGTTCGTGAGAATAGGTGTGCCCTGGGCGACGCAACCACCACCTGGTGGTGGCGGTGGGGGTGGTGGATAATAATAGTTTAAGATAACTAAGCTGGAGCCGTAGGCGGCTACGCTCTCGTCGGGGCAGTCATTTATCGGGCCTTGGTTTCCCCAACCAGGTGTTCCGCCGCCAACATTCAAATTGTAGAAGTTAGTAGAACCTGAAGCAGGATAGTCAGAGCACTGGACGACATTATGCACTTCAAGAGTAACATATACGTTGTACATGGTGGGTGCTGCTACGTTCATGAAGGAGCCTGCTCCGGTGGTCTGATCTGTTGTCGACATGTACCAATAGTAACAATTATTGCCGCACGAAGTCTTTCCCATTAGTCCCCCGATAACGTCACCGACGTTCACTTGCTTGAGGTCACTAACCACACACCAATTATTACCTACGTAGTAATTTGCTATTCCCCAGTACGAACCACCGTTGACGCAACTGTAGGCATTAACTGGTCCCCACTGGAGAACATTCTGGATGAGTTGGCCATAAGTTGGATTTGCGTCCCACCAGTTCGTCATACCTATGAATAGGTATATTGACTGGCCATCAGTTGTTGTTGCAGGGTTGTTGGGCACAGGCCAGTTGCCGGAGAAAGAGGTAAGCTGACTACATCCAGACCATCCACAATTGGCATATTTGGTGTCCTCAATCCAAGCGGTTGTGGCGGGATACACGGAGGCCGCAGAAGGGCTGACGGGTAATGTGCTTGAGATAGTAGTTCCCTTTGCGTCGTTATGACCATTCAGGCAGTGCGCTGGAATGACTATACGAGTGCCATTGTTGAATGTCAAGTCTCCTGTGTTCTCATCAAATTGGCTAGCAGACCTGAATACGCACTCTCGAGGGACGCATCTACTGATCGCGGAAGCATAACCCGTGGGGCACGTGGTGACAATTTGGCTCATTCGAGTAGGACTTTGAGGCGAGTTCGAACTCGATACTTCGTGCGCCAGCGCAATACCCATGCTGGCGAGAACAACCACCCCGACTAATGCTATTAATCCCACGCTACGAATTGCGCGTGCACCCCACCGAAGGGTCGATCGACTGTCGACTTCCCTACGTCGCTTACGAGCTAATAAGAGGAACAATGACAATTCTTTATTCTTTCCGGGGATCCAATTAATCTTCAAAGGTTTGACGTCCACATTCTAACACATTCGAACACGTTTCGCTCTCGTTTTTATTTTCCTCACGATATCCTAAGTCGCCCTCAATATCTTCTCTATTCTTTCGCACTATGAAGAATCCGATTGCCACGACATGAAATTGCGGCTTTAGAAGGCGGGTCCAGCTGCCTCGACTGAGCTTTCAAACTATGCAGAGTCAGCTCGATTGGAACGTGATTGTGGATAGCCTTAGAAGGGAATCGAACCGGAGCTTTGGAGTCCATTCTCTGCGCCCTTAGTCCCGACTTAACTCTCTGGGTTTTACTCGAAGCTCGAATCACTCGACGCTATTTTTGTTTGATTGAAGCTCAGAACCCGTTGCCTTTTTCCGTAGGTGCCTAGCCATTGCCCGAAAGTGTGGAACGGCGAGGCCCTCCTCCTTATTGATTTCCGATTTCGTGTCTGAGAATTCACCTCTTCACTGCCCCAATGTTGCCTCCGGTAGCTGGGTCCGCGTTATTCCTCCCGGCCGTAGGAACCCGTCTCTGGATGAGCTTTTATGAACAGAGCGATGAACCGATGTTTTGTGAAGAAAGAAAAATGGTCTCCTCTTTAACCGAAGCCGAAGTTTCAGACGAGTGTCTAGCTGCGGCTGAGGAAAGTGAAGTGGCTTTCAAGTGGCAAGAAGCCTCGGCCTACTATACGCGGGCGCTTTCAAGGCTGACGGGGTCTTCGCTTGAGAACCTACTCAGGGCGAGACTCGGCTACTCTCTTTTTCAAGCTGCAATGCAGACGCAGAGTCCAAGTGAATTTGGACCCGGGATACGATCGGCGATAGAAGTCTGCAAGAAAGGGCGCTTCGATAATACATCGACTAGCCCCGACGGGCCGTCGGCATTTCGCTGCCAAGCCATGGTCGCCTACCTAGAGTCCTGGCTCGATGCCAACCCAAAGAAAAGAAAGCAGCACCTAGACAGCGCTTGGGCCCTGACGAAACAATCCTTGGAAGCTTGTCAGAAAGCTCTACAGTTTGAGAACTTTGTTGAAACCTACACTCGGTTGGGCATAACCGCTCAAAAAGCCTTCTCCCTTGATTGGAGCATTTCAGAAAGGAGAAAAATGATGAGGGAGGCCATATCCCTCGGAGAAGAGGCGATCAGATACTCCCGTCTGAACTCTTCCCAATCTCAGCTTGCGCTTTCTCTAGTCCAGGTAGCAACCCACCTTCTGCGCCTGGAGAGAGTTCTTGGACCGGAGGACAAAGCTGAGAAGAAAACCTGCCGGGGGAGAGCGGTCAAATATTGGAGAGAAGCCAGAGATCTCTCAGAGGAAATCGCGCACATCGAGTCCTTGAGATTTGACTCACCTGCTGGGATGGAGTTTGAGGAAGGAAAGGACCCAAGCAAGAGTTTCACGGAAACGGCTGAAAGCCAAGAACTTACGCTGAAATTCGCCCGAGCAAGGGGTGACAACTTCCTCATCGCCTCGGCGCTAGATTGGTTGGCCCAGCCTACGCTCTTTACGACCTTCGAGACTGAAGATGGAGCCGAAGCAATTAGGCAGTGCGACAAAGCCCTTAGTTACGCGGAAGAGGCTCAAAGATGCTACGCTGCGATGTCTTTCCTCAGCGCTCGTGGAGGCCTTCTCTGGACTGGGGCGCCAAGAGCGGAATACTACACTTCTATGTATCTTGTCGAAATTGACCAAGAGAAACGAAAAGACCTACTGCGAAGAGCCCTAGATGAATTGCCTGCTCTACTCCGACTATCGGAGCAATCAGGATACCCTGAGGTGCTATCGGACGCGCACCACGTGATCAGCAAGACATTCCTCTACTTCTCTCGAATG
>VBBS01000019.1 GCA_005888745.1 Candidatus Bathyarchaeota archaeon | reverse complement strand
CAGAGTGCACTACTCAGCGTACTTGGTGAGACACAGCCTATACCCCAGACTCTCTACGCGGACGAAGCTGCCTACGGTAGCTTCCTAATCGCGGCAGCCCCAACCAGCGTGAGCCATACCAGCCTACCCGCGAACATAGCGGTCTCCGTCTCCCTGTCCGGGGGACCGGACAACTACCACCATGTCGGCGGTCCTGACGAGTCAGTACACCAACTGAACGTTACACTGGCCTGCGTCACATCAACAGGTCTCAGTTGCAACCTCGGCACAACATCAGTGACTCTGACAGCAGGATCACCCACAGCAAGCACAACGCTCACCATCACCGGAACAGTAGCTGGAACAGTCTATGTCCAAGCCTCAGAAGCAGGCTACCCATCAGTGACCGTCAAGGTCACTGTCACCTAGAACAACGGCAAGACTAAAGAATAACCTCCCTTTTTTTCTTTATCCGGTCTAGTCGTAGATGAGTCTGCGCGCATACATCCTCAAGAGGATCGTATACACCATCGTTCTGGTCCTGTTCGTCATAATCGTAAACTGGTTCATATTCCAGGCCATTCCCGGCGTGGAAGGAGCGATCGGATCGCTTCAAGGAAATCCGAGAGCAACCTCGCAGCAATACCAACACTTTCAGGAATTGTATGGTCTCAACAAGTCTCCCCTCCAACGTTTTGAAGAATATTTCTGGGGAATGCTCACATTCAACTTTGGCAACTCTTTCGTTACCCAGCACCCGGTGATCGATGATATCGTCAAATCCGGGCGTCTCGCCAACACCGTTCTTCTCCTCGGCACTTCTACAGTCCTTGGCATAGTCATAGGCATCCTCTTCGGCGTTGTCGTTTCAGCCCGTCGGGGGAGCGGCATAGACACGGGATCTGTCACCGTTGCCCTTACCACCTTTTCTCTCCCTGTCTTCTGGATGGGCCTTACTTTCATCGCTGTCTTCTCCTACTTGCTACACTGGTTTCCGCCGGGCAAGGCTTATCCTGACACGTGGTTTCTGTTCGGAAATCCTCCGCTCGCCCAGTTCATACTCACGAGACTCCAGTACCTCTTCCTACCGATGCTCGTCTTGACCCTGTTCCAATATGGAGGCTTCCTGCTCCTGACTAGGGCGACGATGTTGGAGACTCTCAGTGAGGACTATGTCACCACGGCTAGGGCTAAGGGATTGAAAGAGCGGACTGTGCTATTCAAGCATGCCTTCAAGAACGCTTCTCTTCCCCTTGTCACAGCGTCTGCCCTCGGCTTCGGCACTGTTCTGGGTGGTGCGATTCTCACTGAGACGGTCTTCAACTGGAACGGGCTCGGACTTTGGCTCTACAATTCCATAATAGGCAAAGACTTTCCTGTTATGCAGGCAATGTTCTACATTCTAGCTCTGAGCGTGATCATAGCCAACTTCATCGCGGACCTCATCTACGGAATCATCGACCCTAGGATAAGATACGAATAGTCTGTGGGGGCCCCTTCCGTGAAGAGTGGAACCGAAAGCAATCTCAAGTTCAATCTGAGACGATTCGCAAATTTCCTTCGGCTAATGCTTTCCAATAAAATGGCTGCTGTCGGACTGTTCATGTTTCTGGTCTCGGCGGGTGCCGCTCTAGCCGCTCCAATAGTATATCCTCAGAATCCCCAGAACGTGGCCTCTGCCGGTTTTCTTGCCCAGCCTCAGTGGGTGTCGTATTTTCCGGAAGGATACTACCTTAGTAGCAACATGGTCGTTGTGAATAATCCTGGATTCAATTCTCCATCAGCCCTACAAGAATGGTCATACAGCAACACGGCGCAGAGCCCGTATGTGTCAATTTCAACGGCCACAATTGCATCCACGGGTTCAATTCAAGTATTCTCCAGTTCACCTCTTAGTCTCACCGTCTACAAGACGTTCCACTACCCATATCGCGGCCCGCCATCGAGGTTCACGCTTCCATCTGTCGCTGTAAGGTCGCAGGGTGCGTCGGCATCTAACCCCATCGTGTTCAGCCTATTCCTCAATCGGGGGGTTGAGAGGAGCTTTACTCTCTGGTCGAAGAACCTGACAACCAACGACGCCTGGATCTCGCCGTCATACCCACTGGATTCAGGAAGTCCGAGTCTGCCGATAGCAGCTGGGGTTCAGGGCGGGCTGCTTCCATTCACAGAAGTGGTATTCAGTCGTGAGGACGACTATACGCTGGGATTCACTGTGACCTTCTCGGCTCCCGGCACAATTAACGTAACAAGCCTCGGTCTGAGATTGTTGGGAAATGCCTACGGTCTTCTCGGAGCCGACTCTCGCGGCAGTGACCTCTTCGCCGAGCTTCTCTGGGGAGCCCGAACATCCCTGTTCGTAGGTCTCGTCGCCTCCTTCATCGGAATCGGGCTTGGTCTCCTCGTGGGTCTGATGGCCGGATACAAGACCGGAATCGTCGATGAAGTCCTTATGAGATTCACCGATATGATGCTGGTTCTTCCAAGCTTGCCCCTACTGCTGGTCTTAGTTGCGGTCGTCGGGCCAAGCATTTTCAATATAATCATACTCATCGGCTTCCTGGGCTGGATGGGCTTTGCAAGGGTAATCCGTTCACAGGTCTTGAGTATAAAGGAGAGACCCTTCATTGAAGCCGCAAGGGCGGCTGGGGCAGGGACAAGGAAGATACTTACGACACACATATTCAGAAACGTGGTTTCTCTAACTTACGTCAATCTAGCGCTCGCGGTCCCAGCCGCAATCCTGACCGAGGCAGCCCTGTCCTTCTTGGGATTGGGCGATCCCTTGTCAATCTCTTGGGGACAGATAATTAGCAACGCGCAGGCTGTCAACGCATTGAATGACTGGTGGTGGATAATACCCCCCGGAATCGGAATTGCCTTTGTCTCGCTCTCCTTCGTCCTGATCGGCTATTCGCTGGACGAGATCTTCAACCCGAAACTACGCAGACGCCGCTAGCTCCGACCGGGCCAGCAAGAGAGGTGCACTGTGACCCCAGAGTTCTCTCTAACGGGATCACCAAAACAGCGGCAACTGTCTATCTTCTGATTCTTGTTTTCCCCAAAGCTTAATTGAGCCGGGAAAACTCCATCTCACAGAATTAGTGCGAAGCTAGCATGGTTTCAATGTCAACAGTCCTCGACGTCCAACACCTTACGACCCACTATCGCACACTTCGAGGATGGGTGAGAGCCGTCGAAGATGTCTCGTTCAAGATCGAGAAGGGTCAAGCCCTAGGCATCGCCGGTGAGTCAGGATGTGGCAAGACGACCGTCGCAATGTCCCTTCTGAAGATACTTCCGAAGGGTGGAAGGATCAGAAAGGGTTCGATAATCTTTGACGGATTAGACCTCGTACCACTCTCTAATAATGAAATGAGACAGATTCGTTGGAAGGGGATAGCTATCGTCTTTCAAGGTGCAATGAACGCTCTCAACCCTGTCTTCAAAGTTGGTGATCAGATAGTCGAGGCCATCAGAACTCACGAGCCCGACGTCGACAGACGTAGCGGTATGGACCGGGCAAGAAGTCTTCTGGAACTGGTCGGTGTCGAGCCTCACCGTGTCGACAATTATCCTCACGAGTTCAGTGGCGGCATGCGCCAACGGGCGCTCATTGCAATGGCCCTCGCATGCAACCCCAAGCTTCTCGTCGCGGACGAACCCGGCACCGCCCTAGACGTGATCGTCCAGGCTCAGACGCTAAAACTGATGCGGGAACTCAAAGACCGTCTAGACCTTTCCATGGTCATGATCAGTCATGACCTGTCAATAATCGCAGAGACATGCGAGAAGGTCGCCATAATGTACGCGGGCAGGATCGTCGAATATGGAGACGCTGAGGATATTTTCAAGGAACCACTCCACCCGTACACGCAAGGTCTCGTCAAAGCCTTTCCTAGCATCAAGGGCGAGAGAGTACGCCTAACTTCCATTCCCGGCTCCCCACCCGATCTCTTGAATCCTCCGACTGGATGCAGGTTCAATCCCCGTTGCCCATACGTAATGGATGTGTGCCGCAAGGAGGTTCCCCCGTTGAAGATGCAGGGAAACGAGGACCATCTAGTCGCTTGCCATCTCTACTAGGTGAAGTGGAAGTGAGTGAAGATTACATCATCGAGGTGGAGAATCTGAAGAAGCACTTTCCATTGAAGAAAGGCTTCTTCGAATCGATCGTGTCAAAGCAGGAGATCACTGTAAAGGCTGTAGACGGTGTAAGCTTTAACGTTAAGAAGGGCGAGATTTTAGGACTAGCCGGAGAAAGCGGTAGCGGCAAGACCACCATCGGCCGCCTTCTCCTGCGCCTCGTTAAGCCAACAGAGGGAAGCATCTACTTCAACGGCAAAGACATTACGAAGATGAAGGATTCAGAACTGAAACCTCTCAGGCGTGAGATCCAGATAATCTTCCAGGATCCCTACGAGTCTCTGGACCCGCGAATGACGATCAAAGAGATCATCGCCGAACCGCTCCGAGTCCAAAAAATTTGCAAGAACGAGGAAGAAGTGGAGGAAAGGGTCAAGGCGATAATGAACGATGTTGAGGTAACTCCTCCCGAGGAGTTCATGCATAGATTTCCCCACGAACTGAGCGGAGGCCAACGCCAGAGGATAGCCGTAGCCCGAGCCTTTGTACTGGGTCCAAAATTCGTGGTGGCCGACGAGCCGGTGTCGATGCTCGACGTATCCATCCGGGCCGAGATTCTTAACCTGATGATAGACCTGGTCAAAAAGAGAGGCAGCTCTGTCGTCTTAATTACGCACGACCTAGCTGTTTCAAAACACGTGTGCGACAGGGTTGTCGTAATGTACCTGGGAAAGATGATGGAGATGGCTGGATCATCGGAGTTGATTGACTCTCCCCTGCACCCATACACTCAAGCCCTCATCGCCGCCGTTCCTGTCCCGGATCCAAACTATAAGCGAAACGACGTCATAGGGGGCGAAATACCTAGCCCGATAAATCCTCCTCCTGGATGTAGATTCAACACTCGATGCCCGTATGCGCACGAAAGGTGTACTATAGAGGAGCCCGCCTTTGTGGAAGTGGAAAAAGGCCATTATGTAGCCTGCCATCTCTACACGTGAGAAAGCAAGCCCAGGCAAAAGTAGAACAGTCCTGAGTTCTGAAGGATTCGACCCCCATTTCTGAAGACTCCCCGTCGGCGCGCAACATCGAGATCTTGGGGATCAAAGATTCGTCCGTTAATTCCTCTCATCTCCACATCGCCCGGCAGACTTGGCTGATGCATTTCTCGGTCCTCGAGCCTACAAGCCAACAGGTGGTTGACGACCACCGCTGATTCTATCAACTCTCGCCATTATCGGACAAGTGATCCAACCTACTGGAACGGACAACGCCCAGCTGGAATCCGTGCACGAGGATACACCCAGTTGACTCTGCGCCTGTGGAATGAGCTACGAACGGGCCGACGAGA
This sequence comes from Candidatus Bathyarchaeota archaeon, assembly GCA_005888745.1. Taxonomy (GTDB): domain Archaea; phylum Thermoproteota; class Bathyarchaeia; order 40CM-2-53-6; family 40CM-2-53-6; genus 40CM-2-53-6. The sequence continues at coordinate 2,773 of VBBS01000019.1, read as the reverse complement.
AAAAAGAGTCCGGGCACTATGCGTAGAAAGTTCTCTTACGATTGTCCGATGAGTCGGCTAGTGAACCAATTCATAGGCCGCGATCTACGACTCCGCAGTCTCAGGAAGACCAACGAGGCAACAAGAGCAGCCATGGCTGCGATGAGTAGTGGAAAAGCTAAGACGAGAAATTCTAGCGGGTGCGCGGGAATGCCGACGCCGCCAACAGTTTGAGATTTCTGGATCTCGAAAGTTCCGACCATAGCGTAGGGATGATAGAAACAGAGGTAAGTGTAATTCCCAGGCAAAATGCCCGCCGTGGAGAAGGTGAAGACCGCAGATGGGGGAAATACATGTGAGCATCGGTCGATTGTGCCACAGTCGCTCAGGTCCGTGTCATCACCATCTATGTCGAGTATGAACTGATGTTGCATAAGGTCGCCACTCGCCAGACTCAAGCTGACGGTATCTCCTTGAGTGACAATTATCGTCGGATTGGGCCTAGAAGTCGTCCCGTTCCAGCCTGAATTGATGCACGCGCCTCCCACGAGACCGCAACCGGTCAGGGTTATTGAGACTGAACCGCGTACGCTCGGGATGTCCGGTAGTAGCGTGGCAACGAATCGTCCGCCCATAGCACTGGCTGAGAGTACCAACACTAGCGCCAGAACGAGATATCCGAAAATTTTCAATAAACAAGGCCATGGAACGGCACCTGACATAACCTTATCGCCATTATTTGGTCAATATGGGTGAAGGAGGTTCGGAAATCTCAGTCCAAGATTACAGTTATTCTGAAGGCTTGATTCGAGCGAGGGTTCTAATCTCGTTACTGAAAGGAGTGAATGGGCCTCGGCTGACCTTGCGTAGCCTTCCTTAGTCCTCCAGGCCCTAATCCGGCCGACCTGCCCTCCGAGCCGAGAAGGGCATCGTTGGCGTCTTGACCAAGCAGGGTAACAGTCCTCAATTTCGTAAGACTAGAGTTCACGAACAACTACGGCGTATCAAAGGGAATTTAGAGGAAGAGTGAGTTTGATGGAATCTAAAATGCTAACAATGCCGCTTGACCCTTCGATCAGATTAGTCATAATGTCCCATGCATTCACTGAGATGATATCACGTGCTAGCCCAAATATTCGAGCCCGCCCGTGCTAGCCATCAAAAGTTTAGTCTACTAGAACTTCGATTCTAGTACTGTAGATTGTCGACCCACAGGTGCCGGTAACAGTAACAAAGTACTTGTTCGGCGCAGTGTCCTTGTCAAGCCGCATGTTCAGCACCGCGGTCCGGGAACCATCAGGCACTAGCGAGACACTGGTCGGGGCTATCCGAGCATCCAGTCCGGCGTCGGGAGAGACTGTCGCCTTCATCGTCACGTTGCCTGCGAAGTCGAAACTCGTCAGAGTTAACGTCGTTCTGAATGATTTGTGTGCGGGTTTGATAACGACTTGGTCAGGGGTTATCGTGAAACCCTGAACGGTTAGAGGGTCTGCAGTTATCGTATGAGAGAGCGAGCCGCTGGAGGCTGTCACATTCAGAGTGTAGTGTCCAGGGATAGATGGTTGAAGTACGAATAGGGTGGCGGCGTCGGCGAAGCCCGGTGGGCCTATAGTAAGAGTGGTTGGAAATATGATTGCAAAGAGCCCAGGTGTGGCTGCGGCCGAAAGAGTAACCGTCCCAGTGAAACCGTTCGATCCAGTCACGCCCACAGTTTCCCAGTAGACACCTTCACCGAAAATCCAGGGAGGTGTGACAACGACACTGAAGTCTGGGGTGCCGACTGGTCCGTAGGATCCTTGGATTGTAGCGTGAGGAATCGCTTCTCCTAAGGTGTCTAGCAATTCATCAGAGAACGAAACGATTGGAGTGCTGAGCGCCGATACTGCTCTATACGTTATTGTAAATAGAGTTCCGTTGCCCGAATTACCATTGCCAGCAGTGTAGGCTTCAGAATGAACCACACCCGGCCCATCATCGGGACCCGCACCACCAAACGGGCAGAGAGCGTTGATGCACTCCGTCGACTCCGTCGTTCCAGTCAGGAAAGACCCCAAGGTAATGTTCACAGGATTCAAGACACGATTGTCTGCCCATACGTACAGCGCCCAGCCCACCATTGGTAGATCGAGACTGATGTTAGAAACAGTTACGTTGTATCTGACGTAGCTGCCTGGGGATGCGCCGCTCTGAGTCGACGGTAGTATCGAAAGGAGTGGCATCCCAGATACCGCATGAACTGGTGCGACTCCGCTTGAGAAAAGAGCGGCGCTCATAGCAACCAAAATTATCAAGGCACTCTTCAGGAGCAAGGTCTTCCACAATTCCCAATCTTAGATTAAATACTTGGGTCTAATCCTCTGATTCAGATTTTGCAAATATTTGGATCACCAGCTTTTTCACCTCCTCTGCCGTGAGGAATCTCCTATCGTCGAACGCTTCTCTCGGTCTATCTCTGTAGAGTTTGTACAATCCGATGATCATAGCTGCCATCAGAACATACCATAGGGGGCCGAACATTGACGCTATCGATATGGACAGAAATCCCGTGAGTGGAACCAGGAGAATCCAGAGCAGGACTCCCATAAGCTTACTAAACTATCGGACTCACGAATATAACAGTATACTATTCCCAACACGAGAATTAACAGTGTCGGTGACTTTCGGATATCGATCATAATCGCGGACGGCCTACCATGTTTCTACAGGTCCGCGGGCGCAGCTCCTAAAAGCGCTCCCATCAGCCCTACGATAAGAGCAAAGGGAAAGAACGCTGTGAAAATGATCCCGGTCGCCA
>VBBS01000039.1 GCA_005888745.1 Candidatus Bathyarchaeota archaeon | reverse complement strand
CCAGTCCGAGCCCTCTTGGGCTTGGAAGCACATGGACTCTTACGCTTCCGCATTTTCCGACGACGCTGAAGGGGACAGTGTGGGCTCTGCCGCAACGGCATTCCCAACTTCCACATCCACGGCGCACGGGAACCACGTTCAGTTTTGCCTGTATCGTCCCCTTGTCGATAGCGGTACGGACCTGGCGGGCTTTTCCTTCCCCCACACCAATGTACCCGTCGCCGTTCCCAACTGCGACTATGGCTCGGAATCTTGACCTTTCGCCGGCATCAGTCTGCTTCTGGACGAAGCCGATCCCCAGGACTTCTTGCTGAATGTTCGGCAATAGCGTGTCTACAATCTCCGGCTCTTTGATTCTCATTCCCTGTGTGAAGATCTCTTCCATTGAGACTATCTCGCCTGCTTGGACGAGTTTTCCGAGCTTGGTCTTCGGAACCCATCCTACTTCCTGACCGGGTCTCTGACCGCCTCCCTGGTATGGTCTCTGGCTCATGCTTTCGCCTCTATCGGAGCTGATTGAATCTGTTGTCTGACTTGTTCGAAATGGTNNNCTTCGGGCTTCAAACCACGTTTCAGGTATCCGCTGAACGTTTTCCGGTAAACGTCTGTTTCGCCTGAGAGCTTCTTTGCATATTCTGAAATGTGAGCTCCGCCAATCCGACCCTTATCAGGTAGTGGGCCATCGGAGTGTGGGACCTCGAGACCCGCGTCCGTGAGACCCTTCAGGACAGCAAACAACTTGGAACCCTTAGTCGAAGGTTTCAAGCCGATATCAAGCACGGCCTCTTTGACTCCTTTCGCCAGAGCTCGACGCGCGGCCAGAGCCCCAGTAAGATAGGCTGATGGAATGTTTCCTGTCGCTCCCTTCCATCCCATCTTTGCAAGTTCCTTGGATGATGCGGCCGCTCGCACTATGTCACCGCGAAGCTCTGCATCAGTAATCTGGACGTAAACATATTTGTTGGTTACTCGAACAACGGCTCTCGGTTTTCCCGACCTGACGAGGGCTCGGCGAAGCTTGTAGTCCGTCCTACCCTCTCGTCTGCGCCTGAACGGAACCGAGTATCGTGGACCGTCAGCCATCGACTAACGCTTCCTCTGCAGCTGGTGGGCCTTTACATACTCATCGACATGCGAGCGGCTTCGGAACGCCCCTCCTTTCGACATGCCCAAGAGAAGCTTGTAACTCGCGGGGGCCAACTGTCTCTTGTCTCTCAAGAACCGTAGATGCCGTCGAATCGCTCTGATCTTCAACACCCAAGCCTCCTTGCCAGGATTCTGGCCACCCTTGCGGCTGCCGGCCTTCTTCCGTCGCGCCGATTTCATTCGATGGCGGCCTCTGCTAACCCCTTTCTTCTGAAGCAATCGAATCCTGCCGCTATCGATAAGCGACTTGACTTCCTGACGAGTAATAGCAGATTCGACCCTCGTTGTCTCTTCCGGGTCTATCCAGATTCTGCTTTGGCCGGAGCCGAGAAGACTGGCGGCGAGTCGTCTCTGGCTTTTCAGGCTCACTTGTCCTCTTCCTCCTCGTTAGCGTCGTCCTTCGCTGACTCTTCCATCGTTTCTAGTTCACCGTTTTCTTCTCGTACCTCTACTGTCTGGCTATTTGCCGATGGGACTTTGGTTTCTTCGGCGCCCTGAGCCTCTACCGTGGTCGGCTCTTCGGCCAGGACCGGTTTTTCTTCTTGCTTGCCCGGGTTGGCGATGTGGAAGTTTCGACGTCGTAGCTCGTCAAGCAAGGTTAGTCTCTTTCTCTCTCCGACCCGCGCGGAGATTCTGACGATGTGGATCTTCGGGTCGAGTCCTTCGAGTTCTGACAGCCTGTGAATGAGACGTTCATGGAGGCCTCGTGGGTGCAGACCTCTCGTCGCCGCTGCCGTTCCGTATCCTATCTTGACTTTTGCAGGCCAGCCGGCTTCTTCCTTTCTGATCTTGCTCGTTACGCCGCGGGCTCGCCTCCACGCAGGCTTTACGCGTTTGTATCGCCAGCTTTCCTGCCGGTTGAACGCGGGCTTGTTATTGTTCGCCATTCTACTTCACTTTCGCCGGTCCGGTGGGAGTCTCGAGACTGGTCTTCGTGTCAATGTAAATGCCATCTAGGAATACGCGGAGATCCTTCTTCTTGATCTTTGTAGAGTTCTGAATGTTCGCCGCGGTCTGGCTTACGGCTTTGATGTCTATTCCCTCAACAGTGATATCGTCGCCTTTTACAACGACTTTTACTCCGTCGAGTATCTGGGCGGACCGGGGTGTTTTCTCGCCAGTAAAGTTCTCAACCTTGAGCGCTTTTGCCTTTTCGTCGACCTTCACGGTGACCGGGAAGTGAGCATACACGGTTCTGAGATTGTACCGGTAGCCCTTTGTTACCCCTCTGATCATGTTTCGTATGTGGGCTGCCGCTGTTCCTAGCATGCCGATCTCTCGCTTGCGTGGCCAGGTGACTGAAACCTGGACTTCTCGACCGGTCTGGCTGATCGTTACGGGCAGGTGGGACAGATCCTCTTGAAGGGTTCCGAGGGGGCCTTTGACCTTGACGGTTTTCCCGTCGACTCCTACCGTTACCCCGTCGGGGACCTGAATCGTGCGTTGGAGAGTTTCGAAACGCGCCATGCTATCCACCTAGTAAACGTAGCCTAGGAGCAGGCCACCGGAAGCCATCTCCCTTGCTTCCTTGTGTGCGACAACGCCCTTCGGTGTTGTTACGATGAGTATTCCGACATCTCTCGAGGGGAGGTATCGTTTGCCCCACTTTTCGAATTCTGGCACTGTGGAGGAGAATCTGGGGCGGACGCTGCCGCAGTTGTTTACCCTGCCCAGGAGTTGGATCTTGAACTTTCCGCCGCGGCCGTCATCGACGAACTCGAATTCGCCTACGTAGCCGTATTTCTGCATCACTCGAAGAACCTGGCCCATGAGCTTCGAGGCGGGGTAGACGATGCAGTCGTGTTTGTGCCTCCTCTCGTTGTTGAGTATGGCTGAGAACATGTTTGAGATTGGTTCCATGGTGTGATCACATGTACTTCTTGAATCCGAGGCCCACCGCGACTTCCCTAAAGCACTGTCTGCAGAAGTTCAACCCATACTTTCTCACTATGGGTCCATACTGGCCACAGCGTTTGCACGGCCTAGCCCCTTTTCCGTATTTTCGCACTTTCCTCGGCTTTATCTTCGCCATCTGGTTGTCAGCTTCCTACCTGTGTCCTGAAGTTTTCCTGGATGAACTGGATGGCATCCTTCTTCGAGACATAGTGATTCTTCCCGATTTTGGCTGGGCGTATAGAGCGACGTCTCAACCGGTATCCCGGCCGTTCGAGAGTAACGTGGACCGTGGCACCGAAGATGCCTAGCTCTGGAACATACCTGGTACCGGGTATTTCGATGTGTTCCTTGATTCCGAAGGAAAAATTACCATAATCATCGAAGCATGAATCGTTCACCTTGTTCGAGACTGCGTCGAGAGCGCGAGTTAGGAACTTGCCGGCGTCATCGCGCCGAAGTGTAACGACCGTGGCAATCGGTTCGCCTTTGCGGATTCCCCAGTCCTTGATCGCCTTTTTCGCAAGCTTGGTAGTCGGGGTCTTGTTGGTCAGCTGGTTTAGCACCTTCTTAGCCTTCTCCAACGGCTCGCCTGATTTCCCAGTTGCAATGTTGATCGTGACTTTCTCGATCCTTATGTTCAGCAACGGATTTGTCTTTGCTGCAATCTCATTTTTCTGCAATCTAATCACTTCTCCAACGTCACTAGCGGCTGGTCAGTTCCAACAGGTATCACGTATTCGGCAGGCGTTTCGAAGCCCTCAGCGCCTGTTTCAATTCTCACGATTTTCCGGCGCGCGTACGTCCCCGGAGTGATGGAGCTGATTTTTCCGTAGTATCCTTGGTTTCTACCGTCGATGACGAGTCCCAGAGCTCCGACCTGGAAGGGAACGTATTTTACTATTTTTTGTGCTGGAAAGCTCAGCTGGATCGCGCCTCCTACTGCGAGTTCCTCGCCTCCCGGCCTGGTGTCCTTTGCAACACTGAGTAAGGTTCTTCCATCGTGGAGACTGTACTGTAACTTGCCGCCTGGCACATTCTGCTTTCCGACTATCTTGCAGATCTTGTAGCCAGCCTCCTTATCTTGTGCTGGAGAGAGTACGAGTCCTCTGTTCGGCTTGGGTAGTGCCCTGTAGACTTGTGGAATGCCTTCGATCTGGACGATGTCCATCAGCCCGACGGGGAAGCGGCGATCACGTCGAACGACGCCATCGACCTTGACTTTGCCTGCGCTGATGATCATGATCGCTTCCTTGGCGATGTTTGCAAGTCCAAGGGATTCCCGGAGGATTACGACTAGGGGTAGGCTTTTTTCGCGTGGATGGGGTCCCGGTCTTGTCCTAGGTGCCCACGTGTATTCTTTTCGGTGGATAGGCCAGAAGCCAGGTGAAGGTTCTCGTTTCAGTTGTCTGGGGCCGAACTTTCGCGCCATCTCTCATTCCTCCTTGGACTTTCCTCTCTCAGCCAATAGACCGCTCCGCCACTTGTCTGAAAGGTTGAGGTTGGTTATCCGGACCTTTGTAACGTGTACTGGCAGCTGGGACGAGACGCCGGCGGCTTTTTCTCGGGCCATTCCCTCGACGAATATTCTACCGTTGGTATAGTCTACGCGTTGGACTTTTCCCTCGAGCCCTGCGAAGTCTCCTCTCATGACGCGGACGCTGTCGCCGGTTCTTACCGGGAGCCGTCGGACCTTGTGGTTCTTGGTGAGATCGTCGGAGAGCCGGGCGGCGAGCATTCGTCGTCGGCGGTGTTGTGGAGCGTTGAAGAACATCTTCCTTTGCTTGGACGGCTTAGAGGAAGCCATTCTAGATCACCGTGCTCGCTAGGTTCGCGACTCGGGGCCATCGTTCAGCAGCCTCCTTCGCCACGGGTCCGCGAATCTCAGTGCCTTTGAGCTCTCCCTCAGGGGTCATTATGACCGCAGCGTTGTCTTCGAAACTGAGACGTGTTCCATCAGGTCTTCGAATGGCTCTGGCCTGTCGTACGACGACGGCGGGAAAGACTTGTTTCCTGAGGCTGGGGGAGCCTTTCATGACTGTTATCATCACCATGTCTCCAACGCACGCCGCCGGGACACGTCGTAGTCGGCCGTGGTAGCCGCGGACATTGATGAGCTTCAATTCCTTAGCGCCAGTGTTGTCGGCGCATGTCATCCGGGAGCCGACCGGTAGGCCTCGCGCAACCTTTGGCCGGTATTCTATCATTCCCCGGGCGCTGACTGCTCGCGTCTTTGGCGCAGGCACTAGGCTACTCCTCCGGTCTTCTCAACGACGACGAAGGTGACCTCTTTGCTTAGAGGCCTGCACTCTGCAATTGTGACCTTGTCGCCTTCTGCCGCTGAGATGCATGGTGGGTTGTGGGCGAGAGTCTTGCTTCTCCGTCTCTCGTACCTGCTGTATTTCGTGTAATAGTGCAAGTATGCACGTTCTACTGAGACGGTCTTGGGGGATCGCGACCCGGCTACAGTTCCTTCGAAGACTCTTCCCCTAACTGAGAGGTGTCCGTGGAATGGGCAGAGGGGATCGTTGCATCCAGTCTTCGGTGGTTTTACGTCAAGACCGGTGTTTCGGACTACCATTTCCTCAACCCCTTCTTCACTCTATCTTCCGGCCGAAATCGTAGGAGAGAGCCGTCGACTTCGACGTTTTCGGTCGGCAGCTCTGCTCGGAAGGTTGTCTTTTGTTTCTGGACCTGTCGCAGTTTTCCATTGGCTTCTATCGTGAACGTGTTCATGGTCTCGTCCCGGACTACACCCTCCAGTCCCTGGACAGTAGGGTCTGTGGATTTTGCTACCTTGACCCTTAGTCCGATCCATTCGTGAGCCGTAATATTCTGCGGGGTGATCATGGTCTAGGCCGGCTCCGGTGCTGGTTTCGTAGGCGAGTTGTCGACTGTCAACAAGCGAGCGATTGTCTTGCGCAGCTCGCGTATTCGCGCAGGATTCTCCACCGTTCCTCCTGACTTTACGGATGTTCGGATGCTGGTGAGTTCTGCTCGCAGTTCTGTTACCTTCTTCCGTCGCTCCTCAGGGAGCATCTGGTTGAGCTCACGCTTTCTCAGAATCGCCAGTTTCCTCTTCCTCCTTATCCTCCACGACAACCGCAACATCCCCCGCAGTAGTCTCCACCTCGACCGCGACCTCGGGCATGGCCACCGGTTCAACCTCCTTCACAAGGACGACGGGTTGGGGCACGGTCTGTGCGGGCGGAGTCAGCATGATAGGCTTGTCAATGTAATCGATCTGTGGAGGTAGAATGCGGACGTTGATCCCGAACAGGCCCTGCTTCAACTGAACATCAGCAACCGCAGTCTTCACGCTCTTTAACACTGGATCTCCGACTCTGGGGAGGTAGCCGGCCTTAAACTTCTCGAATCGTGATCGTTCTGTTGTAAGCTTTCCCCGGATAGTGATCTCGACGCCGAGGGCTTGCGACTCCATTACTCTCTGAATTGCCCAGTAGGCGGCTCGGCGGAAGTGTACGCCTCTCTGGAGTGCCTGAGAAACCTGGGACGCAACAACCTTGGGATCTTGCTCAGGGACCTCGATGTTCGCAACTGAGAGCTGGGGATTTTCAATATGGAATTTTTCCTCCAAAACTTTTGTTAGATCTCTGATGCTCTGGCCCCTTCGACCAATAACCATCCCAGGCTTGGCGGCGTAAATGACGACTCTCGTGCCTACAGGACTCTTTGTGAGTTCGACGTGGCTGTATCCTGCACGTTTCAGCTCTAGCGCGAGGTGCTCGTCGATTTCGAGGCGTCGAGAAACGTCTTTGACAAAATACTTGGTAACTGACAAGGATTATTCCAGCTCGTAGCCGACAAGTTCGATATGCGTCATCGTTCCCTGCAAAAGATCGGATCTACCGAAGGCTCTCGGATTCCTCTTTGGAATCTTGGTCCCGCGCTGCGCGGCGGCATGAATTATCTTAAGCCTTTCCGTGTCGAGATTCCTATACTCGGCATTCGCCTCTAACTCCTCTAGAAGCTTGAAGAGTCTGCCAGCGGCTTTCTGTGGAAAACGGCCCGCATAGAAATGCTCGTTCAGCTGTCGCCGATGCGGGACTTCCTTGTGAAACCGACGGTAGGCGACTGCTTGTTTCAACTCGATAACGCGTTCGAGAAGCCTCTTCGCGTCAGGTAGCTTCATTCCCCTAATTGTGCGACAGAGCTCTACTGATGCCTTCGGAGATATGCGGAGTTCGCGGCCAGAACACTTCACAGTACGATCTGGGTCCAAGCCCGTAACTGAGTATCCTCGTTCTGGCATTCCCTTTTCACCGGAAGCTTCGAGGAGCCCCAGTCCTCAAGCTAAAAACCCTTTGGGGAACAAATACCGATGATACTCGATTCTTTGTGGAAGAAACGTCCACGAAAGTCGTCAAAGGCGTCGGATTGGTTTTCATAATTCAAACCAGCCGGTCACTCCATGGACCAAGGGTTCAAAAATTTCGGAGAACTCCAAACTTGCCCTCTCCTGCCACATAATGGTGCCAAGGGATTCAATTTTTTTCCTAGATGGTTCACTGTCCGGCAAGGATAATGCGCGAGCCCGGCTGTTGGCGAGCATGGTCTGGGCTTGTCTACGGTCTTCCTAAACCCGTGCGATCCCCTATAGGGTTAAGAGTCAAAGATTGCGTGTCCGGAATTCGAAGGCTCGGATTCCGGATCATGGCAGATTCTGGGCGATTCGTCTATTCTTCCGGCCGAAGAGGGCAGCCATGACTCCTGGTTTCATTCATCTCGTTGAAATTCCAGGCAAAGGATCGGTGGTGTAACCTGTGGAATGGCCACAGGGTTACTGTAGCCTTATGGTAGCTTCTGCCCGCCCTAGCCTTGGTCCACTATGGAAACTGCGATCGAAAGGGTCCATACTGGGATCCCAGGCCTGGACCACGTTCTCGAAGGCGGCTTCCCCAAAGGCGCTCGAGTCCTCCTAGCAGGAGGAGCGGGCTGCGGGAAGACAATATGCTGCGGACAATACCTCTACAAAGGAGCCACAAAGTTCGGCGAACCCGGAGTCTACGTCAGCACCGAAGAACCACCCTCCGAGTTCAAGGCGAACATGCTGCGCTTCGGCTGGGACTTCAAGAAGCTAGAAAACGAGAAAAAAATCGGCATGGTAGACGCAGTCTACCAGCGCGTCGAATCAGAAGTCACCGAACAAGAAAGCCTCCAGTCAATCCTCTACAACCTCCGATCAAAACTATCAGAAGTCAAGATACTAGTCGAACAACTAGGAGCAACAAGACTCGTCGTTGATTCACTACCAGGATTCGGCTTCCGCGTAACCGATCTCAACACTCTACGAGAGATCTTCCTCGAAGTCGGACTCCTCTTGAAAGACGTCGGATGTACGACACTGATGACGACTGAGATCGTTGAGGGCTCGGGACTGATCAGCCGCTTCGGTATCGAAGAATTCCTAGCAACCGGAGTCATGGTCTTGTCGCTCGTCCGCCAGAGCTCGCCAATACGGAAGCTATTCGTCCGGAAGATGCGTGGAACAAGCCACAGCCTAAACGACTACGCCTTCGCCATCGGACCCGACGGTATCGTCATCAAAGGCCCAGTCGGAGTTCGAAGTGTCAGCCACGGCCACAGGCGCCTCCACAGCAGCAGCGGGAGAAAGCGCCGAAGCTGACGGTAGCACGGACACCGAAGAAGTCGTGAGAGGTAACATCCCAGTATCCCAAGATGCAGAGGTAGTGGAACAAGGGGTTCAAGTGGAGCAATCAGCCTCCGACCAAGCAGGAAACCAGGAAGGGTACCGGGACCAGTACCCGAGCAACCAGGGCCAACAGGGAAACCAACAAGCGTAGAGATGGAAAATGGCGAATATCAGAAGTGGAATCGGAGCTTTCGACGAGTCTATCGGAGGCCTTCCATCAGGGAGCATTATCACGTTTCTCGGCGAAGCGGATACCGGGATGACCACATGCGCCGAACAGATCCTCTACCAGGGCTTGAGGGAAGGTAGACCAGCTGTCTACTTCACAACAGGACGGTCATGGGAAGATGTTGTTGGCGAGATGGCGGTGTTCGGCTGGAGCCTTGATAGTTATTTTGAGAAGAGGAAGATGTGGTTCATCGACAGCTTCAGCATGAAGAAAGAGAAGGTTTCTGGCGAGGTCTCATGGGACATCGGCCCCGCCAACCTGCTAGCCAAAGAGTTTCCACGAGTAATCACACCGCTAGGGACAACAACCATCGTGATCGACAGCCTGAGCGATATTATCCGTTCAGCACCGTTTCCAGCGGTGGAGCAGACTCTGAAGATCCTACAGAATCACGTCAGATCCACAGGAGGGCTAGCGTTACTGCTAGCGTCGAAAGGAATTCACACAGAACACGTTGAGAATACCGTTCAGCACTTGAGTGATGGTGTTGTCGACTTGTCTACGGAACCGTTCGGGAGTGAGGATTATGCGAGGAAGATGCGAGTATTGAAAATGCCAGGCGCACTCGGAGACATGAAAGTCTACGCGTATCGTGTAGGTCCTGCGGGAATAGAGATGGCTGCGCTGCACAGGGTGAGATAGAACAATGGTGATGACATTACAATTCGAAGATATTATCGGGATTCTAGCGAATCCAACATTTCTCTGGTCGCTCCTCGCGGCAACATGGGGAGCAATTGGCTATCGAATCGTGCGTCGCAGGAGACACGGGCCAAAGACCGGTCCATCACAAGCGTCAGGCGCAGTTAGCTTCAGCTTGACAAAACCCCGCCTCTCAGAGGAGGAAATCTTCCGGATCCTCACCACGACAGAGGTGAACATTCAGATTGTTAGGATATGTGAGACCCCCAAGAGCGCAAAAGAAGTTGCGAAGGCCCTCGGTGACGTCTATCCTGGACACAAGGAGAAGGGATTCCCTGCAGAGAAGCTAGGCGAACACCTAGCTAACCTTGAACGACTAGGAGCGGTCAAGTTCAACGGCGAAAAATGGGCAGCCAGCGACGTCGGTGTTAAAATGGTCCGCAAATACTTCGGCTAAGCTTCCGAGGTTTCGTGCACCAATTGACTTTCAGGGCTTTCGATAGAAACAGTCAAAGCCATCTCGCACGTAGGAAAGGGCCGATATGTATGGAACCCAGGCGGCCGTTTGACCCACTCTCTCCAGCCCCAATCCAACCGCTCCCTTCACCTCTTAGACCCCCAAGCCAGTACATTCAAAGAAGTGACGAAAGCGTACGAATACTCAAGGAGATACTGGACAGACTTACAGGAATCGAAAACAGACTCAAGGTAATAGAGGAACATTTGAAAACGAAGAGGTAATTGCCCCGTCGGCCCCTCGATTCAGCCACAAACTTGAGGGGGACAATAGGAACCTTTTAACTTCTAAAATTCCGAGACGAAAGGGTCCCAGAGTTGATGCCATAGTGTGGAGGAAAGGTGTCTTCAGAAATAAGATCAGCTGAAGAATGCACTGCTCTTTTTGACACGGATTCCTGCGAGCTTGACCAAGGTTAGCCCGATTCGCTGTACTTGAGTTCAGATCTTGCAGCTACTATGAAGTCATTCTGGCTCAACCCTTTGATAGAGTGAGTGGATAACGTTAGCTTCACACGTCTCCATTTGATCAAAATGTCAGGATGATGATCCTGCTCCTCGGCAATCTTGCCGACCGAATACGCGAAGTTCAAGCCATCGAGATAGGATTCGAAACGGAACTCCTTCTCAATCAAGCCGTCTGCCAGAGTCCATCCCGGAAGGGCTCGCAAGAGCTGTTCAGCCTCCCGCCGAGCCATCGGCGGAATCCCCGTCCGCTCAATGCACGTCTCCGATGCAAGTTGCTCGATAGTTGATACATTAGCCATGCTGGTCTTCTAACATTCAGTAACTAATAGTTTTGCAGTGCAGGTTCGCTACCTGGACCCTAGCAAAGGCCGAGATTCTTGACTTCGAAATTTTGTTTTGAAAACGTTCATTCCCCATGAAGACAAGACAGGCATTCAACCCTCAAGTAGTTTATAGGCGACTTGAAGGAGGATGTGAATCCACTCCGAAATTAGTTTCACACAGAGACAAGAGAACCCTTGGGCCCGATCGCCATCCCGATCAAAGGCTGTAGACTTTGCCATTCGAGGACTCTTGTCCGAATCTTATCGCTAGGCAACCAACACGTTTCGGATTTCGTGACACCCGAAGGAGACAGCCCGCGATCTCCGCTCGAACTGATGAGATGCACCTCTTGCACCCTTGTCCAACTCAAACACACATTCCCACGAGATTCCCTCTACCGTCACTATTGGTACCGTTCAGGAATAAGCTCGACAATGAGAAAGGCTCTGGAGGATATAGTCCTCAAGTCGTGCGAAATCGCTCGGCCCAAAAATGGCGATATTGTCGTAGACATCGGTTGCAACGACGGAACACTCCTACGATCATACAAGATTCCAGGTCTGAGATTGGTCGGATTTGAACCCGCGAAAAATCTCGTCGAAGAAGCAAGAAAAGGCACCGAATTCGTCTTCAACGATTTCTTTGGACACGAACTGTTCAGACAAAAATTCCCTGGCTCGAAAGCCAAGCTACTCACCAGTATCGCAATGTTCTACGATCTAGATGACCCCGACCCTTTCGTGGCGGACATAGTAAAGTGCCTTGATCCACAGGGCGTCTGGGTGATCCAACAGAACTATTTGTGCTCCATGCTGGAGCAAAACGGTTTTGACAACATAGGACACGAGCACCTTACCTACTATTCTCTAGGAACAATGGGCCGGTTACTGAGCAACCATGACCTAGAGATCTTCGACGTAGAGAAGAACGATGTTAACGGTGGAAGCTTCCGTACCTACGTCGCGCGAAAGGGGCAGTTCCCAGTTCAGGAGAGCGTAGAGGAGATGAAAGAGTTTGAGAGGAAATTGTTCGCGATCAAGCCCTCGATATACTCAACCTTTGCAAAAAATATTCGGAGGATCAGAGCACAACTTAGCCAGTTCATTTCTAGTCAAGTAGGCGATGGCAAGACAGTTTATGTTTACGGCGCATGTTACGACACTGAGACTAGAGCTGTTACGACTGACGGATTCAAGACATTCGACCAGCTGAAAGACGATGACCGAATTATCACATTAAATCCAAGGACAAAGGAGATTGAAACTCAAACCGTCCAAGAGATAATCATCCAGCCATACAAGGGCCCCATGATCTGTTTTCGCGGAAAGAGAGTCGATTTGTGCGTAACTCCGGACCACAATATGCTGGTCGAAACCTGGCACAGCGGTAAGCTAGCCTATGAGAAAGCCCATAAAACCCGGACACGTAGTTGCTTCAAACTCCCTCGTGGCAAGTGGCGAGGTATCCAAAACGAGACATTCCAGATCACCAGATTTGTGGATAAGAGCAGCTTCCGCCTGAGAGCTCGAAAAATCTCAGACGAGATCCCAACCGTCGACTTTCTCTATCTACTCGGCCTCTACATAGGCGACGGATACTGTGACACTCATAGTCAGGGATTCATAGTCAATTATTGTGTACCGGAGGGCGACAAGGCCAGACAATCATTGAAAGCAACACTCGAACGGAACAGCATACTCTATAGGGAAGAATCTAGAGGAAGGGAGATCCATGTTTCATCCAAAGCACTCGTTAGAATATTCAGCGAATGTGGCAGAGGCGCCCATGAGAAACGCATTCCAGAATGGGCTCTCAAATACGCGCCGAACGAACTATCCTTCCTTCTCAAAGGCCTGATTGACAGCGACGGATGGCAAGAGAAAGGCCCCGAAGGACGAATGAGATACGTCACCGTATCGGAACATCTCGTTCATGGGCTCGTCCAGCTCGGTTTCAAACTAGGCTTCTACCCAACAGTGTCGCGGCGAGAAAGCAAGTCGACCTTTAGAGACGAACACACTACTTCCACCATATCATACATCGTCAACATGGCCAGAACTCGGCCAGTAGTATATAACCGAAAACAAGACGGAACTCCTAACTTGACCGAAAAAGAATATGATGGTATCATCTGGTGTGCGACCGTGCCGAATCATAACTTCCTAGTGGAGAGGAATGGGAAATTTGCTTTCTGCGGTAACTCGACCCGAGGAAACACAATTCTTCAATATTGCCGACTGGATAATCGACTAATCAAGAAGGCGACAGACGCGAACCCGGAAAAGTGGGGGCTAAGGATCCCAGGAACAGGGATTCCCATTGTTTCGAAGGTTGAGGCACGGCATGACAACCCTGATTATTTCCTTGTTCTTCCCCACCACTTTTTGGAGGAAATTCGTAGGGAAGAACGTGAATACTTGCATTCGGGAGGCAAATTCATAGTCCCACTCCCACAATTTCGACTCGTTGGTTCCTAGAGGGATGGTCGTCGAAAGCGACGCTTCCGAGCATGGGTTGAGGGTGAGGAACTAGGATTACAGATGAAACGCTTGAAGGAACAAGACATTCTACAACTGCTCGATTCCGACCGTCCCGTTCTCGATGTTGGCAGTGGGGGCGGGATATTTCCTAGTGTTCCAAGAGGAGACATTTGTGTGGACATTGACATTCCCTCCCGGACAGTTCCAAGCAACTTCGTCCGGTCTGACGCCTCACATCTTCCTTTCAGGTCTGGAGCTTTCAGCCTTGTAATCGCCTTCAATGTTCTTGAGCATGTCGAAAGTCCCCGAGCTTGCATAGTAGAATTCCTCCGAGTAGGAGCAAAAGTAGTCTGCCGTCAGGACAAATTTCTCCACATACCGATGTGGGCGACTCCTGAGCATCTCTGGCTCCAACTTCCTGGATTCCGCTTTCTACCGTTTCCCAGGACTCGCCTCGGAATCAGACTCTCGGTCTGGTTGAGGTCATTTGTGCTCGGCAAGTCGAGGTTCGCGGTCTTGGTTAGGAAGTTGCCCCTTTGGCGAAACTGGGCCTACTACCAGGTCTGGCCCGATATTTGAAGCGGACTCATCTTGTTAAGAGGAAATTGGGGTGTACCACGAGACGCGATTCCGATTTCAGCAATCATTACAATACAAAGATAATTAAGATCAGATCGAGTCTTGATATGGAATTCTTCGTATCGAAAACGAATAATCGTTGTGACTCCTTGGACATAGTATCAGAGCTGACGAGTATGAGACAGCGAAGCGTAGCCTCTAGGGGAAGAGGGCTTTAGATTGCTACCGCTGCTAGTGGTTCAAAGGCTCGTAGAGGTAATGCTGAATTTCACGCGTGCGATTCGGAAAGGATTTCGGAGAGCCTCTTTTCGAACCTCTCAAAACTGAATTCTTCGGCCCTAAGCCTGGAGGCAGATGAAGGAGAACTCTTCATTGCAGCCTCTACCATCTCAGGAACCTCCTCAATCGACTGCCATCTAAATCCAGTTTCCTCATTTATGATTTCCTTCGGACCCCCGGAGTCGTGAACAACGGGCACGCAGCCTGCAGACATGGCTTCAACAATCGTGATCCCAAAGTGTTCTCCATGCATAAAGTGGAGGTAGACCCTAGCCTCTCCTAGAAACTTGTGATAGGTTTCTATCTGCGGGTTGAAAATCGTCCTTCCGTTGACTGGTGATCCTCTCGACAAACTCTTGGAGTATTCGATGAGGCCAGGGTCTTGAGTAAGAAGCATTGCGAACTCGTAGTTGGGACAAAGGGATGCAACTTGCCAAAACAGCTCAAGCCTCTTTGCGGGGATTGCCCGGCTAACGGTCACAACTAGATTTCGTTTGACTCTAGCTCTGACCATATTGCATGCGGGGTAGATCAGGGCACTCGGTCGACTCCATTTCAAGTCCAAGTTCAGTTTTGAATACCGTGAGATTGCAAGTACTAGTCCAATTCTCGAAATTTTCCTCCTGTAGTACTCATGTAAAGGCAGACTGAGGAGCGAGCCGGGAGGGAAATCTGGAAAGTATCGAGGGAAGTATCCCCATTGAAGAACCGGCACGGAGAGGTCGGGAATGTACCCTGGGTCTTGAGTGGAAAAAATTAGGTCAAACGGCTGGCCCTCTGTATGCTTGGACTGGTTTAACGCGCGCGTCTGACCTCTAAGGTGGTGGATTAGATGCGACGAGGTCCCAAAGTGCCGCTCGCGATTGTTCGGAGGATAGTTTAACAGATGGACTCTCTCGAATAATCCGTCATAGCCAAAGAAATCCTCGGTCTTCTGCTGATCGAACGTTTCAGAGAGCAAGGTCAGGTCATGTCCCATGGATAGTAAGGCGCGAATCGTGTCACAGCACAGTCGTTCCCCTCCTCCAAGGAATTTCATCTCTGGATGAACTACGAGAACTCTCAGGGATAGTCACTTCAGTTGGTGAACAGTCCGTATTGATAGAAAACTGGGCCTTGCAGCATCGCCCCCGGTGAATCCAGCAACGATCTTAGCAATCAACGGTCTGACTCGCAGGAACCACTGCATAGATCACTCTGATTATCAAACTTAGAGTTGTTCCCGCACATATGAGGTGAGGTGACCAAGTTAGTCGCTGGCCGTTCACGAAACAGTTGATTCGATGGAGCCATCTGCTATCTAATAACGGAGATCACACTCTCATTTTCCTCCTTAGTCTAGACCAAGACCGTTCCATCCATGCTGGAACATAGACTGCGGGATTCGCCCAGATGACTCCTCTTCTGACTTTACTTGATTCTTTGAAGAAAAACGTGTCAGAGTAGGTGTTGGAAACCCTGTCGCTAGGTTCTACGGATCTGAAGGAGAGTGTTTCGTTGATGAAGAATGCACCGCGGGATTCAGCGAGCCTCATGAAGAGCAACCAGTCAGATAGAATGCTCCACGAAAAGTCAATCTCGCGTGCGAAACCGGTCCGAGTGAACCCTGAAGATGCGTGAATGAAATTTCCGAGAAATAACTTCCGCGCGACTTTGGGAGCTTCAATAAGTCCTCCATGGAAAGGTTGCCTCGCAAGCGTGGGAGGCCCCCCTGTCTCGGTGCACACGTCCCAACTTAGTCCGACCTTATTATTCTCCCAAACCTCTACGTGGCGTTCGAGCCTCCGATCGGCCCAATAGTCATCGCTGTCCAGAAAAGTGAGGAATGGCCCCCGAGCCCTATGGACCCCTTGTGACCGCGCTTCCGAAACGCCGACGCCCTTGCGATCCACGAATTCAATTCGCGAATCTGAGTTTGCTAGTTTAATTATCTCTCTCGCCTCCTCTCTCGCACTGTCGTCTAGGATCAGGAGTTCGAACGCTCCGTGAGTTTGAGCAAGAACACTCTCGACCGCCCGCCGTACCAGTTCTACGCGACCCTTGGTCGGCATTACAATAGAAACCGTTTGGCTCATTTTCTCACTCAAGACCCTGAAAGGGGGGTACGTGAAGGCTCATCTTTTAGCGAATCACCGAGAATTTGTGTAAAGGGCGAAGATGCAAATAGCGATATTCGATGAGGCTGGCTTTGGCGATTACTTTTATCCATCTCTGCTCATCTTATACGTTCATCAGTATAGTTTGAGAGCTTTCAGGTGTAAGTATTCGTCATGATCGAGAAAACAAGCCTCTCCGCCCCCTCCGAGATAGTACGGGACGCTCTCTCCAAACCCACCATATTCAAAGACGAGGGCCCTCTCAGCCTTGAGTGGCTCCCAAACCGGCTACCCCACCGAGAAAACCAGCTACGATTTCTCGCCGAACTCTTCCGATCGGTCGTCGACAAACCCGGAACCACTAGCCCCAAGGTCCTCATAACTGGCGACATTGGAACCGGTAAGACCGTTCTGACGCAACGGTTTGGCACCGACATGCAGCGCACCGCCAAGACCCTGAAGCTCAACCTCGCCTACATCCACGTCAACTGCCGCGAGTATCGAGGAAGCCTCTTCATGATTCTCAAACGAGTCCTCCAGACCTTCACGCCCCAATTTCCCCAGCGAGGGTTCTCTAGCGAGGAACTACTGCACATCCTCTTAGACCAGCTGGAGGACAAGAAACTCCACGTCATCCTCACCCTCGACGAGGCGGACTCGCTCATCAAAGCAGAAGGCTCCACCAGCCTCTACAATCTCACGCGCATCCAAGAGGAGCGCCCTGGCCGGCCAGTAAGATTGTCCCTCATAATCATCTTGCGGGAGATCAGGAATCTCGAAGATCTCGATAGGAGCACTCAGAGCACTCTCCAGCGAAACGTCATTCGTCTCGACCACTACACAACTCCACAGTTGGAAAATATTCTGAGAGAAAGGGCAGAACTCGCGTTCAAAGAAGCAACTGTTCCTGAAGAGGTCTTGAACTTCGTCGCTGACATGGCGACGCCGGGGGGCGATGCTCGCTATGCTATCGAACTACTTTGGAGGGGTGGAAAGTACGCTGACACGGAAGGTGCGAGAGAGGTGAAGCCTGATCATATCAGAGCTGCCGCGAACAGCGTATACCCTGTTCTCCGTACAGAATATTCTCAGCATCTCAACCTTCACGAGAAACTCATATTGCTAGCGCTGGCTCGAGTCTTGGAGAGAAACAATGCAACATACGCCACCATGGGTGATGTCGAGATAGCGTACCGTATGGCTTGCGAGGAGCACAAAGAAACATACCGGGCCCACACGCAAGTATGGAAGTATGTCCAGAACCTGAACGCTACAGGCATCCTCTCCAGCCAGCTCTCCACCACTGGCTTCAGAGGAAAAACAACCCTGCTAGGAATATCCTCGGCCCCTGCCTCCGCCATCCGCCGATGGCTTGAATCAACCCTCTCAATCAGAGCCTAACCTTGGCCGAAGAAAAAGATGCACCCTTAGACAGGATCCTTTCGAGCAGCGGTAGAATACGAATACTGGCTGTTCTCTCCGGAGTCGAGCAGCTGCACTTGACAGAGATTGCCAAGAGAACTGAGCAAAGCTACAGCGCTACCGAGCGGCATCTGGACGACCTATCAAAGGCAGGAATTGTGGAGGAGAGAGACTTCGGACGTGTGAGAGTTTTCAAGCTTAACCTCACTAACGATCGCGCGAAACTTCTACATGAATTGATCTCAAAGTGGAATCACGGTCAGGAAGTAGGCGCCGTCCGGGCTCAAGCTTAAACCTCCCACGATTATCATCAGTATTGTCTCTGTTCGAAGTTGGTTTGATTTGGACAAATGTGACGAATGCGGACGTGTAACGCAACAGAACAAGATGTGTGAGTATTGCGGCAAGACTTTCTGCGAAGATCATATGCCCAAACACCAAGCTTGGGAGCATCGTCATGAGGGCCTCGCCGATGACGCATCTAGTCTGTGGAAGAGAACCAAAAGGCCGTAGGTAAAAGGAATAGGTTTCCTCGCCCTTCTGATTTGGATTACCGAGACTGGAAGGTCTTTATGGGGGCGGGCGGACTTATTGTTAGAACAATAGTTGGCTCAACAGTTCGAAGCCCTCGGTTTCCAACCACGGCTTCTTCAGGGAATCAAGGATATGGGCTTCGAAGAAATGTTCCCAATTCAAGCGGAAGCTATCGCGCCTATTCTTCAGGGAAGAGACATCATCGGACAGGCGCACACGGGTTCGGGCAAGACACTTGCCTATGCTCTTCCGATACTCCAGAGGATTGACAACCACGTTCATGGGCTTCAAGCACTCGTCCTAGTCCCGACACGCGAACTGGCAGTCCAGGTTGCAGGAGAATTTGAGCGCCTCGCTCGGCACCTCCCAATAAGAACCGTCCCAGTCTACGGTGGTCAAAACATTGGAGTCCAGATCAACAAACTGGAAAGGCCTACGACGAAAGTCATCGTCGCCACTCCCGGCCGACTCCTCGATCATCTGGAGAGAAGGACCGTGGACCTAGACAGGGTCCGATTTGTAGTACTGGACGAAGCGGATAGGATGCTGGACATGGGATTCATCGATGACGTGAGACTGATACTCGAAAGAGTTCCGGGACCCCGTCAAACAACGCTATTCTCGGCGACCATGCCCGAC
Organism: Candidatus Bathyarchaeota archaeon; assembly: GCA_005888745.1. GTDB lineage: Archaea > Thermoproteota > Bathyarchaeia > 40CM-2-53-6 > 40CM-2-53-6 > 40CM-2-53-6. Next base: position 33,488 of record VBBS01000039.1, on the reverse strand, counting down.
GAGATCATCAGGCTCGCTCATCACTACATGAAGAATCCCCTGAGAATATTTGTCGATAGCGACGAGATTTCAGTTGAATCCGTCTCCCAAAAATAAACGTGGGCTGAAGAGAATGAAAAGTTCCCCGCTCTATGCTCCCTCTTAGAAGCCGAGAAGATAACCAGGGGGCTCATATTCTGCTCGACCAAGATCAGAGCCGGTCGACTTGCCCAAGCCCTCAGAGTCGAGGGCTACAACGCACTGGCGATTCATGGGGACCTGTCCCAGAGCCAAAGGGACAGAGCAATTCTGGCCTTTCGGAATGGCTCAATCGCCCTCCTTGTCGCGACGGATGTGGCGGCAAGAGGCCTGGACATTACGAGCGTTAGCCATGTCGTCAACTTCGACCTACCAGAAGAGCCCCTAACCTACTTCCATAGAATCGGTAGAACCGCCCGCGCTGGAAGCGCCGGAATCGCAGTCTCCCTCGTAAGCCGCAGTGATGACTCCATCTTTGAGAGAATAAGACGAACAACTTCCTCAAACATTCAAGAGATGATCAGATTGACATCTCCTGGCCGAAGATCATACCCGACGCTGTTCCTCCCGCCTCGTCCCTATGGCCCGAGGCGAGGTGGAGAAAGACATCAAAGAGGTCGTGGAAGGCGTCCGGCCCGTCGTCCACCGAGATTCCAACGACACAGACGCCGATATTAGATATCGACGGTCCCAGATTTCCTAACTGCCCACGCTAAGAACTGAAGCCCGAAAAACATCCTCTAACAAAACAAGAATTTCCCGGAAAATTTTCAATCGTCCCAGTGACCCGTGTTGCGAGTTGTGGAACATTTTAATAGAAACGGAAAGACCCTAGGGTGGCTAAGTTAGAAGGATAAAATGAAGTCCAACAAGAATTCTGACTCTCACGAAAAAATATCTGCGTCAGCTTCATCGTCTCGCATTCAATTCTCGCCGCGGGGCGACGCATTCAAACATCCTGTCCAGCATTTTGATGTTGCAAAGGTTCACACCGTTAGCGAAGCTCTCGAAGCGTTCAACGCCACTTCATTCCAGAGCAGAATGCTTGGCAAGTGTTACAAGATCTGGCTTCATATGCTAAGCGACCCCGATCGTCCGCTCATCTTCTTTGGCTTGTCTGGCGCAATGATTGCTGGGGGAATGAGGCGACTCCTCCGGGACCTCATCGCTTTCCATGCGATCGATGTGCTAGTATCAACCGGTGCGAATCTCAGTCACGATCTCTACGAGTCTCTTGGAGGCCGCCATTATATGGCCCATCATCACATTGACGACCCGACCCTTAGGAGTATGAGAATAGACAGGGTCTACGACACCTACGCAGACGATGTCATGTTCACTAAGGCTGACGAATTCGTCGAAAAGTTCTCGGAGGGCCTTGAGCCACGAGGATATTCCAGCAGAGAGTTCTTCCAATTGATGGGACAACGAATAAACGACGAGTACGGCATCCTCGCCACTGCCGCGAGGGAACACCTTCCAGTCTTCTGTCCTGCACTAGCTGATAGTTCAGTAGGGATGGCACTCACAGTCTATAGGAATGAGCAACTCGACCAGGGTCGGCCCCCGATGGTCTATGACCCCATGTTGGACAATCTTGAGATTATGAGCCTAAAGAGGCGATGGCAGAAATCGGGAGTGATTTTCATCGGGGGTGGGACTCCTAAGAATTACATTCAGCAGGTTATCCCGATGGCAGAGATTGCCGGGATGCCTGTTCCCCCGCACAGCTATGCGATCCAAGTAACAACCGATGACCCTAAGTTCGGGGGTCTCTCGGGCTGCGAGTTACCGGAGAGCCAGTCATGGGGAAAGCTTGACCCGAAGGCCGAACAGTGCACCGTGCATGTTGACGCTACTATCGGGCTGCCGCTGCTGTTCACGGGTGTAATGGAACATTATGAGGAATGGAAGAGTAGGGGCCGGTTGAATCACAACTGGGGAGAGTCTCTACAAGCCCCCGCGGTACGGAAGACTCGGAAAGTCTCGGCTTAGCGCTCTCTTTTTCCCTGAATGTAGTCTTCGACCCACTGAGAAGCCTGACCGTCAGGGATCTTGACCGGCGGATACTTGAAACAGTAGGAGGAAATGCTAGTGAGTGCACCTCCAACTCCCCGGTCCAGACCGAGCTTCACCGCACGAATTACGTCGGCAACCACTCCTGCACTATTGGGCGAGTCCTCGACGGAGAGTTTGAGATCGATCTGCAACGGAATGTTCCCCCACTTTCTTCCCTTCAAGTAGATGTAGCAGATCTTTTTGTTCTTCAGATGAGGAACATAATCTGACGGGCCAATTCTTGTCGGAACGTCGTACGGAATGAGGCTTGCAACAGCCGTTGTCTTGCTGATACGCTTCGAATGGAGCCTCTCTTCCACCGTCATGTTGAGAAAGTCAGTATCGCCACCAAGATTGAGCTGATAACTCTCATCAACTCTCACGCCGCGCCTTAGGAAGAGGTCCACGAGCGCCCTGTGAACAATCGTCGCTCCAACCTGGCTTTTGATATCGTCGCCAGCGATCGGAAGTTTTCTGTCTTCGAATTTTTTCGACCACCCGTCGTTTGACGCGATGAATTCGGGAATGCAATTTACGAAGCCACATCCCGCATCCAGGGCCTGTTGCGCGTAGAATCTTGCGCCTTTTTCGCTTCCAACTGGAAGATAGTTTACGAGAATCTCTGCTCCAGAGTCCTTTAGCTCAGCCGCCACGTCTACAGGTTTGGTTCTGTTCTTGTTGTAGACATGGAACGGCTCCTTCATGTGAGGGGCGACACCATCTAGTATCGGCCCCGCTTTGACGGTGACCCCCATGTCCGGGACATCACTTATCTTCGGCGCACAGTTCGGTTCAGTGAATATTGCCTTGCTGAGATCACTTCCGATCTTCTTCCGGTTGACCTCAAACGCGGCAACGAACGTGATATCCTCTACTTTGTAGTCCCCGAACTTTGGATGCATCAGACCCGTCGTGAGATTGTCTTCTTTGGGCGGGTTCTTCCGGTAGTACTGGATCCCCTGTATCAGTGCGCTGGCGCAATTTCCAACGCCCGCGAGTGCTGCTTTGATCTTTCCCATCTGCGTACTTTCCTTAGGAAGGAGAACGTAGCAGAGCCCCGCATTATAAGCCTAGAAATTACCAATGCTCCGACTCTTTACTCGGAGTCTTCGTACTCGGTGAGAACCACTTGCTGTTCTACATCCGACGGTCTTGCTTTCTTCGCCTTTTCCCACTCATCTGCTTTGATGAGCCCCCCGGCTTGTTCCTTGATCCTCTTAGCAAGTGATGGACCGATGGTTCGAATGCTCATCAACTGTTCGAGGCTCCTCTCTTTGATATCGTCAATTGACTTCAATCCCGCATCGTACAACATGCGGGCTCTGACCCGTCCGACGCCCTCAAGCGTGGTCAATTTGACAAGCTCTGGCCGAACGCCCTTTGCAAGCCTCACTTTGAGCATTTCCAGGGGAGCCAGCAGATCCTTGTGTCCGAACAAGCGTCCTAGTTCTTGAGTAGCAAGTATCAGCCATTCGGACCCCTGGACAAGTCTGAGGAGGTCGCCTGGCTCAACCTTTCTCGTTTCGAGTATTTGATCCTCTGTCCGCTCATCAATCCAGTCAGATAGAACTTGAGCGGCTTTTAGCTCGCCAAGGAATTCCTCGTAGGCGACAGGATCCTCGAACTGCGTTGGAATGGGATAGGTGAACTCGTCGCTTCTTTGTTCTGCTAGTAAGCCAAGTTTGTCCACTTCGCCTCCTCGCGGACGGGGCCGCGGGGCCAAGTCAGGAGTCTTCGAGATCAGGTGCAGGACGCTGAGGTCAGTCATCTTCTTTGCGCGATTGTACAAACCGTCCCTCAATATCACCGCAGACATTGGGTCGATGTACAGCTCCGACACACGCTTTCCGAACTTTGTGGCCGACAGGTCCTTGCCCTCCACTAGCACCATCTCTTCTTTGAAGAGAAACCGGAGAATATCTCCGATCTTGGTCTTGATCAGCCGCGGCCCGTACTGATGCGCGTAAAATGTTCTCGCGAAAAAGCCATACAATCCCTCCTCTGAATGAGCGTAACCAGCCGCTATGGTAGACAGCACGTGAGGCCGAAGAATCCGTTCCGCTGCCAGCTTCGACCAAAGCTTTTCAGGCTGGGCGAGCACATAATTCTCCATCAACCACTCCGCCTCATCCGGATTACGCGCAATCAGCAGTGCCTCGCCAAACTTGTCGTATCTCGGCCGACCTGCACGGCCGCAAAACTGCCGATACTCTAGCACACTTATCGGATACCGACCGTAGCCAGCTTCGTACCGTTCATAACTGCTGATAACGACAACCCTTGCAGGAAGATTGACACCTGCAGAATTGTGGACCACGAACGACCCGACGTAACTACTATGTCCCTTGACCTCCAGATTATGAACTGTGCCTTTGTAGGGCTCTCGTTCGACCTTTCTAATTGGCATGTAGTAGAAATTGGAATCGAGATACCCTCTATTGAATTCACGATTCCCTCCAAACATGTCAGATTTGACCTTCAACACGTCTACGAGGAATCGGGTTAGCTGTTTCCCAGAAACCGATACCGTGTAGAGGGCGTGCTTGTGCGTAATTGCTAGCCCGTATTTGGAAGTAATCCCAGCCTTCTTGCTTATGCTGATTGCCGGCATGTATCCCAGTTTGACGAGCACTGCGAACAGTTGCTTGGCCAGGACTCCTGACACAGTTGCGTATCTAGCCGTTCGTGCTTTGGATCGGGTGATGTTACCATCTCCCTGCCACATTCCTCTAACAACAGCGGTAAGTAGGCTGTTCGGTAGGTACATTAGTTGATGCGGAATCCTTTTCTCATTGGCTCTTCGCCCGCACAATGCTCGAAGTGTCTTGGCAAGCTGTTTAGAACAAGCCCCGACGACTCGTCTGTGCCTCTCGCTGTCAATAACGGTGGGCCGTAACCCGATTGCTTTGAACCAGTCTGTGACCATTGAGGTGAGTTCTGCTTCTTTTGTATTCAGAGCAAACAACACTTGGCCTTGCGTTCCGGAGTAGCCTTCAGCGAGGTAGAGCCCCAATACTTCGAGTGTTTGACACGTCAATTCTAGACGGTCAATTTTCAATCTTGACCAGTGTTTTCCTACGACCCCATACTGGTTTGATAGGGCGCCTTGCTCCGATAAGTCAAGATACTGAAGATCGTGCTCTTCCTTGATTCTGGGGAAGAGTACCAAATCTCCCACCTGCAAGTTCTTTGCGGCGGCCCACTCGGACTTGGAATAAGTCCACCAATGACGAGTCGTGCTCCGAGTGTGTGATGAACGCCTCGTGCGGATAACTCTGAGCACCTTGTGTTCTGGCGTCATCCTCATCGGAAGCTGTAACCATGGCGTGACTTTCACAAGAATCCCGTCATACCATCTGGAAGTCGGCGCGACAACGTCTTCGAATACGTTTCCGTGAGTCAAGACTCTGTCGCCGCTGGAGAGCTTCTCTATAGCAACAGGGGCAGGGTTTCCGAAAATCTCCTCCCCTGCCGGGAGGCAAAGTGTTGGAGTGGCCGCTAGGACCTTGATTCTACCTTCTCGAAAAGCGTCCTCGATTATTCCTCGATGAGTTCCGGCTAGGCCTGCGTGGTGAAAACCTGCGCCTGCTTCTACCTGCGTCGCCAGGGCTTCGCTTAAACGGGTTTTTTCGCCTGTCGAGAGTATTCGGTCGGATATAGTGCGCAGCGCTCTCTCTTCGGGTTTTGACAGGCGACTTTTCACGGCTACCGATGCTCTGCGGCCCATCTCGACTGCAGATCGTCGGGTCTCGGTGAAGATCAGCGCTTGTCCGCCCGTGCCAAGGATGTCGAGTGCGATGTCGAGGCTCGGTGTCTTGGTTCCGCTCAGAATCTCTCGACTTGCACCATCACGGAACTGTACTTGATTATCGTGGTAGATTCCCTCTCTCAGGGGAACTGGACGCCAGTCAGTTGTAACAGAGCCAGCCTTCAGCCAGGACGCAACCTCGTCCGCATTCCTCACTGTAGCACTTAGCGCTAGTACCTGTATGTTCGGATTGATCTCGTTAAGTCGAGTTAGAACCACTTCTAAGGTCGGACCCCTTTCCTGTTCAGTTAGGAGATGAATCTCGTCGGCAACGACCAAGGTAAGCTCACCCATCCATGGAGCGCGGTGGCGAAGTAGGGAGTCTCCTTTTTCATTGGTCGAAATGATAATGTCGTATCTTCCTAGCCACGGGTCGGAGCTGTCATAGTCGCCTGTGGATATTCCAACTCTAATGTATTCTCCATTTGATTTCTTGATTGTGGAGTATCTTTGGAATTCCTTGAATTTCTCGCTAGCCAAAGCACGCAGCGGGGCCAGGTAGAGTGCTTTGCCTCGGTGTTCGAGAACATGTTGCATCATACATAGTTCTGCAACGAGAGTTTTGCCACTCGCAGTAGGACTGGCAAGAACAAGGTTCTTCCCATCTAATACTCCTGCTTCGATGGCGTGTTGTTGCGGTGGGTAGAGCTCGTCGAGACCTTCCTTTGTCAATAACTCGATTACTTGCTTGTCAATGGAGAGTTCGCTAATCTTCAACTGATGATAGCTCCAGAAATCAGGTTCTAGCCTGAGGTTCGCTTTAGTTTTCCTTCCTTGGGCGAGTAGAGCATTCCTTCCTTAATCAACTGTCCGACGAACCGCCGCGCCTCGCCATCAGTCACTTTCTCTCTCTCAACTAGGGCCGCGAGGAGTATCTTTTCATCCACCGTCCCGGTCTCCCGTTCGAGTTCAGCCACAATCGCCATCACTCTTCCCAGGGAGTCACGAACAGTGGCTGGTTTACCGGTCATTATTGTGTCGATATCGATCTTGCCAGTCTTCACATCCACTCCAACATCGTAAAGAGCGTAGCTCATGATCTTGACTGCGCTCTTCGCATCTTCAACAGTCACTTCGTCCCGGAGAAACGCGCGAGCCCTGGCCTCGGAAATCCGGACCAGCCCTTCGAGCTGACGAGGGGTTATCGCAACAGCCGCCTCCTTGCCCGTAGTGTTACGCATCTTTAGATAGAAATCTTGAAGCTCTTTCACGGCTCCAGGGGTTAGGACTGGAACTATTCTCTTCGCATAGCTGATATATTTACGCAGAAAATCAGGCGGAAACGGGGCCTCCTCAGGCGTATGACTGGTCTTGTGCAAAGAGAGAATGTGCTCCGACATTCGGGTATCATTTTCCGGCTCAGGCAGATCCTTCACTAGAAAGATCAGGTCGAATCGGGAGAGTATCGTTACTGGAAGATTGATATTTTCATTGATATTTTTGTGAGGCTCATACCTTCCCAAGGCAGGATTAGCCGCTGCCAGAACAGATGCCCGAGCGTTCAACGTGGCAACTATGCCACCCTTGGCAACACTCACAGTCTGCTGCTCAAGAGCCTCGTGAATAGCAACCCGATCATCAGGCCGCATCTTGTCGAGCTCGTCGATGCACGCCGTTCCCTTATCTGCGAGCACCAGTGCACCGGCTTCTAAAACCATCCCACCGGTCTTCTCCCGAAGAACAGCTGCGGTAAGCCCGGCGGCCGTGGTTCCTCTGCCTGAAGTGTAAAGCCCTCTAGGAGCGATTCTCGAAACATATTGCAGGAGTTGACTCTTCGCGGTGTTGTGAGAGACGATTCCATTAGCTATGAACCGGTGAGTCTTAGGAACTTCGATGTCGTAGACATCAGCTGGTTCTCTTTCGACCACGGAAATGATTCGCTCGCTACGTTGCCTGTTCAATCTCTTCAGTCTTCGAGCGCGATCGAGCAAAGTTGACATCCTGGAACGTTTCTTCTCGGATGCAAATCCTATCTTGAATGCGAACTTGACAATGCTCTCTCCACGTTTTATCAGCAAAGCGTTGGAGACAATGCGAGAGTGGATACCGAATCTTAGAAGAAGTATCTGCACGTCGCGGAGCAACTCGATGTCTTTGGCTTTGAGCCCAATCGTCCCGCAGCCTCTTCTAGTGCTGAAAACAGTGCCGTCGGCTTCGTACAGCCACCTGAGAAAACTGGAAACAACTTCGTTTCCCGATCGCAAGACCATCTCCGGGACACGCTTCTCTCTCAGGAAGCGGAGGTTCTCCACAATGTCCTTGCTGCGAAGTACAACCCGATAGAGTGTCACCGTACGGCCTCTCAGTACTCCTGCCCGCACACCGGGTTTGACACCGAAGAGTCGTTCGGCCGTCTCGCAGAGGTAGCTTAGAACATCCTTCTCTCCCTCAGCAACGACGAAACCGAACTGCCCTTTTGATACGTAGCCATCTCCAAGAACATAACCCAAAAGTCCCGCAAGATCCGGCGTCAGCTTCTCCGGAAGCCGACCCGTGAAACGACGGCCTCGTTTGAGGGGCAAAGGCGACCAATTAGTATCCAGAAAACCTGTAATCGTGCACGGAAATCCAGTGACGACAGCTACTCTATCCCCAACCTTGAACTCATCAAGACGCTTCCACTTGCGAACAGATTTGTCAAGGATTTTCTCCAACGCAAGAAGAGGATGATTCGGAGTGCCTCTAATGCTCTTTCCACTCTCAGTGACGACCTCGATGATTGGTTGCTGGCGATAAACATGGAACCGGGTGGCCCAGTCTCTCTTCCCACCACCCTCCCCCGTGAGGACTTGTGTCCTGACTGCCTGTAGGTGTTCTCCCCCAAGATCCTGAATTTTCACAATCGCCCCACTTCCAAGCACGATTCGTTCGTCACCCAACAAGCAGCCAGGGTCCCCAATTAGTAACGTGTTGAGGTCGCCTCTGATGCTTACTCCGTCGGGGAGGTGTTTGGAGACGCCTCCGAAGAGGAGGTAGAGTATTCCTTCTTTGATTTCTCCGTATCCGTAGATGGATGGTGCGAGGCTCATGATGAGTTTGCGGTGTACGAATGGGTCCTTCGACGCCTCCAGGATCTTTTTCTCATCTTCGCGAGTGAGCTCGACAACTTCTGTCTCTTTGCCCACTACATCGACGAAGTTTGCTTCGAGGTAGAGGTTGAAGGTTCTAAGGCGCCCTTTTTCTCCGACATACTGTTTCTCGGCTCTGACGATCGATGTGACGGCGACGCGATCTCCGGGACGGGCCGAGTCTACGATATCGTCTTCTAACCTGACATCGAGATACCGCGGCAATTGTCCTGGAGGAAGGTCCTCCGGCCGTTCCTGAACTCGGGCTTCCTGTGTGTTCTTGAACTTACATTGCTCCTCCAACAGTTCCCACGCAGTCTTCTGTTTGCAACTCGGACATGTTGGACCTGGGCCTCTCATCAGGTCCCCACTTTGTTCTTCTTGGACGATTTCGAGGCACTTTCTGCATCGAAAGACGGCCTTGAGGATCATGGGCCGAACCTGCGTGGTCCTTACAACGATCCCCTCTACAAGAGCGAGCTTTTTCATGTCCTCGGCGCCAATCTTTCGCAGGGATCTCTTTTCAGGTAGGCGGCGGAAACGAGCGAATATTCGACCAGCGTGTTCTGCGTACTCAGGATCCTCCACGCGCATTTGCGCCGTTGCTGCTGAGCTTGCATAGCCGATGAAGTCGTCTGGTCGTTCTGTGACACTTCGGGCTAGGGCTGGATCAAAGGCGATTAGATCGTCGAAGTCGATAATGAGAGAAATGCCGTTGTTTACTGCAACCTGAGCAAGACGTTTTCGGTACTTGGAGCCGACCTGATCGGCTTGATATGAGCGGAAAAAGTCCTGGAACACATCCTCGGGACGGGACGTTTGAGGGCTAACTAGTGTCAACTAGTGCTCTCACGGCCGAGAATGTCCCTCTTCCAAGATTCCACGTTCTCGCGCACCTTCTCGTAGAGTGCCTGCTCCTCTGCTGTCAGATTGGCTGTAACATCGGTCGTCTGTTCTCCAGAGGCGCCCAGAGAGGCGATCTTTTTTACTCGGATGTTGACAATGTCCCTCGACAGGGATAGGGCTTTGTCTAGATCACGGGCCTTCGTGCGGTCTTTCGCTTCGAGGCCCTTTAGCTCCTTGATTAGCCGCCGGAGTTGAAAGTAGAATGACCGAGGAAGCTTCGGGATCTGTCTTGAGCCGGGCAGCGTCTCCTTATAGTGAGTCGTCGATAAGGTGTTGAGAGTTAGTTGCTCTTCGTCTTTGAAGCGGGCGTATCCCATCTGAACCAAGTGCTGGGCAGTCCATAGCGACAGTTCGACTTCCTGGCCCATTCGATAGGGGCCGAGGGTTCTGTCGCCGATTCGGGTTTCGGGAAATTCTCGGAGAAGTGTTATGCGTGAAGGCGAGTTTTCAAATTCTGTGTCTACAATCTCTACGATAGAAGGTTCTTTCTCCAATTTACTTGCCCCCGGGAATCAGCAAGGCAAAAGTAAGCTCCATAAAACCATTCTAAACAGAAAAGCAAATCGATCACACGATATTTGCGCCAGAGAGGTGGATGAAACAGTTCTATATGGCTGAGAGCATCAACATCTTTGGTTGGATCTGATTGGAAGCCGCTCTCTGGACTGAGAAGTACAGGCCGAAGAGTCTTGACGACATAATGGATCAGGAAGAGATAGTTTCGCGGCTCAAGGACTTTGTCAAGAGGGGAACCATGCCCCACTGCCTCTTCGCGGGTCCGCCAGGGACGGGTAAAACTACCGCAGGGCTGTGTCTCGCCCATGATCTGTTCGGGGAACGATTCCAAGACGCATTCAAAGAACTAAATGCGAGTGATGAGCGAGGAATAGATGTTGTACGGACCACCGTGAAGGAGTTCGCACGGATGGCGTCTCTGACTACTGTTCCTTTCAAGATTCTTGTCCTGGACGAGGCTGACAACATGACTGGCGACGCGCAGGGCGCGCTTCGGCGAACGATGGAGAACTATACCAACACTTGCCGTTTCATTCTCTGCTGCAACTATTCTGGCAGAATAATCGAGCCCATCCAGTCAAGATGCGCCTTATTCCGGTTCACACCACTGCCTGAAGAGAAGGTCGTGGAATCCCTTCACCGAATTGCAAAGAATGAGAACCTGAAGACCACTGAGGGGGGTTTGAAGACGATTGTTGAAGTGGCCGAGGGAGACCTCCGAAAGGCCATCAACATACTTCAAGCAGCCTCGTCCATGTCCAAGGGGATCTCCGAGGAGACCGTCTACCAGGTGGTTGGAAGGGCAAGGCCAACTGATGTCCATGATATGCTGAACCATGCTTTGAAGGGCGACTTCCTCAAAGCCCGCGACGAGCTTCGAAACCTTCTCGTCAAGTATGGATTATCAGGGTCCGACATTGTTCGCCAGATTCACTCGGAGGTCTTCCGCCTCGCCGTTCCAGAGAAGACGAGAATTAGCCTGATCGAGGCCATCGGAGACACGGACTTCCGATTGGTACAAGGCGGAGATGAAGAAGTCCAGCTAAGCGCCCTGCTGGCCCATCTAGCAGCTCAATCAACGGTTCACAGGAGCGTTCGAGAAGAACATGTCACAGCCCTGGACCGTTAGATACAGGCCACAGACAACTCGAGAGATCGCAGGCAACAAGCTAGCCATTGAGAAGATTCACCAATGGCTTGGCTCCTGGTCCAATAGCAAACCGTCCAAGGCGGCAGTCCTTCTCAGAAGCCATTTCTCGAGAGAGAGGCTGGGACCTAGTGGAGATAAACGCCTCCGACAAGCGTAGCGGCGACATTCTCTTCAGAATCGCAGGACTCGCATCAACGCAATCCTCTTTGTTCAGCAAGGGGAGACTCATCCTGTTGGACGAGGTCGATGGGATCAATCTTAGAACTGACTCAGGCGCGATCATCGCGATCCTCCGTGTAATCAAGGAATCTCAGTTTCCCATTGTTCTAACGGCCAACGACCCCTGGGATCCAAAAATTAGGCCCCTACGAGACGCGTGTCTCCTCATCGAGCTGAAGAGACTCGGACTGAGAGAAGGAATTCCGTTGATGAAGGGAATCCTAGCCAAAGAGGGCGTTAATGCCGACGAGGAAGCACTCAGGTCCATAATGGAGCGGGACCGAGGCGACATGCGATCAGCGATAACCGACCTCCAGATCCTAACCGGACCCAAGAAAACTCTAACATTGGAGGATACGGCGTTGCTTTCGCACCGAGACCGAACGGAGTCCATATTCGAGGTGCTGCGTATCATCTTCAACAGTAGAACAGTCGCTCAGGCTCGACGCGCTCTAGACAAGTCAGATGTGGACCAAGAAATGCTCTTTCAATGGATACTGGAAAACACTCCAAGCCAGATTCCGAAGCCTCGCGAACTCAAAGCGGCAATGTATGCGCTCGCAGAAGCCGATCTCTACTTCGCGCGGATCAGGAAGACACAATCGTGGCACCTACTATCGTACGCTCTCGATCTCATGACAGCGGGTGTTGCTGTCGCAAAGGAGACGAGCCCAGGAGGCTGGGTGTCAATGAAGTTCCCGCAACGAATCAGTTCAATGTCCCGTAGCCGAGGAACCAGAGAGCTTCGGAAAGGAGTTGGAGCGCTTATCGGTTCCAGGTCCCACGTTTCGAGTAGAAGAGGAACCAAACTCTTCCTCCCTATGATACAGTTCATCCATGAGCACGATCCTGAAAAGTATGGCCAGATTGCAGAGTGGCTTGATGCGAAGGAGCCGCTAGATGAGATACTCTCGCTGGACTCGGATTCGGCCGGCTAGCGATTACGCATTACCAGTGCGCCGCCGACGAATGCGATAATGGTCGAGATAACCTCAGCAACTAGAAGTTGTTGAAGCGCTTGGCTCGTAATCGCGGCGCCAGCGCCCATTGCCGTGGTGGCAGCAATTGCACCCATGCATCCTGTGAAGAGGAGGAGCATTCCCACCGTGAGAAAAGCTTCCTTCAAGCCTTGCCACCTTCGGTCATCTCGCGGATGGAAGCGAAATAAAAGTTTACCTATTATCGAGTACGGACCGTCTTATTCCTTCAAAGCCTGGTTGATCAGTTCGCGCGTAACGCCGAGGTATGTTCGGTAGTCGAGTGCTTCCTTGATCCCTTTGCTCTTGAGTCTTTTCGAGACGAACTTGTCTTCGAGCAAGAGATTCGAGAAGGGAATCTTGCTGTCAATGGCCTTAATCGAGATTTTTCTCATTCTCTCGTGAGCATCCTGTCTTGGCACTCCCGCCTCCACGAGCAAGTTCACAATTCTCTCTGCAAGCAAAGCGCCCTGCGACAGCTCTAGATTCCGCTCCATGTTTTCGGGAACAACTTCCAAGCCATCCAGAACACGTGTCACAAGCCTCAGCATTTCGTCAACAAGGATGAAAGACATTGGAAAGATGAAGCGCTCGCTGGCAGAGTTGGATATGTCCCGCTCGTGCCAGAGAGGAATGTTCTCGAGAGCAGGTATGACTAGGCCCCGCATCAGCTTCGCCATGCTTGAGACTCTTTCGCTGAGCTCCGGATTCCTCTTCGACGGTAGAGCCGAGCTTCCGACCTGTTTGTCTCGCTCAAACGGCTCCATTACCTCCGAGATCTCGCTCCGCTGCAGGTTCCGGATCTCCGTAGCGAACTTGTCAAGGCTCGATCCCAGTAGAGAAAGATAACAGACGGTTTCGGCGTGAAGATCTCTCTGGATGACCTGTGTAACGAGGCCGGCTGGTTTGAGGCCCAATTTGTTTAGCGCTCGCTCCTGAATCCTCAGCGCGTTTTTCCCAAGCCCAGCACCATTTCCAACAATTCCCAGAATCTTGCCGACAAGAACCCTTTCTTTGATCTGCTTCAGCCTCTGCTGGTATCTTCGAACCTCCTCCAGCCAGACTGCGAACTTAAGTCCAAGAGTGATAACACCGGCGTGCCGTCCATGCGTCCGGCCGACGATCAACAGAGCTCTGTGTTTACGTACGCGTGAAGCAAGAGTCTCCTCGATCAGATCGAGTCCTTTCTCAAGGACCGAGAATGCTTCTTTGAACTGGATCGCCGTTGCCGTATCCTCGATATCGTAGCTTGTGAGACCGTAGTGTACATACTTACGTCCCTCGCCCGTGCAGGCCTCTGAGAGCGCTACCACCATTGACATTAGATCATGACGAATCTCTTTCTCAATACCTTTGACATGATCCAAGGTCACGATCTTCGTGTTGGCATTTCGTCCAATTTCTTCCGCCGCCTCCTTGGGAATGTCACCGACGAACGCCTGCGCTTCTGCAACCACCGCTTCCACATCCAACCATCGTTGGAGTTTGTTTTCTTCCTCGAAGATTCTCCTCATCTCCGGACTGCCGTAACGACCCGTGTCAATTGGAAGAATGGGCAATCTTACCGACTCGAATAGAGAAACGACTAGCCTATCATATTAAACAACTCCGAATAGTAAAAGAGGAATAATGACGGGCATCTGCGGCCTCATAGGACGAGATATGGAAGATCTCGAATCGAGAGCAAAGAACGTCCTGTCCCTAATGCGGAACCGCGGAACAACATCTCGAATATTCTCGCGAAGCCTCCCCATCGGAGAAAAGATCACTCTCGGAGTCTGCGGCCCTGCTGGCGCGCAGTCGTTCGCGGATCAAGCGGTGCCATTGGCCCTTGATGGTGTTTTCTTCGGCGGCGATGCAAGACATGACAGTGGAGGCCGCGCAGGTCCCAGTCGTCTCATACAGACGCCCGGAGCCTTTGCTTTCTTAATGTCGCACCAGGATCACCTAATCGCAGGAAGAGACATCGTGGGTCAGAAACCTCTGTATTTTGGACGGACGCAAGACGGAGCTATCGCCTTTGCGAGCCTACGATCTCCTCTCGTCTCAATCGGCATCCGCGAACCCGAACCCGTTCCTCCGGGCAGGGTGATCCGAGCCACCGCCCGAGGGTACGAGACACTGAATGATTACTCGCTGAAGCAGCCAGACGAAGAATCGATAGATGAGCCCGATGCAACTCGGACCTTGGACGGGCTCTTCATGGAAGCCGTCGCCAGGGTTGTGCCGCGAGGTTCCGGAATCGCGTTCTCTGGGGGATTAGATAGCGCTCTCGTTGCCTACGTGGCGAAGAGTGCGGGACTAAAGCCAGAACTATGACCACGCAGCCCGAACCGCGAAAAGCTTCGGACTCCGCGTCTACATTGAGGAACTGTCGAGCTCAGAGATTCTCAACGCATTGCCAAATGTTGTCAACATCGTTGAGACCACCGACCCGGTGATCGTTGGGATCTCGGTCCCGATCTACTTTGCCTGCCAAAAGGCGCACGAGATGGGCCTGAGCTATATCGCAGTTGGCCAGCTAAGCGATGAGCTGTTCGGCGGTTATGGAAAGTTCGAAGAAGTCGCCCTGAGAGACGGGACCGAGAACCTTGGAAGGGAAATGTTCGAGAGCGTCAAAGCGGCATCCGCCAAAGACTTTGATCCCGGAGACAAGCTGGCGACTGCGGCTGGTGTCGAGCTTTGCTGTCCCTTCGCGTATCTTCCACTTGTCGAATATGCTTTGAGACTGCCTTCCTTTCTTCGAGTCAGGCTCATCAATGGAAAGGTGATACGAAAATATATTCTGAGAAGACTTGCTGCTCGTATGAAGCTGCCGGAAAATGTGACAGACCGGCCGAAAAGGGCTGTGCAATATTCCAGTGGCGTCCAGAAGGTCTTGTTGAAAGAAGCAAAACGAAGGGGAACGAGCCTCGGCAAGATGCTGGAATCCTTCACAAGACAATTGTAAGACTTATCCAATAGACCGCCTTCCTAGGCGCGGATTGGAAAAATGGCTAAAGTAAACCCGATACGAGTTGGACATCCAAGGTCATTGCTTGCGGGTGGTCTAGGGGTATTCGCCAGCCTTCTCGCTATCGGCTGGGCTCTGTTCGGCTACAACCTTTCCTCAACAGTCAATTTCGCCTCAGGTCAGTCCGAGAACCTAATGCTTCTACAGTTCGGCATCGCGTTCATAGTCCTGATTGGAAGCGGTCTGATGTTAGCTAGATATACTCGTTTGGGCGGCGCGATCAACACTCTGGGAGGTCTGGCCACCTTCGGCATCGGCGTGCTCTACGCGAGAACCATGGAGCAATCGGCCCGAACGGCGAGTCTGCAAGCCATTCCCCTACGCTTCTCCCAGTTCTACACTGCACCTCTCGTCATACCAGTTGACCGTCTGGTCGCAACTCTCCTCGTTGTCCCGGTCTTTCCGATAGCAACACTCTTGGTCATCAGCGGACTGGGAGCGCTCGCAACCTATCGCAGGCATAAGCCCTCTTACCTATCCTAGAACTCCAATGTCAGATCGCGCGAATGAATCACTTACTCAACGGACCTCCAAAGTACTGGAAAACCCACCGGCTGACCCCTCGGTCGCCGAGAATCACTTCCAATCAAAGCTCTCGTTCGAAACTGACCCCTCAGACGTTTACCACGATATCACAAACAAGATCTTCAGAATAGTCGTGCTAGACGCAAGAACCCCTGAAACCTACGCAAGAGGACACGTTCCGGGAGCCGTCAACATACCCCACCGAGCCATCGACTCTTCCACGACCGCTTCCTTGCCCCGAGACAAGGTCATCGTAACTTATTGCGACGGAGTCTTCTGCAACGCCTCCACCAAGGCAGCCGCGAAACTGACGGCTCTCGGCTTCAGAGTGAAGGAGATGCTCGATGGCATGGAAGGCTGGAGAAAAGAAGGCTATCCAGTCGAAGAGACGGTTATGCGGATGACTATTCCCGCGTCTCAATAGATCAATTCTCTCGAAGGGTAACCGTCATTCATCTGACAAGCGCTGAGCATAACACAGAAAAGCAGCCCGATTCGATTCCAAACTCAGGGGCCGTCGTCTAGCTTGGTCAAGGGGATTGACCCCGCCCAGAGGATACCAGAGTCCAATCTTGGACGGTGACCCTGGGGCGCTGGCGACCCCGAGAAATCGGGGCCAGAGGTCGTGGGTTCAAATCCCACCGGCCCCACCATCAACAAAATTCCCGGCTGCCTTGAATAGCTCTACGAAAGAGACGGAGAAGCCCTGTTTGAACCATTGAGTCTGGTTGCCCTTTGGTTCTCTCTTGCGTTCGATTGTTCGAGGGCTCGACTTGCTCTCATCGACCCTGGGGATTACCGTCGTCGGCGGGTTCCTCTTCACTGCCTCACCTGAGAGCCCTTGCGCCTCAGAGACGCATAGTCTCTTTTCGGCAGTGAACGGTCGAACCTCAACCGCACCCTCACGCCTGTAGCTGGTAGCTTGGCCATTGCCATGCAGGGATTTTACGGTGGGCCAACCAACCGGTTATCCCACAGACCCGTCAGGTGGTCGGACTCACTCCCCTCATCCCAACGTGACAGGCTCATCCGACGAGTGCCCCTACAACTAACGAGTCATTCACCTAACATAACAGAGAGATGATTGAAGGTACTATCAAATGACAATGAGAAGCATGGTACCCCCTTTTATAACGAGACGCACTCGTCCGTTTTTCTAAGAATATCGGATAGGGTTCATTTTGCATGTGCCAAGGCCGAGCCTTAGAAAACGCGTAACCACGGCCTCGGCCGGGAAAACAGCCTCTCTTTTCACCAAGATATTCCTTAGCGCAATCGCTGTTGTAACGATAGGTGCTTTGATAATCGATCTACTGACCGGCGGGCTAACTCCGAACTGTCAGAATAATCCTCTAGACCCGTTGTGTATTCCTGGGTATGCTATTCGAACTCTTACCCGAATGACAATTGCCTACGCTTTTGCTCTCGGCTTTGCATTGACATATGGAATCGCGACAGCGATGAGCCATCGCGCCTCGCACGTGCTCTTACCCTTGCTCGACATCTTCCAGTCGGTACCTGTTCTTGGAGTGGTACCAGTAGTATTCCTGATCATCTTGGGAACGGGAGCCAATCCCCCTGTATTCAACCAAGAAGTTGCTTCGATCATACTGATCTTCACAGCTATGGCCTGGGCACCTACGTTCGGGGTTATTGCAGGAATAAACGCGATCCCGACAGACATCAAAGAGGCGGCTCATGCCTACGGAATGCACGGCGCCAAGTACCTGCGCCAGATCGTTCTTCCGGCGGTATTCCCAGAACTAGTTTGGAGCAGCATTCTTGCATGGGGCGGAGGCTGGTACCTAATACCGGTCGAGGAGCACCTGGCCTTCGGATCTCCTCCAAATCAGACTCAGGTGGACCTGCCAGGAATAGGCAGGTATATCGCGTTGGCCGCGTTGAAAGCGGACCTAGGATTGGCGCTCTTTGGACTCGTAGTACTTGTGGGCATCATACTAGCGATTGACCGTTTGATATGGAAGCCCCTGGGAACGAGGGCGGAAAAATACAAATACGAAACAGTTGCCGCTCCCAGGACAACTGCAACGCGGCAGAGTTCTGTAGTTGCTGGTGTGAGAAGATATGAGGACCGTCTCGTTTCCCCGGTACTTACGTTCTTCAAGTCTGAACGGTCCTACGCGGGACGAGTTCTGGAAATCACTCGTCTGAAACGAATACGCCACATAACAGAGAGGTTGAGGTTCCCAGAACGGATCTCTAGAATACCGTTATGGGGAAGGCTCCTCAGCTACGCGATATTCGTTGGACTAGTTATCTTGGGCCTTATCGTCACGATTATGTCGCGGTCCCAATCCATTGAGAGCGGAATTTCTCTGCTTGCGACTGATGTAACAGGTTTCGGGCTTGTCGCAATTACTGTTCTATCGTTATCGAGGTTGGTTATTGCCTACGCGATTGCCCTCTCGTGGACCCTCGGTGCTGGAATATTGATAGCGAGAAGTCAGAGACTGTCCAGGCTACTCGTCCCTATCTTCGACATCGGACAATCTATCCCCGCGACAGCCCTCTTCCCACTTGTCGTAATACTGCTTGTTAATCCGTTCAAAAACTCCCCCTATCTAGGGTTCACATTGAACCTAGCTTCAGTGCTCTTAATTCTCACTGGTATGCAGTGGTATTTGCTGTTCAACATCGTTGGTGCGGTAAACGGTGTCCCGAATGACATATTGGAAGCGACAACAGCTTATCGAATTCGCGGACGACGGTTTGTCAAAGAGATCCTCATTCCAGCTTCTTTTCCCGCCATCCTCATTGGAAGCATACAGGCCTGGGGCGGAGGCTGGAATGCTCTCATAGTCTCTGAATACATCGGGCCCAACGCTAATGTCCCCGGGCTGGGCTCCTTTCTAGTTCAAGCCTCATCAAAGGACCCTGCACTCGCAACTGTTGAGATCTACGCATCTCTTCTCGTCATGACCGCAACAGTCCTCATCATTAACCGCATGGTCTGGAGGCGTCTACTGCGGAAGGCGGACAGGTACAAGTTCGAGGCATAGCTAGTTGAGCCAGCCCTCTGAACCCATTCTCCAAATTGAGGACATTACAAAGATCTACCCAGGGGAAGGCAAGAGCACAACAGTACTGGACCACATTTCATTCGATGTCTACAAGGAATTCCTGTGTATTGTTGGACCTTCAGGCTGCGGCAAGAGCACCCTGCTCCGGATTATTGATGGACTTGACAAACCAACTGGCGGCCAGGTGGTTTTTCACGGCCAACCGATTACGAGTCCGAGCCCTAAGATCGGAGTGATCTTCCAGACCTTCGCCCTAATACCCTGGAAGACCGTCCTTGGAAACGTGTTGATGGCGATTTCATCAACATCAATTCAGAAAGAGGAACAGCTGAAGATCGCACAGAAGTACATCCAAGATGTTGGCCTGGAAGGATTCGAGTCTTCCTATCCGAAGGAATTGTCAGGTGGGATGAAGCAACGGGTCGGGATAGCCCGCGCTCTCGCGCTCCAGCCGGAAGTGTTGTTGATGGACGAGCCGTTCTCCAGCCTCGACGCGTTGACAGCCGAGAACCTACGGCGCGAAGTCTTGGATATCTGGAGGGACCCAGCCTACCCTACTGGTTCGGTGATAATGGTCACACACAACGTTCAGGAGGCTGTCGAGATGGCTGACCGCGTAATCGTGTTGAGCGCAAGGCCGGCGAAAATAGTTGATGATGTTAAGATCGATCTCGAACGACCAAGGAGCCCTCGAGACCCCGCGTTGTACGATCTCGCGGACCGGATAATCTCGAAGATCAGCTAGTGAATGTGAGCTTTCGGCTGCAACCGTTCCGACTGACCATCGTAACCGAATAGGCCTGTGAAGACTCCCCAACTGATGATTATGCTGATCAACGTTGGTATGTCGAGAGTTGGACCGTATTTGGAGCTGATGAAACGAGCCAAGGTGAACCGTGTGACTTGTCCTTGTTCCCTGAGCAGTTTTGCGATGTCAGAGAAGGGCTCGAGGGTTTCCAGACGCTGGTGGACGAGCTTTTTGCGTTCAGCTATCCTGCTGTTGAGAGCTTTGGTGCCAAGTTCTGTCAACGAGATCTCACCCTCCTTGACGATGACAAGTCCAAGATACTCCGCCGTGTCAATGATGGGCAGTAGCTCGTCAAGGTCGATGCGAAGGTCGATGGTTAGGGTGGCAATGTCCGTCTTTCCATTATACGCTTTCAAAAGATCAAGTAAACCGAAGACACGATTTACGCCAGCGGTAGGAAGCATTCTAGTTACAGGACTCGCTTGGACCTGACTGTGGTTAAAGAACTTTGGATACTCCAGTAGATCATTCGCCGATCAACTGAGAACTTTCGACAAAGCTTTGATCGCGTCCACTTGGTTCGCAACACTTGCCTTACCGTCCGGGCTCGGCACGGCAATGATGTAC
The DNA here is from genome assembly GCA_005888745.1 of Candidatus Bathyarchaeota archaeon. Lineage (GTDB taxonomy): Archaea > Thermoproteota > Bathyarchaeia > 40CM-2-53-6 > 40CM-2-53-6 > 40CM-2-53-6. Next base: position 12,814 of record VBBS01000039.1, on the reverse strand, counting down.
GAGACTCCAAGCTGTTCTAGATTTGAGAGTATGTTTTTGTTCTGAGCCTGATTTGCGGATAGCATTATTCGTCTTTCTCCTTGCGGCGACCTGTATTCTGACTGCTCCGCCTTTGTATTTATGGCGATTCGGACGCAGATCTTCTTGGTTTTCGCTTCTTGAGAGATTTCCCGGAACTCCGTCACGAGTTTTGTGAATTGGTCGAGTGGTTGAACGTTGGGATGCCATCCATCACCAAGGGTTACCGCGCGTCTCATCGCGGCCTTACTTGTTCCACCAATCCAGATAGTCAAATCCTTCTGACTTGGGCGCGGCTCGAAAACTACCCCGCTGAAATCGATCCCAAGAACACGGCTCTTGAAACTTACCTCTCCCCTCCATAGTGCTCTTATCAATCGAATAGTCGCGTCCAGCCTCTTGCCTCTATTGTGGAAGTTTGAGCCTAGATGCGAGAACTCTTTCTCGTTCCAGCCGGCACCGGCCGCAAGCACGAGCCTTCCCCCGCTTAGATTGTCAATCGTAGCGAGTTGTCTTGCGACGACGACAGGGTTTCGCATCGCCATGATCAATGACGAGATTCCAAGTCTTACATGATTTGTAATTGGAGCCAGGTAGGCGAGGGTTGTGATGCTGTCGAAAATTCTCTCATACGGAGTCCCACTGTTTCTCGGCATCAAGACATGGTCGGTGGTCCAGAGCGAATCACAGCCAGCACGCTCCGCCTCCTGAGCAACGGCACGGAGCGCTTCGGGGGAGGATGATTCGCCGTAGTTTGGCACACATACGCCGAATTTCATGTCGGAAGCAATGTATCTATTGTTGATAACATTCTTCCGAAGTCGCGCACGGTAAATCCGCGCAGGATCTCAGTCGCGCTGGTTCAACATTTTTATCGCCCATCTCCACGAACCACGTTTCCCCCAAGCTTGTTTGCAGTGGAAACGCTCAACCTCGCGAAGAGGTACGGGAAAACCGATGCCCTACGAGGCCTGAACTTTACGGTCAACGAGGGCGAGATAATGGTAATTCTAGGCCCGAACGGCTCAGGCAAGACCACTCTCCTGATGATCCTCTGCACGATCCTGAAACCGACGTCGGGCACTGCCAAGGTTGTTGGGATTGATGTTGTCGAGGAGGGGACCAAAGTTCGAGAGGTGATGGGGATAGCCTTCCAGGAGGCGAGAGGTTTCTGGCGTCACAAGCCCTCGTCGATTCTGAGGTTTCACGCATCCATGTTCGATATCGATCCTGCGAAGCGCCAGGATCTGATCGAGCGCACGATGAAAGATTTGGAATTGTGGGAGTCACGTGACAAGATGTTCATGCACCTCTCAGGTGGCCAGGCAAAACGGCTGGAAACCGCTAAGGTCCTCATTCAACAGCCTAAGCTGGCGATTTTCGACGAGCCCACCAGCCAAGTGGATCTTCGGGGTAAGCGGAAGATCTGGGACAAGATCCGCGAGCTCCGTGATCAGGGGTCCACGATCATCGTTGCGACGAACGAGGTTCGAGAGGCCGAATACCTTGCGGACAGGGTCACGATCCTGCATGAGGGCAATCGGGTTGTTTGTGATACTATTCCTAAATTGAAGGACGCGATCGCCGGGGGAGACATCGTTGAAGTAGATTTCGAAGACCCTGTACCCGAGAAACTTGTCCAAGACCTCAACGGGCTGGGCGGCGAGGTTTCGCTCTTGCCGGAAAGTAATCAGTTGCGGGCGAAGGTTTCCAAGGCGGAAGATTGGGTTCCGAGGATGACGTCGGCAAGCTATGTCGCAGGCGCGAAAATCGCGTCGATCAGGATTACCGAGCCTTCCCTCGACGACGTCTTCCTACACTTCACAGGCAAAGCCCTGGCGGACCAGCCATGAACCGCGTGTTGACCCTCGCCGCATACAACGTCAGTACTCTACTATCGGAGAGGACATGGTTCTTCCTCGCCTGGGCGCTTTTCGGATTACAGATAGCCGTCTACGGATCCCTGATGTCAAAGCTGGTATCGACAGCGGTCCCGAACTACCTGTTCTTCTACGCGATAGGCCTGATGGTAATCACCGTATTCGACTCTGGAGCCGACGTGGGTCGACACTTCGTCGAACATGCGCACGAGGGGGAGTTGCCCTATTTCCTCTCTCTCCCGGTCTCCCGCGGAGGATTCCTTGCAGCTCAAGCGATCTATGGGGTCGCGAACACGATGATCAAGGTTCTTCCACCCCTTCTCGGGGTTCTCTGGTTTGTTGGCGATCTTACAATTCAAGGCGCCGTGTTCGCCTTGATCTCGATGTTTCTCCTCGGACTCGGAATCACCGGAATAATGGTATCAATGTCGTTCATTGCATTCAAGTCCGTTGACATATACAGCGCATTCCTGGCCGGGCTGTCAGCCTTGATCGTCCGGTTCAGCACCGTCTTCTACCCACTCATCTTCATGCCCAGCTTCTACTCACCAATATCAGTGTTGAGTCCCTTGACCTATGGCGCGGACCTTACGAGATGGGTCCTGGGGTTCGACCCTAACTTCCTCCTCAACCCGATCATAGCCGCCGCCGTTGTCACGGGAGTGGCGGTTGGAACCCTCTCGTTGAGCGCGAAGATAGTCGACAAAGTCATCGAAGGGGTAAAAGCAGCTTGAGCCAGTTCTCAAGACTAGTCCGCATTGCACGAACAGATTTCTCGTATTTCTTCCGGACAAAATGGTTGATGGCGGTATTGATAAGCCTCAGCCTTTCAGACATGCTCGTCGTAGGGCTTGTATACACAAGGTTGATCCCCGCCTCCACTGCCATTGGCTCCTCCTATTTTCAGTTCCTAGTTCCGGGGATAGTCGTCGTCGGCTTGTTTTCGGCAGCAACAGACACAGGCCGACGAATCTGGCTCGCGCTTCGAGAGGGAGTCATACAGTACTATCTGACACTTCCAATCCGGACCCGAGGCCTTGTCGGAGCCTACATCATTTCAGGAGGCCTCGGAGGAATAGTCTACTCCGGCGCACTACTCATCATAGCTTATCTCTCACTCATCTTGTTCAAAGCCCCGATACCAATCCAAGGAATACTATACGCTCTCATCCTCATTCCCTTCCTATTCGTTCTCTCGACCGGAATCGCGGGTCTAGCGGCTTTCTTCGCTAGCGTATCGCGAAGAGGAGAGATGTACTGGGTCTACGCACAAGCACTCCAAGTATCAATGGTCACAATTAGCACCGTATTCTACCCTGCACAAACCATCGCTCAATATCTTCCCGCCCCGATTGCCACGATTGCGGAGTACAACCCTCTTAGCCTCGCAGCTGGCGTTCTCCGAAATTCCGCCTTCGGCGGAAACGCTTTGGAAACTAGTGCCCTAGCAAGTCTCCTTGCCACCTCACTGCCTCTTGCCACGATAGGAGCTCTAGCCTACTGGATCATACTTCGGACAATTAGGCTCAAGGGAAAGCCCTGAATCGCCAAAACGGTGCAAGTCATTCTGGGTTCGGCAGGAAAGTAGGTAGATTACGTGCGACCCTGGGTATGGGTGAGCTTGTCCCTGTCCGGAAAGTAAGGCATAATCTGAATATAGCATATCGAGTTCTCTCAATCTAGCGGAGTCAGGAAGCCACATTGGAACCGTGGGATGTTACGATCATAGGAGGCGGCATCCTCGGGACCTCCGTTTCTTACTGGCTGGCAAACCAGTATGAGGGACGAATCGCCGTTATCGAGAAAGAGCAACAGGTAGCGGTTCACACTTCCAAGAGGAATACTGGAGTCGTCCACCGTCCCTTCTACTTGGACCCTCTCAAACGCCGAGTCTTTGCCAGATCGTCGCAAGCAGCTTATGGAATGTGGAAGTCATACGCGAAAGAGCGAGGCCTGCCCTGGTCGCCTGTGACAACGTTGGAGGTGGCGACGCGAGATGCGGATGTGAAGCGCGTGGAGAAGTACCATCACTGGGGCCTTGAGAACGGGATGGGAGAAGACGAGCTGGAAGTTCTAACAGAAGAAGAGGTTCGCAGGCTTGAGCCTCATGTAAGGTCTCACGGGGCAATATGGTCGAAGACAGACACCTCGGTCGACTATCCCTCGTTTACGCGATCGTTGCGGGGTGACGCAGAACGTGAAGGAGTCAGATTCATTCTCGGTTTCGAGGTCAAATCGATCGGAGTAACAAAAGATTTCTTGGAGATTCAGCCCAAAAATGGCGGCGAGACGATACGGACCCGGTTCCTGATAAACTGCGCAGGAGGAAACTCCATTCGGATAGCCCACATGCTCGGCATCGGAAGAGAATATGCCGACCTCAACTTCCGAGGAGAATACTGGGAGGTAGGAGAGGAATGGAGATACCTAGCCACGAGGAACATCTACACAGTAGCACAACATCCTGAGCTACCATTCCTGGATCCACACTGGATATGCCGTGCGGACGGGCGTCGAGAGATAGGACCCAACGCCGTCCCGGTTGCTGGACCCTACACTTACAAGGGCTTTTTCAAGAACCCGATACAAGCTTTGGAGAAGCTTCTAGAGCCTCCGATGATGAACAAAATCGCACTCCTATACAACAAGGATTTCCTGACTCTAGCAGGGGAAGAATGGAAATCGTCCATCTTCAAATCAGAAATGGCGAGAAGGGCGCAGGAGTTCATTCCCGAACTCAAACTAGACTATCTGGTCAAACCTGGAATTGCAGGGGTCCGCGCGCAAGTCATCGATCGAAACGGGAACTTCATCAAAGAAGCTATCGAGATCAAAGGCCCCTTGTCGTACCACATTACCAACTATAACTCTCCAGGAGCAACCGGGTCGCCGGCTTACGCGGCTTGGCTGGTCGAAAAACTTGGTTCACTAGGCTACATCGGTCTCAACAAGAAGACCTCGGCGAGGCCCAAAGGTCCATGGGACTACGAGTCCGTCACCGGTATGATAAGCGAAGCTCCCAAAATAGTGGCCTAAGAAGTCAACTCGAGCCATCGGGCAAATCGTGCTTGCTCAAAGGATCGAGTATCTGAAATTCTTCCAGATGCCGGTCGCGCCTTGACCGTGGACTGACACGCTTCCCTTCTCCGGGTCAACAGGCTTGAGTGTGAAGAGTCCCCAGCCCACAAGAATGTCCTTGGGAGCCACCGGGAGGCTCTCTACCTTGAAGAACTCCTTTCCATCAACAATCCATTCGGCCCTCTTCCGTTGCGCGTCTATTCTGACCATGTAGTGGTGCATCATTTCCGGCTTCGTACGAACCCCCGAAAACGGTGCCTCAATCACATAGGTGAACGCTGTCTTCTCGTCTGTAACACCCGGAATGAGGAGTCGCTCGTAGATTACTCCGATCTTTTTCCCAGTCGTGATAAAGTCGAAAATCATGCCAGTGGAGAAGTCCATGAGTATGAAGCCCGCGAACGCGTCCTGCAAATCCTCAGCATTGCTTCGATAAGTCTCCGCCCCCATCTCAGCCTCGAAAACCGTCACCTGATCATGCGATACCGGAAAGGTCCGTGTTGAGGCGTACAGTTGCTTCGGATCGTCAAACATGTGGATCTTATCATGCTTCCGCGTGAACGGATCCACGGTCAACGCTAACCCGCCACTCCGGGACGAAATCTTGGCCCTCAGTTCCTCCCAGACCCAATTCTCACCGTTACCCATAGGGAAGCTGAGAATCTTCCACTTCGAAGGGTCAACGCGGCCCTTTGACATATCATCGTAAAGACTCGTCTCCGTCTTCAACAAGGCTGTCTCATTCCCACGGCAGACTGGTCACCGGATTTAATTCTTCTGAAAATGCTCTCTGTTAACTCTGTGGGGTGTTGCGATCACTTGTAAGCTGCCCTCTAATACTGTTGTCCTGGCTCCTCTATGAGTTATCAATTGAAGACGGGCCCCAGTGTCGAGTTGCCATTGCTGGCAGTCAAGACGGTCAGACAGCAATATCAGACTTCAGCTGATCTCCTATGGCTCCTGGACGAGTTCAGACGCATGGTAAACGTCTGCATAATGATTGGAATCGAACAAAAAGTCTCGTCTCTCAGGACTCTCTCCTCCAGAGCCTACTCGCGTCTTAGCCGTGACATGCTTGGCTACTATAGGCTCGGAGCGATCGGCGCAGCCACGGTAATAATCCGCAACTACCGAAAGGCCGAGAGAAGGAACGCCCGGACAAAGCTTCCATATGCCAAAAGACTGGTGCTAACCAGCTGCTATGGGTTCAAGATAGATGACAATCTTCTCAGGCTACCGGTCAAACCACGAAAATTCGTCTATCTCAAGCTCAACAGTCACACGCTCAAGGTTCTCTCAGGGCTAAACGTTCGCTCGGTCACGCTGACCCCGGCCTCTCTAAGCATAAGCTACTCCAAAGAGACCGTCGAAATCGAGCCGGAAGGATACATTGGTGTAGACCGTATCCTGGACAATGTGACTACCGCAACAAACAAGACAGTGCGAACATTTGACCTGTCACAGGCGACCAGAATCAAGTCCGGCTATCGTTATGTCAAAAGCCGGTGCAAGAGAAACGATGAGCGAATGAGAACGCGGGTCTTCTCCAAGTATGGGGAGAAGCAGCGGAACCGGGTACAGCCGCTACTCCACAATGTCTCCAAGAGAATAGTTGACGAGGCCAAGACCGGTCGGTATGGAATAGTAATGGAGAGGCTGACCGGGATGAGAAGACTCTATCGTAGGGGCAACGGACAATCTAGAAGGTACCGAGCGAAGATGAACAGTTGCAGTTATGGAGAGCTACAGCGACAAGTAGAGTACAAGGCTCGATGGGATGGAGTGAAGGTAATCTACGTTCCTGCTAGAGATACCTCCAAGCGGTGCTCAATATGCGGGTACAAGACCCTAGAGAGCACCCAGCGAAGACTATGGTGTCCACACTGTGGAGCCATACTAGACAGGGACGAGAACGCGGCCAGGAACATAGCTGCGGGAGGGCTGAGGTTCAGCCCCAACTTGCCTCCAGATGAAGCAATGGTAGAAGAACGGGAACCGGAGAACGCGACCCTAATCCTCAAAGTCGATGGAGGCAAGTTAAGTCAACAACCTATGGTTGACAACGTTAACCATCTCTTGAAGACTAACAGAACCTGAAAATGCTTCGCGGCCAGACTAGAGTAGTCACTCAGGAGGACCGCCCTTCGGTTCCCAGAGCTCTATCCGGTTGCCCTCTGGGTCAATGATCCATCCGAATTTACCATAGTCATATTCTTCTCGTTTGTCGTCCACCTTCACGCCTTCTCGCTTAAGCTGATTCAATAGTCTGTCGAGATCCTTGACCCGGAAGTTTATCATGAAAGGCGAGGCACTCGGGTCAAAATACTTCGTATCATGGGGAAAGATTGACCAGACAGTGTAACCGACTTGGTTGGTATCGTCTTTTTCTCGCCATTGAAACATGGTCGTGCTAGATCCTTCGCTTTCGGGTTTGACCCCAAGATGGGTTGTGTACCATGACATCAGTTTTCCAGGGTCTTTGGCCTTGAAGAATATTCCACCAATACCAGTAACCCGAGTCGGGCTCGACGCACGGTCTTTAGGATTCCTCTTAGCCATGGCTGTTCATTTCTCTGATTGGCCTCGAGATATTTTGGATCGAGATAATACCTTCCTTTTCAGCTCGGTTCCGCAGACCCTGCAGGTCTTTTCGGGTCCCATGGATCTTCGATGGCATGCTGGGCAATACATTATCCAGTCAAATTTGTGAGCGATCCCGAAATTGGCTAGCGATCCATAGTTGAGATGAAGATGCTCAGCCATGTTCTGCACCGCGTAATCATCGCTGACGATGACAGGCTCTTGACCATCGAGTTTCAGGTCCAGAGCGAGAGCAACGACCTCTCGATCCGCTTGTGAGACATGGCCCTTCTCACCTGCTTTGGTGCTGACTGCTTCGACCGATTCCAAGGCACGAGGAGATGGGAACCTGAGGATCACCTTGCCCTTCTCTTTGTTCACGTGAAATCGTAGCTGTGTCATCGTTCCCCTCAGCAGCTCATCCTCTACAGCCGGTACCGTGTACACTTCTCCCGGCCGGGTTGGGTTGAAGCCCATGATGAACGCTGACGTATCGAGAACGAGCACCTTCAACCGTTTTCCCTTTCGGAGGACAATCTTCTGAGACTCCTCTGGAGGAATGAGTCGCCGAACCTGACGAAAAACGTACTGTTGACGGATTTTCTGAACGATAACGACTGCCCGATGCGTATCTCCTGCTCAAGACGGCCATCTATCACCAGGTTAGCGCTTGGACCTGGTTCTGCCACTCGCAGCTGAACGCCTGCCTTCACGGGTACCACGATGGACTTGACTGGTTGAAGAGGGGCGATAAGCGTTAGCGATACGCTGTCCATTGAGGTTTCTAGAACTGGTCCTCCCGCTGAGAAGGAGTGAGCTGTCGAGCCGGTTGGGGTGGAGACGATGATTCCATCGGCCCGAGCCTGGAAAACCTGTCTGCCCCCGAGGGCTAGATTGAGGTTGAGCATTTTGGCCGGTATGGTTGGAAGTAGGAGTGCCTCGTTGAGGGCTTCGCCGACAACTTGGTTCTTGTGAAACACGGAGAGTTTCCATTGCTCCTCCAGCTCGTAGTTGCCTTTCTCCCACTTGGTGAAGGCGGTCTCGAACTCGGAAGGTTCGACCTCCGTGAGGTAACCCCTGCGGCCCATGTTTACCGCCAGGATCGGGGTTTTTGGTTTCAACATCTCCTTCGCCGCTTTCAGCACGGTGCCATCCCCTCCTAGCGTTACCAGGAGCTCGATCTCCATTCGCCTGAGATGTTTTCCCCCAGGAATCTTCGTCGATTCTGCTAGATCTTGGTCTGGAACAGGTCTGAAGCCGTGCTGTTCGATTATTTTGTGAATCCTCTTGGCCTCGGTGAGGATTTCTTTCGAGTCTTTCTTGGCGAGGATGCCGACAGCCTTGGGCATGGCTTTCCAGATCGTGGAGAACGGGAGTAGACCAGTTGAAAAGAATTCTCTAGGAATACCCTTCGAATCACGCGAAGTCTTTTAGATGCAGTCCTTGGAATGCTCGCGGTCGAGACCTATTTCATGAGCAAGCCGGTCGACGTTGGCAGTCTGAAGATTGGCCAATACGTCCTCATTGATGGTGAACCGTGTAAGATTGTAGAGTTCGAGAAATCCAAGCCCGGCAAGCACGGCTCCGCAAAGGCAAGGATCGTTGCGATAAGCGCGTTCACAGGCCAGAAAAAGAACCTCATCAGCCCAGTTGACGGCAAAGCCGAAGTCCCGCTCATTGACAAGCGAACAGGACAGGTGCTCTCCATCTCTGGAAATCTTCTCCAAGTGATGGACATGGAGAATTATCAGACATTCGAAACACCCATGCCTGATGACGAGGACTTGAAGAACAAGATGGCTTCCGGAATCGAAGTCGAATACTGGAGCGTTATGGGACGGAACATGGTCGTTCGCCGAAAGGGCTGAGCAGCCCATCACGAGTAAAAGTCCTTCAAAAGTAAGACACCTACGGCTTTGGCCGGGAATGACGGCCAGCGCTCTCGTCGGAGAGATGAGAGCAACCGGGGTCCTAGGTGGGGGCCGAATCGGGGCAGCTACCGATGTTGTCGAAGAAATGTTCCGGGGCCGCGATTATACAAATTTCCTGACACTCGCAGGGCCAATGGTCCCATCGGGATTTCGACTGCTGATTGGAGATTTGATCGATCGGGGGTTTCTCGATGCGATCGTGACCTCAGGAGCGAACTTGACCCACGACGTTATCGAAGCGCTTGGCCTTCATCATTATCAGGGCACCTTCCAAGTCGATGATCGTCTCCTGATCAAGAAGGGGTACAGCCGAATCGCGGACATCTTTGTCAAAGAAGAATCGTTCCAGATTCTAGATAAGACTGTCCGAAGGCTTCTTGGAAACATTCCAGCTGATCAGAGGCGAGGAGTCGCATTCTCGGACATCTTGGGAAAAATCGGCCTCCTCCTGGGAGACAAGGATTCGATTCTTTTCAAAGCTGCCCGAAACAAGGTCAGGATCTTCTCACCAGGGCTTCTGGACTCAATCCTGGGACTTAGCCTCTGGGGTTTCTCCCAGACCGAGGTGCTGCAGCTGAACCCTATGGCTGATGTGACTAATATGGTGGAAATGGCGATGACTTCGAAAAAGCTCGGGGTTCTGATTCTTGGCGGGGGATTACCCAAGCACCACACTCTATTGGCTAGTGTTCTGCGAGAGGGAGTCGACGCGGCGGTCCAGATAACCGCAGATAGACCCGAACCGGGAGGACTGAGCGGTGCTCCGTTGGCTGAGTCGATCAGCTGGAGAAAAATCCGGAAAGGAGGAAGATTCGTCGACGTGTATGGTGATGCTACTGTCTGCTTCCCGTTGATAATCGCCGCTGTCCTCGGGAAGGTTAAGAAGCGCGTGAGAACGTTAGGAGAGTAGTCTTGGAAACAGTCGGCCGTTCTCTGACAGACGCGGTCCGCAAGCTCTTGCGGATGCCGAACGTCGACGAGAAGGCGATCAAGGAACTTGTGAAGGATCTTCAGAGAACGCTATTGCAGGCTGACGTGAACGTCGAACTTGTCCTCCAACTATCCAAGACAGTCGAAGATCGTTCTTTGAAGGCGAACCTTCCTCCTGGGATCACTAGGCGAGAGCATGTTGTCAAAGTTCTATACGAAGAAATGACGAAGTTTGTCGGCCAAGACGCCGCTAAAGTCGAGGTTCAACCAGGCGTCTTTCGCAAACTAATGCTGGTCGGGATTCAGGGGACGGGGAAAACAACTAGCTCGGTGAAGCTGGCACGGTTTTTCCAGAAGAGAGGGTTGAGGGTGGGCATCGTCGGTGCTGATACTTACCGTCCCGGCGCATTGGACCAACTGAAGCAGTTAGCAGCGACAGTCGAGATTCCAGTTTACGGTGAGCCTGGCAACAAGAAGCCTGAGGACATCGCGAGGCATGGTCTCGACCATTATCGGAAGGAGAAGACCGACATCGTGATTATCGATACTGCAGGAAGGCACAGGAACGAGCGGGACCTGATGGACGAGATGAAGAGAATTGCCTCTGCGGTCAAGCCCGACGAGATCGTATTGGCAATCGACGCGACGATAGGGCAGCAAGCGATTACCCAAGCCCGCGCTTTCCATGAAGCGACACCTGTAGGATCGGTGTTGCTGACTAAGATGGACGGGTCGGCCAAAGGAGGAGGGGCACTCTCGGCGGTCGCCGGGACAGGATCGAAGGTCAAATTCATCGGAACTGGAGAACGTGTTGAGGATCTGGAACAGTTCGTTCCGACCGATTTTGTGGGACGGCTCTTGGGAATGGGAGATCTGAACGCGCTTCTGGAGAAAGTGAAGGAGGCGGAGGTGCAGGTTCCTGAGGCGAAAGTCAAACAGTTCATGGAGGGTCGTTTTACCTTGAAGGACATGTATGACCAGATGGAGAATCTTCGGAAGATGGGACCCCTGAGGAAAGTTCTCCAAATGATTCCGGGAGGTGTAAGTCTTCCTGAGGAGCAACTGGGAGTGGCGGAGGAGAAGATGAAGGCGTGGAGAGTCATCATTCAGTCTATGACAAAGAAGGAATTGGGAGAGCCTCGATTGGTAGACAGCTCCAGGTCGAAGAGAATTGCCCGAGGCGCTGGTCGGCCAGAGCGCGAGGTGCGCGAACTAGTTAACCAGTATTTTACGATGCGGAAAATGATGAAGCAGATGAAACGACGTGGACCCATGATGAAAGGCATGCCTTTCATGAAAAAGTGATTCGTACACACAGTTGTCCTTCATGGCGAATTCTGGATTGAAAAAATTCAGGCTTTGCGGTGATCGTGAAGTTCGATCATGTTTCCCCACGGGTCAGTTAGCGTCCCTGAGTTCTTGCCTTTGCGTTTGACAGAATATCCTTTCTTCTCCAATTGATCAGCCGCTTCTTCGAAACTGGTTACGTGAAGGCTAATTGGGGTTACATCAGCGCCTCGAAGAACCAGAGGTGTAATCTTCGGGGTCTTGTAGAGGGTCAGCTCGCCCAGCCTAGTGGAGATGACGCTCCATTCAGGCGAGTGTTCCTTGAGTTCGAATCCTAGCGTTTCACAGTATAGCTTGACTGCCTTGTCCATATCCCCGACTTGAAGGATGACATGGCCGATGTCACTGACGAGTTTTGGCAAATCCTAGTTCTCCTGGTTGCTAGGAGAATGCAGTCGGTCTTTGCTCTCTAGCCTTGTCTTGGGTTTGTCCTCTTCTCTCACGACGTAGGCGAAGCCCCCTTTCACTACAGAGCCAAACAGCGGTCCGAAGGTAAGTGTGATCGCGGATATTGCCGCGCCAATCGAGAGGAAGGCCATGAAAGACGCGAAGATCTTGCCCCCCACGGTAATGGGCGATTGTGCGGGGCCTTCGGCAGTTGCCAGGAGGGACATGAAATAGAACGAGGTTACGAGGTCCCAGCCTTCCAAGACCATCATGCCAAGGTTCCGATAGCCATCACTAAGCCCAGAATTGCGATTGCAAAGATTGCTCTCTTCTTGAAGGGAGATAAGGGATGCCGGACTAGTCTACCAATACCTCCTTCCATGATGTTGAACCGAGCGCGTTTTGGGGGGAGGAGGATGACACCTTAGCTCTTTCGGTTCTGTTAAGTCGCAAGTGTTGGCCAATGCTGCTCTTTGTTGATCGCTGACTTAACTTGCCTCCATCGACTCTGAGGATTACCGTCGTCGTCGGGTTCCCCTTCACTGCTTCATCTGGAGGCAAGTTGGGGCTGAACCTCAGCCCTCCCGCAGCTATGTTCCTGGCCGCGTTCTCGTCCCTGTCTAGTATGGCTCCACAGTGTGGACACCATAGTCTTCGCTGGGT
>VBBS01000018.1 GCA_005888745.1 Candidatus Bathyarchaeota archaeon | reverse complement strand
ATGTTGAACCCGTAGGATCGCATGATCCTCCAGGCGTGATCGCGGAATCTGTTGTGAAACGCTTCCTTATTCTGGTCGAAGATCTCGTAGATCCTAAGCTGATGAATCATGTCTCTCCCATCCCAACCGATCAGTCATGATGGGCGATCTTTTTTCTGTTACGATGAGGAAGCCTCTTACCTATCTGGCGAGGAGTCACGAGTGAAGTTTAGCATTGAACTACCAGTTCAGTTCCGGGACATTGACGTAATGGGCCATGTCAACCACGCGACGTATCTCCAATACATGGAGACCGCGCGTGTGGAGCTCGCAAGAAGCCTCGGGCACGTAACGGAAGGGTTCCGGTCCAGCTTCATTCTCGCTTCGGCTCGTTGCGAGTTCAAGAAGCCGATCACAGACGAACGCCGCATAACCGTCACAGTATGGGTGAGCCGGATCGGAGATCGCTCATGGGACCTCGACTACTCCATATGCGGACCCCGGCGAGCGGAATACGCAGTCGGTAGAACCACACAGGTAGACTACAACTACACCACCAGATCAGCGGTTCAAATCTCAAGAAAATTGAAGAGAGATTTGGCGAAGCATCTTGGAACGCCCCTCAAGTTCAGAGAGACCCGTTAAGGCCCGATTCAATCTCTGACCAGGCGATAATCGATCATTGTAAGGAATTCTTGTTAGCACGATAAGCCGTGCGTTACTCCGCTATCCCATAGGTACTAGCGGTGACAATCTACTTGCACAAACTGATATCGTTCAATATGATTGGCAAGCTTTCGGAGACAACAAACGGCCAAGCTTAAGTAGAATTTTCCTCAAATGATCACCCCACGATGCCCTTGGCTCGTGAATCTAGGTCCAACCTCGATTACAGTTCCTCGCGCTCGGTTCCGAAGATACTCATCATAAGTCTCGTTATGGCCTTCCTTCTCGCTCTATCCCCCATAGGGAACCTAAGCTCGAACGGTTTGGCGAGAAATGTCACAATGGCCCCCTCTTCTGACAGTTTCGATAACTCCTGGTCCCTCAACAACTGCCCGGGAGGATCTGAGACAATAGTAGGAGGCGTTCTCCAGACCCGCGAGACTAGCCCAGGTGGAGACGATGACCACTATGGCTTCTGCTCCACGCTTCGAGGCTCTTTTCCGTTCGGTTCACATGGAGGCGCTCTGCCCGGGGGAATCACGACCGTCTCGGTATCGCTGAATTTTCTCGGCCGAACTCTGCTCTCGGGCTCAAGATATCACATCTTCGTGGGTCTCTACTTCCACCTTCCGAACGGACCAACCCAGGGGTGCAACACGACCCTCGACAACGTTGGCTGCCGGACCTATTCTTGGTTTGAAGTACAATCTCGTGCAGAAAATATTCATGGTGCCGACAGCCAGGTGGGCACAGCTGACACATACGACCCAGGCGACAATTTCGGATACGATACCGTCGTAACCCAGATCTCCCCCGGTCAATCGTACAACTTCGCGATCGATGTCGAGAACCAGTTCGCGACAGCCGCCGCGGCCTGGAACATCGACCCCACAACTCCACACGACCTCTTGGGAATAGAGATAGGAACGGAAGGCTTCCATATACAGCAGGTAGATGTGGACTGGAGCGGGGTAACCTTGGCATCAGGGCCTCCGCCCCCGCCTCCCCCGCCCACCCCTCTTACCGCGAGTTTCGCCTACAGTCCATCCTCCCCCGAAACAGGACAACAAGTAACGTTCACCGCCACGGTATCAGGTGGGACACAACCGTACTCCCACACCTGGGACTTTGGCGACGGCTCGACCGGAACAGGATCCACCACAACCCACGCGTACGGAGCACCTGGATCATTCACCGTGACTTTGAGCGTCACGGACAGCGGGTCTCCAGTGCAAACCACCACGTCACAAAGGTCGACCACTATTACCAATCCCCCTCCCCCTCCTTCAGGAGCGAACAGATTCTACCTTCGATTCCAAGGCTTTGACTTTGACGGTGCGGGAGAAGCCACCATGACAGTTAACGGGGGAATAGTTGGGACAAGGCCTGCCGCGGATAGCATTGCGAATGCCCAAGTATGGAAAGGCTTCAAGCTGAACATAACCAGATTCGTAGTCTCAGGGACCAACACTGTCCTGTTCACCCATATCAACAACGATTGCGGGGTAGACGATAACATCCGTAACCTCACGATCGTGGACCAGAACGGTACGGTCCTATTCACTGATCCGACTGTGAGAACGTTCAACTGTAGTACTAGTGTAACCTATAGTTTCACCCTTGCCCTGTGACCTGGATCCGCGGTCGGAGAAAACCCAGAATTCTCTATCTCGTGGCGAAAGTAGGGTAACCTCGCATCCGCGGACACCCACTAAATGGTCCTTCGCTTCTGCCAATCGCTTAAGTTACGGATGGCGAGACAATGTGTGCACAGCAGATCGTGTCTCGTGCTCGCTTTCACTCCGTGAGTTGCTGACGGGACACAAGTGCCCGTCGATGGAATTAGAGTAGGTCAGAGGCTCCTCTCCTATGACACTCAAACGGGGTCGGTCATAGCAGCAACTGGAACGAGTGTGAATAAGAATTCTGCAATTAAGGTAGACCAGATCGTGGATATCAACAATGGACTGCTTTATGCGAGCGGACTTCCGACCAAACCAATTTACGTACAGTTACAGAACGGAACGCGAGAGTGGGTTGAGCTTGGCCAGCTCCAGGTAGGGATGAAACTGTTTCAGCCAACTTCCGCAAACTGGATCACAGTCACCAACATACAAGATCTGAGGGGAAGCTTCACAGTTTATGATCTGCGAGCTGTGAACGGTAGGATAAGCAGCTATGTGGCAAACGGAGTGCTCTTGAACTCGAAAACGTACTTCAATATTTGGTCATGTTCAGAGCGCCAGCGGGAGAAAATACCTCTTGTGTTGATGGTAGGCTCGCAGCGTTGACATCGTATGTGCAGCTGTTGCTATCAGCTCTTCATCACGGTTCTTAGGTGGTTTGAGGAAAACTTATCGCTGAGACGCTCCCACTATTTGCTCATGGCCTCGACTGGATCTCGCATTTTGCCTGGTGAAGACCCCCGGTCTCGCGTAGTTTTCCTTCTGAGTCTCAGCTTCTTCGGCTCAGCATTGCTGAGTTTCTTATTCAGTATTCTTTCTCCCCCCGCGATTGTTGTGAGGCTGAGCTCTATCCAATTGACTGTAATTCTCTACGTTGCAGCGGGTATTGTCACCCTGGCTTATTGGGCGGTGTGGAGGCCCGACTATTCGACGGCCGAAAGGCCCCTGGGAATTACGATCTTTGCCCTAGGATGCGGTTTGGGTGGGCTCATCCTGGCGGTTGAAGGCTTACTCCTGTTTTTCCTGCCTATCGTTGGTTTGGTCGGGGTGCTTGCCGGAGGGATCGGTCTTGGCTTCATTTTCCTTGCAAAGGGACTGTGGACTGGAAAGGGATGGTCCTTGGAAACAATGCTCGTCATAGCCGTAATCGGCGTAGTTGCCGGAATAGTTCTTTTCCTGCTTTACGGGACAGGTGCCCCAATCGTGATGGCATACCAGTTGTGGTATCTGCGACGACCCCATCTTCACCGGTTTTTTTACGACTCCTTAAATGCCAGAACCCCATCCTTGCGACCCTTACCGATAACGGACTGAACCTGTAAGAAGAACCAACTGAATTACAAGAATCAAGAACCACAACGAGTTCTTCACTATCGCTGAGAAGATTTCGAAAGAACTGAAGACCCCAGCATCTACTACACCTTTGCGAGTGGGCCGCGCCTTGCCCCGGACCGAATTCATTCAACCCGACCAGTTCTTAGCAAGGTGTGGCAGATCCTTTCCCTTAGGTAGCGTTCAAGTTCCTGGAACTGCGAATCCGCCGGGTCAAAGGCTCTTTCATCGCTAGATATTCTAGTTGTCTAAGCTTGCCCTCAAAGAATAATAGCCATTCTTACCCTGATAAGCAACAAAGGGCGGCAAGAGTTGAATCCCAAAAGGAAACTTGCCCTAGCCATTACAGGAGTCGTTTTGGCGGCGACTATTATCACGGCCTTAGAAGTTTTGGTTGTGTACAATAGCTTGTATCAGTTTGCGAGCAGCGCCCCGTACGAACTCAAGCAGACATGCGGGACTGTCGGACCCGACGGCAACGATGTGGACGGATTGATCGGAATAACTAATCCGACATCAGTTGCCATAGATGTCTCCTGGAGTTTCGAGTTCATGGTAAATACGCTCGCGTTCGGGGCAGTGTCGTTTCACGTTCCCGCCCACGGGATATCCTATGTCTTTGTAAGGTTCTTCAATTTGGGTCAAGCTTATCGGCTGGATTTAGGCTTGATTCATCCGAGCCTGTACCAGTTCAAGGCTAGTTACCATGTTCTGGTATGGTTCTTCACAAGACACGAATCAAGTACAAACGGAACTTTGAGCGTCCCATTCTCCCCACCGGAGTCAGGGTGGCTCTATTGCTAAAACAGGTAGCCCCTCTCATTCTCTTGGTTAGATGCGGGGCGGTTTGATAGGACAGAACCTAGATGTTTGATAAGGTTCGAACGAAATGTCTTCTACGTTGTGGACCCCGGAAAGAACATCTTTGAGGTCGATCCGAAGAGACTAGAGCAGACCGATGGAGTAACGCTCATTGCAGAAACCGGTTTTTGGTATTACGGTAGGGCTTCGATGAGGTTCGACTCTGCAACGGACGCGGACACTGTTGAACGGAAGTTGAGACTACTGGTCCACAGCCGACTGAAATGACTAACATGGGAAGCGCTTAGGAGCAGAGACTGAGTTTTTGCAATTTCCTACGCCCCCACCTCCCTTCAGGCCACCGAAGTTAACCGACCATGCCCAGGTGCTATCACAATTCGTATTGGGAGTCTACGCAGTTCGGGGCAACTCGTCGATCTCACTGTCAGAAACGGTATTCTTCCTTGCGACGATGCGTTCTGTCTTCTCGATAACCTTCTTGACTATGCCTAGATAGGTTAGGGCTTCATGGATTCCGGTTGCTGCGAATCCGACACCTTGAGCAATCTCTCTATTCGAGAACTTCTTTGACATCCGACTAAGATCTTTCTCCACACTATCCAAGTAACGCTTGAACTCGCTGATAGCAAACAGAGTTTTCTCTGCTCTTTCATGGTTAGTTTTCTCGGAATCTTTTCCCAACCCTGACTGCCTTTCTAGGTGGTCAAAGCGAACAACGATAATAGTGTAGTCCAACCAAGCGTCGAGGAAGATGGGTACAAGGGTCCTGAACCCTTCGCTTCCCGTAACCTTGGCTCCTGGCGTATCGGTTCAGTCTGACTCTTTTCCCGGCTCGCGCACTAATTCCAAGAAGACCCGATGAAACCTTCGAACATCTTCCTAGTTGTCCTTGTGGTAGGCGGGGTCTTAGGAGGATTGCTCATGTGGGAGACTGTTGGTCCTTCGCCCCTATGCGGGGGATGCTATCGCTACAATGCACCTGGATGCCTTGTTACCCCTTGCCCAGGACGAGAATCATTGAGCATCGAGACCTCACAGGTCAACTCGTCAACGAACTTGACTTTGAGCGTCAGGAACGTGGGTTCGGTGGTCATATGGCTCAACTCGTACGTCGTCAAAGATTCGGCTGGCAATCGATACGCGAAGATGAACTGGACGACACCCATCGTGAATCCCAACCAGCTCGCAGCAATCAACATAATCATAGATGGGAATGCGTTCACATTTCAATCCAAGAACGGTTACACTGTAACTCTGACAACTTCGCGGAACAACCAGTTCCAGTTCACAATAACTGCCTGACGAGATAGTGCTTCCTCCGTCTACGTAAAGAATTATCTAATCCGAGAAACGCCCACAGCGCGAATGGCCTCTCTAGGGCAGGCAAAGATGCTTGGCGGAGTTGGAGCCATCCTCGCAGTACTGTTTTGGGTTCCTGCCCACGTCGGTCTTGTTTTGTTGACTGCAGGTCTCGTGCTGATGCTTTTCGCCGTGAGGAATATTTCTGACACCCTAGGAGACCACGCGATCTTTACCAACATGATATACTCTGTTATCCTAGCCATCATAGGACCAATTATTGCCACCCTGATCCTGTTCGCTGCCGCCGAGTTCATCTTCAACGTTTTCACCAGGTTCTTTTCTGACTCTGTGGGTATGACCGGACCGGTGGTCATTCCTTCTGAAATTTGGACGGCAATTGGGATAGT
Organism: Candidatus Bathyarchaeota archaeon; assembly: GCA_005888745.1. Classification (GTDB taxonomy): domain Archaea; phylum Thermoproteota; class Bathyarchaeia; order 40CM-2-53-6; family 40CM-2-53-6; genus 40CM-2-53-6. The sequence continues at coordinate 1,590 of VBBS01000018.1, read as the reverse complement.
CATCTTGGCAGGGGTAGTGTTGTGGGTTTGCATCCTGGTCTCAACGGTTTTCCTCAAGAGAAGCTACGACGTCATTGCTATGAAATTGAGAGTTGACATGTTTCGGACCTCAGGTCTTCTATTCGTCATCGGAGGTGCAACAGTGATCATCCTTGTAGGCTTCTTGATACTCTTCATTGCTGCAGTCCTCCAGATAGTAGCCTTCTTCTCCATTCCAGAAAAGCCCCAGCCATCAATGGCTCCCCAGCAAACCTGGGGACAACCCCCGCCTTCAGCCGGTTCGATTGGTTCCGATTGCTCTCTTTTGTTTCGCGGTGCTCTCTAACCAACGTGCAAAGAATGCATGAAAGGGCCACTTCCACCATCTCGTTCTGTCAACAAAGGTGATAGTAGAGACTTGCTATTAGTCCGGGTGAAACTAATTTTCTGGGATTGACCTACGCCGTTCTGAGAGCGGGTAGCTATTTTGGGGCTAGCTCATTTCTGACTCTTCCACATCTCTCTTACGACTGAATGGGCGAGATAGTCGTCAATTTCCGAATGTTCTGGACGGACCCCCCGCTTGCAGTTCTCGCAGATGATATCTCTCGCATCGTTGGAGTACTCGCAATTGTCACATTTCCAGAAGCTGGCGTTGTTGTCGGCCATTAGCCCGCATAACCCCCCTGATACTGTTCAAGCTCCTCGCACAATCCGATTGCCTTTCCAGATGATTGAGAAAAACAACGATAAGAGCGTAGTTCAACCCAACAGCGAGGAAGATGGGTACAAGGGAGACTGTCGAACCTGCTTCAGCGAGATTAGACTAAGAACAAGCCATCTTCCCAGGTCCCTCGACACTTGCCAAGTCATCGACTCGCTCACCGGACGCGAGTGAGGCAATTAAAGAAGAGATCAAACGACGGATCCGTCGACCAAGAAACTGTAACATGATCGAGACCCTCCTAGGATCCTTCAAGCGCCCGTTGCGTTACCCGTATCCGGCTACGAAGCTGTGAAATCCCCGCGGCAAGTTTTTTCCTGTGGGCGGTAACTTCGCCTTTCCACAACAAATGTTCTCTCAACATTTTCTGTTGAAAACGTATTTCGTTGCCGAAGGACTTCATGAGCTCTTTAAGGTACGGAATGTGATGATGCAATGTTTCATACTCTTAGCACAACCTTTCTAAAGTCCGCGAGTCATCCACGATGTCCATCCTAGGGCGAGGCTCAACCTCATCAGAGCGATACGCTAAGTATAGCCTCCGATCCTTGAGGGGCTCTTTGGGGAACCTACTTCGTCTTCATATCACCAGACCGCACATCAAGCTTGTTTGTCTTGTGTTGAACAATATGAATGCCAACCTTGGGCCCCAGAAGGAGTCTACGAGTCTGATCTGGCTTTCTGTACTCGGCGCATTATGTTTGGTCGCGGGTTTTACATTTCGAGCAGGTGTTGCGTTGCTGCCTCCAGGCATCTTTCAAGATACCTTCCTGTTGGGTCTCTCTGCTCTCTTCCTAATCGTCGCGGTTCTGACAAGGAGAGGACAGAACCTGAGGAGGTTCTGGGAGATTCCTTTTGCCTTCTTCGTCTTCACGATCGGAGGGGCT
>VBBS01000017.1 GCA_005888745.1 Candidatus Bathyarchaeota archaeon | reverse complement strand
TCTTTCAACGGAACGATTACGAGGAGGACACGGTGTGTCGGGACACGCAGCTCTGCTCAGACTAGCGCGAGAGAAGGACGCCCACTGCGCAAAAACATGGGCCAAAACAACTCGACAGCCCCCAGAAAGTTCGAACGGCCAATTGAGCACGAAAAACTGGTTGAATCCAGGGCCCAGGGATTCAGGTATGAATCGTGGCTCTCTGACGCGATGCCTAAGCTAAAGAAAGAGTATCTCGTGCCGGTCTTTGACCAGGAGACCTGGGATCACATGATGCAGGCTATCAAAGAAGCCCTCGAAATCTGGAAAGAGCAAGTCATTAAAAACGCTCTGGAGCCTGAACCGGGTCGAATGATCAGAAATTCTGAATGGGACCACGAAACGTCTGAGTTCTAGGGGAGAAGCGATTAGAAGGTCGCTTATCGTGCTGACTTGATGAGGCCCGTACAGCATTTGCAGGCTTTACTGAGACACTGGCCTTGTAGGCCTTACAGGTGGGTTCGAATGGCCGCTCGCGTCACAATGGACCTGGGTTTCACAAGACGGTTCGCGTTCGTTTCTTGACTGCACGTTCCAAGACTGGCCTTCAGCGATTACGACGCTTCATGATTTTGTGAAGGCCGGGAAAGCCGAGAGTCTAAGCGAAAGCCCGAATATTCTCTGGAGCTGTCCTGCTGGCTAAAAGTTTTGGACGCCTCCGTGCCAAACGGGATGAGAACCTATCTTAACTTCATCACGCTTGGTAATTCGAAAGGACGATTATTCCTGGATAAGCTTTTAACACGAATGGTCGAGACGTCCAGAAGAACTTTGAGAACATTCTCTTTCGTTAGGTTTCTTCTTGTGTTTGCTGTCGTCTTCTCTCTCACCAGCTTCTCGGGTGCTCTGTCTAGTAACTTCCAGCTTCCAACGGTCCATTTGGCCCGGGCTAATCATGCGCCTTGTTCATTTCCGGGGACTCCATGTTCCGAGGCCTGGGTCCCTGCTGGGCCTGCTATGGATACTTTTCTGGCAACGATTTTCACGGATGAGAGTGCAGAGTTTACCAACCTCCTGTCCGCTACGCCTAATATTGACTTGACTGACTCTCCTCTGACCCCTAATCTTGTCTCAACCTTGGTCCAGAGCCCTGACTTCTACGTCACATCGAGTATCTCTGAGCATGGCTATTTCGAGATCGAGTTTATGCTTGGAGCCACTGCCTTCTGGGGTTGCAACATGAGCTTTGGTAATTCTCAGTGTGGTATTGATATTCGCCAGGGAATTTCCCATCTTGTTGACAAGGCCAAGTTCACTACCAACGAGCCTAGTGAGGTGGGAATTTCATCGGCCATCGACAGTCCTCTTCCGACCAGTAATGCTGGTCTACCATCGCCCAATACATGTCTCTGGGACAATGGCGTCGTCCCAGCCGCCCTGGCGAACACTTTCTCGACGGCGCCAGTGCCAGGCACGATGCACGGAAATGCAAACTGCGTTGTTGGTGCTCCGGGAGGAGCAGCCTACCACCTGGCTTCGGCCAGTGGTGTCATCAGCCCCTGGCAGCCCAGTATCTCCGATCTCGACTTTTGCGCTGCAGCGGCCCACTTCATCGATGCTGGCCTCGCGACAGCTGTCGTCAGTGACACTGCCAGCCCTGCTACTCGTAACTGTCAGTTGACGGGTGTCTCACCGGCTGTCACAGCCAATCCTATCAGCTTCTACATCCGCAATGATAACATTCCAATGTTTGACCTTGGGAATAGTCTGGCTCAGACGATCTGCGCTCTCTTCACAGGCACCTATTCTACAGGCTGCGGTGTATCGCCTAGCACGACCAACATTCTCGGCGCAACTCATGGTCCTTCCACGGCTTTCTCGGGCTTCACTACTTCCACTGACCACGTAGACGTGAGCTGGAACATGTATACAGCCGCTTTCAATAACGTCTATCCCTTCAACAAGAGTCTCTACTTCACCTACAACAGCCTCTTCGTCTCTGGAATATCCTCCAGTCACGTCGCCAACGGTGGGACCTGCGACAACGGTTCAGTTCCAACCGATAGCGCAGGCGACTACATGTACGTCTGCAACGCCAATTATGACAATCTCTCCCACCAGATGGAGTTCGCCAACTGTCTGGCCGTACCAGGCGACCCGACTCCGGGTCAGACTACTCCCACTTTCGGCACGTGTAGCGCTGGCGGTCTATCGGCTATCGGTGCAGGCTACCAGGCCGAGGATGCTTTCGGCAAGAGCGCGTTTACATTACCGGTCTTCCAGCAGACTGACCGGTTTGGTTATCTGGCCTGTTCACCTGCTGCTAGGCCTTGTAATACCGCTGCTGGTATAGCTGCCCAATGGCACAGGGCTATCAACGACATCGGCGCCGGTTTACCCAACTTCTTCACTTGGCTGGATGCTTGGAACAGTAATCCTACACAGGCTGGCACGATAAGATTGGGCTTCAAACAGACTACTCGTACCTCTAGTCCGTATATTGCCAGTACTGTCTGGGATTCCTATATCGTACACAGCGTCTATGACAGTCTGCACATTGTGAATCCATTGAACAATAATCGGGAGGACGCAAGCTGGATGGACATCAGCGCATTGCCACAGATCTCGCTGACCTACACGCCGCCTTCGGGTACCGTCCTGACCTACAGGTTCAGCCTCTTTCCCAACTTACAGTGGCAGGACGGTAAACCGGTCACATCGTTCGATGTGGCTTTCAGCTATCTATCACTGCTCGCTAATGGTGCTTTCCAGAGTGGTGGAGCGTCATCGCTGTCAGGAGTGACCATTCTGAGTCCGACACAGTTCGACCTTAACGTAAAGTCGGTCGGGCCTTTCTCTACGCGCTTCCTAACGGGTCTCAGCATCCTCCCGGGACGCTACTGGACCTGTGGAACAGGCACACAGCCCTCTACGGGTACAGCTCCAAACATTGCGCCTGCAAGATGTCCCTCAACCGCTCCGTCTCAGTGGGATTCTGCCATAACAACCTGCACTAGCGTGGGCAACACCTGCTATCCAGTACAGTACACTCTCGGCACTCCCCCAGCCCAGTCTGCCTGCTATCCGATCGCTGCTGCACCATGTGCTCCACCTGCTGTCGCTGCTCTAGGCGGTGCTTCCAGCTTCGTGGCGAACCTGATGAATGCTGACGCTGTGAAGACGGGTGCTCTCTACGACCCAATCGCGAACCATATTTTCATAGGATCCGGCGCCTGGACTTGTGGTACTGGTACTGGGCTCGGCCAGGCTTGTACTTCTGGCATGGTTCAGAACCCAGGTGTGGGTCAGAGCTATACACTAAAACGCAACGGCTTGGGCATTACGCCTGGATTCCCGGGCGACTATGTCCGGAGCAGCGGCTTTCTAGCTACGTATCTCTGGTCTGGCGACATCAGTCCGGGTGTGAACAATTTCAGTGCTGCAATATATTGCTTCGGCCTCACTCCATTGGATCCACTCTCCGCCAGTCCCCCCGCAAGTCTTTGTGGTCGCTGGCAGCAGGGAATCGGCACTAACGGAGCAACAACGCCTGCAGGAATCGGTGGATGTCCGGCTGGTACCACACCGTGCGGTATACCAGTAGGCTCCAACCAGGTCAGCATTGTCAAGCTGTACACCAACATTAACTGGTTCTATCCTGACATTGCGATCGCGACAAACTGTTCTGGTCAGGTATGCCTGAGTTTTGATTCCAACATCAAGTTCATTGACGATCCAGCGGCCACCGTGACGAATGCCCCTGGTACCTGGACTATCGGCAAGACCGTGGTTTACGATAAAGACGGTAACGGCCTGTATGATGTGGGTGTAGACTCGGTGATTGCCGGACCGGGTGCTATTGGTGCAGCAAACTGTAGTGGTGGCACTCAGATATGCCTGAGTGTTGATCCCCACCTCAAGTTCATTGACAGTCCACCAGCCATCGTGCCGAATGTCGCTGGTACATGGGCGTTCGGGAAGACCGTGGTCTACAATTACAACGGTAACGGTCTGTATAACGCGGGAGATCTGGTGATTGCCGGAACCGGTCCTTCGCCACCCTTCGGGATCATTCCACTGGATCCAGTACTCTACGCAGGCAGTAGTGGAACTCTTAGCCCAGCAACAGGCACAGGCGGCGTAGGCTGCGCCAACCCTTACAACCCAACGTCAACAACATCCGGCGGATACGACTGCTGACAAAAGGCCAAGCTTCAAACAAGCCTTCTCCTACTCTTTTTTCATTTGACGGCTACCGACCGCTAGGAGCCTTCAAAGCGTTGTGCATTAGCTGTTCGCCGACGCAATTCTCATGATTCGGCTAGAATTCTTGAGAGCGAGGCCCGAGTATCACGTTCGGGTTTCCCTAGACTACTAGTGTCATGACCCACCTCTTGGAACGCGACAGGCTAAGAGACGAGGAAGTTTCGTACGAGATGAAACGGCGAGAATCATGACTCGGCCAACAAAAGCCTAGATCTACTTTCGTTGCTGAAGGAGGGCGCAGACCATTTCATCGGTTCGGATTCGCAAGTGAGAAAATGAAGAATCGACTTTCAGGTAACGAGTTCCGAGAAATTTATGCGGCCGACGCATTTCTCGAAAAAACTCGTTACTATGGATGTACCAAAAAGGGCAGGCAACGTTAATTCTATACATCCATCTGGCGAAGGTGTTGCATCTTGCGCTTCTGCGCAATCGTGATCCGCTGCAAACCCCTGCGCTCCTGGCCAGCAACCGGGCCGAAAACATTGTCCTGATCTAGCTCCGGATCTGGGCCAACAATGTCGACATCTAGGCCAGCCGGATCCACGCTCAGATCTGGGGAACTCGACATGTCGAGTTTTTTCGGGGCTGTCGAACTGTTTTTGCTAGGTTCTTTGTCAGGTTTGCTAGGTTTCATACTCAGGGTTTACCGTGTAGCCGCTAGCTTCTAGGAGACATCTGAGAATTTCCTTGGCGGCAGCACCGATAATCAGGTGTTGACTGAACTCGCGCGTATGATGTCTGCGAAGCTGGACTTCCAAAGTGCAATTCAGTACTTTCATCCTAAGCTTAGAAATGGAAAGCCTTGCCATATTGGAGCCTATGGATAGGGATCAGCCCAGAAGGACCAGCGTAGCTGGTCGCAAACGTTCCAGGCTCTCAACAGAGAGACCGCTTTGGAAGGCTGTTTCGGACTAGAGCTTGTCGCAACTTCTTCTATTCTGCAATAGTGGCAGAGGCTAGCTAACTTCAAGATGGAAAAAGGCGCTAAGTAGCTTGTTCAGAATTTTTCCGGGTCATGGATATCAAAGATAAGGTGACTGTCTGGGCGGGGGTTCTCACCCTCGCTGTTTTGCAATTGGAAGAACGTGTTGATACTGAGCTGAATCTCTACTACTCAGACTGGGTAGGAGTAGCCGGAACAGTAGTTGGATATGCTGTTGGCTTTGTGATAGTGTATGCGGTCCTGAGATGGGTTCTTGAACGCTATTTCAAAGGAAAATCCCAGCCTCAGCCTAGTCCGCCACCACCCTTCGGACCTGCTCAAAAGTAGGATTTCCAGCCATTATGAGCATAGGTGCTAAAATAGCGTCACTCAGGTAAAATTGTGCCATAGGAGTAGATCTTTGAGGAGGACCATTCCAGTGCTACGCGCTGGTCGCAGTGTCTGCGCTGGTTGTGGCTGGTGCTTCTTACTATTACGTTTCTCATAATGGGCCTCCCTGACGGAGAATCATGGCACTACCGATACTATAGGAGGGCTTGACTGTTCGAACCAGTCCATGACAAGTGTCCTCCCAAGAAGTCGATAGAGGTCTAGCCTATTCCAGAATCCAGATTAAAATAGCAGAAGACGCAAAACTCTTCCGAAAAAAGGGTGGATGAGAATGAAGTGTCGAAATTGTGGCGAATGGATATTCGAGTCGACCACACCCCAAACTGGAAAGGCGGCTGTCACAGACCCTTTTCTCGTTGAGCGTGGGCTCGTTTCCCCGGAAAAGGTGGAGACGACGAAGACTATTCGCCACGAGGAGTACTTCGTGTGTCCCAAGTGCGGATGGAAGGAGAGGATCAATCAACGGGAAATAATCAGCGCAGAACCTTGGGCCGAATAAGCTAAACTCTCGTACTCCGCGCCATCGTCGGAGTCTGTGATTAGAGCAGGTCTTCCCGTGCTCTGCGCATTTCTCTTGGCATGTCAAGTCAAGTTGTACGGGTCTCCGCTATTGAAACGGGGGATAATGATTCTTCTGTCTAAAGAAAGATTCTGAGAGGTCGAGACTCTAGTTACCGTCCGCCATCGTCGCTAGGTTAGCCAAAATACTGATTCCCTTCCGCTTCGCGAGACGGCTGAGCGAATTTTGTGCGAAAATCCTCACTATTTTCCGCAACAAGAGTAGGCTATGGTTATTAGCCCTAATCCTAGAATAGAAGACAACCATGTCCAAGTTCATAATGTCACTGGGAGACGGCGCGTATGAGGTTCTTCAACTGGAGGCTACGCGAAGATGGATCTCAGTACAGGAACTGTTGAGAGCTGTAATTATTCCCGAATGGGTAGGACAATACTCGGATGCTCAGAAGGCACTAGTCCGACACATGGAACACCCGCTAATCCCGATCAAGATATGCCAGTCTTGCCACAAGTCGATACTCGATGGAGAAACATGGCGCCTCAGATATGACGACAGGGCGAGAAGGATGGAACCCCTCCACGAAAAGTGCTGGCATTCGCTCTCTTGAAGGTTAGAGGCAGCTTTTCCAGAAGCTCCTCGGAACTGTCGGCCCTGAAAGCCGCAAGTATGTCGAATGCTCCACCTTTCTCTGTTTGTGAATGCCTCGCGCTTCAAGCTTGAGAAAGCGATGGAACTGGCAAGACCACGGGCTAGTGGTCAGCGGGCTAAGGTTGAGCTGTGGGAACAGTTAAGAATGCTCTTCCATACCGGGATTGCCAGCGAATGATCTTGGATCAAGCAAAGGCTCAACACTACTTGAATTTCGCAGTGAAATTGAAGCAGGAACTGGAAGGGCCCAAGTTAGAGCAAGCCTCCCAGCGACTAGAGCCTGAGGACAGACAGCTACGAGAGGCATTGGAATGGTTCATCGACAACCGTGAGACCGAGAAGGCCCAGATGCTCGCATCGATCCTTTCGCGGTTTTGGATCGCCAAAGGACACGTAGCTGAGGGGCGGAAGCTGATGGTAAGAGTGCTCGCCTTACCGCGCGCGAAATCTCCGTCAACCACACTCGGGGAATTGTTGTACGGTGCAGGCATGCTCGCCTTTCGGCAGGACGACAATAAGGAGGCGGAGAAATTATTCCGAGAATCACTGGCAATTTCACGAGAGAAGAATGAGGGGCCGTCGATCGTGAGGGCTCTGGGGGGACTAGCACGAATTGCTCTTCGTGATAACAACTACGCAGAGGTCAAGGCCAGGAGTGAAGAGGCTCGAAAAATCGCACGAGACATAGGCGATGAATATGCGGAGTCACGTCCTCTCCATATGCTGGCGGCTGCCACAAAAATGGAGGGTGACTTGAAGCATGCCCGAGAATTGTATGAAGAAAGCCTCGCACTTGCCCATAAACTTGGAGACGAAGGCCTTGAATCTACCGAGCTGGACAACCTGGGGTCCGTCGCTCTTCACATGGGCGACCTGCACACGGCGAAGGATCGGTATCGACAAGCCGGAGAACTCATGTACAAGATGAAAAGCATGTACATGCTGCCCTACCTGCCACTTCACTTCAGCATGGTTGCGTTGAAAGAGCGGCAATTTGAGAGAGCAGTCAGACTATTAGGAGCCTCGGAGGCTCTCTTTGAATCCTCCGGCATGACTCCAGACCCCGACGAGAGTGTCGAGCGGGACCGCACCGTCTCACAACTGCGCAAAACCGTTGATGAAGCCGAGTTCAACAGGCTCTGGGCCGAAGGGCGCAAGCTTTCCCTCGACCAAGCCGTTCAGTTCTCGTTCCAAGCCTGACTTGGCCGCGGCCAAAAGATAGAGAATTGCCAAAAGTTACCGACTTTGTCATCAATGGGACCACGTAGCTCAACACACGATTATTCCTCCTCGCGTTTTCAACATCGTTTAGAGCGTTGAGAATGGGGATTTCCTCTTAAGGCAGGCGATAAACCCCAGACAGACATCGCGTTCACATGCCAGGAAAAAAAGGGGTGGGGGGTTTCCGGTTCGGTGAGCTACTAGCGACTCTCGCTTGTCGTAGGGTTCCAGGAGATGAGGGTCTCGTTGGCTGTTATTCCGTTGATGCTGCCGATCTTGTCGACGGAGGTTTCCAAGACTTCTCTGGGGTTATGGCCACGGAACGCTGCCACGATATCGAACTCTCCGGGGATGACGTTGGCCTCGAGAAAGTTCGGGAAGCTCTTCAGCTTGTGAAGAATCTCACTGATCGTTCCC
>VBBS01000016.1 GCA_005888745.1 Candidatus Bathyarchaeota archaeon | reverse complement strand
TACAATCGCTGCTCCGCCACCGATCAAGCTTCGCAGAGCTTGGTCGAACTTGTCGATACCCTGCGGCAGTTGGCTGGGGTCAACCCCATAGTTCTTCCGGGCGTGATAATAGAACAGGTTCGCAACCTTATCGCCAAGAATGCCAACCGAATAAGCGACTGATTCCCTAAAGTCTCGTGCAAGTCCAACATTGCCGTGCTGAACGATTATCAATTTGCGCTAGGACCCTCCATCTCATTCTTGACTAGAGCAGGTGGAAGGATGATCCTCTGTTACCATCTGTCGGGCATTCGAATGTTTTGGAAGCCAAACATATCAAAAACCAGTAGTTGGGGGCGTGCTAATACAGAGGTTCTGGCAGTGTAATTCTACCTGCCTAGACTCGCGTGGGAACGAGTATCCAATCATCTCTTTTGCTGGACACAGCTTGCCCATATGACAGATCCCACCCTAGATCAGCTTGAGGGTCAGCCTGAACCTCTCGGGACGGACAAGATTACGAACGGCGAAGAGCATGATGCATCTATCTGGAAGAGCATTCCCGGGTTCGCAAAGATCCTGATTCTCCTCCAGACTCTCATCATTACGTTCATGTCTTTCTGGATCCATCAGGAATACCTGAACAATTCATACCTCCAAGCATACATGAGCGGTTACCTCCAAGGGGGCCTCTTTGCAATGATAAGCCTCATTTCAATCGGCGGGTTTACTACAGTTGCCATGGCTCTATACGCGAAATTGCGGAGCACCAGGAAAGAGCTTGAAGGGATCCTTTCAACAGAAACAGTCGGAGTGGATAGAAGCGGGCATGGTCAACGTCTTGATACACGAGCCGAACAACACCTTATCGAGATGATCCGGAAAACTACACCTATCATGAATTCCGGACCAAGGACAGCTGGCCGAATGCCTACGCTGAGACGAGCAGATTCTCAATACACGCAGGAATAACGACGTTCTAACCAGTAAGAATAGAAACCCTCGTCGTGCCTCCCAGTTTGCGGTGGCTGGCTGAGAGAGTATCCAACCAGGGCCGTCTAGCTACTCCATCTCATTCCTTCTAGCTAGGTACGTGGATGAATTTTTCTCTTTTCACAGTTCCGTCCTGGTCAATGCTTGCGAGCAGAATAATTTCTAGAGGCCAAACGCATCGAAGAGTGCGAGCTAACCCGTCACACGGAATCCGCTATCCAACAATCTCGGACGAACATCCTGGAACAGCGCCATCTGGTTCCCGCTGGGATCTTTGAACAAGAAGCAGGGCCCGTTAGGAATCTCGAACTCTTCACCGTCAGGCTGCCAGCCACGACTCTTGAAGTCCTTGACTGCGGCCTTCAAGTTCCCGACCTCAAACACAGGCAAAACCGAGGGTGCGGGACGATGGCCCGCGAGGAGAAGCAGAGGTCCACTGCAGACTTGGACCGCAACCACCCGAGTGCCCATGCTGGTGAAATCCCAGACCTTCTTGGCTTCGAGAATGGTCGTGTAATATTCGAGATCCTTGCCAACATCAGAACTTCCCACGTAAAGAAAGCGTAGGACCCCAAGGGGCCCCTTTGCAACGTTCACAGAGACCGGGGATCTCGGGGACAGGTGAATGCTCTCCTTCCGACAACATGGTAAGCCTAGCTATTAATCAGGCCCACATGGGTCCGGTAGGCCGTCAACGTACCGTTTAATATCGGAATGTAGCTTGAGCATGATCGCAATCTTGCTAGTCTCAAGCGTTGACCCATCGCTGGACACACTGGCAGATGACGCGAGGACAACCGACGCGTTCCGAGGGACGGTCAGAGCTGGACGGGCGAACCTCGACGACAATTGAAACGATTCTAGGCTTTGTCGATGGGACAAGCATGGTTGCCGCATCGTTTGTCCTTTTTTACTTAGCACTGATAACCAAGTTGCCTTCTCTCCGAGTCCTAAGCCTGCTTCTCGGTCTTTTCGCGCTTGCCCACGGATTGTACCATTTCCTGTTCACTTTTGTGATAGGATACGAAGCACGCGCAACGCTTGACACACTTTCTGTCGTATTTCTTCTCTCATTTGCCATCTACTACGCGCAAAGGGGGAATCTCACGTAATGGGTGTAATCGTGCCCGTCGAACTAGGCATCTTGTCAGGAGTGATAGTTGCCCTTGCTCTATTCGTCAGGATGGCAGTCTCCGCCGGAACCATGCGCAGCCTGCAGTTCCAGCTGGCTGCCTTCCTGTCGATCTGGTCTATATCGGAGATACCCAGGGTTCTAGATTCAATCGGGGCTATCGACCTTTCTCCGATCAGGCTGTACGGATTAATGGTTCACGCAGTTTCAATGGTCCTGTTCGCCTTGTTCATAGGATACAGACTCTCGAAATTTGTAATCCGAGGAGGGAAGTAGAGATCTCCAAATCAATCGAGGAGATTCTGGAAGACGCGGTGACGAGTGGACTTCAGGATTTCATAGGTGATAATGCGAAGGTTCTCAATGTATTTCTCGACCCCTCGCTGGCTGCAAGCAAACCCGACTCGTACGTCAACTCTCTTCGCAAGCTCCTTCCTCCGGACAAGAATGTTGCGACCCTAATCATGGCCATATGCAAACTACTCTATGACTATCTCGGCTTTCCATTCGAAGAGAAGACCGATTGGAACTTGTCAGACTACGTTAACGATGCGACAGGAAAGATTCGCTCCAAGGGCGACCACCACGCAGCGTCAAACGCTTTCAAAAAAGCAGCGGAAGACTACCGCCTCGGAGCGAAGAAAGTTCCAGGCCTAGCACCGCTGTTCAGTGAACTGTCTGCATACATGGAGGGATGGTCCCTGGTTGAAGAAGCCCGGCTTCGCCACGGCCAGGAGCAGTATCTTCCAGCCGCAGAAGATTATGCACGAGCCGCCGACTTGTTCCAAAAGACAGGCACCTGGGACCACTTGTCAAAGCACTACACCGGGTCGTCGCTACTGGAAAGAGCCGAGGCCCTTAGTCGCGAAGAAAAGGAAGAAGACGCACTCAAAATGTTCGCGTCCGCGACTGAGGCCTTCCGAGATGCACAGACAATCCTCAGGACTAAACGAGACCAAGTGTCTCAGGCACAGGAGAGGAAAGAATTGGACAACTGGTACGAAGCATCCCGAGCCTTGCAAAAGTATTGCATGGGCAGAGTAGAACTGGAAGAGGCCAAAGTTCTAGATAAGAAAGGAAAGGAAGAGGAGAGCGGGGCAAGATACAGTTCCGCATCAAACAGCTTCCGAGAGTTGATGTCGGAGGCCCAAACCGAACAGATTCGAATCGAGCTGGAAGCACTCACGCTTTTCTGCGAGGCTCGTTGCAAGATGAAGGAAGCGGAGACGAGGGCGTCTCCTGAAGTGTACGCGGAGGCCGCCGATCTCTTTACAAGGGCAGAGAAAGTCACTCAGGCTAAGACGTTCCGGCATGTCGCCCTCGCCAGCTCTTCCATCTGCTGGGCCTTAGAGTCCGGAACGCGGTTCAGGCGCACTCGAGACACACAGCTGTACTCGGAGATCAAGAAATACCTTGAGACGGCCACTGACTACTATGAAGCGGCGGGATGGCAGAATGCTGCCGATTGGACTCGGGCAACTGGGAAACTTTTCGACGCCTTGGTGTACCTGACTGATGCTGCCATTGAAAGAGAGTCAAAAAAGAAGACTGAACTGTACCATCTTGCTGAGAAACATCTCCAGCTATCAGCTAGACTCTACGGCCAGGCAAGTTTCCCGGTGAAGAGAGATGAAGCTCTACGGCTCCTGGACAGGGCAAGACAGGAGAAGGAACTTCTTCTCACTCCGATTGAGGCCCTGTCCGGGAACCCTGCTCTTACCAGGGTGCCCGGGACTCCTGATTCTCTGATAAGAGGTCAGCCTGGAAGCTTGGAGAGTTTTGAAGACGCCAAGGTTGTAGGCAACCTGGGAGTTGTAGGGAAAGACTTCAACGTAGGATCCGACCTAACGGTCGAACTGGAAGTGGCCAACGTTGGGAAGAGCGCGGCGAGGCTGATCAAACTAGAGAATATTGCAGTCGTAGGGTTACAGCTCGATCGACGGAGGATCCCAGGCCAGGTCAACGATGACTTCATCGACATGAAGGGAAAGAAGCTGGAATACTTGGGAGCGCACGAGGTCAGGATTCCGATGAAGGCCGTTAGATCCGGAGTCTTCCAGCTGCAACCCAGGATCTTGTTTGTGGACGAGAAGGGAAACTATAGATCCAGCCTGTTCGGACCCTTGTTCGTGACGGTGCGAGAACTTGGAATATCTGGTTGGCTAAAGGGACCAAAGTAGTCCCGTCTGTTGCTTACCGTGATCCTCGCTAAACGTACAATGGCGCATCGTGCATCTATAGCCCAAGACCGGAGGACTCCTCCCACTGCGGTTGCATTGGGCGGGAGAGTCTGAGAGAGCGTCCGCGAGAACACCTCACAGATCATCCCGGTGCACCTTGTCCCAACCTAGCAGGATCGTGATAGTTGGTTAGACCTTCCACGGGCATCCGCCTGCATTATTACAGTAGCTAGGAGCTGTGTGGCCGGCTACTGCAACCGCGCCTAGATTGGCAAGCATTGGCAGAAATACGATTATCGTGATTGATGCAGTGGCGAAGAGGTTTCTCAGCTTCTTTCCAATTCTCGTTTTTTCCACCTCCCACAAAATAGAGGGGTTCTAAATTGCCCCCAGGAGTTACTCGTGGAATCCTCAATCACGCTCTTTAGGTTATCCCACGCTTGGCCGACGGTAGTAGTAGGTTGTCATGGAAACCAGGCGTTGGTTCCGTTCTCCTTCACGCATATAACCGGGAGTGAAGAGGGGTTGGACGTTATGAGTGACAGGCTCGACATGGAGCAGTTGAAACGGAAAGAGTTTGCGAAGCGAACGCGCTGGCTGGTGTGGGTGGAGTCCTCGGTCATACTTGGACTCCTGGTATGGGTTTCGCTCGAATACGAGAATAATCCCTTTCTGCAATCCTGGGCGAAAACGAACATCGGACCCGCAAGCTTCCTACTCAACGGAACGCTAGCTGGATTGTACGCGGGAACAATGCTAGGATACATGATATCAAAGTATCTGGGAACTAGAACGGAGAAGGAGAAGATTCTGGAAACCATCAGGAAGAGAGCCTAGGCCCGCAGGATCAGCAGCCGTCTGAAGCTCATCCCCCCTGCGGCGTTGAGTGCTATGGGCGGGGGGAGACTTGAATAGGCCCCGGGGCCCCGAAAAATTCACGGTTACTGTTTTAGGAAGCTGTTTCAAAAACGGTTTTCAACGACTGGTTTTTCGAGTCGCGGTTTCAGAAACCCGTTTCTGAAGAACCGATTCTATGGCTGGTTCTCAAGACCCGATTTCAAGAACTGAACCTCAAGAAAGTGATTTTCAAAGCAGATCTCGGGGGAGATGTCATTTCCCATATCGTCGCTTCCATCATAGCCCTGCATGCTAGGTCGGGTCTTCTTTCTGGGAAGACTGTCTTACGGTAGAATTAGCCTAGGCCTGTTTTGGTGCTTCTTCTGTCTTCTTGGATTTCCTTCGGAACGGATTGCGCATCCTGTCTCTCACCTACGTTGAAAAGATGGTTTGGCGGGATATAGGCGTTTTGGGGGCATATCACTCGGGTCACGCCTCTTTCCGCGCTAGATTGGTGAAGAACGCCCATTATGGGCCCTTTCTCTTGGAGAGGTGTTCCTTCTCTTCATTGACGGTGCCAGTCGGTCGTCTACTCATGCGGGCGCTGCAAGATCCGAGTTGTACATGGAAGCTTAAGTATGACAAATGGGTACCGTGTAGTACAAGGGTGTCAGAGTCGGAAACGACTGTAACGCGCAAAGGCCAAGTTACAATACCCGCCGAACTTAGGAAAAAGTATGGGATACGGGAGAGAATGAAGGTCGACATTACAGATGCTCCGAGCGGTCTCTTGTTGAAACCCATACCTCACATGAACGATTGGTCGGGGGCCGATGCTGGAAAATACACGTACAAAGAAATGGTCGGAAAGCTGGACCGGCTCAGACGCAAATGGCGCTAGTAGGTTGTCTGGACACCCGCTTCTATTTCGCCCACGCACAGGACGAGGCTTCTTGGACGAGAAAGGTAGTGAACGAAGCGAGTCATCGCGGGTCATTGATCGTTTCCTCCACGATAACCATAGCTGAACTAGTGTCGGCAATGGGAACCACCGCAGGATTGGAGACAACCCAGCTGAGAGTAAACAGCGCCAGACTAGCCGGCGTGAATTTCATACCTCTTTCCGAAAAGATCGCTTCAAAGGCCGGAGAAATGATCCTGAAGAACAGCGACCTGCCCTTGGCCGATGCTGTCATCGCGGCCACAGCTCTAGATCTCACGCGCGGACGGGTCTATACTGACGATCCCCACTTCCAGAAAATAACCGGGATCCATGTAGTCTGGGGAAGAACATGAAACCGGTAAGAGAGAGCTCAACATGATCGGAGCGGACCGTTGGGAAGATTGAGTACAACTCCGATGTAGAGGCCTAAACATGCCGGGCTTTCAACTACGTTCCGAGCTTGTTATTCCACTCGTCCTGGTCCTCGTGGGAAACCAAGTATCCAGCCCATGTCTATCATCAAACATAAGTTGCCCATATGACTGATACCGCTCTAGATCAGCCAGTTTGCACGGGAGGGCCCTATCATGGGAAAGAGGTGGCGCTTATGTACTGGTTCCTGCTAGATCGGATAGAAATTCAGCTAGAACCCTCCTCTGGATCGTGTGAGATTGCGAGTCGCCAAGAGTACAGAGCGTCTGTTCTGGAAAAGAATCCCATGGTACGCAAAGATCATTATCCTTGTCGAGACCGTTATGACCTTGTTCCTGTCGTTCTGGATATACCAGGAATATGTCAACAACCGATACCTTCGGACATACGTTGACACCTCCCTCCAAGCAGAGGCGTTGGCCGCGAAAATCCTGGTCTCGATAGGCCTGTCCATCATCGCTATGGTTCTGTTCGCGAAATGGCGAAGGTATAGGAACGAGCTTAACGTGATCCTTTCACGGGAAACGTTCAGACCTGCAAAGGAAGGGCTGATCAAACGGGGAATTCGTGAGCTGAAAGACATCTTATCGAAATTATTTGGAAAGCTACGCCGATAGATGAACATCGGACCTAGGACCGCTGGTAAAACCTGCCTTGAAACGGATAGATACTCAATCCAGGCGAGAGAAAGAAGGGTGCAACCTGCAGACTGAAAAATTATCTCTTGAACCTCCAGTGCGCATCGCTTCCTCCGTCGGTCGCTCTGAACGCCTCGCTGAAGGGAGCGTGGGTGTTTCCCCAGATTTTCTTCGATCAGGGCAGTTCGCAAATGAATTATATACGAATGGGTTGAGCACTCGCCTCAGGGCGACTTGGAGATTCATGCTTGTAGTTGGTTCTCCATCAGAGATAGGCTGTGCAAGTAACAAAAAACTCATAACGAGTTCGATCGGGCGGATGCGCCCCCGAGACCCGAGAAATCTGGACGTGGAAGTGTGACGGGATAATTTGGGAAAGGCCTATGTTTCCATGTTTATTCTGGCGCTTGGGACAGCGCTCTCTATCCTCGCATTCATAGGGTGGACTGCTTCCGCAGCAATCATTGCGATCGAAGAAAGACACACGATTGATGATTCCATACTCCTCACTGTTCCAAAACCCGTTACTTTTCTAGGTACTGTTCTTCCACTTGCACTACTAGCTGAAGGGGGCGTATTCCTGATTCTCTCTTTGAGAAGATGGAAGGGCGCGCCGCACAGCGTTCACTGGGATGTAATTCCCAACCACAATATAGTTGTAGCTATGACTGCTTACAATGACGAACAGTCCATTGCTAGTGCAGTGACTGAGTTCAAGATGCAACCTGACGTAAAAGAGGTAATCGTAATCGACAACAATAGTCTTGACAAAACAAGTGCGCTTGCATCGACAGCTGGGGCGAGAGTCGTGCGGGAGGAGAAGCAAGGATACGGGTTTGCTTGCATCCGAGGGTTGAACGAGGCGCTACAAGTTGCGAAGGTAAACGTTGTCGTACTCGTCGAAGGAGACATGACGTTCTCTGGAAAAGACTTATCGAAATTAATTCCCTATCTTGACAACGTTGACATGGTAGTAGGAACGCGGACGACGCAGGAACTGACTAATGACGATTCTCAATTGGATTGGTTCTATGTCTGGGGGAATATGTTTCTCGCCAAGATGGTTCAGGTCAAGTTTTTCGACGTCAGACATTGGGGAAGAGTGCGTCTGACGGACGTTGGCTGCACAATGCGAGCGATCAGAGCTGACGCTCTGAGAAAGATGGTCGAGGAACTCAGTGTTGGAGGACACAGTTTTTCCCCCCACATGCTAATGGTGGCAATCTCCAAAGGTTTGAAAGTGGTGGAAATCCCGGTGACCTTCAGAAGGCGATGGGGGGAGTCGAAAGGAGCTGGCGCAGGGAAGCTGAAGGGCCTCGGGATTGGGCTACGAATGATGTGGCACATTCTCACATTCTAGAGAAAGAAAACGAGAACTATGGAGAACCGCAAGATGTTCAACCTCGGATAGCTCTGATAATCGATTTGATGCGACTAATACAAAGGATACTTCTCCTGTGGAAAAGACCGTTTTCAGGAGTTTCAGGAATATCGAAGAACGATGTATTCGTTTGCTTGAGCATAGTAGCGTCTGGCGCTTTCTTTTCTTCCGTCACCA
>VBBS01000038.1 GCA_005888745.1 Candidatus Bathyarchaeota archaeon | reverse complement strand
CGGACAGTCTTCACAGCCAGCACTCGGACACGCCCAGAGAACCGGATGCGTCCCCGAGCCAATAGTCATAGAGGACGGCAAACGTAATTCGCATAGAAACTCCCACCTAAACCGAAAAAACCCGCCTATCCAACGAAGAGTTAACAGCACTCTATTCCACAAAGATTACTAGCAAATGAGGAATGAGGAACTTCAAGAATCGAAAATTAAGCATTCCTTTCTCGGCCCCCGGGTGGTCGATTCTCCCTTGCCCCTTCTTCCTAGAAGTGCCTGAACGACCTTTCTCCTGTAAGCACCATTGTGATTCCGTGTTCGTCACAGGCCTTGATGATGGCCTGGTCTTCAACGGACCCGCCGGGCTGAACAATGGCTGAAACATTCTCCTTCGCCAGCGCATCGACATTGTCTAGCTTTGGAAGAAATCCATCGGATGCCATCACACTTCCGTCCAAGATGTGGCCAAGCTTGTGCGCCCTGTCGATAGAATTCCCGATGGCCCCGATCCTGTCCTGCTGGCCCGTCCCGATCGCTAGCGATGTCCCGTTTTTCCAGAAGACCACCGCGTTGGACCGCACCTCGCAAGCCACCCACCACGCATGCAGCAAGTCCAAGTACTCCTGGTCTGACGGCTTTTTCTTGGTCGGCACCCGGAGCCGTTTCAAATCATCCACAGACAAAATACTAGTTCGGTATGCGTCTTCTATGATCAAGGACCCATCATCCAGCACCACGACATCGGGTGGCATAGTCGTGTCCTCCTTGCGTTGAGCTGGAACTTCTCCAACTCGGATATCGTTCTTGGACTCGAAAACCCCTAGTGCTTCAGAACCATATCCAGGAGCATAGACTACTTCGACGAAGCTCTTCATGATTTCTTCTGCGGCCTTCCGGTCAACAAGACTATTGAAGACGACGACGCTACCAAAGGCAGCCCGGCTGTCCGCGTCTCTAGCGCGAGCGTACACTTGACTTAGAGTTTCCTTTCCCTGAGATACAGATACCCCTGACGGGTTGAGATGTTTCATCACCGCCACAGCGGGTTCTCTGAAATAGCTCACAATCCGTAACCCGTGACTACCATCCTCAATGTTCGTCGCCGAAGGTCCATTTTTTCCCCACTTCACCCAATCGACCTTTCCAATCCCACTCTTCGACTGTTTCTGTCGATAAAGTGCTGCTTTCTGGTGCGGGTTCGTTCCATATCGAAGACCCCGCATCCGGCCTTCCACTCTCCACTGGACTTTCGAATACTCGAAAACCTGGTCGCCGATCATAAGCCTGAGCGAAAATGGTAGATCCTCGTCCCGTGCTGTCCGGTAGATCCGGCGGCTCTCCTGCCCGCTCATTACTTCACCTTGCCCAGGTAACTCTCGATTGCTGCATCGTACTCTGCCGTCATTGCGAAAGCCTCCCGAGCAAGCTTATGCCTCAGATCACCCTTGAACTCCTCATGTTTGTCCAGCTTTCGTATCAAGACATCATACTGGGCAGGTCTGGTCAAGGGCACGACTCGATTGTTCAGAAACGCGCCCTTTGCTGCAGCACGGATCAAGGTGACGCCTCCAATATCGATATTGTCCACTGCTCTCCGCAGGTTCGCCGGGTCACTTTTGACAACCTCTCGAAACGGATACAAGTTCACTACAACAAAATCCACCGGCTCGATAGCGTTCTCCTGCAGATACCTCAGTTGCGCCGGATCTTTCCAGTCGCCTAGAATTCCGGCGTGTATCTTGGGATGGAGAGTTTTCACCAATCCTCCGGGCATCTCCGGAAACCCGGTGTATGCTGAAACCTCCACCACTTCGTGTCTCAGTTTTCGGATCGCTTGGGCTGTCCCGCCTGAGCTGATCACCTTAATCTTGTGTCTTGCAAATGCCCCGACTATGTGTTCAAGCCTGGACTTGTCGTAGACCGAGATCAGGGCGTTGCCGGTCAAGGATCTTTCGCGCAGAACCTCTCCGGGTCAGATGTATTATTTAATCTGGTTTCGCGTAGGACGCCTTGACGGCCTAGGGCCATCCAAGTCCTGCTTTTTCCACAGGTAGGATTTTTCTCGCGAGTTTTCCTGCTGTGGTGTGCTGGTAGAAGATTGCAAGTGTTAAGAGGCCGGTCAAACCCAAGATCCCTGCTCCTGCCCAGAAGTATGGAAGGGTTGTGACTGTGTGGAATATATTCGCCACTACGTTCATCTGAGTGAAGACCTGGTTCTGGGACATTACTGTCAAGAATACTGTTCCTCCGTTGGCCGCGGTGATAGGGGTGCTTGGGATGTCGAATGTTCCCGCGGGAAAAGTGCTTGTGAATATTACCAGGTTTGTTTCAACGAGAGTCAGTGTGACAGTGGCCGTGTTTCCAGTCGTTATATGTGCCGACGCGTGATAGCCGGAAAGCGCGTATCCAATTACTGTTTGTAGGGCACTGGCAGAATAGTTGGCCGGTGTCGAATAAGTCGCGACATTTTGTTCTGCAGGAGCAGGGAAAGACAAGAGTACTAGGCCAGCGATTAGCAAGCTGCAAAGAACGGCGAGAGTGTACCGTTGACGCTGGCTGAACTTGGGCATGCCCGGCTCAAGATGATCATTCAATCTAAGCCTGAGCTAAGCCCGCCGTACCCTCCTCCAATTCCCCCCAGTAACGGTTAGGCGCACGTTATGCTTGTTCGAGAGCCTTTGTGATTTCCATTCGCGAAGCTCGCAAAGCGGGATACACTGACCCAGCTATCACTGCCAAGATCGATAAGCCAAAGGCCTGGATCATCGCTGCGTACGGGATGACAAATGGAAGGTAGAATCCGGCGAGGGTCGTGCTGTTTGTCGCTCCCTCCAATAGGAGCAGGCCTCCTGGAATTGCAAGTAGGAAGCCGAATATTCCCATGAGGATTCCTTCGGCTATGAATAGCCCCGCGATCTGTCGCCTGCTCATTCCCTGCGATCGTAGGAGCCCGATCTCGCGCTTTCTATCGGTGACGTTCATGATCATTGTGGCGCTTATTCCAAGGGTGGCGATGAGGAGGGCGAAGTAGAGTACCAGAAGGATGATAGTGAATATTCTGTTTATCG
Organism: Candidatus Bathyarchaeota archaeon; assembly: GCA_005888745.1. Lineage (GTDB taxonomy): Archaea > Thermoproteota > Bathyarchaeia > 40CM-2-53-6 > 40CM-2-53-6 > 40CM-2-53-6. The sequence goes on along the minus strand of VBBS01000038.1, from coordinate 28,027 downwards.
TGTCTCGGACCAAAGAGAGGAGTTGTCCGAGAGTCAGCGAGTTCTCGGCAAAATCATATTTCGGATACGACGCAGCAATGTCTTGGGCTACGGTAGAAGCATCTGCCTTGGATTGGAGTTTTAGGTCAACTAGGAAGAGAGGTGCATTGTATTGGCCGCCGAAGAATTTGTTCTGGGTATTAAAGGAGACAACGATCGTATCGCTAGCGAAGCTGCTTCCGAATTGAATGTATTGTAGGACGGGACCGGTGAATATCCCCGCGACCCTGAAGCTAGTGGCGCTCGGGATATCCATCGTGATGTTTTCCCCAGTGGATACCCCTAGTCGAGTAGCCAGAGAATCAGGCAGCAACACGGTTTGGTTGTTGCTTGCGAGTTGGGCGTATACTTGTTGTGGAGGAGGGGAATTGACGAACTGATAGTTTATGATCTGTGGAAATACGTTCGGGTCGACTGCCAGTACGCCTACTGATGTGCTGTTGCCTCCTGGTCCGAAAGCCTTCGGGTTAACAGGGAAGAAGCTGGGTCCGAGCGGTGTCGCTGTCGAGACCTGTGGCAGGCTGGTGAGAACGCTAGTGAAGCTGATGGGCAGGGACTGATTGGCGATCAGAATTATGTCAGCGCCTAGCGCTTCCTGTATCCCCTGATCAAGCGCAGTTTGGACCCCGCCCTGGATTCCTCCCAGCATAATGACGAAGCTGAGAGTGATCGTGATCATTCCAAACGAGATTGCGTTTCTGAGCAACCGTCGTCTTCCGTTCCTGGATGCGATGTATCCCACTGCCCTTGAGAATGGTAGGATTGGCAAGGTAAGCAGTCGGCCTAATCGTCCGAAGAACACGGCTCCGAGAATTACAAGCCCGAATGGAATGAGCGCAACGTCGAGGTATGCTACGTGGAATGGTGTTAGTCTAGCAGCCTCCAGCGATCCAAGCATGAGTATTCCCAAGCTGACCAGGAAGATAATGGAATCTGGGACTCTAGCGCGGGAGTTTCTGGCAGAAGGCCGAATCGCTTGGATGATATTGATCCGGCTTGCGGATATGGCAGGGTAGAGGGATCCGGCGAAGACTGCAGCGAATCCAGCTCCTAGCCCCATTAGGGTAATGGTGGGGGTGAGTTGGACTAATGGGAGAGATGGGATTTGAAGAATGTTCTGGGCAACTGCGGTGAAGGCCCTTGACAAGGCTAGCCCGGTTAACACTCCAGCGATCGCACCGATCGTCCCGATCAGCATTCCTTCTGTCAGGAACATCTTGAAGATCTGTGATCGGCTGGTTCCCACAGCTCTCATCACTCCGATCTCGTATGTGCGTTCGTTCACGGTCATGAAGAGGGTGTTGAAGACGATGAAGGCGCAAACGACAAGCGCGACTGCCACCATCACGTTGAGCCCCAGCTCGAAGCCTGCTGTCTGTCCCGCGATTCTCTGAACAGCTTCGGCCTTTGGAGCGCTTATGTTGAAGAGCGGCGAGCCAAGTAGGCGTTGGATCTCGTCCCGAACCTGCGGTGCTCTAGTTGGATCACTGAGAGTTGCGTAGATGTGGGAGATCATACCCTGAAAGTTCAGCTTGGATTGTAGCTGGGGGAGATTGACATAGATTGAAGCGCCGATGTTGCGTAGGGGATGGTTGATTCCGACGACTGATAGTGGAATCGTGACATTGGTTCTTGTGAAAACGTTCGGGCTGAAGATGTTCGTGAAGATGTTAATGGTAGACCCAATTCTTAGTCCGAACTTCTGAGCCAGCCCATCATCCACTGTCGCCTGACCCTGAGAAAGACTCTTTGTCCCGGTGATGTTGAAACTGGAATAATCAAAGTCTGTCCCGTTAACGCCAACCAGAGGAAAGAATGTGCGGTTGTCCGTCGTGCCCAACCAGACGAGTCTTACAGCTGTTTGTTGAACTTCAGGGGCGCTCTCGACTTTGCTCAGATAATTGCTCTGAAATACGGGAGGGAGTCCACCGTAGCTAACGACGATGTCTGTGTGGCCCCAGAACTTGTTGATGTAGCTGGTAAATTCGCCTGCTGCGCTTGCGGTTGCGAGATTTATTCCTACAAGCAGGGCGACCCCGAGAATGACGGCTACAATCGTGAGCGCGGTTCTTGCGCGCCTCTTTGGGAGATTGCGATAGGCGATCTTTGCCGAGAGCAATGTTCAGGCTCAGCCTCGCGTTAGTTGGGCTGTGAGAGAGATCGCGCGGGCTCGGGCGGGACTGGTTCGATCGCTCTGAGCCTGAAAGCCTCTCTCGGACCCTGTTGTGAGGTCTTTGTTATGATGCCGTCTCGCATTTCATACAATTTCTCTGCCCGGTCCGCGACTACCGGGTCGTGCGTGACGACAAGGACGGAGGCGTTCTCTTTCTTCGCTGATTCGTACATTATCTGAACCACCTCTGAACCGGTCTTCGTATCTAGGTCCCCCGTAGGTTCGTCGGCGAGGATAATTTTCGGATGATTCGCCAGGGCCCGAGCGATGGCGACTCGTTGTTGCTCTCCCCCACTCAATTCATCCGGCAGGTGAGTGAGGCGTTCTTTGAGACCCACACGCTCCAGCATCAAGCCAGCTCGCTCCTTAGCGGGCTTCGGTTTCATCCCTGAGGTCAACAGTGGCAGCTCCACGTTTTCTAGCGCCGTCAGGACCGGGATGAGGTTGTGGAATTGGAAGACGAAACCGATCTTGTGACGTCTAAGCTTCGTCAACTGTCCATCTTTCATACCAGTAATATCCTCTCCATCAATTGTTACCGTTCCAGCTGATGGCTTGTCGAGTGTTCCAATAATGTTGAGGAGAGTTGTCTTCCCGGAGCCGGAAGGACCCGTTACGACAACGAACTCTGCTTGGTAGAGTGTGAAATTAACCCCGCGAAGGGCGTGCACGGTAATGTTGCCGAGGCGGTAGGTCTTCTCCAAGTTCGCAACTTCGACGATCGCAGGGGTCTCCAACTAGACTCAGTCTACGAGCGGCTAGGGTTGAGGCCCGAATATCTTCCTTTCGAGAGTGCTCCCAAAGCGCTTAAGCTCCGAACCAATAATCAGCAAACCATGACTGCCAAGATTGTGATTCTCGACATAGAGACAACATCTCTTGAGGGGGATGCAGGAGTGCTCGTTGGTGCCGGGCTCATGTCGGATGCGGGACAGGGCGAGTATTTGGAAGCGAGGAGAACAAGTGAGGAGACGTCGCTGTTGTCGAAACTATCAAAACGTTTGGAGAGCTATGATGTCTTGGTGACATGGAACGGCAGAAGCTTCGACATTCCGTTTCTAACGACTCGCCTCATGAAGCATAGTCTTGATCCCCGATCGATTCTTCGAAAGCCACACATTGATCTTGCTGATGTCGTGAAGAGTCGGTTGAGACTCACCTTCACCTATCTCGACCACGTTTGTGACTTCTTCCAGATTGATCGGAAGAAAGGTCCAATGGGCCTCGACGTTCCACATCTCTATGTTCTAGCAGCTGAGGGAGATAGGAAGGCTCTAGCATCGATACGGGAGCACTGTCTTGACGATTTGCGGGCGACGAGACAGGTCTTCTTGAAGTTGAAGCCGCTCGTTGAGCAGCAATTAGAGTAGGCCAAGGGGCAGTCTTAGACCGAAGAACGTTGCGAGGACCGCGAGTATCGCGAGGTATATGCCGAAGAGTCCGAGCGTGATTAGCAGGTTTCTCGGCCAGCGCTTGCTCCAGGAGATTCCGAACGGTATGCCGACTGTGAAGCCTATGACGTGCGCGATGTAGGCGATGTTAGGGTCGTAGCCGAGACCTGGAATCAGGGTCGGATCGTAGACAAGGGCTACGTTGTATAGGAAGTAGAATATAGCTACCAGCCCCTGCGGAGCCATGAAGAGAAATGAGAATTTCAAAGGTTTCATTAGCATCACGCAGGCTGCCAAGGTGAAGATTGCAGCTGAAGCCCCAAGCATGCCCGTGTCAGCTGCGTAGAGTCCAAGGGCCGGAGGGAGGAGGAATGCTGTGAATCCTCCAATGAAAAAGACCGCTAGATGGTAGTCTCTGCCAATCATTTTTTCGAGGGTATTTCCGAACACGAATAGGAAGAGCATGTTTCCGAAGAGATGGGTGGGGCTGGCGTGGAGGAAGAGCGCGGTAAAGAGGGTCCAGACTCTTCCCGCTAACAGGTTGTTCCAGCTGAACACGAAATTTGTATCGATGAAGTTGGGGTCTTGTTGCCAAGCCCATAGGCTCAGCCCTACGCATCCGAGTATGAGTAGATAGTTGACCCGCAACAAAGACCCCTTCGATGCGTTCAACCGTTAAGCGGCCTATTTCAGAAGTTCCTAACTACCTTTGAGGAATCTACGTCATTCAAGTTCGTTTGTAAGCGCTGTTTGCGCCAAACCGAACCGTCAACTCTTCGGCTGCTAGTGGGTGTAGTTCCACCATCTCTAACTTATGTTCGGGGGAATGAATCGTTACATGTTAGGCGGTCGTCGTATGAGCCTGTGGCGTTGGGATGAGGGGAGTGACTCTGACCACGTGAGAGACGTGAACCGGGATATCCGGTTGGTTGGCCACCGTAAAACCTTTGCCTGGCAACAGGCCAAACTTCCGCGTTATGGGCGTGAGGGGATGGTTGAGGTTTGACCGTTCCCTGCCGAGAAGACTCTTCTGAGGCGCAAGCGCTCTCAGGTGAAGCAGTGAAGGGGAACCCGACGACGATGGTAATCCCCAAAGTCGATGAGAGCAAGTCAAGTCCTCAAACAACCCAGGACTAGACAGAACCCGCCAAACCCTTTTACCCGCCAGCAAACCACGCCTCATGTTCATCCTTTGCGGACCAGAGCGCAGGCCTACGTTGACCTGACTAAACCGAAGATAATCTTCCTACTGGACTTCACCGCTCTGATGGCATTCCTAGTCGCGACACGAGACATCAACTTGCCAAATCTCGCCGCGGTCTTGATCGCTGGGACCCTAGCCTCAGGAGGTGCTGGTGCATTGAACTGCTATCTCGATCGGGACATTGACCAGACTATGGGGCGTACGAGTCAGAGGCCGATTCCGAAGGGAGAAGTGTCACCGCTTAACGCGCTAATCTTCGGATTCTTGCTGGTGGGAGCGGGAGTCGGGATCTCCCTTTGGTTCCTTTCTCTCTGGGCGAGCCTGTTCATCTTTCTCGGTGCTGCGATCTACGTTGGCTTCTACACCAAGTGGTTGAAGCGCCGGACAACTCTCAACATCGTCCTCGGCGGTTCAGCGGGAAGCTGCGCGCCACTAGCGGGTTGGGCCGCGGCCACAGGAAACGTCGGTGCGATTGCGCCTTGGTTGATGGCTTTGCTGGTCTTTGTTTGGACTCCAAGTCATTTCTGGAGCCTCGCCCTTCGAGCATCGAAGGATTATTCGAAAGCCGGCATTCCTATGCTTCCGGTCGTCGTGGGAGACAAGAAGGCCGCACAATACATTGCCCTGAACACTTTCCTCCTGGTTCCCTCGTCTCTCATCTTCGTCCCTCTAGGAACATTCGGAGTAGTCTACCTCGCAATTGCGGGGTTGCTTGGTCTGGGGATGATCATCGTAGACTTGAAGCTGGCTTTCAACCCGACGAAGGCGCAGGCGTGGACCGCTTTCAAGTTCTCAAGCCCGTACCTCGCCATCGTCTTTCTAGCGATGGTCCTCGACTACTGGGTTCCTCTACGCTAGAGAACCATTCAGGACCCTCGAATCTGTTTCAAGAGATTCTGAATGATTATTCTCCCATGCGGATGATTCTCGTTTGACCGCTCGGGGTGAAACTGGACGCCGTAGATTGGCCTCGATCGGTGCACTATAGCCTCAACTTTGGATGTTGTCGATTGAGCCAGGTGTTGAAATTCGTCGGGAACCTTGGCCAATTCCTGTCGGTGTGATTCCGCTACCACCAATTCGGAGGGTAATCGGTCGAACAGCGGATGTTTCCGGATGACGCTTACCTTTTCGTATCCACGTAGCATTTGGCCGATGTCTCGCATTGGGGTGCCGAAGGCTGAGCCGATGATCTGGTGTCCGTAACATATTCCGAGAATTGGAAACCTGGCCTTTCTGACAAGGTACATTTCGGGTTGGAACAGTTCGAGGGTTCTAGGTTTTGAAAGTAAGGCACTGGACCCTGTGAGAATGACCAGATCTGGTCCAGAGTCTACAACTTTGGTGTGAAGGTCTGGTTCATTGCAGTCTATTTTCTCTACTGATTGTCCGGCGGACTTTTCTATGTTCTGGATTGCTCGCTCCGTCTGATTCGGTTCTCTGTAGTTGTTTACGACAACTATTTTCAATGTTTAGAGGGCGGCCAGGAGTTTGTCGATCTCTTCCTCGGTATTGTAGTAGTGTGGTGAGGCTCTTAGTGCTCTGACTCTGCTTGCGACTGTGATGTTAATCTTCTTCAGCTTCTCATACGTTGCCCCTGGGTCTGGGTCTTCGAAGACCACTATTCCGCTTCGCCGATCAGACTGTAATGGCGTCAGAATCTTGCGTCCCTTCCTCTTCAAGCCCTCGATCAGGTGGTCAGTGACCTTTAGGACCCGATGGGACCGTTCCGTCTGGTCATGTTTCAACGCGAACTCCAGGGCTGCCTTGGCGCCTACGATCGATATTACCCCCCAACTTCCACCCTCGAACATTGTCGCGTCTGGCGCGGGAATCGTCTCTTCGATGTTGAACGGTTTTCCGAATAGATCTTGTTGGCTCGTCAGCCTCCTAGCAACTGAATCTTGGACTCCATGCCAGCCGATATAGTTCGGGTCAAGATCCTTCAGCCTGTCGTGTTTGGTATAAACGAACGCCGCGCCGTGGGGGCCTTGCATCCACTTGTACATCCCACAAACTAGCGCGTCGACTCCGTCTTGCCGAGCGTCTAATGGAAAGACGCCTAAGGCATGGAACGAGTCAGCGATGACAAAGGCGTCATGCTCATGTGCGATCTTTGTGATCTCCCGAATTTTCTCCCGACAACCATTGGTCCAGGAGACGTAGTCGACGGAGACGATCGAGGTGTCGTCGTCGATTGCTTTCTCCCATTGTTCTAGCGAGATTGCGCCATTATTGTCGCGGTGGAGTAGGCGTACGTCTTTGGCTCGGCCATGTTTTTTCTGGAGGTGCCAGAGGTAGATGTTGGTTGGAAAGTTAAGCTCGCTGATAACGATGTTGCCCCTTGGTTTGTAATTGATGCTGCTGGCGAGGCTGATGAGCGCGCTCGTGACGTTTGGGACAGACGCGATATCGTCGAGGGTAACTCCTCCTATCATCTTTCCAAATTGCCGGCGTGATTCGATGATTAGAGGTAGCCATTCCTCCCAGTTCTCGCCGTACTCTCGCCAGTCGGCCATGAATTCGTTAATCGCGTTGAGCACCGGTATGGACGGCGGACCAGTTCCTGCGTTGTCGAAATAGGCCCGCCGGGAGGTGACAGGTATCTGTTTTCTGACGAGGTCGATATTCAAAGAGACACCGAGACCTATCGAAGCTCATTTGGCCGAGCTGAGTATAAAGGAAGTGCTAGGCAGTGTGGAAGCTCTGGACGCATGTTTCGGCGATGCAGTTCTTGTACCTGCGTGGGTAACTTCCTACCACTTCTTTTCCCCGTGGTAGCATCGGTATCAGAATTGCTTTCTCTGGGGTTGATTTCATGATAGGCGGTGAGGACATGGACCGCACCGAGCTACTCTCTCCAGCGGAGTGGATTTCTCATGCCCATTCCAAATCTGTCCAGAAGAAGCGGGTGCTAATGATTCGATACTGGGTCCAAGCCAATGGGTTTCCCGGTCCAACCGAGGGCATCGAAACAATCAACTGTCTCAACTGTAAAGAGGAGTCCTTGACAGCATTCGCCGCCCTTAAGCATTCAAACTTGTTCAAGTATCTAGGGGTCTTAGCTCTGGGTCACATGAAGGACCGTGCGGGTTGAGCCCTTTCTGCCCAAATGAGTCGCATATGCGGGTTGTTTTGGCCATCAAAAGCGCGCTTCATCTATCGTCTAAGGGCAACCAATTTATTGCAGGTTCTAAAGGAATCAATGGATACAATTGAAGACTAGATCGAAAAATCTTGTTGCTTTCATACCTCTGATAATGGTCGCCTTACTTGTCGCTTCCGCGTCTGCGCTACCTGTCCTAAATGTCAATTCGCCGAGCAACGCAAACTACCTGTTGACAGCCCTTGCCCAAACAACTCAGAGCTGCGTCGCTACGCCGGCGAACTTCAGCGGCATAGCATGCCAGAACTCGCCCCCGGGACCGATTTTCATTCAAGTTCGGGACGATGGGCTCTGCGCTACCCTCTCTGATGTAGCCTGTTCGGTCTCCCCGAATAGCGCGACCGTTAACATCGGCCAACTGGTCGTCTGGCAGAATGATGGGAAGCTCAACCATACAGTGACCTCCGACTCGCCACAGTATCATGTCGACCTGTTTCTAAGGGCCCCAACTAATTCCTCTTCCCCCTTCTTAATTCCCAACTCTTCAGCATCCTATGCGTTTGCTTCACCGGGGACTTTCAGCTATCACGACAAATCCTATCCTGGAATGACGGGAACGATTACTGTAAACAGTATACCGGCGCCGCCTCCTGTTGTCCGTGACTTCACTGCGATGGGACCGGTCAACTGGACGGTTGTTGGTTTAGACCAGGAGAACGCGTTGCTAAGCATAAGTCATCACATTGATGTTTACAATACCACATCAAACACTCATTCGCTTCTCGCCAGCGAGTCGGGTGTCTTCGAGGACTCGATCAATCTGTCGACTCGGGTCGAATCAGCGGACCTAACGCGCATACTCAACAGCCTGCCATATGTGTATGGCTACGGCTTTGGAGGAGGATACTGGCCTAACCCACCGATCCTTTTCTCTGGCCCCGGGGATGTTTTGTCGTACCCAATATCCTACTACTCCCCCCCGGAGATCTACACTGTCTGGTGGGTCAATGGTCCACTCTTCATTGGTTCTACCGTTGAAGTCTTGACTGCGACTGGAAGCGTACGAGGGTCTCAAACGCTTAACCTAGGAACTAGCCTTGGGTCAAAGGACGCATGGGTCGTCGGCTCGTTGTTCAAGGAACAGTTCAGCCAGCCACCCCCTATTATCCCTCCGAACCAAAACTATCCACAATACTTCCGCGCGAACAATAGTGTGGCTACTTCGCTCCAGCTTGACTATGGGAAAGCATCCGATCTCATGCTCGCGACGTCTGACAAGATCGACCAGACCTACCAGTTCGGCTACACTTATCCGACCGGGTCAACACTGGGCGGAGGAGGGTTCTACGGATTCCCGGGACCGATTCCATTCTTTGGCGGAGGAGGAATAACATTGAACCAGCCGGTCACGGTTCTTAGAACCCAACAGACATCGCTGACTCTCAATCTGAGCTTGGCTTCAACAAACATCGACTTGAACAGCAACGCCAACCCCCCTATCACAAGCACAAACCCCACGAACTCTAACCCATCGCCCGGCACCACCAACACGCATCCTGCTGGCAGTCTCCAGGGCTCGCTGGCACCGATGCTTTACACGATCACAGGGATCATCGTGACATCACTGATCGGTGGTGTACTCTGGTCAGTTCGAAGGACTCGAGTAAGCAACAAGTCTTCTCCACAGAGTTCGCCAGCCTTAACAGCTTCCGGACCGCAGCCTCTCACGTAGAGACCAGCCCCTTTTCCTTTTTTGGTTCTAAACCTCCATCTTATTTCCGATGGACTGGGAGAGCATTTGGTCCTAGGGTTTCAATAGTCTTTAGGGAAAGTCGCGATTGGAACAACCGCTCATTAGAAGGTATGAGAAGACAGACGCTCCCCATAGAGTGTCGGACCCTACGTTTATTCCTGTCGAGTGGTATAGAACTCTTGGCGAAAACTGGTTGAAAACAAACAACTCTTGCACCAGAACCGGTTTAGCTGGGGGCTATACTGGGCGTGGCTGTCCGTGACGATGTTTCCGCAGTGGCCACAGCGGACAATGAGGACCTTCCGTAGCTTGTGGCTAGGGAGGTCCTTCTTGTGGCGGTCGATATCGATATCGCCTGGTTCGAGCACCATGTTACAGCTTTCACAGTAGTAGATCGTGTCAAGAATCGCCCTATCACGCTCGTCAACCCAGCCTTCCGCCATCGAGAGTTCCTTGCTCAGAACATCTAGATCGTTTCCACCTTGAAAAGCTGACCCGGAATCTATCCCTTCTAACTAGGCTTTGGACCAAGAGTCTCTCGTTAGAAAACGCGATCTTGGAAGATCTCGGCCACAATTGAACTGGTTTTTCCACGTTTTTTCGGATAACCCTAAATATCCTCAGACAATCTGAGACATACGATTTGTAGTTTTGAATCCTAGGGCCGTATCCAGGTCCATGCTACTTGTTGCAGTAACGCTCCTCTCGGCGCTTCTAGTATCTGCAGAGTTCAAACCAGTATCTGCTCAGCTGGGCCTCGTCGATTCGTCCTACGGTCCCCAAAAGGGTGATCCACATCCGTCCGAGCCTGTCGGTCCTTTCATCGACGGTATCCTCTACCCACAGTTCCTATCCACCCAGGATCTTGAGTGGAACGGATTGAAACAGGGCACAATTGACGTCTACGATTTCGCCATGCTGCCGGCCCAACTGACTGAATACAACAGCAGCCTTTGTGTTACGGCTCCAGATGCCCCAGCCGGCATCGCACCTTGTCCAGCAGGTCAGGCTCCAATCCAGCACGAGATTACCATCGTCAGCCTGAACGCGCTCAACAAGTGGGAGATCGATCTGAACAACCAGGTCTTCCCAACTAACGTTCAGGCGTTCAGGTTCGCAATCGGATGGATAATAGACAAGGAGAACTTCACAGCCACCGTTCTGGGCGGTTTAGGAGTACCAATCTACACCACCATGCCAGCAGGCGCGTCTCCATCCTGGGTCAAGCCATCCCTGTCCGCATCATCCTGTCTCGTCAACCACTGCTATGGTGCCGGACTGCCATTCTCGACGCGACTCGCAACTTCTAACGCGATTCTCGACGCGGCAGGATTCCCGGTTGGTCCTGGAGGGGTCCGCATTAACAACAGGCCGGGATGCTCGTTTGACCCTGGAGGCTGTGGTGCTGTCCTTTCGTATCCCGGCGGTACCGGGGTTCTCTTCATTGGACGGTCCGACGATCCCAACCGCGCGGCTCTAAGCGTTTACGTCAACAGGATTATTTCATCACCCGTTGGGCAAGGTGGTCTCGGTATCGCGACGGACTTCCGTTTGACCACCCGCGACCCCCGCGCTGCCGTCTTCGGTTACCACCAGTATAACCTCTACACTGGAAGTTGGTCTCTTCCGCGAGATCCAACATTCATGGATGCGCTCTACGACCCGCTCTCCGCAACTCCATTTGGGCCCAACTACGTTGGTTACAACGATCCGGTGTTCACACAGGCTGCTAGAGGACTCAACGTTGCTAACAGCCAAACGAACGCTATCCAATACGCCTATGCTGCCGATCAAGAGTACAATGACACCTTACCGGTGGTCGATATCTGGTCCACTAGTGCTCCTTACGCTTACAGAAACTACCACGTTGACCCCGACCCTGTATTGAACGGTCTGCGCTGGACTGGATTCAAAGTGCTCTTAGGAACAGGCTGGAACGGACCCTTCACTTTCCTCGACGCTCAGTTGATCGGCGCACCCGTACATGATCCCAACCATCCTCTCTTCCTCAAGTACGGGGTCAAGGCGGAAGTGCTGGACTCGCCAAACCCGATCACAAGCCAGTTCCCCTACGATCTTGAGACGTACACTTCAACCTATGACTTCCTCAACAATCTCGACAACCGCGACCTCGGCTTCACCGGGGATTTGCCATGGATGGCAAGTCTACCAGTAACAACCAATGTTGCAGTCGGCGCCGCGTTCCCTGACGGTTCGGCATGTTCTACTGACTCGGGAGCGGGCGGATGCTCAGTTCTGAACTACCAGATGCGTCCGGATCTGACATTCGCCGCTTCGCTGGACGGGACGATACCTTCACTGCCCCTCACTGCTAGCGATGTGGCTTTCTCGATGTTACTGGCTCGAGACGATCCGGCCAGTTTCATCTCGTCAAGCTATTTCGATTTGCAGAACGTGATCGTGACAGGGACGCATTCATTTCAGGTCGAGTTTCGAACTCAGGCCGTGTGGAACCGTCACAATGTTGGTGGTACACCGATCGAGTCTCAGCAGCACTGGTGTGTTGAGAGCCACGAGGGAACACCGGCTCCTTGGCCGGGTACCACTAACCCGTCGGTGGACTGTAGACCAGTTACCAACTGTATACTCGACGGCGCGAATTTCAACAATAACGGTGTCTTCAGCTGTCCGTGGCCAAAAGCTCCATCGGGTTGCACAACCTGCCTATGGCCTAGTGAGGGTGTCAGTGTAGTCTCATCAACAGGCGGCTCCTTTATCCCTGGACCTGCGGTAGGCGTGGACTTGGGCTCGTATGCCTTCGTCTATGACTCCCAGAACTCGTTCAAGGGACCAGGAGGGGTATCGCAGCCCAATGGGCCAGTGATATTCCGCGCGCGCGAAGGCGGGTTCAGTGTTCCAGGCCAGGCAGGAACGACTCCAAACGATGGCTACTTCACCAATGTTGGAGGGTCGTTGTTCGCCATCAACGACGTTCAGAGCGGATGGTACAAGTTGCATCAGGCGGGTAATGTCAACTGGTACTGTACCACCTGTCCAGGCGGTTCGTCCGAGACTGGACCTCTACCATCGCCTGACATGGTCATCAACATCGTTGACCTAGCCACCGTTGCAGCACACTTCGGACAGTCCCCAGGTCTTTCCGGCTTTGCCTTCGGGCATGCCGCATGGGATCTGAGCGGATCCGCCGGTACGCCTGACGGTGCCGTCAACATCTTCGACCTGACCAGGGTAGCACTACACTTCGGACAGAGCTTCCTAGGCGGGACAGACCAGGGTGGCGGGACAATCGGCACCATTCCAGCGTGGGTGGCCGAAGCGATACCGGGAACGTAACGGTCATCGCAGTCTCGTTTCTCGTTCACCAACCGGGTTGCCTACCCAACTGGCCAGTCATGCTGGGGGCGCTTAATACTCGATCTGCATGGAGAGATCCTGTATTGACAAGTCCTTCCAATACCGTCGATGAAAACCTAGGCGCTATCAACTATAGAAGATGCACTATCTGCGGGGCGTTGGTAAACCGGTGGTCGCCTGCCTGCGATAGTTGCGGAACTGCATTTGCAGCCGCTGATAATTTCTCTCCTATTCCGCCTGAGGATACGGATTGGGGGAGGACTAAGGCCCTGAGAGTTCCCGTTGTCTTAGGACTCAGTGGAGTTCTTCTAATATTTCTGTCCACTCTGGTCTCGGTTAGCGGTCCCGGTTTCTATGTCTGGTTTGTCGGAGTCGACTTGGGAATTGGAATTCTGATGACGCCGGTGATACTGACGACTGGAGGGTTGTCCTTCAACCCGAGCCTGAGGCAAACTCGTCGATTTTTCCGCAGAGGAGCTAGAAAAAATCTATCTTGATGAAGATACGCGGGAACAGCAAAGAAAAGACCGAGAAGGTTGATTATTAGATCGAGCTCCCTTTACGTTAGCCATCAGCCTCGATAGTCGGCTTCTTTTGTTCGCTGTTGTATCGGACAGACCCTGAAGGGCTTTGAAGAAGAGTCTAAGTTATTCCTGCGTAGGCGAATATTGAGGTTGAGACTTGGGTCTTCCTGAGAAGATTAAGCAGATTGAGGAGGAGATGAAGAAGACCCAGATCAACAAGAAAACCGAACATCACATCGGTCTTCTCAAAGCCAAGCTTGCTCGGTTGCGCGAGGAACTGGAAAGTTCTACCTCGAAGGGTGGGGGTCCGGCTTTCGAGATTCGCAAGGGCGGCGACGCAACAGTCGTCCTCATCGGGCTTCCAAGTGTTGGCAAGTCGACTATTCTGAATCGGTTGACGAATGCCAAGTCGAAGGTAGCGGCCTACGCCTTCACAACCCTTACTGTTGTTCCGGGAGTCCTACGTCTCAACGGGGCGGACATCCAGATCCTCGACCTTCCAGGAATCATCAGTGGCGCGTCTTCGGGACGAGGGAGAGGAAGGAGGGTTCTCTCGGTCGCACGAAACGCCGACCTTGTTCTGTTAGTTCTAGATGTGTTTCAGCCGGGACAGATTCAATTGTTGAAGAATGAGCTTCATGCGATGGGTATTCGGATCGACCAGAAACCTCCCGATGTTGTCGTCAACAGAGGCAGTAAGGGAGGACTAGCTCTCACGACTAGCGTCAAGCTCACGAAACTGACGCCGGCAACTGTCAAGGGAATAGTCGAAGCCTATGGGATTAGTAATGGGGGAATATTGGTTCGGGAAGACGTTACTGACGAGCAATTGATTGATGTCTTGACTGGGAACAGGAGATATGTGTCGTCTCTAGTCGTCTTGAACAAGGTGGACTTGGTGAATGAGCAGTACCTTGCTGCTGCGAAGAAACAGATTGGAACCGATTTCGTCCCCATATCCGCTGAGAAGGGAGTGAACATGGACGTTCTCGCTCAGAGGATCTGGGAGACCCTCAATTTCATTCGAATCTATCTAAAACGTCCTGATGGTGACGCGGACTTCGAGAAGCCTCTCATTCTTCCCGCTGGCTCGACGTTGCGGGATGTTTGCAAGAAGATTAGTCCCCGATTTGTCGAGGGGGCCAAGTACGCTTTTGTCTCGGGGTCAAGCGTGAAATTCACGGGTCAGCGAGTGAGTCTCGACCATATCCCTGCTGACAAGGATGTCGTCACTATCATGCGCTAAGCTGGGCAGGAGCTCAGCGACCTAGATCGAATTCTTCGTGAATGGCTCGCACTGCTTCTGGACCATCCTTGTAAGATACCACGAAGGACACATTGTACTCGGAGGACCCCTGTGCGACCATGCGCACGTTCAATTTTCGTTTCGCAACGGCAGTGAATATCCTGGCGGCAACACCCGGGGTTCCTTTCATTCCTGATCCGACGACAGCAATGATACAGGCGTCTTTCTCGGCAGCTATCCTATCCACGTAACCCTGTCCCATCAACGCTAATTGAAGTGCCCTGACGGCACGGTCAACATCTCTATTCGCAACAACGCAGGAAATGGTGGCTTCCGAGGAGCCCTGAGATATCATCATTACGTTGACATTGCTTGAACCAAGGGTCTGGAAGACTTTCGCTGCCACTCCTGGAGCACCCATCATTCCACTACCGCTCACGGTCACGATGCCAACGTCTCTGATGATCGAAACTGCCTTCACCACCTTGCCTCCATTACTCGAATCGCTAGCGGACACAAGAGTTCCGCTCCGAGCCGGCCTAGAAGAGTTCTTGATCCGGACCGGGATTTTCTTTTGTCCCGCGGGTTGCAGTGCCCTAGGGTGCATCATCTTTGCACCGAAGTAGGATAGCTCTAGTGCCTCTCCGAACGAAATGCGTGGGAGAAGAATCGCGTTCTTTACGATTCGGGGGTCAGCCGTCATTAGCCCGTCAACGTCAGTCCATATCCATATCTCGTCTGCTCCCAACGCGGCGGCCAGCAAGGTCGCAGTGTAGTCTGATCCTCCTCGTCCTAGTGTTGTGATGCTTCCGTCAACTGTAGCCGCGATGAACCCGGTTACGACCGGAATCATTCGGCGACTCCATAACGGGTCTAGCCGTTGGTGAACCTGGTGATAGCTGATCTCCATGAGAGGTTTTGCTTCTCCGAAATTATCATCTGTTGTAATACCTGCTTCAGCGCCCGTTAGCGGTCGAGTCCGCAGGCCCAAGGCGGAAATCGTCGCCGCAAAAATAGGTGTAGACAGTCGTTCCCCGAAGGACAGAAGATAGTCACGACTTCGAGATGTCAGTTCTCTGAGGTGTGCTATTCCTTCCACCGTTCGCTCAAGTTCGGAGATGAGCTGGTCTAACCTCGATACAAGGTCCCGGGTCTCTCTTCGACCTGTAACCGTCCGTGCTATCTTGAGATGAGAAGCCTGTATCTTGGAAAGGAGTTTTCTCGATTGTTGTAGATTCCCTTTCTTGGCGAGTTCGGCGATCTCGATGAGTTGATCAGTTGTCTCTCCAATCGCAGAGGCGACAACAACAATCTTGTTCCCAGGAGTGTATCGTTGGATAATTCTCGCTGCATTCTTCATTCTGGAGGCGTTGGCAAGGGATGTGCCTCCGAACTTCATCACCAGTTTCAATCTCGACCCTCTATGTCGCGTATTCTTTGCGTATGCTGACCAGGTCTCGAACTATTGCGCTTGCCGTTCTTTCTCCTCCGGCGCCTGGCCCGATGAGGGTTATGTCACCGGCGTGTTCTGTCGTGAATGTTAGCGCGTTCAAAGTATCTGGAACACATGTAGGGTCGGTCGTAGGAACCTGTTCGGGGGCTACTGAGGCTGAAGACTCTTCAATCCTACCGATGAGTTTGACTTTAGCGTTTGATGCTTTGGCTTGCTTGAGTTTCTGCGGAGTGATTTTCGTGATGCCAGTTATGTCCAGGTTTCGAAGACTGTACTTTTTTTTCAGAACCCAGTTTGCAATTATTACTATCTTCGCAGCGGTATCGAATCCTTCGACATCATTCGTGGGATCTTTTTCCGCATACCCCTTCTTCTGTGCCTCTGCCAGCGCTTTCTCGAACGTTAGGGAGGCGGTTTCCATTCTGGTAAGGATGTAATTCTTTGTTCCGTTGAGGATCCCTCTAACTTGTATTATTCTTTCTCCGGGCATGCATTTGGCGGCGAAATCGAGGAATGGTGTTCCTCCCCCGACTGTTCCGCTGAAGCGAAGCTGTCGGTTGCGGTGATCGGCGAGTTCGAGCAGCGCGGGCATCGCTACCGCTAGGGGGCCCTTGTTCGCTGTGACAACGTGTTTGTCGTTGGCGAGCGCGGTCTTGATATTGGACAGTCCAGGCTCGGCATCTTTGAAGTTAGTAGGCGTTGTTTCCACAACTACTTCCGCTTCACTGTTAGAAATGAGACGAGCGCTGTCACCGTTGCGACGACCCTTTCTTGGATACTTTGCGACTGTCCCATACTCATTCTTGGTTTTCAGGGCTAGCGGAATGTCGAGGCCTCCATTGTCGGAGCAGGACCCTTGACTGTCAACTATAGCGGTGATTTGGGGACGAAAACCGTAAGCTTGCACGATTCGGTTCTCATCTTGGTGGAGAACCCGTGCGAGAGCTTGGCCGACAGTTCCGAAGCCGACCAGAATGATTCTCAAATGATCCGCCTGAGAGCGTCTAGGTTAGTTCGGTTCGTAATTTCGAGATTGTAACCTGTCCGGGATTTGGGGAGTCGCTCTAGAACTGAGGGGTCTTTCAAACCATGGCCGGTTGTCACGCAGACGATGGTTTCCGATGCGTCGACTCTCATATTCGCCCGGAGTTTCTTTAGTCCTGCGACAGAGGCGGCGCTCGCGGGTTCGACGAAGATTCCTTCGAGAGTCGCAAGTTCTCTTTGAGCCTGTAGGATTTCAGAGTCGGTGACGGTTTCTGCGGTTCCCTTCGATTCCTTGATGGCCTTGAGGACTTTCGGCCAGTTTACGGGGGATCCGATTCTGATTGCGGTTGCTAGTGTTTGCGGATTGTAAACCAAACGGATCTTGTTCTCTCTTCTTTTCACCGCGTTTGCGATTGGAGCGGCTTTCTCTGCCTGGATTCCTATCATTCGTGGTC
Source organism: Candidatus Bathyarchaeota archaeon (assembly GCA_005888745.1). GTDB lineage: Archaea > Thermoproteota > Bathyarchaeia > 40CM-2-53-6 > 40CM-2-53-6 > 40CM-2-53-6. The sequence continues at coordinate 10,363 of VBBS01000038.1, read as the reverse complement.
GTGTCTTTGTAATCGATAACTGTTGGAATTCAGTGAAGCCTTTCCAAGCCGCACTGATGTTGCCACCATTTCCCACAGGCAGGATTACCGAGTCAGGAGCTTTCGAGCCAAGCTGATCAGAGATCTCGAAGGCGAGGGTCTTTTGTCCCTCGAGTCTGTAGGGGTTGATTGAATTCATTAAGTAGAGATCTCTTCTCCGTTTCGCGAGCTTCAGCGCTGTTTTGAAGGCTTGATCGAAGTCTCCTTTCACCTGAATGATCTTTGCCCCGTGCATGGCCACTTGGAGCAGCTTACCACCCGCGACCTTTCCTTTCGGGACGAGAACTATGCATTCCATGCCAGCTCGTGCCGAGTAAGCGGCTAGTGAGGCTGAGGTGTTTCCAGTGGAAGCGCAGAGAACTTTCTTTTTTCCGAGTTCTTTTGCCTTCGAGATTGCAACTGTCATTCCTCGGTCCTTGAAGGAGCCTGTCGGGTTCTCTCCTTCATTCTTCACGTAGAGTTTCTTGAGGCCGAGTTTTCGTCCGAGCCGTGTGCATCTGTGGAGTCCTGTGCCGCCTTCGGCAAGGGTGATGATCGATTCTTCATTTTCTATGGGGAGAAGTTCCCTGTATTTCCATACTGAGACTTGTCGGTGGTCCCAGGATGGCTTCTTTTTTCCCTTGAGTTCGAACTTGACTTCGAGCAATCCATCGCATGTCTTGCATCTGAGACCTGTTTCAACAGCCGCGGGTTCTCTTTGACAATCGAAGCATTGAAGCTTGTAGGGCCACAATTGATCTAATTGCTCCTGATGATCCGGGCTCCGCCAGCCGGGCTTGTTACGAAGAACGTGGATTCAACGTTGTTCTTCGAGAATTCTTTCACCATTACTCTTCCGATATTCTTGGGGTCCTGTTTGGTTTTGTCAACGAATGCGACTACGCTGGGACCCGCGCCGCTGATTGCGACTCCGCTTGCGTGTGCTCTAAGTGCTACTTTCTTCACCAATTTGTAGCCCGGAACAAGTTTCTCTCTACGGGGTTCTGCAATCGCATCTTGCATTCCGCTCCCGATCAGTTCGATATCTCCTCTTGCAAAGCCTAGGGCAATGGCCGATGCTCGTCCGATATTGAGAACCGCTTCTTTGATCTCAATCTTCTTCGGTACCAACTTCCTAGCGAGGCTTGTTTTGTTCTTTGGACGCCAAATAATCGGGGAGACCACGACAACGGAGAGGTTGGTTGGCGCTCTTGTGGAGATGATTCTCAGAGGGTCCCCGTAAGCTATTACGAATCCCCCCAGCAATGACGCGCTTACGTTGTCTGTGTGGGCTGATCCCGATGAAGCAGCCTCTCCCAGACTGGCAATCTTGACCAATTCATCGGGGGGAAGATCTAGCTCTAGGAGGTGGTTCATGGCCTGCGTGCACGCTGCGGCCGTTGCACCGCTGCTGCCAAGACCTAGACCGGGCGGAATGTTCTTCTCGATAGTTATCTCGACACCCTTGTCCAGTCTATTTCTATCAAGTAATGCTCGGGCTGGGGGACCGGCAGAATTCCTGTCGGGGGCAATCGGCAGTGCCCTGCCGTAAGGTCCCAGGGTCATGATCTTGACAATTCGTGTTCTCGCCGTTTTGACCTGAACTCGGTCGGCATATTTGCCAAGTGCTAGTCCGAACGTGTCGAATCCGGCTCCAAGATTGGCCGTGGAACAGTACGCCTCGACCCTCACTGCCTTGTCAGGGATCAATGGTCGAATTTCTCAACCAAGACTCCGCCTTTCGTTCGATAATAACTGGCCTCGTACCAATGGCTCAATTTCGGCTGATAGGGAAAGCTCTCAGAATCGCCATTAGCATCCCTGACCTCGATTCTAGGCGCCCTCCCCTGCACTGCCTAAGAACCCCCTTCCCCTTCCTTGACTGCTCGGTAGATCGGCACCCGATCCGAACTAGAATTGCGCCCTGAGTCGCCAGACTCGCCCGAAATACATTCCAGACAGCAAACATCCTCCTGTTGAGGGGGTCTTTGCGATCGCGTCTCGCGACGCGAGAGCGGCGGAGCTGATAGAATCGACACTTGAATCAGGCATGTCATTCGTGGTCATGGGTAATAGACCATTTTCGTGACACATAAGTATGTACTTCTCCTAAATCCGCCTCGTAGCGGGGACTGCTTTTTCCAGCAAAAACTGTGCTTCTCCCTAAGAAGCTCAAGAAATCAGTACAAGAAAATCCGATCTTCTCTGAGAGCCTCAGATCATTTTGAAGTCTGTTCGTGGAATGTCTGCTCGCAGAACTGCCCCCGTGTTTCCGTCCAGTAGCGCGCTGTAGCTTCGGCCCTTGTACTCGTAGGTGCTGAACCAGACTGGCGCGTGAATGTAAGTCGGCCTGTCAACTCTGAAATTAGTATTGAAGGACGTTATCTGGTCCACCTCCTGTTTCGCCAGGAACCTCTGGTTCACCTCCACCTCATCCTTAGCGCGTTCAATTGCCTCCTCGCCAGTCATCTCGCTGTTGAGAAAGTTCGCTCCGGAATCTATTCTCTTGAAATCGAAAGGAATCTTCCCCGTATTCGGGACACTATAATCCCGGGTTGGAAACTGCGCTCCCTTTCTTCCCAACACAAGCCAGTCGTAATTTCTGTCTATCACGCCTTTCCTAGGTGAAGGTGGAGAGACTCGCTCTAGTACTCCCTCATAGTTGCTTGTCGCGTCAACCGGGACGAGCCAGAACGGCAGATATCGCAATTCCAACGTCAAGATCTTGCTCTTCTTTGCGAGATCTTCGGGTTTCATGAAACCTTCTCGCATCCAGTCGCGAAGAGCATTCTCGATGCTCGCAGCGTTGTTATTGTTGACGATGAGACTGTGTTCTAGCTGGAATGGCTTATCCGCCCCGACGACCGCAGTATAGCCACAGTAGCGGCAGGTCGAAACGATCTCTCCAGGGTTAATGCTGAGAGCTGCGCCACAATTCTCGCATTCTATTTCTGAAACAATGTCCACCAATGTCTCTTCCCCGACTGTTCGGGGAATGAATTAATGAAGGCCGAATTAAGCTCTCTAGACCAAGGAAAGCTGAATTGGCAGGACTCGGTGCGCTAAAACGAACTATGGGGTTTACGATAATTCTGGTCTTCGCCATATTCCTCGGGCTTCTATTCGTTATATCCGCTTTCTTCCTCGATCCTCTTACTGGACTAGTTCTCGGGCTAGTGGGCGCTTTCTTCATAATACTGCTTCAGTACCTGATCGGTCCGCTAATCGTCCGCGCTACAAGTCGTTTGCACTACTTGGCTCCGGGCGAAAATGGCTGGCTTGAAGCGAAAGTAAGCGAGCTCGCTTCGAAGTCGGGTATTCCCATGCCCCGACTCGCCATCTCCCCCGATCCAACTCCCAACGCGTTCGTGTTTGGCCGGACCCGCAACAGCGCCACACTCGCGGTTCACCAGGGTCTACTTCAACGTCTAGACGAGAATGAGATAGAGGGAGTCATTGGGCATGAGCTTGGCCATGTAAAGCATCGCGACTTCATCGTGGTGACGATGATTAGCGCGATTCCTCTGGTCGCGTATCTAATCGCTAGGTCTGTTCTCTGGGGTGGCCTCGCTAGCGGTTACAGCGGCCGCAGCAACAAGAATAACAGCGCCGGACTCTTGATTATCGTCGCGGTCGCCGCCTATGCAGTCTATATTCTCACAACGCTATTAGCACTCCGACTCACTCGTCTTCGGGAGAGCTACGCAGATGCCTACTCTGCTTTTCTCACCCAGCAGCCCCGAGAGCTGGAAAGCGCCCTCACAAAGATCGCCTACGGACTCTCTCTCGCCCCCGGCGAACCTCACGGGGCCCGAGCTTTCTTTATCGAGGATCCAGCTCAGGCAAAACAGGACGTTGCGAGCATCATTGACCAGAAAGCGAAATATGATCTCGACAAGGACGGCGTTCTGAGCGAACGAGAGCTAGAAACAGCGATGGAACAAGAAGCCAGGTCGAGCTGGCGAAAGGCCGCAGAACTCTTCATGACACATCCACCCACCTACAAGAGGATCCTTATGCTCAGAGAAATTGAGCAAGACATGCGCTCAGGAAACTTTCAGCAAGACAACGCGTACAATCACGTCTGACAAGACGCGACCTTGCTCCCGTCTGTGCGATTACAATAGAACTTTTAACAAGGAGCGCCCTGGGTCCTTCAACTGAAGCAAAGATGCCGCAGGTACCATGGGCTCCCCTGAACAGCGGAGTATTCCTCATAGTATTCGGCGTGCTGATGCTTCTCTCCCTTGTCGGTGTAGGCGGCCTCACCTTGTCCACAGGTATACCGCTCATCTTCTTGGTGTTCGGGGGATGGCTTATCATAGCCGCATTTGTGGTGCACGGGCCTGATAATCGATACGCCCCTCCTAGGTCAATGATCCTCGCTTGGGGCGGAATGGTAGCATTCATTGGCGCCATCTGGTATGTCGCTACCTTCTCCCTATACCTGGTTCCAGCTGTCATACTGGTCGTCATAGTGGTTATCGGCATAGGCGCTGTCGGCTATGCTCTAACCCGAGCTGAGTCCAGGAAAGCTCCCTCGAAAGTCGCATAGAACGTGGGTTCTGCCTGTTCTGCGCAGTCTTCGGTGGTTTTTGATTTGGCTTGCTCTCATCGACTCTGGGGATTACAGTCGTCGTCGGGTTCCCCTTCATTACTTCAGCTGAGAGCCCTTGCGCCTCAGAAGCACGTAGCTCCGTCTTGGCAGTGAACGGTCGAACCTCAACCGCCCCCTCACGCCTGTAGCGTGGTAGCTTGGCCTGTTGCCAGGCAGGGATTTTACGGTGGCCAAGCAACTGGCTATATTCCATTTCTGACCTGTCACGTGGTCGGAGTTACTCCCCTCATTCCATCGCGACAGGTTCATGCGACGACCGCGTAACAAAAATAGCATGTCCCTAGCAGATATCCAACAGAGATGACGAAAACTAATTGCAACTCACCAACCGAAGACGTGACGTTGCCTACGATTCCAAAGCCCTCTACGTCCGCAGTCTATTCTCCAGGGTTCCGCTAGAATACGATTTGCTCTTAGGACTTTTGAGTTTCGGCCAAGACAGAAAATGGCGAGCCTTCGTAGTCGAACAGGCTGAGCCTCAACCTGACAGCGTGGTACTCGACGTGGCCACTGGTACCGGGCTTTTGGCAGCGGATTTTGCAAAAGCAATCGCCAACAAGGGCCTAGTGGTTGGCGTCGATCTAACACTCTCTATGCTTCAAACGGCGAAGGAGAGACTTAGTCAGAGAGGCCTGGCTGAGAGAACCGACTGGGTATTAGCCCGCGCTGAGAACCTACCATTTAGAGACTGCTGTTTCAGATCTGCATCGATAAGCCTAGCCCTTAGAAATGTGTCCGATGCACGACTGACCTTCAGAGAGATGACTCGAGCAACAATCCCCGGCGGTGTCGTGATATCGCTCGACTTCGCGCGGCCCCCGAACAGAATATTCCGACTATTCTACTATGACTATCTTCTAGGACTATTTCCCATCTTCGGAAGAATTGTCTCGAAAGCGTGGGGGAGAACCCTATCATACCTTGGCCGTTCAATTCTAAAGTCGCGGACCGGCACTCAGATTGCTAGCCTAATGGTTGAGGAAGGACTCCCGGATACGAGACCTGTTCCTCTTACGCAAGGAATCGTGTACGCGGTTTATGGAAAGAAGCGCTAGTAGGATTATGCTTTGTTCCTGAAGCTCAACCAGGCAAGGAGTGCAAGTGCCATGAATGATGTTGGAGTTGTGTAGAACATACTTGCGGGGTTCAGAGTGTAGAGAATACCTCCTAGGTAGGATCCAAATACAAACCCCAGGCTCTCAAGTGTCAGATAGAATCCGAACTGTCCCGCTCTCGACGCTCCCTTCCGCACTGTCGAGAGGATGGAGTAGGCGACGAGGCTTGGTGCCCTAGCGCTTCCGATGAGGAAGACTAACGGAAAAGAGAGCAACGGGTTTCTGGCAATGAGGACTCCGATGAGGCCCGTTGAGGACAAGACAAGGCCAATGGCCATTGTCCCGCCTTGGCTACTCGTATCTGCTCGCCTACCGAGGAGGATCGCGAAGACGGCCGCACCGAGAGACTGCAGTGCACCGAGAAGCAGTATGATTGAGGGGCCAAGATTGAGAGCATCTTGGAAGTATAGAGGTATGAAGGGCGCGGCAATACTCCATGCCAGAGCAGCCCCGGCGAGATAGAGAAGAAGCGTCCCTTCTCGGCGCGACTTGGGAAATTCAAGTCTGGGAGATTTGGCATCATTCTTGAGGGGGGGTTGTGTCTTCATGAAGAATAGAACTATGGTTGAGATCGAGAAGAACACGAATGTAAGTATGAAGATGCCTCTTACAGAGATCCAATTAAGTAGAACGCTTCCGACCAGTGGTGAAAAGACTACTCCAAGAGGGGCTGATGCCCAAGTTATTCCGAAGTGTGACGCGGACTTGGTTCTCTCGGCAGCTCCTGCGATGTATGCATTGAAAGCTGGAATATTGAACCCGGACACTTGAAGAAGAACGATTCCAGGAATCACATCAGTCCAAGTTCTCGCAAAATAGTAGAGTAGTGGCGGTGGAATGCTCATTGCCCAGCCTAAGATCAGTATCGCTTTCAGCTCGTACCTGTTCGCAAGTATTCCTCCAGGAATCATGCTGAGGGCAAGTGCGAGGAACCCGATAGAGAAAACGAGGCCCACGTCGCCGGGGGAGGCCTGGAGGTCCCGGAGATACAGTGGCCAGATGTAGTTGTAAAGTCCTAGGCCAAAGGTCCAGAGGAAAAGTGACAGAAATAGGAGCCGTAAGTCTCTGGGCAGACTTTGGATTGAGGCTAGGAGATTCAGCCGGCTCGTAGCGAGCAAGATTCAATGGCCATTCTTTCTCAGAGGTCGGTCGAAGGGTCTCAAGGTTCCTGTCAAGAAATAGCGCCAGTTGCGATCAATATCCCAGATATGAAGAAGTACGAGCCGAAGGAGAGGAGGACGATTCCCGCGATCAGGTCCAGGAGCCATCGCGGGACTTGCATGAGGTAATCATAGGAGAAGGCACACACTACGATCAAGAGAATAATGCTCGCTATAGCACCTACCAGGGTCCATTCAAAGTTGAAGGCTCCGGCCGCCGCGAGAACGAGGCTTGCCTCAAACCCTTCGGTCATTGTTATGCTGAAAACAGGTAGCGAGTTTCCTATTGAAAACGGGATCTGGCCTTCTGGAGTTCTTACACCTCCCGCGTGCTGGAGGTCTCTCTCAACGACTTCGTCTCTCCATTTTTCCATCTTTGCCCTGAACGATTTGCCCCCGAAATAGTACTTCACGAATCCTCGGAGAAAACGGTAGGAAAAGTAGAGGATAACTGCCCCCGGTATCAGATTGATCAGGGCGTCGGAAACCGCTTTCAACAGGAGGAAGGCTTGTTCGACAATCAGAAACGTAACTATCGATCCGATACCTCCCAGGACAACTCCGAGTAGAACGTTCCTTTTGCCGATCTGTTTTATTGTGGCGAGAGAGAGGATGGCGACCTCGCTCCCTTCTATCAAGACGGCTTTGAAGGCTAAGAGGAATGATGCGATGATTACAACGTCTAATCCAGCCAGATATTTTTCCCATCCGATTATCGTCAGGCCGCTCTCAGGTCTTCTGACCTATTGCGTGCTCATATCTCTAACGGTGGATTACACGAATCAAAGTCTCATCCCAAGGATATTGAACCGGGGGCGCATTCTCAGGTTTGCAAGTCTTTTGTCGTGGATTGGCTCTTCTCATCACTTTTCGTGAAGTTTAGGGAGAGAGAGTTGACACAGTATCGAAGTCCAGTTGGTTGCGGACCGTCCTCAAAAACGTGGCCGAGGTGGCCACCGCATCGTTTGCATACTATCTCAATTCTATTCATGAAAAGGCTGCGGTCTGATTTCTCCTCTACATTCTCCTTTTCGGCTGGAGACCAGAAGCTTGGCCAACCTGTTCCCGAATCAAACTTTGTATCAGAAGAGAATAGTGACGCTCCACATCCTGCACAGACATATATTCCCTTTTCTTTGTTGTGGAGGTATTTTCCGGTAAAGGGCCGCTCAGTCGCTTTCTGTCTTAAGACCTGGTAGGTTTCCTTGTCGAGTTGTTTCTTCCATTCTTCCTCGGTTTTTTTCATACTAACTAGAGGGCAGTTGTGGTAGATATCCTAATCGTTCTTCGCATCTCTGTTGCCTGACTATCGATCGCTGTTTAGGTTTCTGTTGCAATAATTCGGCACGGAAGATATGGCTCTCGGAGCTAGGATGCGCGCTTGGAGATTCGTCCTACGAATGGGTTAGCTATCTTTTCATCGCCTATGCTCGTCTCTGGGCCATGACCTGGGTAAACGATCGTATTATCGTCCAACCCGAACAAACGGTCCGTTATGGAACGGACTAGCGTATCGAAATTTCCGCCGGGAAGGTCTGTCCGCCCGATGGACTGGTTGAACAATGCATCCCCGGTAAAGACAAAGCCTTCACCTGACAAGCTGATGCTCCCTGGGGAGTGCCCAGGAGTGTGGAGGACCCTCACTGCATCATCCCCAACGTCTATCGTTTGCCCGTCTGTGAGGAATCTGTCCACTTTGGGTGGGGGAGGCGCACTGAAGCCCATAAACTGTCTGACTTGCCTTTGCATCAACTGCAGAATCTCTAGGTCGTCTTTGTTAATTGCGAAAGGACGATTCAATTGCTTCCTAATTTGTTCGACGCCGAGAACATGGTCGAAGTGAGCATGGGTGGCAACTATGAGTCTTGGAGCTACCCCTAGGTCTTTGACGAACCGTAGGATTCGCTCCGGTTCGTCTCCTGGGTCAATTATTATTGCCTCATTTTGGGATTGAAAAATGTAACAGTTCGTTTGGAGCCTTCCAACTACCATAGTGTGAATTCGTGGCATGTTCCGGTCCAAACACGAAAAAGATCGTCCTTTGATATGAAATTAGTGAGGAGGACCCCTAGCAGGCTACGGCGATGAGACTTGGTCTCATTCTGGGCTTGGTTTCTAGGTCTGGGTAGGCACACGGGCGCAATCGATACTGGGAAGCGAGAATCAATCGTGAGCTTGACTCGTCCGCGAAAAGACCTCTTGTTCTAACTGGAAGTCGATTTCACTGGTAATCTGTGGCTATCTATGGATAGCCAAGTCCTTAAATGCATAGTAGCATTATCTTCGACTCATGAAGAAAATACTCGGTATTATGGCTGTTGCAATCTCTGTAACAATGCTCATGTCCCCAGCAGCATTCGCCAGTACACTCAACAATGCTAGCACAGGCAATGACTTTCTTTACGTCCCACTTAACACAGCCGTCCAACTATCTCCCAACACAACCCTCCCGGACGCTCTTCCATTCTGTCGGGCGGGTAGCGGGCTCACCCTTATCTGCTATACCCCCAGCTACATTAGAAAAGCCTACAACTTCCCATCAACACTTGACGGATCAGGTCAAACAATCCTCATCGTGGACGCCTTTGGGAGTCCAACCATCGCGAATGATCTAGCTTTCTTCGACAACTTCTTCCACATCTCTGCACCTCCCTCATTTACGACGTTCTGCGGCAACGGTTCATGCCCAGTCTTCGATCCCAATGATGTCAAGCACAATGAGATCGGATGGGCATTCGAGACGAGTCTCGACGTTGAATACGCACATGCCATGGCGCCTGGCGCAAACATAGTGCTCGTCGTAGCATCTACCTCATCAGGCAACGCCATCAATGCAGCTGAGAAAAACGCGATCACACTTTACCCCGGGAGCATAATGTCGCAAAGCTTCGGAATACCCGAATACGTAGTGCACGACAATAATGCCCAGCTGAACCAAGCAGACAGAAACTATGCCGCAGCCCAGGCAGCGGGAATCACGGTCTTTGCCTCCGCCGGTGACTTTGGCGCAACCAACGGTGGACCCGTCGCCAACGCACTATTCCCTGCTTCCGACCCGCTCGTCACCGCTGTAGCCGGAACTGAGGGCAATCCCTACATCGTCCCTGGTGCAGTTTCAAGTTGCGCGGCGGGAGCGACCTGCAGCGCAGGACTAGCAAGCGTCACCGGACCATGCAACTCAGGCCGGACATTCGGCATGCCCCAGTGCACACCAACCGGGTACGGAGGAGAACAAGTCTGGAACGAAGCCTACTTCAACCCGGGTGCCACCACTGGTGGAGCGCCCAGCCGCTTCTTTGGCGTACCATCTTACCAAGCCGGTCTAACATACAATGGAGCAGCACTGAGCAGTAGGTACAGCGCCGACGTATCCTATAACGCTGCAATAGATGGCGGAGTCCTTGTCTTCACCTCCTTCCTTGGATTCAACGCCTTCTTCTTCGTCGGCGGAA
>VBBS01000074.1 GCA_005888745.1 Candidatus Bathyarchaeota archaeon | reverse complement strand
GGGAAAAGGCGAGAGAACGCCGGTCCTGAGACGGATATTCACGCGTCTCTTCCCATTTGCCTGGACGTTCCTCACGGGGGTCCGATGCACTGAAGTTACTAACGGATTCAGAGCCTACAGAGCTACAATACTGGCAGATCCTCGGATCAACATCCGTCAGAGCTGGCTGAACGGGTACGAGCTGGAATATTATCTTCATTACAAGGTCCTCACCCTGGGCTACAAATTCACCGAGCGGCCAGTATCCAAGATCTATTCTCATGCAAAACGAGAGTCTTATTCCCACATATCACCATTGAAAGACTGGCAGCAAATAGTAGGCCCAATAGTCCTACTCCGACTGGGAGCCAGACACTAGAATTGACACTAGTATCTCAGTATCGACCGATCATCATCCAAGCCACGAATCCCTCCGATTCGAAGGTTCTGGCTAGTTATGCGGAGTACTGGAAGATACCCTGGCGGACCAAAGCAGACCCAGACGAGCAGCACACCGTATTCACAACCGGCAACCAGATAGCAACGACAAGACATGCTACGATTATCGTCTCCCCCACCGGGAAACGGGCAGCCGAGACAATTGCCCGAGACCACGGACTTACACTGAACTCGAACGAGGCATCGATCGCTCTCTCGGCAGCACGTGACGTTGAGGTTTCGCTGAAAACGAACGTTTACGAATTTTCTGGACCCAACCTCGACCCCATTCTACGATCCGGAGACTGGTCGATCCTTTCGAAAATTCGGGGAACGGAGATCCATCTCCTTAGCATAGACCTGGTCGGCGAATACGTTCGAAGAATCTCTCGTGGATTTGAAGACAAACCCAGCAGGAGATTCTGGCTAGCGACCAAACTGCCCTTCTCGTACCAGACAATACCGCGATTCGTTCGAGACCGATCCTTCCGAGCCTCCGAGGGAGCGGGACAGATCACTGAGGACAAACTGGGTCCTGTTGAATGCCTTAGGACAATATTCTTAGCTAGCCTGGTCCTCTCTTCCGGCCCTGTTCCTCGAATTGCCTTTTGGAAGCGCGGAAAATCCTACGCTCTTGCCGTGACTCATGACGTCGAGACCAAGGAGGGTCTCGAAAGGGGGGCGCCTAGACTCATCGCTATAGAAAGGAATCTCGGAATCCGGTCGACCTGGAACGTTCCAAGCGGCCGCTATCCTCTGCCAGCCGGATCTTTGGACCTCCTTGCAGAGAACGGAGAAGTTGGCGCCCACGATACTGCCCATGACGGGAGACTCATATTCCTCGGTTCCGAAGCGAAGGTACGACGGCTACAGGACTGCAAACAGGGATTGGAAAGATTGACAGGTCAAGAGGTCCGCGGATTTCGGTCGCCGCTCCTACAACACAACTCGGACCTAGCATCAGCTACGTCGAAAGCAGGCTACTCCTACGATTCGTCCTGCCCTTCATGGGAAATCCTGTCCCCAACATCTCTCCGCCCCCATGGAGTGGGCACGGTCTTCCCCTTCGAAATAGCCGAAACGTTGGAGATTCCTGTCTCGCTTCCGCAAGATCACCAGCTAATCAGGGTCGCCAGACTCGAACCATCGGCGGCAGTTGACACGTGGGCGCGCCTCTCCAAGTGGATACGGGGTCTCGGAGGCCTGTGCATTCTGCTTGTACATCCAGACTACGAACTTGCAATGGAAGAGAATGTTCACGAATATCGGAGGCTTCTTGAGAACTTTACCTCCGACCCCCAATGCAACATCATGACTCTCGGCGAAATCGCCGACTGGTGGAGGCATCGAGGAAGGGCGCACTGGGGATCGATCGATGGGTGCCTAACGATTGTGTCTCCAGATGGAACAGCAAACTTAGAAGCGGAATTGGTTACAGGCTATGGAACGGATGGCTTTACGAGTGAGATTCTATCTTGACCAGCCTTCTCCTAGTCTTCTGGATCGTTGTCGGCTCAATTCACCTAGGCGTGCCGCTTGCATATTTCGGCGTGATGAAGCGGATCGGAAAGGGACGGGGGTACAATCTCTCGACCAAATCGGACCGGCAGCCCACTATCAGCATCATCATTCCTACATACAATGAAGCGACCGTCATCAAGGAGAAACTGTCAAACATCTCTCTCTCAGACTACCCATCTGATAGAATGGACGTGATTGTTGTTGACAGCGGCTCGACCGACAGTACCGCCGACTTGGCCAGGGATTTTTTCAGTCATAATAATCTCAAGGGCCAGGTGGTTGAAGAGAAGGAGAGGTCCGGAAAATCAGGTGCCCTCAACATCGGACTGAAACACGCCCTAGGCGAACTAGTCTGCATTAGCGACGCCGAGTGCAAATGGGACAGACAAGCGCTTGGAAACGCTGCAAGATACCTATCAGACCCTACGGTAGGGTCAGTCTCAGGAGTCCATCACGTTTCAAGCTCAAGCGAGACAATGGCGGGAAACGTTGAAGGCTCCTATCGCTCCATCTATCGAATGTTGAGAATCGCAGAGTCAAAACTCCACAGCACGCCTGTGGGTGAAGGGGAAATTCAGCTCTTTCGTCGCCGAGACATAACAGGGTTCGATCCCAACGTTGGAGGAGACGACACTTGCGCAGCACTCTGTATGATAGAGAAGGGCCTCAGAGCGATAAGTGCGGAAGATGTCGTTTTCTTTGACCCCGCCCCGCCAG
>VBBS01000073.1 GCA_005888745.1 Candidatus Bathyarchaeota archaeon | reverse complement strand
GTTCCCCTGCCCAGTCTCCGTATTCCCTGACAATGGTTGAGTGGATTGTGTTCCGTTCTTGTAGTTGTAGACGAATGATGCGTTGACAGTGTTGGTTTGACTGTTGACGCCCTGAACTTGGAGCTTGAGGCTACTTACGTTTACCGGGAAGGGCGGATTGGGAGTGGTGCTATTCTGGCTGAACTCGCCGTACGTCACATAGTCTCCCGGTCTCACCCCGGGCGTGTAACTAGGCTGGGCTCTTGCTGGAAAGGTGTGCAGCGCGAGCGAGAGCAGGACTGTGAATATGAGGAGGAAGGTGAAAAGGCGAATTCTTAACGTGTCGATGATGCCTCTTTGATCTGGTTGGTCTTACGCGACCTTGCTATTAAGGTAAACTTGCCCCGGTCGATACTATTTCCCTCAAAAGGCTCAGATGGATTGCGTATCGGATAAGATCACGGTCAGCGAGGATATAGGCGTCTATATGTGGCAATCGCTGGGTCGCCGGGCGTTTCCTTTTTTTTTTAGGAATGCTTCAACTAACTTACCCATATAGTGAAACGGGAGGTGAGGTTTTTCATCGCGCTTCATATCCAGTTTGTATTTGGCGGACCTAACTGCTCTGAATTGTCTCGGGAGGCCGAGGGTGCATGATGAGACAAGTAGCTAGATCTTGGGAGATGAAAAAACCACTCTGACGCCTGGAGGGCAGTGCACTTCGACATTCAACTTCGAAGCATTACACAAGAAACCAATCGGCGAATACACGATCGCGCTGATCGGCACTAGCGGCTCACTCTGACACTCTGTTACGATAACCGTGAACGTCACAGCCTAGTTGGCGAGTTCAACGGAGACAGTGCCGGCACCAGCGGACTCCCTCTCGGATTCGACTTCGCTGTCCCCGCAACCTACGCGATACAGCTCCAATTGCTCGGCGGAGTTCTCATTCTACAATTATTGCCCTCGCTCTTTCTCGGCCTGTACACTGGCTGGTTCAGGAAGGAAGCGCTCATCGTGGGACTGCTGGCAGGAATCGGCTCCGGCCTCACCATGGCAGTGATCGCGAACACCGCAAACGGGGCCTTTGCAGGTTTCAAGTTTTCGCTCTTCAACACTGGAATTTTCGGTTCTCTGTACATTGCCGTGATAGCTCTGGCGATAAATCTGGCGGTTAGCATAGTTGGTACCGCAGCGATCCCGAGAAAGGCGTCCAGTCTCAAGAAAGTTCCGGCGACAGTTAGAACCGCGTAGGCTGGCTCTACTCTTACTGCTCCTCTGCGGGACTGTTTTCGTCCCTCCACGCGACCCGGCAGGCCTCTGCATTCACAGCCAGCTCTGGTGTGGGCTTGCCGGAAACCGGTGACGAGGCGCCCTCACGTCTGCGAAATATCGGAGAGCTAGGAGCGGCTAGTCGATCCGGAGCTGATCAAATGCGCGGATTTCTCTTCGATCGGGATACGCCTGCACCGGCAAAACCCTACGACTATCAACAAACAGGACCACCCAAGCGCATGTGGTAGTATGCGGACGCAGGTATTTTCCCGAGCTTGGAAAGGGCAGTCCATGCGGACACGTCAAAGCGGACGGGACAACGGTGCAGTAAGCATTCGATGGAGTCGAGGAACTATGTCTTTCGTCGGAGCCGTGTCTCTGATCCTAGACAGGGCTTATAGGCCGTTGGTTATCTGGAGGTCTTCTGATTTCTGTAACGACAAAGATTTTAGGGTAAGAAAGTAAGAACGTACTCGCGAGAGCATGGAGAAAGCAGACATCGTTAGGATGAGCAGTAAGGGTCAGGTAGTCATACCGCAGGATCTCAGGCAGAAGCTTGGTCTTGGCGCCAAGACTCAGCTTCTGGTCTACCGATACGCGGACGCGCTGATAATGAAGAAGATGGATGTCAAAGATGTAGAGAAGAGGCTCGGAGCGCTGTACAGGCGAATTGACGCGAGAACTGCAAAGTATGGCGAGCTCAAGGAGGTGGATATTCAGCGGGAGATAGACAGGTATAGGGAAGAGAAGAGAAAGCAGAGAGCCTGAGTAGTGGACATTGTCTTCGATGTCAACGTCCTAGTTTCATCACTCATCGGCAGGGGAAAGCCGCGCCAGCTCTGG
>VBBS01000069.1 GCA_005888745.1 Candidatus Bathyarchaeota archaeon | reverse complement strand
GCGCGAGGGAAGAAATGGTTCAAGATCAAACCAGCAGACAAGCTCGACGTAGTGATTGTTGCAGCCGATTGGGGTAGCGGTCGCAGGGTTGGCTGGCTAAGCAACTACCATCTAGCGGTGAGGGACGAAGAGACCGGTGAGTTCTTGGTAATAGGGAAGACGTTCAAAGGGCTCACCGATGTAGAGTTTGAAATCATCACGAAAAGATTACAGGAGATTAAGACGAGAGATGGTCGTTACACGGTCTACGTCAAGCCAGCTATCGTGGCGGAGGTTGCATACAACGAGATCCAGAAAAGCCCCCGCTACAAGTCAGGATTCGCACTGAGATTTGCTCGAATATCACGATTTCGGGATGATAAGGGTCCAGAAGATGCCGGCACACTGCAACGGCTGCAGCAATTGTACGATAAACAGTTCGAAAATAAGGCCCGCTTCAACCTGGAAGAGTCGAAATGACGCTTCGAGTCGCTGTCTCCTTCAGCGGTGGAAAAGACAGTACGTACGCGACATGGATCGCCATGCATCAAGGTTGGGACCTTAGCCTCGTCACAGTGAAGCCCCATTCAGCTGACTCCCTCATGTTTCACCACCCAAATGTAGAATGGACCCGTCTTCAAGCCCAGTCCATGGGATTGTCTCAAGATATTGTTGAAATGACTCGGACGGACGAGATTACCGATCTTCAGCAAGCTTTGGCTAAGATGAAATCTACACGCGGGATTTTCGGACTCGTCACTGGTGCGGTCGCGAGCGATTATCAGAAGACTCGATTCGATAACATGTGCGATGCAGTCGGGTTGAAAACCTACGCTCCGCTCTGGCATAAAAGTCCGAAATTATTGGTCGAGGACTTCAAGAAATCCGGCTTCCGAATCATCCTCACAGCAGTCGCCGCCAAAGGCCTAGATGAATCATGGCTGGGCAGAGAACTCACAGAAACAGAATGGTCAAAGCTGGAAGGATTCTCAAAGATCCACGGAATACACCTTACCGGTGAGGGCGGAGAGTACGAGAGCTTTGTTCTGGACGCGCCTCATTTCTCGAAGAGAATAGAGATCGAAAAGAGTACGAAGGAGTGGCACGGGGATAGAGGTAGACTGGTCATCGAAGAGGCGTCACTGAGGGATAAGTTGGCCAATTGAAGACCTCACTTCCTCACCGATCTTGTCCTGATCCAGTTTCTGGAACCTTCGGCTGACCATCAATGGCCTCCCGTCCACGATAGTGGTGTCGACGTTTTGGCCGTTTGCCGAGTAGACTAGGTCCGAAACGACTGTCTCTTTTCGATGGATGGGGATCAAGTTCGGATCTCGCAGATCGACCAAGACGAGATCTGCACGCTTCCCAATCTCAACGCTTCCCAGTTCCTTCTCGCGTCCAATACAACGGGCGCCGTCGAGGGTCGCCATGTCTAAGACTCGCTGAGCATTCATGATTGTAGGGTCCCACCTGGCATTCTTGTGTACGAGGGCGGTCATCTTCATCGTATCAAACATGTCCAGCCCGTTGTTGCTGGCGGGTCCATCGGTGCCAAGCCCGACGGGGACGCCTGCATCCCACATCTCCGGGACGGGGGCTGTGCCTCCGCTTGCTAGCTTCATATTCGAGACGGGAGAGTGAGACACCCTGACACCTTTCTGCCCGAACAGTTTGACCTCGCTCTTTGTCAGCCACACCGCGTGGGCGGCCAAGACTCGATTAGTGAGGAAGCCGATCCTGTCCAGATATTCTGCAACTCGACCCTTTCCATCTTTCTCGAATTGAGCCTGCTCTCCTCGGGTCTCGGCGATGTGGATATTGACCAAAGTATCTTCTTTCTCAGCGAGGTCTCTCGCCCAGAGAAGTGTCTCTGGGCCACAAGTGTATGGGGCGTGAGGGCCGACGGCGAAGCTGAGTAGAGGATTGTGTAATTCATGAATGTACTCAAGGAACTTGAGTGTGGATTGTCGCTCGTGTTCGGTGCCTGTTTTGTCGGGCTTGTCAATCATGCCTGGTGAGAGGATTGCCCTTAGGCCCGCCTCATCGACGGCTCTTGCAACGTCTTCCATGTGAAAATACATGTCGACAAAACATGTCGTCCCAGTTCGCGTCATCTCTAGGCTGCCAAGGAGAGCGCCCTGATAGCACATGTCTCCAGTAAGACGACTTTCCAAAGGCCAGATCTTATTCTCTAGCCAGTCTCGTAGCTCTAGATCGTCTGCATAGCCGCGAAATAGCGTCATCGAGAGGTGCGTATGGGTGTTGATGAGACCGGGGATGAGCACTTTCCGTCTGCAGTCAATCACTTCATCCTTGGAAGCGGCGTTGACTCTGCCAACCTGTTCAATTCTTCCGTCAGTTATTCGGACCGATGCGTTTGCCAAGATGCGTCGTTGCGGGTCCTGGGTGACTATCCAATCACAGTCTTTCAAGACAAGACCCATGGGTGTCACTCTTGGCTGAGACTTGCTTGGGAGGTTACTGTTCTTGAAGCCTTGTAACGAGAGTCCAGCAGCTTGGTAAGGGCTAGCGCTCGGCTTCTGCCTAATCCTGCGCCGACGGCGATCTCTGTCATTGATGCTGAGAAGACTTTTCTCAGTGACCCAAAATATCCGAGTAGTTGTTCTGCCATCTGTGGACCTATCCCATGAAGTGAGCTGAGGACCGATAGTTGGAGTCGGTTAAGATCTTTGCTTCTTGGTTTTCGCACGATTAAGGGAGGTCCACCTGAGCCCTTTCTGTGTCGTCCTCCTTTTCCAAGCGTGAATAGGAACTGGGCGGTTTGTTTTCCGTCCGGTGTGAAGAACATGTTGAGGCCGAAG
>VBBS01000015.1 GCA_005888745.1 Candidatus Bathyarchaeota archaeon | reverse complement strand
AGAGCCTGAAGGCCTCGTGAAGAGGCTGACCCCCTTCTCCATGTTGCTCACAACATCAAGCATGAAGTTCGCAGCATCCTTCGAACTCATCTTCGCCAGATCCTGCGGAGTCCTCTGAAAGTTCTTGTGAATGAAACCCATCCGCCTCAGCCATACCGCCGCAGTCGCGAGGCTTCCACGAGCCACGTTATCGTACCAGCGCTTGACGTCCAGATCCTCTAGAAGATAGTAGTAACTCAGTTTCGGCTGAGGGTTCGGCTTGGGCTTCGTCAATGCCGTAACAGTACTAGGTCATGTCTAGCCAAAAAGGACTCGCTGAATTTTTTTGGTGGGCCCGCCCGGATTCGAACCGGGGACCGTCAGGTTTCCCGAACTCGGGGCTATGAGCCTGCCGCTCTCTCAGTTCTTCAACCTGAAGAAAACCTAGCTGAGCTACGGGCCCTCCAAGAAGGCCGCTCGCACAACCCGAATTCTTAATCCTTTAGAAAGCCTATCCCATAGTGAATGGCTAATGGGTCTCGGTCCCACTACAAGCGATCTCTGGTTAGGATCATGAACATGCTCCTCATACTTATCGATATTTTTCCTTGTTTCGTTCGGACTGATTGCGCGCTCTAGCGGGCTTCGGGAGACTCGAAAGAACTCTCGTTGCAGTTCGGCGGCGGTGTTGTTCTGGCTCGTTTCTGTAGAAGTACTGATCACGCTGGATGGGTTTATCCTTTGATTTGGTTCTTGCTCATCTTTTAATAAACGGGTCTTGTCGGGTGGTCGGTTGCCGCCGGCTAAGACGCGGGCCGCCGTTCCCTCAGAGGTTTGGGGGCGCGAGCTCAGTGGTAGAGCAGCGGACTCGGCTCGTGGCTGAGGCTGAAGCTGTTAAAGTGGAAGGTCCACTGTAGCAACCCGTTGGTCACAGGTTCGAACCCTGTCGGCGGCGCCAACCTCAGTGAACCTGAGTTCTAAGTGTCACGTCATCTCGGTAGCATTAAATTCGAGAAATGTCCATACTTATCATTGGCTTTGCTGAGAACCCCCAGACTCGCTTCGCCTTGGAAACCTTTGCTAGCTGTGATCATATTGGCCGTAGCTATCTTCGGGGTCTTCCTCGCATATGGCATGGAGAGTTCATATCACGAAAAGACCGTGTCCGCCCTTCTTTCGCCGAAGACAGGAGATGATTCGCCTCCGGGAAGCAAGACCGCTGAGTTGGATCATGAGATTTCGAAGAAAGATGTTGCAATTCATACAATACCGGGAGGCTGGGGTGGAAATGGTCAGCCGGCATACTTTGTAATCAACGATCAATCCACCCTTTCGACAGTTTGGACCGAAGAATTCTGCACCAGCCATCGCATCTTCGACCCCACAAATCCAACCGCTTGTGTGCCTCCAGTTCCGGAGGTGAACTTCACAGAACGCACAGTACTGGCCGTTTTTCTTGGAGAGAAGCCTACCGGGGGCTACTCAATACAGATTACGGATGTCGACTCGAGAGCGTCGCACCTAGTTGTCACTGTGCTGACCACAGTTCCTGGACCATATTGTATTGTAACTCAAGCTTTCACCTCTCCCTACCAAATGATCTGGATTCCGAAAACAGATCAAAAAGTACTATTCGTCAGCGAGACAAACGTAATTAACTGCTCATACTAGATCCCTGGCCTAGCTTTTTTTCTCAAGGGTGACCTTCTGTCTGCAACGCACTATCCTGAATATCGTTCAGGTCAGAGCAAGGTGGCGCGGATTCGACGGGAAAAGGTTAACCCATTTTTTGGCCTTTTCATTTTTCTCGTCTTCTCGAATCTTCTTTTTGGCGAGTTCAGGGGTCTTGTATGTACAAGATGGTCGCGTTGGGGTGGCCGTGTCCCAACCTACAGTCTGATTTGAGCCACGAAAGCAATTCACTGTGCTTTACAAGGCCCTTCTCTTTTGCCATTTTTTTGGAAGTATTCCGGATCCTTGCCGGTCTTGGCCTTGGGCATCTGCTTCTTGGACCTACGGAAGAGGAAAAGGGTCCTGAACTGCGAAGATGCGTCCAAGATGAAAATAATTGCGGAAGTCACGTTTGAAAGAAAACTCGGACTTGTTTTGTGTGATCAGCATGGTCGTTTAGCCATTAGGGATCAATTAGGTTGATGGGGAGACTCAATCATCTTCGCGGCCAGCGGACATAGGACTTCCAATCACTGCAAAAATGTATCAAAAGATAGAACTCGGACGAATACCTCATCAACATTTATTATTCGCCAACAGATATCGAAGAGAAGACGCTCTGTGACCACTGGAACAAAGCAACTCAGTGTGGAGGCTGAACGACTTGCCCAAGCATGGATGTCCAATCGGTGGGATGGAGTCCGTCGGCCCTACTCGGCAGAGGACGTTTGTAAGCTCCGAGGGACTGTTCATCCAGAGTTTACCCTTGCGAGACTAGGCGCGGAAAAGTTTGACCGCCTCCTGAAAGACGAACCGTTCATTCCTACTCTAGGCGCCATGACGGGAGCACAAGCTCTCCAGATGGTTCAGGCCGGACTCAAGGCGATCTACATGAGTGGCTGGCAGGTCGCAGCGGACGCCAATCTTTCCGGCCAGACATACCCCGATCAGAGCCTGTACCCGGCCAACAGTGTCCCGCATCTCGTGAAGAGGATCAATCAGGCTTTCCAGAGAGCAGACCAGGTACAGTTTATGAACGGCCAGGGGAAAATCGACTGGTTCGTTCCGATAATCGCTGACGCAGAAGCTGGGTTTGGCGGCCCTCTAAATGCGTTCGAATTGATGAAATCAATGATAGAGGCTGGAGCGGCAGGAGTACATTTCGAAGACCAACTAGCTTCCGAGAAGAAGTGTGGCCACCTTGGAGGAAAAGTCCTCGTCGCGACTCACCAGTTCATCAAGACTCTAATCGCTGCTCGGCTTGCATCCGATGTGATGGGGATTCCGACCTATCTCATCGCGCGGACAGATGCCATGGGGGCAAAACTATTGTCAAACGATGGGGATCCGAGGGACTTACCCTACACCACGGGTGAGAGAACGACAGAGGGCTTCTATAGAATCAAATCTGGCCTCGAGGCGGCCATTGCTCGAGCGATAAGCTACGCGCCGTACGCTGACATCTTGTGGTGCGAAACTGCCACGCCGGATCTTGATGAGGCGCGAAGGTTTGCAGAAGCGGTCCACCGAGTGTACCCCGGGAAGCTACTAGCGTACAATTGCTCGCCATCATTCAACTGGGAGAAACACCTAGACTCCGAGCGCATACAATGTTTCCAGACGGAACTGGCGACGATGGGCTATAAGTTCCAGTTCGTCACCTTGGCTGGCTTCCACAGTCTTTCGGTATCGATGTTCGAATTGGCCAAACAATACGCAGTTGAAGGAATGGCGGCCTATGTTCGTTTACAGAGGAAAGAGTTCGGGGCTGAACAGGCAGGCTATGCGGCGGTGAAGCACCAGGCGTTTGTAGGAACGGAATACTTCGACGAAGTCGCGACTGTCATATCAAGCGGAACGTCTTCAACCACCGCGATGGGTGAATCCACTGAAGCCGTCCAGTTCAAAGAACAAGCAGCACTAGCCACACCATCAGTCTCAAAGACCAAGCCTGAGCGAGACCGGAACCCATAGGTTTGCATTCATCCAACGAATCCGACAAGCGAACCGAACTAGTGCTCGAACCGCGAACGCTCAGAGTCACAGATCCCAATGTCCGGGGCTGTGAAGAGATACTAACGCCCGAAGCACTGGCTTTTGTTGGAGAACTTGTCAGGGAGTTTTCTCCGCGCCTCGACTTCTTACTGCAGAAAAGGGTACTTGTTCATCAGAGCCTGCGAAACGGAGCGCTTCCCGATTTTCCGGATGAGACCCGCGGTATTCGGATGTCCGAATGGAAGGTTGGACCTATCCCGGCTGATCTTAGACAGAGACGGGTTGAGATTACGGGTCCGGTTGACCGGAAGATGGTGATAAACGCGCTCAACTCGGGCGCGGACGTTTACATGGCAGATTTTGAAGACTCCCACTCGCCGACCTGGGAGGGAACTATTCAGGGCCAGGTTAACCTTCGGGACGCGGTTTACCGGACAATCAGATATCTTGGTCCTGATGGTCGAGAATACAAGCTAGGAAACAAACCTGCAACCCTCATGATGAGACCCCGGGGCTTGCATCTAACGGAGAAACACGTTCTAATGGCGTCACAACCAGTTCCGGCCTGTCTCTTCGATTACGGCTTGTTCCTCTACCATAACTCCGAGAGCTTGATCGACCAAGGCACAGGGCCCTACTTCTACATCCCCAAACTAGAGAGTTATCTAGAGGCGCGTCTCTGGAATGACATCTTCGACTACTCTGAGAAGGCCCTTAGACTTCCACACGCTAGTATAAGGTGCAGCGTCCTAATCGAAACCATCCTCGCCGGGTTCCAGATGGAAGAAATCATCTATGAGTTACGAGAGAGGGTAACAGCCCTGAACTTCGGCCGCTGGGACTACATCTTCAGCCTAATCAAATTCCTAGGCCACGACTTGAGATTCCTGGTTCCTGAAAGACTCCTCCTATCAATGACAACGCCATTCCTCAAGTCATGTTCCATTTTACTGGCTCAATCCTGCCACAGACGGGGTGCCCATGCAATCGGGGGAATGGCTGCCCAAGTTCCTATCAGAGGGGACCCCCGTTCCCAGGAAGCCATCGACAAGGTGGTTGCCGATAAGAAGCGAGAGGCTGCCGAGGGATACGAAGGCGCCTGGGTCGCTCATCCGGGACTTGTACCCGTTGTCAGGAATATCTTCGACGACCCTTCTCTGGAATCCAGAGACCCCAAGGTGGTTGCGGAGATAACTCGCGAGGATCTCCTCCGAGTACCAGATCCGAAGATCAGTGAGCAAGCTTTGAGAGCTAATGTTGCGGTTAGCATAGGGTATCTAGAATCTTGGTTAGGCGGTCTCGGTTGCGTAGCCATCAACAACCTGATGGAAGACACCGCTACAGTGGAAATATGTAGGGCGCAGATCTGGCAGTGGATTCGTCACTCAGCTAAGCTTCTCGAAGGGCCGATAATAACGCGTGAGCTATTCCGAACTATTTTGGGACAAGAGATGGCGAGGATAACAGCAGGAGCAAGTCCCCGATCTCAAGACGCGACTAAATACAAGATCGCTGGAGAATTGCTTGACACGCTTGTGACCAGTGATGATTTTCCCGAGTTCATGACGCTAGTCGCCTACAACTATCTAACGTGACTAACCCTCCTGCCGAGGCCGAGTTCAGTAAGCGTGCAACAAAATTGAGGCTCCAATGATCCTATCCAAGCTTATCGACCAATCAAATCGCAGATCTTACAGACTGGCGGTGGTAAGACGATGGCTAAGCTTCGCAAGATCATTCATGATGCTGACCCAGCGATAACTGAGTGGAAATGGAACAACGCTGTGTTCTCTCACAACGGACTGGTGGTAGCGGTGGACGCTTCAAGGGAGATGTGAAAATGAACTTTTTCCAAGGCTGGAGTCTTCCGGACGGGCATAAGCTCTCAATGCAGGGCTCGACGCTAAGAAAACGCGGGTAACTGCCCTACATGAAACCGACAAGATCAACGGGCCTGCATTGAGAGATCTCATTCGAACAGCTGCAGCTCATGACCGTATGGCGCCGAAGGGGTAGTTGGCGAGGATTGAATTGGAGATCGGGCATTTCCCAATCGAATAATTCTCTAGTTCCCTGTGAAACGAGCATCATCAATTGCGTGTTTCAGCTATTGAAATCTGGGAATGAGGTCAGCCATTGAGTTCGGGTTTTGAAACTGTTTTTTGAAACGCATTATCGATCCGTGATCTGAAAACGCTTCTGAAATCGGTTCTAGTGATTTTTCCCGACCCCCGGGGTTATTCAAGTCTCGCGCCGTGTGTTCCAGCAGGCCCTTCCAAAGGATCTATTATTGTAGACTAGTAGCCTAGTCCTATAGCATTCTCCATACTGTCGTCGCGTGGGTAGCAATACAAATTATAAGCCGCGCCGACTACCACCTAGTTAGCGTACGGAACGACAACGAGCTTGTTTGTGGCTTAGCAAATGAAGCTTGACCAAGGCCCTTCTGGAGAGCTAATGGTCCTGGACTCAGGTTACACAGACCAAGTCCTGCTGGATTGTGTTAGCGAGGAATATCTTCGGATCAAGGCGATAATCTATAACTCGCTCAACGACATGAACAAACTCTTCCTGGTGGACAGGGCTCTTTACACTAACAGTCCTGAGAGACCGCTCTTCATGGAGCTGACGCCCCAAAACATGTCCGGGATGAAAAAGCCTCTCGTGATCTCAGAGGTCAAACTGTACAGTGTCGAGAGGACTTGGGGTCTAAGCACTCTTAGAATGATGAAGTAGAACTCTTCTAGTCAGTTTTGACTAGGACAATCTCTATCGTGGACACGTTGCGCTGTTCGTCTCCCTCGCCAAGCATCTCGGTCCCGATCTTGACTTCCTTGATGACGAGCTTGCCCTGGAAGAACCTGTTCCTGACAACTTCTACAACGTCCACGGCGTGGCTGATTGACTGGCCTCTGGCCTTGACGGTGCATTGACTGGATCCACTGTTGAAGTGCATCATCACAGCTGTAGCGTACGCCATCAACGGCTTCTTTCCGATGAACACAACATCCGGGGGGGCCCGGCTCATAGGACGGGTCTCGTGAGTCCTTTCCGGAGTTCTTTCTGCAGGTCTTTCTGTATGCGTAGCACGTTTCGGTTCAGTTTTTTCCACTTGCAAACACTGGCCTCTTTGAATCCTTACGGTAAGGAGCGGGGAGGGTTCTTGCGACTTAAGGTTTTGCTAACCTTGGCGGAAAAGAAACGGGAAAAAAACGTGAAGGGGAATTTGAGAGGTCGAGTTCGCGAGGTTTTAGATGATATCCCTGGTGAGGGCTTCTCTGAACTTGACCCTGCAGTCTTGGCACTGGAAGAGGCCGATCAGCACGTTCTTCTTGGACTTGCCGCCTTTGAGCTCCCAGACTTTCGCTGCCTTGGGGACGTCAGCGCCGCACTTTGGACAGACGACCTTGTAGAACTGGCTTGGCAGTTGGAGGGTTGGCTGAGAGAGGTCGGGTCCAGAGGGTCTGCCTGGGACGGTTTCAGTACCTGGAATGTTTGGTTGAATCTCTGTGTCCGCTGTTGCAACTGCTGAGGAAGCATCAAGAATTGGCATGTCATCGACGACCTTAACGACGAGCGCTTCTGCAACATCCTCGACGTATTCTTGCGCTGGCGCAGTCGTGAAGGAATCGTCAGTGGTGGAAGCGTTTGCTTGTGTCAGTGGGGCGGCGACGAAGGGATCAGTCGTAATTGGTGATACCGGTTGAGCTTGTTCTTGAGTTGGTGCAGTCGCTGGGGTCGGTGCTGAGATAGGGGTGTTGACTGGTGCGTTGGATGGTTGAGGTGCTGTAAGTGTTGCGGGTGGAGCCCATGGTCTCTCCGAGACGCTGGAGCTCGCAGAGAACTTGACGCTTGGCGAACTTGGTGTTGATACAGGTGCCTGCTCTGTGGGAGCTGGTGCTTGTTGTGGAACGGTGTTCCTCGCCCATTCCTCGATCAATGTTCGTGGGGCTGTCGGGTTTGCCTGTTTGAAGTCTGCTGAAGCCAATGGCCTGGTTTCGATGTGGGTTAGGACCTCGATCATGTCTTTGATTTCTTCGATGCTGTGGAGGTTTCGTTGTAAGAGGCCCTTGAATTCTTCGCGTTGCCCGCGGTATTCTTGTTCGCTGACCTCACCTGTCACGTATTTTGTTTCAAGGTTCAGTAGCCGTTGTGGTGTGCTGCCGATCTGGTCTTTGGTTTCTTTGAGGTGCTCGTTCAACGTGTATCCTAACACGTTGATTCGGTCTTGGAGGTCTTGTGAGGCTCGTCCGTACTCCTCGTAGATGGTGCGCATTTTTTCTTTGTAGCCGTTGATCTCGCTGACTAACTTCTCTAGAGTTAGATCGTTTAGTACCATTTTTTTTCATCCTAGGGAAGCGACTTCTATGAGGTAAAATGGTAAAAGCGTTCGACCGCAAAAACGCTGGAAAATAGGGCTTGTAAACCCAGAATCAGCAATTTGGTAGAAACAACACTGTCAATGATGCACTGCGAATTGTATCGTTTTTAACTAGCAATGATAAACTGGGATTGGGGAAAACACAACTTCTTACCAATTTTCTGACACCGCATATAAACCAAAACCTACCTGTGGCCCACACAACATACCGGCCAAATATCTGTTGACAACATGCAACCTATTGCCTGAGCTAGAATTTCTCTAGCTCGCAGGATACGAAATCATACCTTTACGTGTCAAGAACCCACTTGGAACTCGTCCCAAGTAAACCAGCTTTCAAGATTGAAATGTCATACAAGTCCATGAAGAATTGGGACCGAGAGCAAAGGGAACCCTTACTCTCGAAGGTCACCGATCGCATCCACCACCAAGAACCACTCAAAGAAAAGATCTCCCAGTGCGTCTACAAACTCAAAATCCAACAGAACAGGCTCGAAGGCGCGAATCTCAAGACACAACAGCACGACAAGTCACTGTTCGACAAATGTGTGCAAGCCCAGATGGCCAAAGACACCATGAGAAGCGCAATGTACGCCAACGAGATCGCTGAGATCCGAAAAATTGCTAAAGTTACTCTCAGAAGCGAACTTGCGCTCGAACAAGTCGTACTGCGACTCGAAACAATCCAGGAATTTGGCGACGTCGCAGCCATGATGGGCCCAGTAGCTGGAGTTGTACACCAAATCAAGAACCAGATCGCAGGAGTTATCCCTCAAGTCGGATACGAACTAGGCGAAATCTCTGACACACTAAACAGCGTAGTCATGGAAGTCGGCGAGGCAACAGGCCAAGGCTACGACCTAGAAGCATCAGGCCCCGAAGCCTCGAAGATCATCTCTGAAGCCAACACCATAGCAGAGACACGGATGCGTGAGAAGTTCCCGGAGTTACCCTCTCCAACCGCGACCGCAGAACACGAGACAGTGATTCCAAGGTAGGAGTAACTCCGCTAACATTTTTTTGGTGCAAAATCATGCCGATAACACTTGAACAAGTCCGAAGATTCCTCGGCAGAACCCTCCAAGACCCCTACGGCAGAGCCTTCGGCAAAGTCGTAGGCATCTCGGCCAACCTCAGAGACGAGGTAACGGGGGTGGGAATTGAAGAAGGCAACGGAGAATTCCTCCAATGCCCCGGGGACAGGGTCACCATAGCCGGAGACACCCTCGTCCTGGCACCGGCCTGGAAGGTCGAAGCAGAGGAATTTCGTAAAGAATTCGACATCGTAACAAGACGCCTCCGAGCTCTTGACGAACTCTTCAGCGTCGGCGACATACAGAAGGATGTCTACGAAGATCTGAGGAAACAACACGAGGACGCGATCAACGAGCTCAAGGGCAAGAGAAAGGAGATCATCGACACCCTCAGCCAGCGAACCAGCACCCTCAACACACAACTGCGACAACTACAGACTCACCTCGCAGGCAACAAGATGTTGCACGCGTCAGGCGAGTTCGACGATATGAACTACAAAGCAGCAAGCGACGCTATCGACAGCGGCCTC
>VBBS01000060.1:4561-7338 GCA_005888745.1 Candidatus Bathyarchaeota archaeon | reverse complement strand
CCCGTAGCCTTTTCAAGGTTGAGTCAGGGACTCTTTCCGAGGAGTAAGACATGGTCATCTTGATCACGGGTGGTTGCGGCTACATCGGGTCCAAGCTCATACGAGACCTTGCCTCGGACAGAAAATTCGCCGGCAGCACGATCAGAGTGATCGACAACATGATGCGAGAGAGGTACGTAGCCATAATGGATCTTCCCCCCGACGGTCGCTTCGAATTCATCGAGGGAGACATTCGCAAAGACGAGGACCTGAAGAGAGCCTTCCAGGATGTCGATATGGTTGTGGATCTTGCCGGAATCACCAACGCCCCCCTCTCTTTCGAGAGGAAGGATCTAACCTTCGACGTGAATGTCAACGGCGGCGCCCTCAAAGCGAGTGTCAAGAAGCTCGTCTACTCGTCCACGGCGAGCGTCTATGGTCCCACGACTGGGCTGGTGAATGAAAAGTATCCCTGCAAGCCGATAAGCCCCTACGGGGAGTCCAAGCTACAAGGGGAGAACGCCTGCCTCAATGCTTCGGAACAGAACGGTCTCGACGCGACTGTTCTGAGACTTGGGACAGTGTTCGGATACTCCATCGGAATGCGTTTCGACACTGTCGTTGACAGATTCACTTATCTTGCCTGTATTGGCATGCCACTGACTGTTTGGGAGTCAGCACAGAACGAGAAAAGACCCTACCTCCACATCACGGATGCGGCTGACGCTATTACCTTCGCGCTGACCCAGCCTGGCATGAAAGGAGAAATCTACAATGTTATCGGGGAGAACGCCTCCCTCAATCGGATTACCACGGCCATTAGAAAAGAGGTGCATGATGTGCGTATTGTAATCACTCCTACACCAAACTTGAATCAAGTGTCCTACGAACTTGACGGGTCGAAGATCGAGAGAATTGGCTTCAGACCCCGGCACACACTGGATGAGGGCGTGAGGGAAATAGTAGAGAGATTCCGGGCGTTCTCGCGCGTGCGCACTAGAAAAGAAGCCAGCGCCATCGCGGATTCA
Organism: Candidatus Bathyarchaeota archaeon; assembly: GCA_005888745.1. Classification (GTDB taxonomy): domain Archaea; phylum Thermoproteota; class Bathyarchaeia; order 40CM-2-53-6; family 40CM-2-53-6; genus 40CM-2-53-6. The sequence goes on along the minus strand of VBBS01000060.1, from coordinate 6,331 downwards.
ATGCCGACCCTGTCCGAAGCATAAGTGGCTTGCAGGCGGCACCTCCACAACGTTCGACCATAGGGGAGTGCCGTCCCTGGCGGCTTAGAGAGAGCGTCGTTCTGAAAGTCCGAAGGGCCAACATCCGCTACGATGCGGCTGCGGATTTCGCGAGAAGTTTTCAAAACCGTTCTTCTCTTGAGTGGTTATGATCTTTTGGCCGGTCAACGATCCGACTCGGGTCGCTCGGCAGCAAATTCATGGTCGAGGAACACTTTGTTTCAGGAGACTTCCACTAGGGATGGCTCTTCGCCTTGATTGCAGACAAACATCAGGGTCGAAAGCGCCCCGCAAAGGGTATCGAGTGGATCATCTTCTACCTGTCGCCCTCTGATACGCGATAGCTCCGAACGCCCAACTGTTTCGGAAGGCCGACATATTGACCCTCTAAAAGGGCATTGGCCTTGTTCAGAATCTCCTCCAGCTCTTTTCTATCTTCTGCTGTCATTGTCTCTTGGCGTTCGAGCACTTTCGCCAACCCTCGAGCTATAAGTATCCACAGCGGCAAGAACACTTCCTTTTCTTTGCCGATGGTTTTGTAAATGTAGGGGTTTGCCTCAGTTTGTACAGACGCGTCGGCAGCAAAAGCCCCCGTTCGTTTCATATGAAAGAGGCCGGAGAAAATAGCGATAGGGACAGCTACAATCAGGGCGACTATCCCGAACACCGTTAGGTGTGGGAAGATAGGCACGAGATACGTGTTGTCTGCGACGAGCCGGTTCTAAAGTAGAACCAGGCTCGAAACAAGAGTTTCCAAAAATTCAACTTTCTCACTCTTAGCGCAGGTCGCTTTCGCCAAATCCTTATATGAATATGTGGCTAAAAACCGATGATCGTTGGCCTGATGCAGAAGCGGATCCTGCTGTTACCTCTGATATGGGGCATATTCGGCATTTCCGATGTTGTCGTGGTTAACTATCTCTTTGGCTCTGTCGTCAACAGCCTTCCGTATCCACCCAATGACAAGCCAATAGGAGGCTCATTTCTTCCGGTGCTCGCCTTCAACGGTATTGCAATACTCGTCGTCATCGGGCTGAGCCTATACTCGCTTGGGATCTGGAACGTCGACTGGGCGAACCGAAAAACAAGAACCGAATTCGTTGCTGTTGGAGTATTGTTCGGGAGTCTTATGGCAGTATTCTATGCTCCGATTTTCGTCTTCTCTGCAGTAGTAGCTTTGGTCTATCTGCTTGCCGTGAACATAGACTAGGCACTACGAATAATCAAAGTAACCTCTGCGAGAAGGTCTCCTAGAGACTAACGAATGTGCTCTCGCCAACCACGAACCTTCTCCCGCTCGGGCGGTAAGTGTGATCAGAGATGATCTTGGAATTCTTCCCAATGATGCTGTCCACAATTCTCTCCCGGCAGTCAACCACGGTGCCGTCAAGGATGATACTGTTCTCGATCTCAGCACCGAGAATTTTGACATGGCTTCCGACCGACGTGTAGGGTCCCACGTAAGCTCCGCCCCCAATCTCGGAATACTCTCCTACGACCACCGGGCCTCTTAGAGCCGAACCGCGGTGTACGATCGTTCCTTCTCCCACCTCGACGCTGCCTGAAATGGGAACTTCCTCTTCGATCTTTCCCTTAACAGACGATTTCAGGTCCTTCAAAACCAACTGATTGGCTTCCAGAATGTCCTCGGGACGCCCGGTATCCTTCCACCATCCAGACACCTCGTGATAGGTTATCCTCCCACCCATATCGAGAAGGCCTTGGATGGCC
>VBBS01000060.1:0-4543 GCA_005888745.1 Candidatus Bathyarchaeota archaeon | reverse complement strand
GTTCCGCCAGCTGGGCTTCAGCTTCTCGATAGCAGGGAAGATAGTGGGACGGAAGAAGTAGACCACCGCCAGCGCAAGGTCGCTGATGAACTACTTAGGCTTCTCGACAAGCTTGACTATCGTCCCCTTCTCAATCTGTACCACCCCGAACCTGCTCGGATCCTTTACCCGGCTAAGGACGACGGTCGCGTCAGCACCGGAGCTCTGAAACTCCTCAGCCATTTCAGGAATACTATCTTTCAGAAGGTTGTCCCCGAGATGAACGATGAATGAAGAGTCGCCGAGAAACTTCTTCGAGATTAGTACCGCATGCGCGATGCCTTTCGGGTCGGGCTGGTCCAGATACGTAATGTGGACCCCAAACTTTGAACCGTCACCGAGAGCTTCAACGATGCCTTCCTGCAGAGGGCCGAGGATGACACCGATCTCCTTGACGCCCGCGCCCCTCAGCTGATCGAACCCGTACATCAGCATCGGCTTGTTGGCGATCGGCAGCATGTGCTTGTTACCGGTATACGTCAGAGGGCGGAGTCTCGTTCCATGCCCTCCAGCAAGTAGCAGACCCTTCACACTGGTCACACCCATACTCTTCGACGACAGAGAAAAGACTAGCGATAAATGGGTTCAGTTCAAAATCCTAACCGGTAAAGACGATTATTTGTACAATCAGAACTAGACGGGGTTGACCCCGTCAATACTAGTATAGTATACTCCCACGGAACTCGACTCTACGAATACCGTTAGCGTTACTATCTGAGGCGTCGCCCAGCCTTGGCCATTCCAGACACTCTGGGAATCCATTCTTACGCTGCTCCACGTGGATATCTGTGTCGGGACGACAACTGTGGTGTTTGTCGCGTAGGGCGTTATCGTCTGTTGAGTTGCCTTGTTAGAGAAGATGAAGAAGAGTGTATGGGTGCCATCTGTGACACTCGCCGCAAACATAGTCTTGGTGGTAGTGTCGGTCGTCAGTGATTGGTTGAAGTGGATGTTCAGGCTCGTAGCGTTGAGCAAGACCTTCTGCGATAGCGCTAGTCCTTCAACTAGCCCCCTCCCGGCAGACGTGTAATTCAGCATCATTTGCAAACCGCTGGTCCCGTTGACACCAAGCGGGGTGACGCTGGAGACTAGCGGGTCGGTGTTGGAGAGGGACAACTTCCAGCCAAACGGTACTTTCTTACCAATGCTCTGCTCCAAAACCCACCACTTCAATCCAGGATTAACAAGGGGCGGAGCCGGTATGTCGACCTTCCAAGATGACGACTCGCCAAGCAACTGGCCAGTAAGCCTGTCATAAATCATAATGCGGAATTGGTCGCCTCGAGGCACAGCACTCAGCGCATCAGGAGCACTGATTAGGTAAGTGTTCTCGGCGCCGCCCGTTAGCGCAGCGCTAGAATTGGTTGTCCAGTAGAAAGGCAACGGACCATACTTGACAAAGAAGGTCGGCGAGACGGGAGTAGCTAAGAGATTCGTGAGAGTTAAGTTGATGCGTGTCGCGGCTCCGAGATTGTCCGGATCCATTACGCCGTTGATCTGAATTGAGGCCTTGGGGTTTGAGACTTGTGAGATGTAAGCGCCTGAGACTCCAACAAAGGCCAATGTCACCACCATAACAAGCACGATTGATGGGGTCAGCTTATGACGGAATATCCGGAGAAGCGTACCGCTAGGTGGACGCCAAGCGATGCTAGGGAGCCTCATTGTCAAGTGGAGCCTGAGTCTCGGCCCCCCGAGTCGGCCTAGCTCGAAGACGAGCGGGAATAGCCAGTAAGCCATGTAATTCGGGAAGGATCGATAATAGAAGAAGAAGAGGAGGATCGGGAATGCGAAAACCATACTGTTTAGGCCGCGAAAATGCCGAGCGTAGAGAAACACCAAGATGCCAGATGTACCTAGCATCAGGGCGAGGAAGAACGTAGAAGGAAGCGCGATCCCGAGGTCGAGGAGAAAGTTGGAGAGACCTATTCCTCCAGGAACTTGCGGTGTCGCGTTTGGCAGATAGGGAGCGACGATGTCGGCCCACCATGAATTTGGAGAAGCGATAATGAATGGCAGGTTCGGTAGGAAGAACGCTGATAGCATCAAGCTCATGCTGGAAGCTAGACTGCGTAGCCTTGACCCTGGTCTCTCGTACCAGAGACGAACCATGAGGAATGGAGCGATTACAACGGCAATTTGTTTCACTGCAATGGCGAGGCCTAGCGACACCCAGCTCGCCTTGGGATTACGATACCACAGAACGGCTGTCAGAACTAGGAAGAAGGCCCAGACACTATCAGTCCAGCTCCCTGCAATTACGATTGAAAATAGGCTGAAAGGAGCCAGGCTGATGCTCTTTAGCCTCGCAGGAGCCAGACCGAATATCAGGAGAATCGACATGATGTGGAAGATGAATACAGGGTCACGCAGATCGTGTAGACCAACCAGGTAGAACGGAAGAACGGAAAGGAAGCTGAGGGAAGGATAGGCCAAATGAAAGTCGAAGGAGCCGTCAACACCTGGAGTATAGAACGAAGGTGAGAAGCCAAACTGGTCCAATAGTGGTTTGATTGAGAAGCCGTAAGGACTCTGAAATTGAAGAACCCTCAAGACCCCCATGTAAGTCCCAACCATAGTATCAGTAGTGTAGCTTACTACGAGGAATCTAGACGCGACAATGTAGAACGTTAGAATGGCGACGAAGTGGCCTAACAGAGAAAGTTGGTTGGCGCGAGAGAGATGGAATCCTTTTCTCAGCGCTGAAATCATGTTGAAGAGGCCGAATCCGATTAGCCCAGCAGCAAGGACCATTCCAGCGATAACGTCAGGTTCAACCACAAGAAGCCACAAGCCAGCCAGAATCAGCAGTGCGCCAGACAGCCCAAGCCCGGCACGCGAGACATTCGTAGCCATGGACAGAACGTCGCTCAGACCGAGGTAGCCTTTGATCTTAGTCTTCGACCAGACAAAACCTTCGAGGAATTTGGAAAAGATCAACCGGCGGACCACGACAACCGTAATTCAGATTACCTGACCATGACCTGTTGCGGAATTTTCCCCTTTAAGGGTTGTGCGTGAATTGAAGCTATGTACTATCATCGCATGCAAGTGGATCCCTAAGAATAGGCAACCAAGTTGTCTTCTGATGCAGCCGACCCTGTGTCCCTAGGTTGCCGCGACGATGGGTGAAACTGGTTTTCGATCTCGTCTGAAGGCCGGGGTCCATTTTTCGGCTTTTTTCTCGACAAGCGCCTCATCAATTAATTCGCAGACGAGGTGCCCAATCATGATATGACACTCCTGTATCCTTTGAGTGTCGTTCGAAGGAACAATCACATTGTGATCGCAGAGCGGAGCTAGCCGCCCCCCATCTCCGCCGGTGAGAGCGATCGTCTTCGCACCGATTCTCGCAGCCTCTTGCACGCCGAGGATCACATTCCTCGATCGTCCACTTGTGCTTATTCCTACGGCAATATCTCCTTTCTCCAAGATCGCATTCACTTGGCGGGAAAAGATCTCATCGAAACTGATATCGTTACCAACAGCGGTGAGAATCGACGTGTTAGTTGTTAGCGCGAGGGCTCTTAGAGGTGGCCGTACCTTCTTGAATTTGCCGACTAATTCTGCCGAAATGTGCTGAGCGTCAGCCGCGCTTCCGCCATTTCCGAAGAATACAACTTTTCTTCCCTGGCGCAAAGCAGCTATGATTATGTGTGCCATTTCTATGATATCGTTCATACAATCCTTGGAGAGTCGTTCCTTCGTCTCGATACTCTTCTTGATGGACGTGAGGGCGAGAGACACTTCTCTCTCCTGCTGACTGGGTGGCCCATTCTCGGCCGTACTACTTCCCAGCCTTTGTGGGACCATTACTTTGGGCTTCGCCAAGTCTGCAACCCATCGACGTCGAATCTTACAGGGAAGGCTTTAGCCCCGAGACCCTCAACCGCCTTTTCGACCTGGACCTGTTTCCCAGAATCGCAATATAGAAAGAGGAAACCTCCACCACCAGCTCCTAGTAGCTTGCCGCCGATCGCCCCATTCTCCTTGGCGACGTATAGGAGTTTCTCGACATCCTCGGTGGAGATAGCCTGATCGAGCTTCTTCTTGATCGCCCATTCCGCGTTCAACATCTCAGCGAAATCCCTCAGGTTACCTGTAAGCAGGAAGTCTTTCATTTGTAGGGTCAAGTCTTTCATGCGCTCCAGAGCTTTCATTATCGCGGGGCTCTTCTGTTCGTATGATTCTATTTGCCTCTGGAGTATTCCACCTGAACGTCTTGTGGTTCCGGTGAAACAGAGGAGGCTATTGTACTCAAGCTCGTTCAAGGTTTCCCGTTTGATCCGGAGAGCGTTTACGATAGTGGCTTCCTTCTTGAACTCGATAAGGTTGAAGCCCCCGAAAGTTGAGGCGTATTGATCCTGCATGCCCCCAGGAACACCGACGTCCTTCCTTTCAACATCGTAAGCCAGATTCGCAATGTCATAGTCTGTCATTGAGTTGCCTTTCCACTCTCTAAAGGCGCCGATGAGGGAGACACAGAGGGCGGAAGACGACCCAA
>VBBS01000037.1 GCA_005888745.1 Candidatus Bathyarchaeota archaeon | reverse complement strand
AGCTCGCCCGGCCCCTCTTCTTTTCGACTGCACCAGGCATCTTGTTCGTCCTAATCGCAATCCCAATTTGGCCACTCATAGTAGCAGCAGCTGTCGTCGCCTCGGCCTGGATAGTCTCAGCAGAGTTTGTTGCCCTGAAGAGTGCGATGGGTTTCAACACACAACGAGCGCTCCTCACGTCAGTTGTTGGACTGTTAATCTTAATCTTCATCCAGATGACGATCTAGTCGGCTTAGGCTCCAACCGCTCCAAGAAGTCGCCTATTTGACTGAGCAAATCACTTATGCGCAAGCATGTGATCGCGATTTTTCCCATGAGTTGATAAGAGCCGGAACTCGCACAAAGAGAGAAACGGAAACTAGGACAATGGCCGGAGACTCTTGGTCCAAGCAAGACTTCAACCTGCGAAGGATGGGCTCCCGAATGTTGAAAGCGGCAAGATTCGACGGAGATACCTTCAGAGAACTGAGAGATGACCCCAGTGGCACAGCACAATCACTCTCCCTCGTCGCCATAGTCGGGCTTTGTTACGGCGCCGGACTAGGCCTCTTCGGTTTCTTCATCGCCGGAATATCAGTACTCGAGACTCTCACTATTACACTCATAGGCTTGCTCGCCGCCATCCTAATCGCACTAGTCTGGTCAGCTACATCTCTCCTAATAGTCACGAAACTCTTCAGGAGAAGAATTGGCTACTGGGGCTTCGCCCGTCCGTTTTTCTTCTCCTGGACGCCAGGGCTTCTATTCATTCTGATGTCTGGACCAATCCCCATAGTTTTCGAAATCACTCGGGCGACGAGCACGGTTTGGATAAGCATAGCCAGCGTGTTTGCTGTAAAGAACGCGGCGGGCATCAGCACTCAGCAGAGCATGCTGACGTTCATAGCAAGCACGGTGTCCCTCATCTTTGTCGGCACAGCCATCTTATCCTTCATCCAATTCCTGATTATCAGATGAATCAACCGCGCTTTCTCCAACTCCCTCATGTAGAGAATGCGCGTCCAGCTGAGGAAAAGGTGCCAAAGTTCAGAATCGGGCTTATTTGCTAGAGTCCTGCCCAGTCGCAGCTTTTGAGACTGGGATCTTGGATTTTGCGAAAATCTCCATGGCTGGATCCTTGGTCATATCATGATCCTTGTAGAGATGATCCTGCAGTTCGTAGTAGGTTGCGAACGTGCTCTCGATACCCTTCACCGAACATACGAAGCAGAGGATCTTATCTTGAACCATTCGCCAGGCACGATTCCGTATCGAACGAATTGTTTCAACTTGGATAAAAAGAGACTTTTTCGATTAGGTGAATGAGAAGTTAACTAGCTGCCTTCTCCGAAAAACGTTGGAGAGAAAGTTGACCGAGAAGTCTGGGAGCTTCATCAAGGACCCGATTCACGGCTATGTCAGAATCAGCCAGACCGAGAGATCGGTAATTGATACCAAGCCCGTTCAAAGGCTCAGGCGGATAAGGCAACTTGCTGGCTCAGAATTCGTCTACCCTGCAGCAAATCACACCCGGTTCGAGCATGTCATCGGCGCGATGCACCTGGCCGGAGAACTGGCCCAAGCACTCCCAATAGATGTCCCTCAACACCAACAAGAACAGCTACGTCTAGCCGCGCTGCTTCATGACATTGGGCACGGACCGTTTTCTCATGTATTCGAGCATCTCCTAGCGAAATACCTAGGCAAGAATCACGAAGATTTTGTTCCCTGGCTTGTAAATGAGACGGAGATTGCCCAGACGCTTGAGTCCGCAGGACTAAACCCCAAGATTCTGAGTAGATTGGCCATCGGAAAATTATCGGATAGAAGGAAGCCATTCCTGGACCAGATAATCAACAGCGGCGTCGATGTCGACAAGATGGACTATGTTGTTCGAGATTCTTTTCACACGGGAGCAGGGTACGGCTCCATCGACGTTCATCGCCTCCTATACACGATGGACATCGTAGAAAACAACCTTTCTGTTGATGGAACAGCAGTAGCAACGCTTGAAAGCTTCCTGCTCGCACGATTCGAATCCTTTCGAACAATATACTTCCACAAAGCGTCCAGAGCAGTTCAGATCATGATCGTGAAAGCTCTCGAGGCTGCAAGGGATGAACTCCGGCTGTTGGACTTTGACAGACCCGAGGATTTTCTCAAGCTCGACGATTACAAAGTGTGGACAGAACTGAAGGAGTGTAAGAAGTCCAGGAATATCATGCAAGACCTCGAAACAAGAAGACTCCTAAAATGCGCCTACGAACATACGATTTTTTCCCCTGAAGAGAAAGTGTCCGACATGATTTCAAACGAACGCGTTCGCAATGAGACCGAAAAAGAGATTGCAAGAAAGGCGAAGATTACTGGAGAGGATGTGATCATCGATGCCCCTACCTTACCTTCAGTCCCCTACCACAATACCGCAGACCTGCAGCCAATGGACATACCCGTCTTCAAGCACTCGCCTAGAGGAAAGAAAGAATTAGTCCCGCTATCCGAGGCGTCCCGAATCGTAGGAGTTCTTCAAACGTTCATGAACATAGTGAGAGTCTACACCAAGGATCCGTATCGTTCGAGGGTTGAAATCGCCGCGCGCCAGATCCTTGGAGAAGGATCGCGCTCAGGAAAGACATCCCACTGACGCTAAGACTCCCACGCCTCAATCCTGTCACTTCCTTGGAATTCTACAAGTTACATCAGCACTTTATTTCAACCCGTGAACTGATATTGATATCCCGAGAAACCGTGGTGTCAAGACTGCCTAAGTTCATGCAAACACTCGACGACATGATTTATCGCGAGCTCGAAAGGATCGCGAAACGCCGCGGAATAACAATTCAGGAATTGATCCGGGCGGTCATTGTTCCAGAGTGGATCAACGGACACAATGGCGTAGAGGTTAAGGATCCTTCCCCGGCGAAGCTAAATAACTGGCGCTAGTTCCACCAATTCTAGAGCCAACTGTCTAAGCGAGACAGCACGCGACGGACAACACGCCAAAAAGTCTTCTTTGACTACTTAAGAATCGCGGAAAGCAACGAGTAGATCGTGTTGTAACACAGAGGATAACGTAGGCCTCACCACTGTCTTCTCTCAGTGAGTAAGATGTCGAAAGATAGGCGAACATTCTCCCCTACCGTCCAAAGCATTCTCTCAATACTTACCCGCAGGTTGACTATTCGATGAGCGTTGAGAGATTAGATGATACCGTAGCAGCGATTACTTTCGCCGCTACGGTCATCACTATCGCGGTAGGTTTCCTGTTCAACCTTTAGGGGAAGCTCGGTCGGCACTAGAGCCAGACCTAGCCCGATCCAGCAGGCTCGCATAAAGGCGGAGTGCCTCGCCTTCCGGAAGCTTCGTGTTTATCGATACGATGCTCATCTTGTTGTAGACTGCCGCAACCCTCTCCGATAGGGCCCGCGAGACGATTAGATATTTCCCGCCGAGGAGAACAGACGAGGTTCCTGCTCCCCCTTCGCGTAACCCAGGGGTCGAGACGGCCAAAGTGCCAATTTTCATTGAATCCTCGTAGAAGAAGGCCAAAACAGCGTTTTCTACCAGGAGCAAGCTTACCTTATGAACCACGCCATTCCTTTCCAGACTTGCCTCGAGCAAATCCACTTCAACTCACTCTTCGCGTTCTTCTCCTATAAAACGGAACGAAGCGGTGAAGACTTGTCAGGAGTAGTACGAATTATTGGAAAGACAGAATTATCTTCTTCGCTACGTAATGTAGCGATCCTTGCCTTCCTCAGGCTTTTCCTCGCCTTCCTTGGCCTCTTCAACCTCTGCATGTCTGAAACGTTCCATTTTCTTGCGCATGTCCTCAATCTCCGTGTCCAACTCCTTCAGTTCCACTGGAATACTCACAAGTCCCGTCAACATCTGGATTACCGCTCTTGCCGCTTCAAGATCAGGGTAAGCGCCTGTTGTGGCCCCAAGGAGGCCGGCGCATGATAAATTACGCTGCCGACCTATGCCAAGAATCACGCCCGCAGCTCCTGTGACAGCTCCTCCCTTGGCGAGTTTTGCTCCCATCCTCTTCAAACGTTCTCCGAGCCCAGCTTCCCCCACGACGGCGTAGACTGCGCCTACATCGTTTCCGGAGCGGGTGCCGTATCCACCCATTGTGTAAACAGCCTTGCAGCCGAAGCGTTGCGCAAAGTCGAGAACGACACTCGCCACCTCGTACTGTCCGGTTACGCTTGGCTGGGCGTCTCCGGTGAGGAGGATTACGTTGGGGTTTTTCTCACCATATCCGTAGAATTCGTATCTTGGGAGAGAGTAGGTTCCATCTTCTGAGATGTTGATGCCGAGGTTGCCATCGGGGAAGAGCAGGTAGCTCGAGTACAGTTCCGCCATTTTCACGGGCCTCAGCTTCTCGATGAAATAGTCCACAGCGACTTTTCCGACATAACCGAGTCCGGGAAGGCCTTGAATCAGGACTGGCTCCTTCAGTTCCACTTGTGCAAGCTCGTGTATTCTGGTGTCGCTGAGCATTTGAGAAGCCATGAAGATGCGCTTTCGGGCTTCCGCGGGCTCTGTGGCTTATAGTCATTTCGTAGAACCCTGAGAACAAATGGGAGCGATAAAACGGAGCGCTTGTTGGATTTGACTGGCCTAGAGGAAGCTATAGAGCTAGTGCTCTCCCTTCGGGGCAGTGCCTGCTGGCACCAGGGCTCTCAACTGGGTGCTGGCTCTCAGTAGTTCTCCGGTTACAGCATAGTATGCCCGGCTTCCAAGCGGTAGGAATTTTAGAGCTTTTGATAGTTGTTTGATGTAGATCTTGAGCTCTTGCGGATCGCGTCGCTGCCGAGTTTGATCACTTCCGGCCGCAAACTCGTCCTCGGGAGATTTGACGGTGAGCCGTTCTCTCTTTCTTGGCACACTTTCTCCTTCCTATCGATTTGGGACTTACCAATCGTAATGAGGATTCTGTATCTGGGACCTTAATGGCAGCGGAATTATAGACGACTATTATTGTTGGTGAATGTATTAGATCATGTTCTAAACTATCAGAGACAGATCCTTAGGGAGAGAGTTAAAATAGCCTGAATCGCTCCTCCACGCTACTTCGAAACAGAGTGACTCTCATGAGCTGTGCACCATTTGTATCGTCTCCCCACGATGTTGTCAAGAAGATGCTGGAAGTTGCAAGAGCCAGCAAAGAGGATGTTCTCTGCGACCTTGGCTGCGGCGACGGCCGGATCTTGACCACAGCTGTCAAGGATTTCGGCATCAAGGCTGCTGTTGGCTATGAGATCAGGGAGGACCTGTTCAAGCAGGCCTCTGGAGAGGTTGAAAAGCTCAAGCTGGTCGAAAGAGTGAGGGTCTTCAACAAGGACCTTTTTCAAGCCGACCTGAAAGATGCCACTCTCATTACGCTGTATCTTACGACGTACGCGAACGAGCGGTTGAAGCCTAAGCTGAGATCGGAAGCACGGCCTGGTTCAAGGATTGTAAGTCATGACTTCATGATCAACGGTTGGAAGCCGTCACGGAAAGAGAACTATAACGAGCATACGATCTACGTCTACTCGATTCCCGACGCGTACTCGATCTAGGGCTCGTACCCAACCTCAGCGAATCTTGAAGATAGAATAACTGCTCCAAGTTCCACGATTCTCGGCCTCTCCTCGGTCTTTGTTGTGACTCGAAGGATTCCATTCTGGATTCGGACGACTCTTCCTATCGAGAGCAACATTCCCTTCTCGTCGAGCAGTCCAGCAAGGGTTCCTCTGTGTGTTGAATCCTGATCGATTCTTTGTTGTCGAGACTTGTTGAACATTCTGAGTTTGATCGTGTTGAGGTTGAGATCTATATGCTTGGGGTTCTGGAGGAATCTCCTGTATCCTTCTTCCCGCGTCTTCCTCCTTTCTTCCCTGGTTCTTGCCCGCGCGAAACGTGAAGCTTCGAGCCTCAAGGTCGAGTATTGTTGCTGGTCAAGGATGGGGTCAAGCTCATTATTAGAACTCAGGCCGAGTACGAGGCTTGGTTGCAAGGAGTTTAGGAGTTGGAGCTTGTAACGAATCGCCTCCTCGTCTCTGACCCAGCCATCGGTGTTTAGGATGATGATCTCGCTTCGCGCAGTGATTTCGTCTCTCAGATGGATGATTGATTGTACGAGCTTGGTTGAGACCCTGGAGGGGCTCGTGTCACCGATGAAGTGTGATCGCTCAGGTTTTAGGTCCTCAAGACGGAGGATGTGATTGGAGACTGTGGAGGAGCTGGTGGTTGTGGGTGGACCAATGTCGGCTTGACCGATGTCTCCATCGATAATACTGGTCTGAATCATATGGTCAAGGCAGACGTTGGCGAGATAGGTGGAGAGTGTTGATTTTCCGACGTCGACATCTCCTAGAAGTACGGCGAGTCCTCGCGATTGTCTGAGGATGTCGCCTGCTTCTCGCCAGCTAGGGGGGATTGCCGAGCCGTCGACTTGTCTGTAAAAGCCGTTTTCGCCCATTGTGAGGTGGAGTACAGCCTCGTCATCTGTCTCAATCGGGATTCTTCTCAGCTTTGCAATTACAATTGGGGAACTGATTCGGATTGAATTGCCTAGTGCCGAGGCTCGACCTGCCTCAAGAATTATGGTTGCGGGACCATCAATGAGGAGGGTCTTGCCCGTTTGGAGCCTAACTTGGGGAAGAGTCTTCCTCCTAGACAGAGTTATTCAATCCGGCCAGAGTTTTGGTCTCGAGGACAAGTCGCAAGGGTCTTGGTTATGGAAAGGTTGGGCACGCGGATCAGCGGCTTGGACCGGTTGTTGAAGGGCGGTTTTGCCCTTCGAAAGATCAACTTGGTCTACGGGGAGGCGTCGACTGGGAAGACGGTTCTTTCGATGCAATCCGCTCTGGAGGCTGCGGCGATGGGCTTGAAGGTTTTCTTCGTTGATGCTGACTTATCATTCTCGGTCCAGAGGCTTGAATCCCTGGATCGAGGGAGAGCGCTTGCTGAGAATATTGTGGTGTTTCAGCCGGAAGACTTTCGAGAACAGATCCGGATAACGGAGAACCTTGAGGTTATGTTGTCTAAGACCCCGGCTTTGTTGGTGGTTGACTCGGTGACGGGTCTTTATCGTGCTGACCTCGAGAAGCCGGGAATGGTTTTCGTCAATAATCGTGAGCTTAACAGGCAGCTGGCTTATCTTTCAGATCTGGCTTCGAGATTCGAGGTTACCATCTTGCTAACTGGGCAGGTGCACAGCCAGCCTAGCCGTGGGAGCTGGCTTATTGCGCCCGTTGCTACCCGCTCGCTCAGACATTGGTCGTCAACAATTCTGAGACTGCGCCAGACGCCTCGAAGAGATGTGAGAGAGGCTGTTCTAGAGAAGATAGATGGTCGAGAAACGGGTGGTCCGAGGACCCTTTTCCGGATCGGCGAAGCTGGGATAGAGGACGTGTAGCGTTTGGTTCATAACTGTCCACGGTTGACTGGCGTGCTCAAGCTTTAGGCGATTTGTTCTGGGAATAGCTCTGGATGCGTTATTGTTCATCGGGCCTTCCTATGTCGCGAACGCTGCCCCTCTTCTACTCGGTGGCGGTGCTCCCTTGGATAGGGAGAGAAACTTTTTCGATGGGCAGAGGATTCTCGGCGCTCACAAGACCATCAGGGGACTATTCGCGGGAATAATCGCCGGTTCCGTGATAGGGCTTGCCGAATCACCGGTTGACAGCCACCTTCTGCTAGGCGGCTTCATGATCGGGTTGGGGACAGTTCTCGGTGACCTGCTGGGCGCTTTTTTCAAGAGGCGAATCCGGATAAAACCGGGGGACCCGCTTCCGATCGTGGATCAGCTGGATTTCGTGTTTGGGGGTCTGCTCCTGGGACAATTGGTGTTTCCGCTCAGATTGCTATCGATCTTAATAGTGGTATTGGTGACTCCCCCTATTCATCTAGGAACGAATTATGGAGCTTACTTGCTTGGAATCAAGCGGAGGCGCTGGTAACAGGCAAGAAGAGTGGTGTGCTCGCATCTGCAGTTCTGTGATTCTGCTGAGTCTTCGGTTTGTTCGAGGACTAGGCTTACTCTCATCGACTCTGAAGGATTACAGTCGTTGTCGGGTTCCCGTTCATTGCTTCACCTGAGAGCCCTTGCCCCTCATAGACACGCGGCCTTGTCTCGGCAGTGAACGGTCGAACCTCAACCGACCCCTCACGCCAGTAGCCTGGTAGCTTGGCCCATTGCCAGGCAGGAATTTTACAGTGGCCCCAACCGCTTATCCAAGTTCAGACCCGTCACATGGTCGGAGTCACTCCCCTCATCCCACTGTGACAGGCTCATACGACGACCGCCTAACTTGTAATGAGTCATTCCTCGAACATAACAGATAGAGATGGCGGCAGCTACCGCCCACCAAACAACAACCGAAGAATTGACAGTGTCGTTCTGCATAAGTCTAAAATCATCATCCGTTAACATGCTCGGGTCTTAGAAATGTCAGCTGCTGCAGCAAAGAAGGCGAAGAGGACAGGTCCTCTGATACTCTTAGTGATTGTAGTTGCTGGTGTTGTTCTGGTGATTCCCCCGGCGTTGGCCGGAGGCCTAATGGTTCCGGTTTCCAAGGTGGGCTTCAGCGAGACCACGGGGTCGCTCACAGCTACGCAGGCTACCGCGAATGTCTCATTGATAACAGCATACGAATACTATTTTTCGGTCCGGGCTGGAGGCATGGTCAGGACGAGTGACACAACCGTGTCCAGCTCAAGCGGCAATATCAGCATCATAATGGACCTGAAGTTGACCAATCCGTCTGGTCAGACGGTGGATTTGGGAAACACCACTATCAGTGGCGGATTAGGAACGAGAACACATGCGATTTACTTGTCGATAGATCAGGGGGTAAGGGTTTCCGGTTCCTACTCGCTCAACATTGCTCTTTCAGCTCGAGTAACTGTTCTTGGAGTCCTAGGCGCAACTCTCTACTCAAGAACTGTAATTGCCACGTTTACTGTGAGTTAGCGCGGCCGCTCTTCTGGACACTTCCGTGTCGCAACAGGTAGTCGCGAAGCCCTTTTTTCTAGAACACATGCCTGTCTGGCAGTGATTCTGGGAGAATTAGATTAGTCTAGGCGTAGTCCAGGCTTAGATGGCTCAGGGATTTCTCTGTTTTGCCGCATGTGCAGAGACTTGAAGGTTGACTGTCTTTTTCAGATTGCGAATTAGAGCGGATAATGGCCAATTCTCGCATTCTGAGGTTCAATTCCTCCCTAGCCGAGAAACAGTTCACCTATCAGGTGATTTTTGCGGTTTGTCTAGGCGGAGTAGGCGCGCTGGGAGGGTAGTATGCTGGAACGCTTGGACCGGGGGGAGGGCTGAAGAGACGCGCCATAGCCATGGCCGTCTTGCTCTCCCTAACCTTCGCTAGAATGCCAGGCTCTACCCTTCGATAGAAGAAAGTTGGCGCTAGAATGCAGGAGGGCAAAAGAGATGCAACCAGAGTGGTGGTGAGCGAGATTGCCCTGTCAAGGCTTCCGCCGAGCGACACGGCGAAGGTGAGAAACGCGCCCAAGCTCCCCACTGAAGCAAGCCAGTTCGACATCCAGGCTCCAGGAGCTGTAACGGTAACCCTCTTCGGATTATGACAACGCAAACCCGAGTCTTCTAAAACCCAGAATAGAACGTGTATCGACGATGGAACAGCAAGGATGAAGATAGCCACGTAGACGAACGCGTTGCTGACAATCGCGATGTTAGCAGGGGTAACATCCGTTATCTGCGGCACGATGATAGCCGACAGAACAAACACGAACAATAAGACTCGGAAATCCCTCAGGATTCGACGCGAAAAACTTGGAGGTCCGACCGGTTTCTCGAAATAGTACTGGTGACCCGAAGACTCTCGAAAGTGGCGAATTATCCAGATGACAAAGAATGCGAGACGATCTACTACGAGGCTCCAGATGAGAACCGGGATGCCAACGTACACGACAATTATGGTCACAAGCCAGCCTAGGCCCTTGTAAGTGCCCGCTGCAAGGAGCGGCATCAGGGATAGAATGCCGAGGACGTACTCCTTCCTATAGGTCAAGAATCCACGGAGAATGGCTTCCAAGGCTGCACTATGAGTTTTCTAGAACCGACAGGCCCCGGCCACGGGAAGCCCAGCGAGACAACGTGAGTGTGGCGACGAGTGGCCTAAAAGGGAGAGACGCTTGTGAAATTGAAGTCCCTGGCCAGAATGCCAGGCTGCAGGATTCTAAACTGCTGGAACTCGGAGAAGTTTCGCACAGGCTCTGAGAGCGCGTCGACCTTATTGAACAATTCAAGGAGGCTCTGGTTGAACCGTAAGTTCTTCACCGGTCTCTTGATCTCACCATTCTCGACCAGAAACGTTCCGTCCCTCGTCATGCCAGTCACTGTCTTGGTCCGAGGCTCCGTCTCGCGTACGTACCAGAATCGGGTGATCAATAGCCCCTTGTCAAGTTCTCCAACTAGCTCCTCCGAGGTCTTGGTAGCTCCTTTGCCTCGAATTACCAGATTGGTCGGCAGCTCGCCCAGAGGGTTTGGCAAAGGTAGCTCGTGACCAGTCGGCGCTGCACCATAGCGATGCTGAGATATTCTGGAAGAAACCACATTTCGAAAGACCCCGTTCTCTACAAGCGAGACTTTGCTCTTCTGGCAGCCTTCCCCGTCGAAGGGCGGCCCGGCCTGGCTTGGATGATACACGTCATCATCTATGCTGATGCTGTCTCCGAGGATCTTCTCGCCGAGTCTACCAGAGAGGTAGCTTCTTCCTTCCTTGTACTGTCGCATTCCAAGATCGGGACTATAGCCGGTGGATGCGGATACAGCGAAGAAGAGTAGCATCTCGCTCCATGCATAGGGATCGACAACAACATCGAACTTTCCAGGAGCAATATCTGCCTGGTTCTTGTTCATCTGGGCTCTTTCAAGTGCTGTCTGGGAGACCTTGTTAGGGTCCAGCTCGCCAATATCTCCAAATGTCGACAGGGCGTATCCGGTCTGGTTACCGTTGTCAGCGTCCATTGTCAATGAGAAGTATCCGCCCGATCCCCGATAGGATGCTTCCAGTCCTGATGTGTTGAGCATCATAACTTGCTCGACGCTGGTACCGAGAACCCCTGAGGCAAGAAGACGGTTTTTTTTGGCCAGATCGATGGCGGACCCTATGTAGCCAGCTTTCAGCTCAGCCGGAGCCTCGACAGTTTTTTCGCTGTATCGGTTGACTGAACGGTATTTCTGTGGACCAGGCATCGGCAGAAAATCTGGGTCTTCCGGCGAGTCGCGGGCCTGGCTGAGAGCCTTCTCTACGGTCCTCTCAACGGATGCCTTGTCCAACGTACCTGTTGTAACTCGCCCCTGTTTCTTTTCGGACGCGACCCTCACGGACAGGTTTCTACTGGTGCTATACTGTGATTGTGCGAGCTCGTTATTCCCAAATCGCAGGTACTCGTCAATTCGCGACACTAGTATTATCTCTGCTTCAGCCTTTCCTGCCACGCTTTTCGCAGAGGCGAAGATCTGGTGGGCTCTTTCTCTAAGCGGAATAGGCTGTTGTTCCATCTTTTGTGACATGGCTAAGATGCTCCAAAAACCCGGATGTTCCTAAATCTGCTGGGTGAGGCTCCATGCCCCGTGATCATTGTCTGCCCAGGCTGGCCTTTTCCACAATTCGGAGTTCCCCATAGCACCCAGCTCTTTCTGTTGGCGATGGCATCGCAGGAGTTCCAAAACTCAGGCGTTATGCCGGCGTAAGTGGGTCCTCTGACCATTTCTCCAATGGTTCCGTTCTTTATCCTGTACCCTTTTTCGGTGTTGAACTGGAAGTTGTATCTCTTCTGGTCAATGCTCCAACCATAGTTTGTGGCCATAAGGTATCCATCGCGAGTATCTTCAATCATCTCGTCATAGTCCCAATCGCCCGGCTCGAGACTAACGTTGGTCATCCTGATTATTGGAAGTTTGTAGTATTCGGCTCGCATGCATCCATTGCTTCGGCTCTCGCCGACTCTGGGGGCGGTTTCTCGGGACATAAGATATCCCACAAACATTCCATTCTTGACTGCATATTTTCGCTGGGCTTTTACTCCCTCATCATCGTAACCGAAGGTTCCCAGTCCGTTCCCATGGTCGAGGGTTGCATCCATTACTATGTTCACGTGTTCTGATCCATACTGGAGTTTTCCGAGCTGGTCTGGTTGGAGAAAGCTTCGGCCTGCGAAGTTCGCCTCGTAACCCAGCACCCTGTCGAGCTCTATTGGGTGGCCACATGACTCGTGAACCTGCAATGCAACCTGGTCTCCGCTAAGAATAATGTCTGATTTTCCTTCATTGATGGTCGGCGCGTGGGTGAGCGCCAGGACGTCTTTTGTAATCTCCACAGCTTGTCTGGGAAGGTCCATCTCGTCAACAAGCTCGTAGCCACCGCCGGTGTTCTGTTGAACTGATCGCCTCTGGACTCCGGTAGGCCCCTTTGCGGCAACGATAGCAGATACACCCGCATAGGAGAGAGTTTGGAATATCTTCGACCCTTCTGAGTTAGCGAAATACTTCTCGATAAAATCGAACGTCATCTGGCCTCTTCTGGCCACGACGTCGTTTTCCTTCATCCTCTTGGTTGTATCTTGAAGAAGCTCGTACTTGGTCTCGGTGGGGACCCGAAACGGGTCTTTCTTGACCGGTGTTGCCCACTTGTCGACATGAACGGGCTCAGAGGCGCGATTAACTTTTATCCCGAGCTTAGACGCCCCCCTGGAGAGAGCGAGTGCCTTCTTGGTTGTCTCTCTTATGCTGTCATGCTCAAGTTCATCGGTGTCGGCGAATCCCCAGCCCAGATCCTTGTAGAGAACACGAATTCCGACCCCAATTGTACTCGCTTCCTCGCTGGCCGGGTTCTCGTTGACGACGCTAATAGCTTCAGATCGAGTGTTAACGAGTCTCAGCTCGGCATAACTTGCGTTGTCTCGCTTTGCAAGGTCGAGAGATATCTTCGCCAGTTCTTCCCCAAGGTCCTTGGTAGAAATCACGGAATCGTGATCGGAAACGGTCATGCTTAAGCATTTACCGCGTCAGGGTCGACAGTGGAGAAGGCTAGGGGATCCTGCCAAGAAAAGTCGCAGGACCCCTGTTAGATCTAGTTGAACTGGCTGATTTTCCGCTGGAAATACGCGTTCTGTAGGAGCACTGAGGTTTCTATCCAACCACGCTTCGGTATCTCGAAAATATCGCTCACATGATTCAGCGCAACGTCCATAGAGTCGAATCCTTCGAACGGTGTTTTGAATAGCGCTCGGAGGCTTTCTCTAACATTCCAAACCCCAACGGGCATTATGTAACCTGGATGGATTTCCCGCAACATTATTGCACCGGCTTGCTTCCCGACTGAATCGAGATATTCAGAAACCGCAAGTCTTGCTGAGTAGTAGCACCCGCCAGGCTTGGCGTAGGTCTTTCGTCCCCGGTATCCTTCTGAATCACCCAGCATCACTGGCCGATATCCTTTCGGAGAAACATAGCTGCTCTGCTCTACGTCCTCAGCCATATTTACGTCGGGAAAACTAGTGGCGAGTAGCTCAGGTTCGAACCAGGCCTCGATCCA
The DNA here is from genome assembly GCA_005888745.1 of Candidatus Bathyarchaeota archaeon. GTDB lineage: Archaea > Thermoproteota > Bathyarchaeia > 40CM-2-53-6 > 40CM-2-53-6 > 40CM-2-53-6. Next base: position 21,184 of record VBBS01000037.1, on the reverse strand, counting down.
CTCGAACTTCCAGTGCTCAGGGGTCAGAAGTCCTACGTAGATATTGTCGAGATACGTGTACTTGTAGAGTCGGTATTCGTCGATGAGAGGATGGTGTCTTATGCGAGAAATTAGCTTGAGGCTGAGGTTGCTGTCGACTGCCGTTATGCTCCACCGCGTCGGGACAAGCTTGCGTCTCTTGTTCTCGCCAAACATGCCGAGGCTAAACGCTCGCTGAATTCGGCTCACCATGACACCGTTTCTGTAGAGCTGGAGTACAGCATCGTCGGCCGGTAGATCCCCGTCATAGAACGCTTTCTCGATTCTACTGTCAACGGAGGAGTTGCCGGCCTCGAATGAGCTGAGGGGAGCAATGGGACCGAAGGGCTGAGAATCCTCCCGCAGGTCCAACATCTTTCGAGGCGGCCGGGCAAGGATGAGTTCTGTATCGACTGGTTTCGTCATCATGGCCAAGTCCTGCAAGGTCTCAATCAATCTGCCTCCTTTCTGACCGTCTGAGACGTTTGCCTTGCTATACCCACGAAGCAAACTGTACCTGAAATCAACAATCTCATCGAAACCCTTGCCCATCCACCATTCAGGAGTGTCAAGAATCTCAGTGTCGCCGGAGATCGATGGCACCATCGGTCCAACGGAGACGTTTGGATACCCGAATCTACCTACGAAGACTCCTGGGGGACTCGACCCTGCGATGCACTTCAAGTCGAATTCGGGATGGTGCGCTGCCAAAGAGTCTGCCTTAACATGTATTGCACATTTCTTCTCTCCTGATAGCCTCCGAACTCTCAGGCACATTGGACAGGGCTTCTCGGGGGATAATACGAGGCCGTCACGTCCCGAGACACCCCGACCAAACGAGCTGAACAAGTCCGTCAAAGCTTGACCATTGCTCTATAATTCCAGAGATAGGGCCGAATGCCAGCTACTTTATCCGATAAACCTGCTCCCGTCGATGCCCTCGACGGGGAGTATCGAAGCCTATGGACCTCAACACTACCAGAGAACGGTCTTGTCCGGTAGAGTTTCTATTCCCGAGTATGTCAGTTGTAGAATACCTGCGGGAAGGGTCTTGTCATTCGCGTTTGCCCGGGCAGAGACCCCATTGTACGGTTCTCCTCCCCAGCGGTAGTTCGCCTTCCAATACGAATGCCATCCCTGGATGATGTTGGCCTTCTCCATCAACCTCCACGAGCCATCAGGATCTACGAACGATGGGTAGAGCAATTGGACTGACCAGCCCGGGACCGGGACCTTGCTTGCCACTCCGAACTGGTAGAAGAAGGCATAAGCTGAGGGATAATTCCCAACCCCGACTATTCCGATATCGAAATACGGGCCTTCTCGAAAGTCCGGCACGAAGCTGCCAAACTGTGTCCATGGCTGTCCGGTGTAGTTGTAGTACCAATCCGCATGAAAGGTCGGCTTATCATATCGCCACATCATCCTAAGATACACCGGCGTTGATATGTTCGCGGGATTGATTAGGCGCTCAGCGTGATATCTGAGATGTTCCCACATTATTCCTCCACAGTTCGCGTTTCCATCGCAGGTCTCCCAAGTGGAGCCGGAAACTACACGGGTGCCGTTGGGTAACGCGAAGATGTCGGCCCTCCATCCGAAATCCCAACCGTCAATGCAACAGTTGGGGGATTGGACTCCCATGCCGGCCATTAGAAAGTTGTTCGGAGCTAACCCTTTCAAGTCCACCTTGGTGAAGCTTACTCCGATCTGAACACAGCAAATCCTGTACTGGGTGGAGTTGTAGTAGCCAGCAACGTACGGATAGGTAGGAGTTCCGAGTGTTAGCTGTCCGGGGCCAGGAGAGATGCTTGGGGCGTAGAGGACGCTTGGGTCCCAGAAATCAAATGATACGAGGGTCCACAACGAGAAGAGAAGGACCACAGAGATTCCAACACGGCGGATGTCTTCTAGTCTCGGATTGAAATGCCTCAATGGACCAACGCTCAGTTTCCTAGGGAGACCGAGTTCCAGTACACCCCCGATCATAGCGAAGAACCCCCACGAGGGAACAATCAGAAACAGTAGACTCCTTTCACAGGATGAACAGAGGAGCGGCCAGAGGAACGCAGAGATGAGGAGCGCGGAGGCGACGCCAGAAGCGGCAGCGATGGAGATGGATCTGCTTATTTTGGCAGCTTGAATCCCAACTGCTATCTCTGAGACTCCGAAAAGGAGTGCCGCTTGGAACGGGACGAGTGGCGCGAGATAGGTGACTCCTGAGAACCATGCCGTGATTGGAAACCATGTCGTGACCACAGATGTGACGAATGCGCCAAATATCGCAATCCATGAGCGCAAGTGCCTGTTCAGCTGGTCCCCCTTGTAGGATGCTCGGACGAAAGCAGGCATCGCTCCGAACGAAAACATCATTGTGCAAAGACGGATACCTGCTAGACCGTCCGGCCCAAAGGAATAGCACTCCGATCTCCAAATCGTCCCAGCCAAATACGTGGGACACGCGAGATAGAATAGAACGTAGATTAGCGAAGCACTGAGGAAGACCTGGATGATGGCCCAGCGGGGGCGTAGAAGATATGCAACGAGTATTCCTCCAAGCGCGAACGAGACTACATCTGCTTCTAGCCTTGTTGTGGACAACCGGTAGTACCAGTAACCATTGTTGGTCTGTCCAAACCAGAAATCAGCTCTCTCAAAGAGATACGCCGGCGCCCACGGGAAGATTGCGAGCAGGGCTCCACGAAGAATGCTCCGAGGAATGAGACTCTGCAAAAGCTTCGCAGAAGAAAAACGTGAAAGTCGAGACTATTGACTCTTGCCCACGCGAAAAGTCGCCATCATTCCCGTTGGAATATATTCTCTCTGGAATATTCCGCGTCCTATCCCACCTATTTCCAGAACCGGGTTTTTCGGGAACGCTTCCGCTCTTAAGCGGATTACTAGGAGAACAGAATAGTTCCTGCGCTCCATATGCGCTTCTGTAGAGGTGAGCGCGTAAAATTGCGAAGATGTATAATGTGCGGTTCCGAAGAGGCCTCCCTATGGCTTCGAGGTTTCATGATCTCTCTACCACTGCAAAGATTGCCATTACATTGGACCTATCGGCCTAGAAACTGATGCACAGCAGCCATTTGCAGACCAGTTCGCGCTCTTCTGGGACCTTGTAGAGATAGGGAGCTTCTGGAGCGAGCCTGGAATATCAAACCAAATGCTGTTCCAGAAGTGACCGCCGAGGGGCTGCAGCTTGAAGCGCCCCCTTCCCTATTTTCTCAGCTGTTTCCCGATCATTATTAGGTCAGGCTGTGTTTCGTATCCGAGGGCCCTGAAGAACTCAGAGGATTGCTCGTTCCACTTGTGGACTTGCGCGTTCACCTTCTTCGCTCCTTTGGCAGCGAGACGCTTTTCGACTTCACGAACGAGTCCCACTCCGATCCCCTTCCGTTGATGTTCAGGCTTCACGGCGAGGTGGTAGATCCAACCACGTCTACCGTCCCAGCCGCCCATTACACTACCCACGATCTCATCGACTTGTTCAGCAACTAAGAACAAATCTGGGTCTCGTTGAAGTTTCAACTTGACGTCTTCAAGTTCGTCTCCGGGACGTAAAATCAGGCCCGTGGCTTGCCAGAGGGCGCGTACTATGGCGTAGTCTTGGATCTTGAATTCACGAATCTTCATGGTTCCTTTAGCATTCGCTTTGTCCAATCGAGCTGTCTCTCAAGATTAAGGGCGTATTCTTTCAGCATGAACTGGATTTCTGTGCGCGGGATCCTGTCCCTCTTCGATTCGAGAATTCCGCGGAGAAACGCTAGCTGTCCAGTCGTCATGTGAGTGAACATTGTTGGAATGTTTTTTGGATCGACCAGTTCTATGATTATGGACCTCATGGCGCCCCAGTTTTGTCCAGTTTTCAACAGCATCTCACCCGATTGCTGCAACAACGCGCGTCCTTCGGGAGTGATGTGGTAGATGCGTTGGGGCTTTCCTGTCTTCTTATGGGATTCTGCTCTGATGTATCCGTTCCTCACGAGTTCCTTTAGAATTGGATAGATCGACCCGGCTCCGGGCCTCCAGACACCCTCAGTCTTACTCTCGATCTCTTGCAAGAGATCGTATCCGTGTGCCGGCCTCGCCGCAATTCTGTGCAAGACGTAGAGACGTAGAAAACCTCTGGGAATTCCTTGCGGGTGTGCAAGAGCGCTGTGAATTGCTGTGCGCTTGATCGTCTTTTCCCCAGAGCCAGTCATACGTCTTCTTTGCATTAGGCAGCGCTTCGCTAATAAACCCGCTTCGCGAAGAATTCTTTATATAAATCCGTATCGGATGCGATATATCTAATACGATAGAGGAATGGAAAGTTGCCTGCAGTCCAAGTCGAGAACCTGGTAAAAACCTACGGGGATGGTACCCAGGCTGTTAAAGGAATATCTTTCAAAGTCGACGAAGGCGAGTTCTTCGGATTTCTCGGACCGAACGGTGCCGGAAAGAGCACCACTATCAAGATCCTTACCACGCTTCTGCGGAAGACGTCCGGGTTGGCTAACGTAGCCGGACATGATATCGAGCACGATCCTCAAAAGGTCCGCAAGCTAATCGGCGTCCAGATGCAGGACACGGTTATTGATGAAGATCTGACCGGGCGGGAGAACCTGACCCTGCAGGGACACTTACATCAGATGCACGGAGAAGAGTTGAAGGAGCGTGTAAACACGCTTCTCAAGATCGTCGACCTGGAGAATGCGGCCGACAAACGGTCAGCCTACTACTCAGGAGGAATGAAAAAGAGACTCGATCTCGCCTCTACGCTTGTTCACCGGCCGAAAATACTCTTCCTAGACGAGCCAACCACTGGCTTGGACCCTCAGTCACGAGCAACAGTATGGTCGTATCTCAAGGAGTTGAACCAGGAAGGAATTACGATCTTCATCACGACACAGTATTTGGAAGAGGTCGACCGGCTGTGCCGTCGACTAGCCATTCTAGATCACGGCGAAATTGTTGCACAAGGCTCACCTTCGGACCTAAAGTCGGAGATCGGAGCGGACCGTATCACGCTGGGATTTGAGAATGGCAACCCGGGAGCCGGGGCTCTAAAGGACAAAGCAAAGCAAGTCCTAAGCAATCTAGGGGGAATCACGGAGGTCGTCGATTCTGACGAAGGGATTGTTATCTACGTGAAGAACGGGGGATTCTTGGTCCCTGATATTGTCCGGGCTTTTGATGGTGCCGGAATCAAGCTCGCTTCTATCGGAGTTTCCAGTCCGACCCTTGACGACGTGTTTCTCAAACACACGGGAAGAAGAATCAGGCCCGAAGAGATCGACAAGTCAAGGGCATCCGGAATGTTCGGCCGGAGAAGGAGGTAGAACGGAAAGATGACGTTCATCTCTGACACTTACTACATGTTCCTGCGCTGGATGAAGAAGCTCGTACGAAACCCGATACTGCTATTCTTCTCCCTCTTTCAACCGATAATCTTCCTCCTCCTGTTCACACAACTATTCAGCTCATTCGGCGTACTCCTAGGCGTAAACTATACTCTGTTTGCCACTGCAGGGATTGTTCTTCAGAATGCGTTCTCAAGCGCATTTCAATCTGGAACAGCCATTGTTGACGACATCAAGTCTGGATTTCTCGCCAAAATACTTGCCACTCCTGCCAGTCGTGCCTCTATCCTCCTAGGTAGACTGCTGAGTGATGCGTTCAGGGTTTTTGCCCAATCGCTCATCATACTATTGCTAGCCTATGGTCTGGGCGTCTTCCCCGCTACCGGAATCCTCGGTTACATCCTCATCTTGGTCACTGTAGCCTTCTTCGGCCTTGCCTGGTCTGGAATATCCTTGGCCCTGGGACTCAGGACCAAGAGTGCAGAGACAGTTTTCGGAATAGCTGGAACCCTAACTTTTCCTCTCCTATTCATGAGTACGGCGCTAATGAAGCCACAATTGATGCCAACGTGGATGCAGAATGTCTCCGCGTACAATCCGATTAGTTTTGCAGTGAACGCGATTCGCGATCTCATCATGACGGGATATGTATGGAACTCGTTTTCGCAAGCTTATGGAGTAATATCACTGATAGCTGTGCTGACTCTGGGCGCAACCCTTTACGAGTTCAGGAAAGTAGTAAGTTAACAGAATCCAGCGGCCAGTTCCGCAGCGCACGGACTCCAGCTAGACACTAAAATCTGCCACTATAGGATCCAAGAACTCGAGCATGTCTCTGGTCTCGAATTCCACAAGCTTGTCCGGATCCCCTCCTCCCGCGATGCTTCTCGCGTTTCGCTGAACGGTGGGGTCGAGAAGGATTCGGCTTATCTTGTTGAACGGCGGTACTCCTCCGACAGGATAGCCCGAGTGTTCCAGAACCTCATCCGGCTGGGCAAGGCGCACGTCTTTGACTTTGAGCAGTGTCTTGATTTTCTTGTAGCTGATTTTGTTTTTCGCTGGAAGAATTGCTAGAATGGGTTTCTTGTCTGAGCCTACCAGGACGATGGATTTGATAATCCTGTCTGCAGAGACTTTTCTCGCGGCTTCCTCGACGGTCCTGACTGGCATGTCGAACTCTATGAAGCGATGCCAAATTCCTTTTGAAACAAGAATGGTTCGGAGATACTCTGAATAATTCGGCTTAGTCTGACTCAACTCAAGTCTTCCACTTGTCTGAGTGTCGATAGAAATTCCGCGGCCTCTGCCGGTGATCTCAACCTTACGACTGCCAAGTGCGAATTCTCGGGTTTGCTGAGGAGAACAGGGTATTGTCTTCGTCGTCTTCGATAGCTTCGGACAGCCCACAAGAACACAGAGTCCCGAGTGAACAATCCTCGAATGTGCTCCTGATTGCCATTCCATAACTTCTCGTGAGTGAGGATTCTCCTCAGGGTCCGTCTGGCTAACCTGGCAATAATGATTCTGAAGGGATAGTCCAGCCAGACTACCGTATCCGCCCGGCTCCAGACAATGTCCCGGACCTGATGATAGTTTCCGTCAACGACCCAAGAGTCCCCTTGCAAAGATTGCTTGACCCGTTCTCGGAAAAGATCGTTGGGTGCTTCTACCCAGTTGGATTCCCAGTGGAGAGCATCCAGCTCGATGTGTGGAACATCGATGACCAGGGCTGATTTACGGGCAAATGTAGTTTTGCCGGAGCCTATAGTTCCAACGACCGAGATTCGACGATGCGAGAACTGCTGGTTTCTAGGAATCTGCTTAGATGATTCAACTAAACTCGTGGATTGAATCTGAGCTACTGCAGCGCTGAACATAAGAAATTCACGATTAGACCGAGAGTGACTTAGGACTCTCTCTCCCAAGATACCTCATAAGCCACTGAAGTTCATTCTTGTTGATCGATGCGTGGTCCCATTGCTTGTATGTTTCGTTCTTCATAACATCCCAGCCGCAGGAGTGCGTTGGGGGATAGACGCCTCCATGCAATTCTCTTTTTTCGCCACAACCTGGACAGACCTTCGGACAATAGATGGTCCAGTCGTCGACTCTGACGTTATGGATGTTTCTGTTCTCGTAATAAAACCGGTCTCCGCATAGCTGGCAAGTTAGCTTGATTCGGTCTTTGGGTCGGGCAAGCCTTCGCCGAGCAATATCTTGAAGGTAGGCTCTGTACGCCTCACTGTCTCGGTAGAGGATTCTTCCCAAAAGTTTCTCGTCGAGTTGAGGTTTGGCTATAGACGGGGGATTGAGGGAAAATCTACCACCTGAATCGTAAAACTTCCGTGCTCCGACACCCGCATACCCCACAATCGAGGTCTCACGTCGAATAGGATCAGTCCAAACGACCCGTTCAGAGTGCTTCTTGATCCACCCAGCTATTGTGTCGTACCATTTCGAAAACTCTGGCTCTTTGGGCAGTAGTATCGTTCGTTCTTTGTTTAGAAAAACAAAGTCTGCCCAGATTCGACCTGGAAAGATAGTGTTGTCTCTTAGCAGAGAGCCCGAGAACTCTATGACCGAGGATTGAAGAAAGTCCAAAACAAAGTAACCCTGCTGGGTAACGTATCGTGTAACCAAGTTCGACGATACTCCGCGATTAAGCAGAAAGAACTCCATGTTCCCGTCGTCAACCGTATCCATTGAGACGAAGTCGGAAGACGGTGATCGGCCGGGGAGAGCTACAACGTTTCCAGTGGTCTTGGCGAAGTCAAGAAACCTTTGGCTGTCTTCCCTAGTGAAGTAGATTCCAAGCTGTCTTCCCAACTAAGTCCCCTTAGCGTATTTCAACTGGTTATCCAGACTCCGATCCGCAGTTATTGTACGTACATCCCTCCGTACTTGCCAAAAAGGACATTTAGGCCGGCAACTTCAAACAAATCGAACCTTCGCCTCAATCCTCCAATTCCATCTAGGAATCTGCTTAAATCCACTGGAACGCGAGTCGAACGTGAGCACGTTTCATTTCCACGGAGAGCTGGGATAGAATCTGACGTCAATCGAGGATCCTCTGCTAAAAGAAGTATTGGCCGCTTTCAAGGAGGACGCGGCCCATATGGCTGACGACCTGCTTAGAACAATCACTACCCAGGCTTTGATAGCTGCCTTCGCCCTGCTGTTAGCAATATCGTCATTGTTGAGGCTGCTCTTCTTCGTGTATTTCGCGCAGCCAGGGGGACTCGGCTTCCCGATGCGTCCATCCGTGGACGCATCAGCGGTAGTGGAAACAGCTCTGACAGTTGTCTTATTCCTGCTTTCTGTAATCTCCATCTACAGCCTATTAGGCCTGCGAAGAAGATATTCCAGACTGTTGGCCATGGCTGAGAAACTCGGCCGATGAAAAAGTGCCCCTCTCACCGGAAACAAGGAAAGAGGCAGAGAAGAGACTGACAGTGCTGAAGATGATAGAGGTTTTTGCCGACAAGTGTCCAAAGAGCACACTGCTCAACGGACCGTTCGGTGGAGATGACAAGGCGTTTGATAGGCTGCTCGGACCTAGCGGCATTCTTACAAGGACATCATTGATCCTAGCCAGCACTGATGGTAGAGTTACTCACTACTCTCGAACAGACGCCGGCAAAGTCTACCAACAAGTCCTCGACATGCAACTAAACTTCCTCGACCCGTATACGGGCGGAGAAGTCTGGAAGAAGTGATCAAAGTGAACTCGCCCGCCGTGGCTACGGTTTCAGGACTTGATTGGAAAAATGTGGAATTTGAAGGAAGACGTAAGTGTGTTGACTATGCGGCTAACCTAGTGAAGCCAGCGTGCAATTGTGCGCGCCAGTGGTTGCGTTGGTTGTGCTCGTACTTTGTTGTGTGGTGCCTGTCGAACTACCGCTAGCTGCAAAGGTAGCGCTGATCGCATAGGCTGTAGCACCTGCGCCTACTCCGACCAGGAGGACCAAGAGTAGTACTGACCGAAGCGAAAATCCCCTCGAAGACCTGGGTTGAATTTCATTCTCCAATATTTTCACCTCTGCTATTCTTCCTGCACGCCGGACATCATGATCATTCTCCTAGGAGTCTGCTTAAATCTGGACGGTTCCTGGCTTGAATGATTGCGCTATTATGGTGACGGTTAGTGCGGAGGCCTTTCTGCCTAAAGTCCTCTGAATCCTCTTTGAAGATCGTCAAGCAGATCTTCAACGTCCTCTATTCCGACGCTCATGCGTATGAGAGTGTCCTTGATTCCCTGCTCCATTCTTCTCTGACGGGGGACGCTGGCATGAGTCATGCTAGCCGGATGCTCGATGAGAGATTCGACTCCTCCAAGACTTTCTGCCAAGGTGAAGACGCTAAGTCTAGTCAGGAGTTTTTCGCATTCTCGGAATCCTCCTTTGAGTTCGAAGCTCAGCATTCCACCGTAGCCTCGCATCTGGCGCTTTACGACATCGCGTTGTGGATGACCTGGTAAGCCGGGATAGTAGACTTGTTCTACCTTGGGTTGTTTCAGGAGAAACTCGCTGATCTGTTTCGCGTTAGAATTGTGGCGATCCATCCTAACAGCTAATGTCTTGATTCCTCGTAGTACGAGCCAGCAGTCTAATGGTCCTGGAATAGCTCCAACGGCGTTCTGCAGAAACTTGAGACGCTTACCAATATCAGCGTCCGCCGTGATCGCGGCACCGCCGATCAAGTCGCTGTGCCCTCCGAGGTATTTCGTTGTGCTGTGGACGGAGATATCGGCGCCAAGCTTCAATGGGTTCTGAAGATACGGGCTTGCGAAGGTGTTGTCCACGACTAGCATTGTGTGATTCTTCGTCGCAATCTTCGAGATGGCACGAATGTCCACGACTCTCATTAGCGGGTTCGTGGGCGTCTCGATCCAGATCATCTTGGTATTCTTTCGAACTGCCTTCTCCACATTGTCAGGAGACCTTGGGTCCACATAGGTGAATTGTAGGCCGTAGTTTCGGAGAACTTGGTCGAATAACCTGTAGGTTCCCCCATAGATGTCGTCCCCTGCGACTACGTGATCTCCTTTCCGCAGAAGCATTAGGACGGTGGTTGTCGCGGCGAGGCCTGAGCTGAAGGCGAGACCGACCTTCCCCTCTTCCAGCGCTGCTAAACTCTGTTCTAGAGCATTACGCGTTGGATTCGCGGTTCGCGAGTACACATACTTGCCCTCGCGTCCGGGTTTAGCTTGCATATACGTTGAGGTGAGATAGACGGGAACGGTGACAGAGCCTGTGGCGGGATCGGGGTCCTGTCCCGCATGGATGGCTTTGGTCGAAAACCTCATGATGATATGAAGGTGCAGCTGGACGCTGATTTAACATATCTTTCCTACTAGACCCGGACCCTTTCTCGCAGGACTCGTTGGCATCGTCGCGTTTGGTCCGACTCGTCGAAGGAATATAGCAAACCAAAGCAACGCTCGAAGATATATCCAGGGATATCCTGAACAACTAGTCATTGTGGATTCTATGGTTTCCATATGAAACTGTAACCTGAGAGCCTTCAAGTCTTCGAAACGTCATTCCGAACAATCTCGACATGGATATAGTTAATAGTGAATGAAAACTATTGATGCAAGCACGATCTCTTGACCCCCATCAGTTGTCGTTCAGTAGCGCTCATCATCCTTTCTTTGGCAGTGCTTTGGAATGTTCCTGCGATCAACGCAGGACCAACTCCGACGAGCTTGATTCCGAAGAACTTCGAAGTTAATGCGATAGCCGTTAGCCCGCACGGAGACGTTGCCGCTGGTAGCTTCTACGCTATGGATCCGAGCGTGATTCCATGGGATCTTACCAATTCGATCTACAGATATGTTGGAGTGACTCTGATAGTCAGCAACTCAAACACCACGACACTCGCAAGCACCATCGGGATAAACGTACCAACCTCCCTTCCCTCTCTCCTTCCTTTCAAGGCCATTCTGATCATCCAAGGTGTGCAATTGAATGCACCACAGATAGCCTCGGACATAGGCCAAGTTTTTGGGATGCCCTCTCGGTCATTTGTCGCGCTTACCTCGAACCCGGTCGGTCTTCCGTTGTCAGTTTTCGGGGCCGGACTAACACCGACTCTTTACTCAAACTTCGTTAACAAGCTTGTTCAAGGTACGAATAATAAATCGTTGGTTATCGGAAAGTACTCCGCCTCTCTGCTGGAGCAATCTAGTTCAGGGATAGTCTTCAACAGCGTGGAATCGCTCACTTACCCGCTGGGTGGCCTAGTTACCCCAACGTCATTGAGTCAGGCGATCTTCGGCGCATCATTCGACATCGCCTTGGGGGTCAATTCAACGGGAGTGATTGTGTTACAAAAGAACCACTTGGACTTTTCACAAGCAACTGATCACACTCTGAACTTCGCCTCAGTGTTAGGGCTAGTAACGGCGCTGAAATCCACCGCAAATGAAACCTTCGTAACAGTCCTCCCGGGAGGCGCTCAAGTGATCGGTTTTAGCCCATCTACAATGGTAATCCAATCCAGTCCAACCGCCACCCTTGTCCTAGGTCTATTCCCATGGGTAGGGTCAGCGCAGAGAATGCTGCCAGACGTGTCTGTTACTTTCCACTATCCCGCTTTCAACTCACCTGTTCTCAACGCATCCTGGACAACATCCCCCACGCCCTTCTATGTAGGTCAAAACTTCACTCTCTCACTAAGCATAGCCAATATCGGCGCGATGAACGCACAGAAACTCCACTTCGATTTGTTTTATTCCGAGGTGTATTCCTGGGACAACTCCCGCTACTATGGGGGCAGAAGCAGTACCATATCTTACAACGTTAGCTCAATTACTGTTGGTGGTGTCGACACTCACAACTTCAATTTCTTAGCCCTCTCACCAGACGCTGGATTTACAATAAGCGCGTCATACTTGGACACCGACAGCTTCGCCTATTCCTGGAACACTGCCTTCTCTGTTGCTGCGGAAATGAAAACCACCGGGCCACTGACCGTAACCAAGAGTGTGAACCCTTCAAGTCCGGTTTATGGAGGAAATGGGAATATCACGTTCAGCATTACCAACAACGACCCATCGGCGACCTTCTGGAACATGATCGACCTCACACCAGAGGCGTCCTTCTTTCTCTACCCCAATGGGTTGGGAGGAGGCCCCACCTCGAGTAACGGAGCTTGTCCAAACCTATACAATCTTGAAGCCAACACCACTCAATTCTCATTCGAACTCTCTGACTATTCCACTTATTGTGGCTCCATTGTCGTCACCCAACTCTGGGTTGGCAATCAGACAAACTTGTACCCTGTCGCGCTACAGGGGAACATCCCACTAGGGCCTACCGATACGTGGGCTCCGGTATTTGACTACCCTGCAGGTGCAGAGCATAGGCTCTACGGCTCGATAACAATTCAGTTGATGCTACAAAACTACGGGTTAGTAACGCTATCTAGCCAGATCGCAACGGGGCCTCTCACGTCGCTAGGAGACCCTATTGCTTCATATCTCAGCCTAAACTGCTCCCTCTGCCCGGTTGGTAAGGACTCTTGGTCTCCCGCGTTCTCCGGAAGTCTAGTCAACGGGACAGGCACGCCCATATCGACCGCTAATGTGCAGCTTTCTTACACCGATCCCAAGGGCCTCTCCAACGTTCTCGGAACAGCGGTAACCGACTCAATGGGACAATTCTCGTTCAGCTGGGCAGGCGAGAGCCAGTTGGCTCTTGGCAGCTACCAGTTCACCGCATTCTATGCAGGCTCGATTCCGCATGGCCCCCGAAGCCAGTCAATTCAGTTTGACGTCGTCGAACCCACAATCATTGGACCGGGCAAGACCATAACAATGTCCTACCCTTACTTCTTCAACGTCACAGGTCCCCTAACAATAGAACCTGAAAGAATTGCCTACAGCACCCGATCAAATGTGACGATAGCAGGCAATGTCCTGTCGTTGGTTGGAGAATATGAGGCTCAGTCTTCCCCGGTGACGGTGACAGTGTCCCCTCCTCCTATCTTCCCAGTTGTTGACACCACAATGGATGCGCCGAAGCTTAGCTTCCTCTACGTGGCACAAAACCAAAGCCTGATAATGATCATTATCCGAGTGACGAACACTGGACCGCTGACTGCGTCGAAGGTCAATGTCACCTCATTCATTCCAAGACCCGTTTACAACTCCTATTACTTGCAGGGACAATGGCTGCCAGTTGTTGACAACGGAAATGTTACGGTTGACAAAACCAGAGGAACAGTATCATTCTCGGTTGCTTCTCTATCCTACGGACAAGAGGCGTCTGCCTGGTACGTTGTCAGAGCGAATAGCACGAACATCTTTGAGAGTTCCACCAATGATACTGCCCAAGCTCCTGATGGGAGCAGGTTCAGTTTCTTCTTCAGCAGCCCCCTTCTCGAAGTCTACTCCCCCTTTTCGGTCGGTACATCTCCGCCGCAGGGACTCCTCGAAAACTATGTCACAACTGACCCGGCGATAATCGCCAACGGCACATCGACGACTGTCACGTTCCACCTTTACAACGCAGGAAACGTTACCTATCACTCTATCAACGTCACTATCCAATACATCGACCCTGGCCTGACACTTGATCGTAAGGTCGGCAAGGTTCCAGACATGGCTCCAGGTGCAACGCAAACAATCAATTTCACAGTGAGCTACGATGGAAATGTGAATGGGAATTGGGCGGTCGGTTCGTTCGCTGGGTACCTCTTTTACAACCAGTCTTCCACTATCGGTTTTAACCAATACCTCTCCCAGGAGTTTTCCATCTACAACTCCAAGATTGCGGGACTCAATCCTAACGTGAGAATAGACGTTTCCGCCACAACCCCTGTTCCCGCTGGGGCTACAGACATTGCAGTAGTAACCGTGACTAACACAGGCTTGTCCGACGTGACGAACTTCCTTCTCAATGTTCGAGCTCTCGATCCTTTCGGGACCACTCCCGAGACCAGCTATGGAGCCTACTACGGTAACTGGCCTGGGACCCTCAGTCCAAACCAGAGCATCAAGTTCAGAATAGGGATCCAGACTAGAGCTGGCGGAACATACATCGTTTTCAGCTACGCGAACTACGACTTCGTCATACCAGGAAGCCCATACACTGGACGCGGCTACATCACGGGGTCCAGCGCGGCTGTGATAACCGCTTCTGATACAGCTGGACCTGGAGTCACTATCCCATGGGCTGCCCCGTTCGCCCCTACGTTCAATGAACCAGAGAATGTCTGGACTCAAGTCTCGGACTCCAGCGGAATTGGCTCCGTCAGACTCGAGTACTCAACAGACAAGCAGACATGGAAGCCGATCCTCATGACCCCGCTTATTGGCGCCTCCTTGAGCGGACAGGGAATCCTGCAACTGCAATCTATCTTCGATGATATCTACAATGCAACGATACCAGCTCAGAGTGGTGGTACCATAGTATTCTACCACATCAGGGCTTTCGATCGTCTAGGAAACCTAGCTCGGCAGGACTACGGTGGTGTCGACTTCTCCTACACAGTTCAAGGAGGCTCTAACAACATAGTCATTCCGCATGAACCCGGAACGAACATATTTTTGAACCTGTCTCAATCTGTTCCAACACTAAAAGCGACTATCACTCTCAACGTGTCGACACCCATCGCCATCCAAGTGACACAGCTCTCGTTGAACCCAGGCGCCGGCCCGCCCTCTGGCAAATCGGCGCTGGGAATCTATGTTCAGATCAACGCCAACGTCTCCATCTCCCTCGCGGCACGCGTACGACTCTACTATGCCAACACCCAGGTTCAAGGTCTCAACGCCAGCAGCGTCACGCCGTACTATTGGGACGGGACAAGCTGGGTCGCCTTAAGCAATGTGGTGGTGAATACCAGCCAGATGTGGGTGGAAGGAACTGTAACCCACTTCAGCCTTTTCGGTGTCTTCGCTAGCCCACCCACTCCGGCGCAGCCCCCGAGGACAACAACCCCTGCTGCTCAGCTACCGTGGCTCCTCATAGGAGCGGTTTTTGGGGTGATTGTCATCGCTGCAGTCGGGGGATTGTTCTACAGGACTAGGAGCAAGAAGGAGAGGAACAGCTCTTTGGAAATCGGTCCATCAACACCCTCTCCGCCCGCTGGAACCCCGCCAACCCTGTAGCCTAAGCTTTTCTTTTAGACGTAAAGCCCTAGTAGACAGGTTTGCCTGCGTTCAGTCTCGTCCGGTTCACATCCAGAGGACTTGGCCGCCGGCCAGTTCGAACTACTCTGACGATCATAGGACTAGCCGCGCTAATCCTAACCTATGTGAGCGTTCAATCCCTCGTTTCAACACTCGAGATCAACGTCTCAGGAAGTGTATCTTCTCTTGGAGGCGAGATTGATGTCTGGAGCAAAGGAACCTCATTCCCACTCTTCAGCAGGGTTCCGGTATCCTACGTGAACACTGTCCAGATCATACCTGGGGTCGACTTGGCCGCCCCAGTAGCCCTGGCCCAGATGACTGTTGACAATAACCAAGCGGTGATCGCAGGCGTAGTTCCGTCCGAGCTGCCTCGCATGCTCACTTACACCATGGTGGCTGGCACCATGATCACTTCAAACCAGTCAGGAATACTAGCGATAGGCAAGGCGCTGGCTACAACAGTCGGAAAAAGCTCAGGGCAGACTCTCCTACTCGATGGGCATAACTACAGTATCGTCGGAGTCTATCAGACCAATGCCTGGATAGATTATTCGCTCATCATCCCACACTCCGTTGCCCAGGAGCTGATCGGGTGGGTGAACCAAACTTCTATGATCGTAGTCACGACCAAGGACCCACGAACTGTTGACACCGTAATCGGGCAGATCCGGACACTATTACCGACCGCCGATGCCTTCAGAACCAGCGAAGCCCCCTCTAAGATCTCACCCATATTCGCTTCTCTCGAAGCGATCGGGACTGACATAACAATCATTGTGTCTCTCAGCGCCGTTCTGGGAATAACGAATTCGAACCTCAACAACCTCCGGGAGAGAATGCGAACTTTCGCCATATTCAAAGCCACAGGAGCTTCCTCCAGCCAGATCATCAGGCTCGTCTTGTATGAATCCCTCCTGATCGGGATTCTTGGAACGCTACTTGGACTGGGAATCTCCTATGTCGTTCTCAATATAATATCAATACCAGTAGCAGAAACAATCAATGTCGCCATCATCTTGGTGCCATCCACCTTCATCTACGCCACCCTTCTCGCAATATCAGTCTCATTGACCGCGGCAATCTATCCCGCGCTTAGGATCTCACGGGTCCGGCCTCAAGAGGTCTTCCGGTTTGGATGACGCGGCCATTCTAAGAACAGAAGGCCTCACCAAAACCTACGGAAAAGGATCTGGGAAAACAGTCGCGCTGGACAATGTAAACCTGAAGATCACCAGGGGAAAACTGCTAGCAGTTTACGGACCATCAGGCTCAGGCAAAACAACACTGCTCTTCCTTCTAGGAGGACTTGACAAGCCGACATCAGGCAGAATCTACTTCGAGGGGGTCGAAGTCTCGAACATGAGCGAGCGAAGACTCTCCAAACTCAGGAGGAATTCGTTCGGATTCGTGTTTCAAAACTACAACCTTGTCGATGAACTAACTGTTCTGGAAAATGTCATGCTTACAATGATATTCGAAGGAAAGCCAGATGCAGAGAGGAAAGATCGTGCCAAAGAACTTCTCCGTCGCGTAGGAATTACAGGTAAGGAACGGCGCCGGCCTTCCCAGTTGAGCGCTGGAGAACAGCAACGCGTGGCCGTGGCCAGATCGGTGGCTAACAGGCCAGAACTGGTCTTCATGGATGAACCTACTGGAAACCTCGACCAAGAGAATTCTCAACAACTCATGCGAATGGTTGCTGATATGGTTCAGGGGGAAGGGGCAACATGTGTTGTCGCCACGCACAATCTGGAGGTCGTTAACGAAGCCCCGTCCAAAGTCTTCCTCAAGTCGGGCCGGATTGTAAGCAGCTGACCTATGAGCTTGAAGGAGCGGTTAATCTAGTCTTGGGGTTTAGCTCCAAGGCCTTGGAGCTTGTAGTTTAGATATTTTTCCATAGCCTTCGTCATTAGCAGGCCACTTTTCATGCTCTTGTACACGAATAGCCAGTATTCCTTCTGGCTCGCCTTTCCCTCTCCAACTCGCAGAGCGTACAATTCGAGCTGGTCCAAGAGATTCATCACATCCCTATCCCTCAACTCAAGCTCCTCGTTTGATGCTACAGAAAGCCTTGCTCTCTCATCCATTGGTCAGAGAATAATTTGCTGAGGTAGTTCCTTCCGGTATCCGGGAGCAACGTTACAATCGTCTTGTCCTCGGGCAAATGCTCGGCGACTTTCACTGCCGCGTGGACTGCTGTGCCCCCTGACCCTCCTACGAGTATTCCTTCTTCTTGTGCCAGTCGTCTTGCCATGCGAAACGCGTCCCGGTCAGAGACTTGGATGATATCATCCACAATTGACATGTCCATTGTCCCGGGCATGAAGTCTTCTCCTATCCCTTCCACCTTGTACTGGTGGGGTTCTTCCTTGTGTCCATGGTATCGTGGGTAGAAAATTGACCCGTCCGGATCGGCGCCGACAACCTTCAGGCCCTTTTTCTTCTCTTTTAGAAATCGGCCTATTCCCGTGATGGTCCCGCCGGTTCCCATGCCGCAGACAAGAACGTCGATCTTTCCCTCGGTCTGACGCCAAATCTCGGGTCCTGTTGTCCGGTAATGAGCGTCGGGATTAGCCCGGTTCTCATACTGGTTAGGCATGTAGGAGCGCGCAGTCTCTTTCGCCAGTCTCTCCGCCACCTTGGTATAATGTTCAGCAGATTCTGGGGGAACGTTTGTAGGGGTCACGACCACCCTTGCTCCATATGCTCGAAGGATGCTCCTTTTTTCCTCGCTCATCTTGTCGGGCATGACGAAGATCATCTTGTAGCCCTTTACGGAGGCAACCATTGCCAATCCAACTCCGGTGTTTCCTGATGTGGGCTCTATGATCGTTCCACCGGGTTTTAGGAGCCCCTTCTGTTCGGCTTGTTCGACCATTGCGATCCCGATTCGATCCTTAACGCTTCCTCCCGGGTTGAGGTTTTCCAGCTTCGCGAGAATAGTGGGTTCGAGACCTTGCGAGACCTTGTTCAGCCGGACGAGAGGCGTGTTTCCAATGACATCTAGTATGGTCTTGTGAACTTCCATCGAGACAACTGCTTCCCTTCGTGTTCGTCATTCAAGGTTGCATATCAGAATATGCAGACATGCGAGTCTTCCGCTCCGTCGGGCCGATAAAGTTGCATATGTCTCCAGCTTATCCTCTACAGTCCATTCACCCACGAACGTGAACCGACCCATGAAACCGAGATACAGTTTGCATAAGTCGCATTTGAGGAAAGGGATCATGCCCTAACCTCCTGGCAAGGCTATCTGTGGAGGCGGAGATGTCAAGATGGGACGGCATCTTTTTTTTCAAACTGACGGCTATTCCCGTCCGGACCCTTCCACCTTCCCCGGCTTTTCCCGTGAAGAACTGGTCGAATCCAGAGACTTCTGTTCTAGAACTTGGCGTTGTCAATTTTCTCGACTCCTTCCAGATTCCTCAGGTGCTTCGCGATAGCGTCCAAGACTTCCCTGTCCCTGGCACGGTCGAGGAGCAAGACTTCTGAACGACCAATCCTCCTTGTCTTTAGGATACCCAGATTCACGAGACCCCGAACGTCTTCTTCGATCGCATTGCCTGTTCTTCCAATGCGGCGTGCGACGCCGTCGAGTGTGTCGATGAGTCCAGGGTTGCGGTGGAACAATACCAGCAGGTCTCCCGTGATCTCCGAGGAGAGAAGCGTTTCTAGCATCTGCGCTGCGCTCACTTTGTTGGAGCCTCCACCGCGCAGGCGTCTTTGGCCCTCTCAAGGGCTTCGCCATAGTCGAAGTGATCTTGAGAATTGTATTGAATGTTCAGCTTCCGGAACAGATCTTTGATGATGACTTTTTCGAGGACCGTCGCGCCGTTGCCGAATATCGTTTGTAATTTCCTGTGAAACTCTTTTGGTGCGGTTGCTTCATTGAATAGGCCTTGGCCGTTTAGAACTCCGAGGATTGCCTGGCCCAGGGCCGCTCTTACTCCCTCGCCGATGCTGAGCTGCAACATCGAGGAGAAAGTCTTCTCTTGGGCTAACTTTGAGTTCGTCCTGCTCGTCTTCCAGCTTGCTCGGAAGTCGTCCTGAGGCATAGGTGAAATGGACGAACTCATGGCTAGAGCTAGGCTCCTGCTCATTCGCTTCGTTGAGAAGCCGTCCGGGCATAAGCTCGTTGTAACCCAGGCCGCGGGATTTTAGTTGTTGCAACATCCCCGCCGATTGAATGGAAACTCGATAGCGACTGCTGAAGCTGACCATTCGATTGTGAATCTTCGGTGTGTCGCGCGAGGGATGTTTAGAGCAACCTGAGAATGGCTAGCTTTCTCGCAAGAAATGCATAAATTACCGCCAGGGCTGCGTGTGCGAAGCCAGTCGAGTCAACATGGCCTCACTCATCGCGTTCGTTAGCATATTCGTGGAATCGCCATACATGGACGATGTAGTCCAGGCTCTATCCCGTCTCGACAAGGTAGTCGACCTCTACGAGGTCACTGGCGAGTTTGACATTGTAACCGTTGTCTCAGCTTCAGACATTGAAGAGTTTCGAGATGTCCTCAAGAACAAGATTATGAAAGTCAAGGGCGTCAAGAGCACCGTCAGCTCGATTGTTCTAAAAACCCACAAGGGCTCCGGGTCCAACGGCGATATCTTGAACGCGACCTCGGCTGTAGGGGCTTCCTTCAGTCACCGGAAATAGATTAACTCGCAATGAACTCTGAGGCCGTGCCATGGAGGCTGTTAGCGGCTGATCGACCCGAGCAATTTATTCATACTCATCACGATTCTGGTTATAGCCATCCTATCAGGCCGCCTCCTGTCACCACACATTACTAGAGTATTCACGCTAGCACCTAGCCGCCTCGACAAGATACTCAACCCTGTCGAGCGGGGAATCTTTCGACTCGTGGGCGTTGATCCAGCTCGCGGCATGGGCTGGAAAGAATACTTTCTCGCCGCAGTCATTGTCAATATTTTCCAGATGGCAATCGCATTCGTAATATTCTCAGTTCAAGGCGTTCTTCCGTTGAACCCTCAAGGGTTTCCAGGTCTCTCATGGGACTTGGCGTTCATGCAGGTCATCAGCTTCGCCACTAACACCAACTTGCAACACTACAACGGAGAGGGAAATTGTGTTCAACTCCCGAACTGCAGTAATCTAACTGGAGTTCCCGGTCTTTCCTATCTTAGCCAGATGATGGCCGTCCAGTTCTTGCAGTTTACTAGTGCAGCTAGGCTATCGCCATGATTCGAGGGTTCATCGCCCACTCGAAGGATTTGGGTAACTTTTACGTCGACTTTACGAGATCTCTGACAAGAATACTGCTCCCCCTATGCTTCGTGGCCTCGATTGCATTTGTTGGCCTGGGAGTTCCTCAGACCCTGACCGGATACCAAGTCGTCACGACAGTCGAGGGTGCGACGACGAGAGCTACCCAAACAATCTTGGCAGGCCCCGTCGCTTCGCTCGTCGGCATTATGCAGCTAGGCACAAATGGAGGAGGATACTATGGGACAAATTCCGCCTATCCATTCCAGAACCCGAACCCAGCATCCGACATATTCCAGATCTTCTTGATGCTACTGATCCCCACGTCACTCTGTTTCGTATTCGGCCAACTGATCGGCAAGAAACGGGAGAGTCGTCCCATACTCTGGGGTGCCTACGCTCTCTTTGCGCTGGATCTCTTGATCGCGTTCACCCCTAACTTCCCAG
>VBBS01000059.1 GCA_005888745.1 Candidatus Bathyarchaeota archaeon | reverse complement strand
TAATCTTCTACCTGGCTGTGCAAAAGATGGCACAAGAGACTCGAGAGGGGCACACGAGCGCGCTAGTAGTCTGTTCGTCTATCATGATCTAGTGGGCAACGAGGGTTCTGGAATATATTTATCGAGCGAGTATGAAAGTCATACTTGGTAGAAAATGGAAGAGCCTGAAATCGCCGTAGTAGGCACGAAGGGGCAGATAGTGATACCCCAGAGGATCAGAAGAGAGCTAGGGATAAGCGCTAAGACGAAGCTGGCGGTCTATATGAGAGGAAACAAGCTCGTAGTAACGAAGCTTGAACTTCCACCCTTGGGCGAGGAGCTGAAGGAACTCTTTCGCGAAATCGACAAGCGCTACAGGAGGAAGCGGAGACCGACGGAGCGGGACATACTAGCATCGATACAATCGTACAGGGACGAGAAGCGGAGAGACTAGGGCGTACCTGATTCTGCGGGTTGTTGTGGACACCAACGTCCTGATATCAGCCCTCGTGGGTCACGGAAAGCCAAGACGACTAGTCACCGAGCTGCTAGAACGACACCAGATAGTTTCCTCTCGCCAGATGCTCGCCGAGTTTAGCGAGGTCATGTCAAGAGAAAAATTTGCCGAGGTCAGCAGGTCCCAGCTCGATTCGTTCCTATCAATCCTCGTCCGAAGAGCTGTCTTCGTTTCTACTGGACTGACAAGAAAGATAATTGCTCAAGATCCTGAGGATGACATTGTGCTCGGCACCGCCCTCAAAGGGAACGCGTCCCACCTAGTCTCGGGAGACAAACACCTGCTAGGCTTGAAGAGATTCAAAGGAGTGAAGATAACTACCGTGGAAGAAATGCTAGAGATTCTAGGCTCTCGGACCACGGCAAGCTAATCTGGATGACGATTGGTTCACTAAGAACCTGAAAAAGGGAGCCGAACGCGAGCGAAAATTCTAGTTCTTCTTGAACAAGAACCGAGAAGCTTCGTGATCCCGCTCCCTATAGCGAAATCCAGGGAGAGAAGTGTTGAACTTCTTTCCCTTAAGAGAGACCATCAAGACCCCTTCCGAAGACAGAATCGCCAACACTTTGTCCCCAGGCTTAACCTTCAAAAACCTGCGAACCTCCTTGGCCAGCACAACCCGGTAGCGATCGTCCACTTTAAGCACGGCCATTGCCTTCTCCACATTACTAACTTTTCTCCCTCAACTAAATCTTTCCTGTCTTGATCAGCCCCGGCCAATAAAACAGCTTCGGAACGTCTGACCGGGCAACCTTTGCGTACTGTTTGAATGGCGGCTACTATTGTTTGATTGGAAGAATCATCTTGGCGGTGTTTGAGCCCGACCCAACGGATATCGTTTCTTCTGTTCAAGAATATTGGCAATCATAGACAGAATCTTCTCCTTGGTCTGTACAGGGTCTAAAGTTGTGAGCACTAGGTCGACACCGGTCTTGTCCGCCCATAGTGTGCCTACGAGCGACCTTGCCTCAGGAGTCAGATCAGCCCAAGTCTCCCTTGATGCCTTCACGACTTCGCTCTTGACATCGTATGGGCCTCCCCTAAATTGCGCAGTCACAGAGCGTGAGCGTGTCTAGGCTAATCCAGAGAACCTTCGGCCAAGCGTTCAGCCAGATGCAGAGAAAGGCAGTTCTGCGTCGCGAGACTCGCACTCATACCTTATTTTTCTCGACCGTCGCCGGCTAACCGGATCCTAACACGGACCCATCAACATTCCCCTACTACAGACCACAGGTCTCCACTGACATTAACATCGTAATGGACCCCAAGCCGTTTCCAAGGCGATTCCTAGGCAGAATCAGGTCGTTGACCTCTACTATCTGCAATCATGGGACATAGATTGAAAGATGCAAACGCCTCTTGCTGCGAGCTTTCTCAAACACGCAGTTTGCGTCGCGAGACTCAACTGCAATTGACATTTCTCGAATGGTAACGGGTCTGGTAACCGTAAATGGTACCAGCAGATGAAGCAGAAATCTTGAGATGGTACCGTTTCTTCCTCGAATGGTACCAAAAAGAGGAGGTGTTTCAGGAGCCTGCGTTGGAACTGTTCGACTCTCGATTCTGCCTTCTCGAAGATGATCGTCGAGTAGCTACCAGCTGGCCCAAAAAAGTCTCCTAGCGCTCCTTAAGACCGCAAAGAGATGTTCTTAACAGTCCAACCATTCGTCACCAGCTCTATACCAACGCACCATCGCCTGAATCTTCACATGATCCTTTCGGACCGTCACGGTCTGAACCTGTTTCCTGGTTTCTGAGTGCCTATTGTAAATTGATATGCAGCGAACAACATGTTACAAACACTCCTTGCCCGACAACGCTTAGCGACCCGATACCTGCGATTTGACCAGCTTATCGTCGATCAGAGACCCTGCGGTTGACTCCCAATTGTTTCCTCTAGGGGTTCCATTTCTAAGAAAATGGGCCACATTTAATGACTCAAGTTGGAATGACTTGCTATTCTTTACTAGCCAGATTCCAACATTGCGGTCGTCGACCTGAACTCCGTTAGACAGATACTTCCTCAATAACTCAACCTTCGCCGTCTCCCAATTGTCGTGAAATTCCCTTTCCAGCTTAGCCTTGTCTGCTTGCGCTAGATTGGACCGATTCAGTATGTCTTCCACTTCTTTCACGTTTCCTCGATTTGAAACCATTCCTTTCACCATGTCTCGAGGGACCTTCCATATCTTTAGCAGAGTCCAGATTTGGTCCACAAATTCCTCATTAATCCCTGTCTTTGCAGTCAGCATTAGTTTGACATCCGGTTCGAAGTGCACAAAAGCTATTCTTCTTGTTAGTCCGAGTTGCACGATGTCTTCCCATAGTCGAACTTCGGCATCCACTCCTCCTGAGAACGATGCCTTTGCCTCCTTGGAATGATACGGGCGATAGACTAGCAGGCCTTTGGTATTGTACACGAACAAAAAGTCCCGCGAGGAAATTTGCGACTCAATCTCAGTAATTAGGACCTGGCAATTCGACCTGATCTCATCTTTCAAGACCTGGCTGTAGTT
>VBBS01000014.1 GCA_005888745.1 Candidatus Bathyarchaeota archaeon | reverse complement strand
CAAAGGGACTCGAGGAGGAGAGAAAAAATGCGAACCAGCGAATGATGGAAAAGATCCGCAAGGAGAGTCTCTCACAGATGAAGAATATCCAGTGGTTCCATGCCAGGGACAATTACAGGGGAATGAGCGGTAAAGTTGTGGGAAGCTTCTGCTCATACCTCAGCTACCAGAGATTCGTCAACCCTGTCAAGTACCTGATAGGGATGATGAACGTACCACCCGAGGCGCCAGGATGGGGCAAACTCCCCTCGGCGTTGGTCAAGGTCTCGGGACGAGCCCCCCAACCGCTATCGAAGATGATAGAGACCGGCAAGCGGCCACCGCTATCCAGGATACTGCCGGACTCCTGTGAGAAGGTAGGTGGATTCGGCGACGGCCACACGGTAGCCGCCTCCGGGGTCTTTCCGATCGGCCGTGAGGAAGATTTCCTAGAAACGCTGGACGCCCTGGTTACAACGAGCGACGGTTAATTCCGAAACGGATACTTATGCGCCGAATAGTAGCAGTTATTCCACGCGCCATCAGCGGCGTATGCCGTAGCTCTTTTGTACTCAAAATTACATGAGTAAATTCGTTCCGGAGGCGGAACGAGAACGGACATTTTCAATCCCGCTGGGCAAACTTGGCTTCAAGCGATATCTCTCAAACCAGGAGAACAAGTTCTGACCGCTTGGAGCGGAAACCGAGAGACACAGGAACAAGTTGCAAGATCTAAGACAGTTCAGAAAGGACTAGTCATGAAGCACAACGAACAAGTTGCAACCGGCAAATACGATACCGTGAAGGACACCAATTCTGGTTTCTTGGTTCTAACGTCTGACCGACTCATTTGGTTTGAACGGCAGGGTATCGTGTCGAGGCAAGTGAGAGCGGCCGTCTATATTGATCTCCTTGAAATTGGTGGAATTGTCAAAGGCGGTTCACTAGCGCACTGGGTTTCGATCGCTGATAGTCAAGGAGAACATCTTTTCCACTTCGGGAGAATGAGTGACGAAGATTTCACGGCAAAGCTGAGGGGTCCTATTGTTCAAGCGGCTTATCGTTTGCGGCAAAAACACGACGCGCAAAGAATCGAGCAGGTCAAAGCCGAGGAACGAGCGAAAACCGCAGTCCAAATGGTCACTTGCAAATATTGTGAAGCTAAAGTTGCCTCAGACAAAGAGCGCTGCTGGCGCTGTGGAGCAAGCGACTTCAAACCTCTAAATGAGGCTGGCGATTCCAAACATCTCACTGAGAGTTCCAGCCAGTAGTTTCAGCCCCAAAGTTCGCGTTAGTCGTGCTGCTCAGCTTTTGTAGGGTGGCGATTCAGATCTTGGTTTCAAGAGCAGGAAATCCGATCTGCCCGTACTGTAACAAGCCAGCCCAACTTGTCTCTGAAGAAGAATGGTACGGGCGAGCTTATGACAAGCTAGGAAGCCCCGCTGGGTCTGCTGGACCTGTCGAGCCTCTGTAGGGACGCATCCGGATGGAACGCCACTCGGTAGCCTCGCCAACCAAGAACTGAGTAAAGCACGTATCGACGCCAAGAAGTCTCTTGAAGAACTCTTTCCCAACCGCAAGGAACTGTACGCGTGGCTGTCTCAACACATGGGCCTGCCAAGGAAAGAGGCTCATGTAGGAATGCTCAGCCTTGAACAGTGCAAACGAGTTGTCGTTCTATGCAATGAAGAAGAACGTAGACGAGACTCGAATTAGACCCGCCACGGTGGACGGCGCCGCAAGTTTCCATTTTCAGTTGTAGGACATAGCGGTATTATTGTAGAACTCCTATCTCTCAACTACGGCGGGGAAAATCCTCGCCTGGTCTTGATCCAGGCTCGATTCCTCAGCTGCGGGAACCCGTATCGGTTGTACTGCAATACCCCACGTTTTGAAAGGATTTGGAACTATTCTTGCAATTGGTCGCTTATGTCCATGACTTCAGTGAACCATGTCGGCGCGTTTCCCCAAAGTTCTTTTTCTACCGGCTTGTTCGTGTGAAGCGTCTTCAGATTCTTTGCGAGTCTTCGAGTTGCCGTTTCAACATCTCTATTCAACCGTCTTTCAATGATACGAGGAAGAGATGGTTGATCCAATATCTCCTTAGTCTTGTCGATGGCTTTTCCCGCCATCTCCTTGCCTTGAGCGACTTCCTGAGACGATTGCTTGCTTTCTTTGAAACCGATTTTAGGACCGTAAATCCTTACCAAGATCGGGAGTTTGGTGAGATCAATCACTCCAGATTTCGGATTGTAATTATTTCCGAAGAAAGTAAGCAGATCGTGAACGACAGGTTTGCGGACCTTGACCTTTTCCATGAACCCAGCAAAGCTACTAGACAAAAGATCGTGGCATTCGTTTGCAAACATGCCAATGCTTGACAGAATGTCCGCAAAATCGTTAGTGTTCTTGATGTAACCCGTCAAGATATTCCTAGCATCCTTGACTGAGATCGGGACTCTGACATGGTTGTAATTGGTCATGAATGCTGTCCCGCTCTCTTCAGAGGCCTTCAGGGCCGCCTTGTACAGACTGAGCGACTGTAGAACCCTGCCTAGTTGTTTCTCGACCTCGCGAGTTTCCTTCACGCCCTTCAAGTAATCGTAAACTTCCTTGAAAGGGAGGGCAAAGACACCGCCTATACCTTGGATTTCCACAGGCTGTCACTCCTAGTGACCCGCGACATGCCCGAGCCCCCTTTAGAGAGTTAGCTTATCTCTGGGAGAGACCTTTTGGAGATTCGGAGCCAAGGGGAGATTCGAACTCCCGTCCATAAGGCTCCGCTTGGTTCTTGAGTCCAAAGCCAATCATTGGCCGGGTCATTGTTTTCGACCCTTGCTAGTCCACTACACACCGGGGCTGCAGAGGACCCGTGTCTTCGGCTGAGTCCCGATAATCGTTCTGCAACAGTCAAGCCAGCAGTTTCGTATTCGTATCTGAGCAATAACTCAACGATGGCTCAATGCCAAAGATGTCGGGTCAGCGGAGCGACTGGCGCGAACGACTAAACGCCAATCCCTCACGAATGGAACAAGAACTAGCCATCAAACTACAAGACAACCGGATATTGTATCAGACACAGGTCGAGATACATGTAACGACGGCCGACTTCTACTTCCCATTAGAGTCAAGACCGCTTATCGTGTTTGTTGACGGCCGGGTCCATCTCGGAAAGTCTCAGATGGCGAAGGACGAAGAACTACGATCTCTCTTACGGAAGAAAGGATACAGGATTCTAGAACTATACTACGATAACTATTCTGACAAGACAAGAGACAAGCTGTATGAAGAAATTCGGAGCAACCTAATCAATGTGGGGGTTGAGCAACATTAGCCCCGTGAAACCTGCGACTTCGTCGCGCGGGATGTTCTTGACCTATATGATCAGGCGGTCTCGTGATCACCCCATTCACAGGAATAGACGGTTGACCCGTTAGCGTCACCGCGAGAGGTTCAAGTTCCGAATCTCAAAATCTACTTCGTTTTCTCATGTAACGATGTCAGGATGTCGAAAATGGTAGCCATTTCCTCCGATGTAGGTTCTTTGCCTTCGTGAACGACTTTGCTCCGTACCTTGTACAGACCCGAAAGCAGCAATACGGGTATCTCAATGCCTCTCTCTTTGAGGGCTGTATTCAATCTGTTCAGCCTCTTGTCAAATTCGCCCGAGTTGTCGAGATTCAGCTTAGCCAGTTTCTTATTCGTAATGACTTCGAGAGAACTCAACATTGCAGCAGCGACACCCCACCTTATCGTAAGTCCGTATTCGGGAAGCATCAATAGAAAGTTCACCACTGGACCGGCAACTGATTGTATATCAGGCTCTTTGGTATGCTCCACAAACTTGGCATCAATGTAAGCGCACATCTGACTTACTGCTAGGCGAGCGGAGGAACGAGATCCTATCAAATCATAATTGCTGTACGTTATGATGGGGAGGTGTCCTTTGGCGAACTTGTCAATCGCCGTCAACTTTGCTTTGAGGGCTTCGTACTGGTGCATCGTAGAAGGGACGTTGAAATTAGCATCCTTCCAAATGAGGTCCCTGAGGGTCAAGGCTTGGGTATAGATCGCCTGTAACGCCTTAGGATCTTGCTCTGGCTGACTTGATGTCAAAGCTCCTGTCGCGTTCTTTGGACATCAAGTCGCTAAAAAGGGTGCGCGATGAAAAGCAAACGGCGGGAGAAGTTTCTCGAAGCAGTGTGCGACCTTGTTGCTGTGTATGGTAGTCGCTGTCTCACGGCTGTACGACCATTCTTGTTTGTATGCGAGAAATTAGTCTGCTCTCGAGAATTTGCGAGTTTTCGTATTCAAGGACTTACGAGTCTGGGGTTTGTGTATGACACACCGTTTCTGTGAACATTTCATGGATCGGCCTTGTCGATCTTTTCTTGGGACCGATCTCGTCGGGACCTTCGCGTAGGTCTAGTAGCCACATGTCTTGGATTCTTGTCAACATTCTTGACAGCACGTTCCTGGACCCAATGGTTCGAGTTTTCCTTGTCCACAGTTCTCGCACTCTAACACTCTGCCGACGAAGTCGGGGTCTGATCGGTATCGGATCTGGTGATTGGTGTGTTTCTGGCATGGCTGGCAGAAGGAGGGCCGTTCTATGTTCTGCATGATCCTTCGATGATTATGTCCAAGTACAAACGTGGGAGAGGGAGGGGAATCGTCGTAGAAACTATTGCCGGCTGGACCCCAGTTTCGGATTGGCGTTCAGTCGTTCGCCCCAGTCGCTCCTCTGACTCGACATTGTAGGGTTGAGGAGCTTTTCCGCCATTGCTCAGATAAGAGAACGAAACTGCTAGTCAGTGTATCCAGGGCCCTTCCTTGCTGTATCCACTATCTGGAAATGATGTACAGATACTGAGTTAAATAAGTCGCAACGGCCATTGCTATTGGCTTAGGTACCAAAGGGCGAGAGTCCAGCGGGTTACGGGGCCTCCAGAGGAGGCAACGTCCGCGCCAAAGGTTTACGACTCTCGACACCTGGGTCACGTGCTTGATTTTCCCAAACGAAGACTTTCGCATCCTTGGATTTTCCCTTCAGTTTCTTATTGAACGAGATTTGCTTGAATCCTAGTTCTGACTCCTTATCCTCTTGTATCAAGGATTTCACTGCTCCGCAAATAATGTCCGACAATTGGATCGGATGGGAGGCCTCTGATTTCAAAACGACATGGAGTGGAGTGAAAGGGCGACCTCCGGACAAGGTCTTTACAAGTTGGTGGACGATCACTGGAGTTGTCAACGGCGTAAAGTCTGAGTCGCAATGAATTTGAACGTCGTCAGTTAATTCGAAGAATCTGCTTCTTAGTTTGGCCCTAGCCTCGCCCTCGTTATGCTTGTAGCCGGAGAAGCAACCGTCAATCAGTTTTACGAATACATCAGTCAGCTTCTCTTCGCGTCCGACGAGGGCATTTGTCTTGATTATCAGAATTGCGCTCGCGGACATTTGAAACAAGATCTGCAAATTTTCCATCACTTTCTTCCGATAGTCGCGATTTAGTTTCGCCCATTTCAGCTCGACAGGCTCTTTTGCCTTAGGTAGTTGCAAATGCCGGTCGAGAAAGGCGTACCCACACTTGGCGTCACAAAGACATGCAATGCAAATGTATGTCCCATCAGATTCACCTGATGTGTCGATACCAACAGTTTGCTTGCTAAGGATCGGGACGATGAAGGGTTTCTCGCGGACCAGAATTTCCTTGAACTTTCTGTCCTTTTCCCCCTTCTCAATCCATCCAGAAGATTTGCGGTATAACTCGGTTTTAGCCACCGATTTGAAGTCTCTCGGTAGATCCTTCACTAAACGCTCAAATTCAGAGCCTGGGCTCAATATCGAACGCAAAACATCATACTTTCCCAGTAGCATTGGCTTCAGAGCATAATTGCTCCTCTGGAAGCGGAGACCTTCACCTAGGAAACCGGCGCGGACTATCGAACCAAATAGTCCCAAGTAGTCTTTCTTAGGACTGGGCAAATTGTGTCTGTAATAGCTTTCCAGATATTAGGATAAATAGCTCAGAAGCATCTCCCTAGATTAGGTAATGACAACCTAGCGGGTTACGGGGCCTCCAGAGGAGGCAACGTCCGCGAATTAACGGTTGGAACCACCTTCCCTTTTTCGTAGCTAAGAACGGATTGGAGGCTTACACCCCTATGCAGAAGAAACGGCCGGTGAACGTTACTAATCGTCGCCAAATGCGAAAAATATGATATCGCTGGTGATCGAGCTATCGGGTAAACTCCCTGCTCTGATCGCGGGACTTTCTGAGACAACTCATGTAGCGGAATGGTCAAAATCAATTGACTTCAATGAATCGCTTCCTCTTGACGTCTCGCACTTGGGGCATCTTCCGTATGACCTCCGTTGCTAGAGAGAAGTCATCATTGACGGAGAAAACATGCCTCGTTGACCACTGCACCTGCAAGCTGTTCTGAAATATCACATTCTGGGGATCGGTGATCTCGTACTTGTCGATACTAGTGCTGTACATCGTAGGGTCGAAGATGAATAGCGCTAGCATTGAGCTCAGTGGAAAGAAGACTTGTATTCCTGGATTTAACAAACCGAGGTTTCCCAGGAGTGGCTGATCTATGTCGTTATGCCGATTCACTGGATGATCAGAAGTCCAATATGGCTTATCGGTTTTGTTGCGAAGCAGGATCCAGTTCATAGCTCCTATAATTCCTGCAAACTCGGGACCATCTTTGAACAGCATAGCCGCTTGAGCTACCTTGATTGATTCCTCAGTTGCCTCCTCTCTGAGTTGTCGGTCGAGTTCCTCGGAGAGCTTCTCTCCAGATAGTCTTTGTCTCAATTGTCTCATGATGTCGCTCATTGTTTCCCTGTACTCTCTGGTCCTGAGTTCCTGCATTACGATGAAATATGCGACTGATGCTCTCTCTTCCAAGGACAGCTTTGACAGGTCTTCTTCTCGAATGATTTTGCCATAGCTAATTGCGAACCGTGATTCCATTCGACTTAGAAGCTTCTCGACCAATTGCTTCGAACGGAAGCCGATGCTGCTCGTGTCGTAGAAGTGCGATTCCGCCGCAATGTTCTCGATGTTTGTCTCGAAGCTTCTAGACTCGGTCTTATCGAAGACGCGAATCAGAAGACTGCGCTTGCGCTGGGTTGCGAAGTTAGCTAAGTAGAATCGTGGAACATAATGCTGAATCCTGATAGTGCCATTCATTGCGATGATCATGCTGAGGGCGCGTCTTTCTCTTAAACAAAGAGTCCCACTTGCGAACTACAAAAGACGCTAAATCCTCGTTTGATTCTCTAGGGTAGGTAACTAACTACTCCGAGACCGCTTAGGATTTCGTCGCACAGCTGGTCAGTCTCGTCTTAGTAGCCGCCATAGAATAGTTCTAAGATTCTGTATCCTCTTCTTCGTGATAGTGAAGGTAGTTCTTCGTCTTTCATCATGTTAGAACTAGCAAGATGGACCCGTCCGTCGACAAGCACGAGTAGCCGTCTAGACTGGAGAGTTCATCGGACTATTCGGGGAGGAGTCTGTTCGCTTTCTGGCGGCCTTTTCAGCTGGCCATAATCAACAAAAATGGAGATCTCCCAAAGGATGTAGACGGCTATCCCCATGATTAGCGCCCAGACTTCCCATGTCCATTGTCCTAACTGATAGACTTGGACTAGCTCGACCGCGATCAGAATCAAAAACACTGAGAATATGAACAAGAAGCCTGCGCGTAGCTGCGACCACAGCATGTGGCGCCGCGAGACGGTCGTGCGCTTCCCATGGTCGTAGGTCTTCATGTTTCGTCTGATTTCATCCAAGGTGGGGCTCGCATAAGCTCGGTGTAATTCTATCGAATTGGCTATGTAGCGCCACTTTGCGTGGAAGGCATACGCAATCATACCTTGGGAGAAAAATCTTACAAGCAGACCGAAGCCGACCAATAGAACAGACAGTCTCCAAAAATGCGAAATTTCAACTGAACTCGTGACGGATGCACCATAGGCGGCAATGACTGCCAAAAACAGCGTGAGTCCCCAATTGGTCACAGTATCTCTTCTGGATCGAGAGAAATTCTGTTCAGAAATTAGTTTGTTGTAATAGTCCGATATCCAGTCCTCATTTCGCTCGTTGGCAGCCATTGAAAACCCCCGTTATCTATCATGGATCCATAAGACTGATCTGAACAGGTCACTAACTCAACGTTTTCTTAACTCGGACGTTTGCGGTCGTCTTATTCCCCAAGTCAGAAACATCGATAATCACTCGTCCGTCAGCCCTTGTCGAAACGACACTGCGTTTCTCCTTGGTTCCCGTGTTGTCATTGATTACCTCAAAGCCGGTGGCAAGGTGGGAATATCGATCGGTGACTGAGGTATCTTTGAACCATGAGTCCGAAACAATGACCAGCTGTGGCGCTGCAGTTTCGACAATTTCCTTCGAGAATCCAGCCTCACGGCCGTGGTGAGAAGCGATGAAGAACGCCGTGCTCTTCAAGTCATTAACAAATTCCTTGCTCTTAAGTAATTCATTCCAACCACGCGATTCTATGTCGCCAGGATATAGAAGCGTAAACTTCCCCGATCTGTAAAACGTGACGATGCTTGCATTGTTAGGCTCACTCTGCCAATCGGCCTTGATCGAATAGTGGCTGAAGTATCCCTGTCCTCCCCAAGACGGGTTGTTTGGATCCTTGAGTGCAGTGATCGGACCAGAGAATCTTTGCTTGAGTTGCACGTATGCATTCAGAAGATCGCGGTCCTTTTCCTGTATTCGTTCGGCAAACAGCTGCTCCTTCGGAATCTCAAGGGCATTAAGAGTGTCGAGTTCTAAAAGTCGTAAGTTGAGGATGTCTCGAATATGATCAATGTGTGGATGACTTATTGTAAGGTGGTTGAGACGATCTAATCGCCACATACTCTTGGTAAATTTGATCGGCGAAAATTCTGTTTCAGTATTTGCTCCTAAATCCAGCATGCCTGTTCTACCGTTGGGAGCGAGAATTGATACGCTGCTTCCATGGCCGACATCCCACACAATGATGCGGGAATTAGCCACTTGCACTCTATCCTGTATGTTCCATGTCAGACTGGCTTAACCCGTACTGATGGACTGTACTGTCCCTTTTTTGTGTCTATTCTACTACAGGAATGCGAACCCGTATTTCGGATCTTGTCAAGCGCTTCCCTGATTGACGGAAGGCGCGGAATTCTGAATTCAGGAACAGTTCGATGTGTTCGGCGAGACCTTGATCATTCCGTCGTTGGGTTTCTTGATTCGTTTGGTTATGATAGGCGTGGGCCTTAGGCGTAGGGTTGAGTCGTGTCTTCGTTTTGCGTTCTCGAATTCGGGTCACCCTGCTGTGTTACCTCTTACGGTTACCAAACCCCGGGGACCAATCGAGAAATGTCAATTGCAGTTGAGTCTCGTGACGCAAACCTCGTTGTTTGGGAAGATCTCATAGGGGGCAGCTACGACGTTTCGTTCCGTGTCCCTTGATTGCAGATGGTCCTCGTCATCGACCTGATATTGCCTAGGAAACGCCTCGGGAACGGCTGAGGTCCGCTCAGCCTTTGACGGACAGGTCGCCGTGCTTGGGCTTCCCGGCATGCTCGTACGCCAGGTGAATCGCGCCTTTGGGGAACGCTTGAGAGCTGGTAAGGCGGAGACCCGCGGGCAGGGTCCCTTCACCGAAGAGTCTCTTGCCGGTGCCGAGAAGTAGGGGGTAGACCCATAGGTTGAACCGGTCGACCAGGTCGTGCCGCAGTAGCGTCTGGACCAAATTGCCGCTTCCGATCACGTGGACTTCGCCGTGCTTCTGCTTGATGCGGGCCACCTCCTTGGAAACGTCTCCTTGGATGAGAGTGGAATTGTTCCATTCGAGTCTGCGGCGGCTGCGGGAGGCCACATACTTGGGTGCGCTGTTGAGCTTGTCCGCGATCTCCTTGTTGGTCGTGGCTTTGGGCCAGTACGCGGCGAAGATGTCGTAGGTCTTGCGACCCAGGAGCAGGGCGTCCATTCGCCCAATGTCCATGGTGATGAGGCTCAACGACTCCTCGTCGAGTAAAGGCGCCTGCCAGCCGCCGTGCTTGAACCCGCCCTCAGTGTCTTCTTCCGGTCCACCGGGCCCCTGCATGACACCGTCCAGGGAGACCATTTCACTGACGACGAGTTGGCCCATGAACGTCCCCGCGCGCTTAGAGGCAATCCCGATGAAAAAGGGTTTGCAGGCCAAGGTTAAGTGACGCTATCCACGTCTCTTATTATCCGCTTATGAAA
>VBBS01000058.1 GCA_005888745.1 Candidatus Bathyarchaeota archaeon | reverse complement strand
CGGCGATTTCGTGGGTTCGCGGCCAGGGATGATGGCTCCCAAGCCACGCGGCGAGTCCAGGCTTTTCATGATAAGCCTTCTAGACCTGGCTAGCCGACAGCCCCTCGAAGGCCGAGTTCAACGAGTATTGCTTTAGCTCTTACTATCACTCAAGTCGTGAAAAAACAAGGCAAGGACAATCCGCCTGGCCATTACTTTTTGCGGTGTAGATGCGACCAGATTTTATACCAGTACGACGTAGACAAGGGAGCTACAAACCCCAACCGGCAAGGAAGAAGCGTTGGAAACAACCGACAAGAAAATCCTCAAGACATGCCTCGTCTGCAAGCGGACGTTCCTCGGCTGGTTCAGCGAAAAATACTGTAGCGCCGATTGCCGGATGGAGGGTAACCGTCTCAAAGCGCGGCTGCGAAAACGGAAGAGCAGAAAGGTTGGAGAGCTTAAGGAAGGAGTCATCTCACAACAGCTCGGAGAACTGGGACTCGCTGAAACCCAGTATCCGATGTACAACCATGAGATTGTTCCTACAATGTACGCGAACTTTGCCCTCTATCACGCGAGAGATGGAAAGCGTCACGTCCGATCCTACTATGATCTACTGCGGGACATTGCAAAGTTGAACGGGACCGATCTCAGAACAATGCTCGCGAATATGGCGCCACGTGACGAGCAGAACTAGCCAGTCTCTTGATCTAGCTTTCTTAGGTCCTGAATTCTTCCTAGGTAAGTTCCGTCGAACAGGTAGGCCTCACCATTCTCAAAGTCTACCGCGCCTGATCTCAGTACAGGACCCATATATTCCCGGTAGAGATCCGTCCAGCCCTCCTTGAAGCTCCGATTGATCGGCTGCCCTCCAAGGTAGTCGTTGAAGCTAGGCATTATGATGCACTCAGCATCAACAACAGATACGCCGAATTTTTTCCTGTACTCCTCCGTCGAGTCGCCTTCCCATTTGACCGATTCATGCTTCAGAACTCCTTCCGCTAGCTTCTGTCCACTGCTCTTGGCCCGGACCCATGCCTGGCGGGTTATGCGGAAACCCAATGGATCTCTGAAGACGACTACAGGATGGAGATGCCCCATCACCAAGAACCCGCACCTCAACAAGGGCGGTGATGGCCAAGCGTGGCCGTGAAACAGACCCACGCGGTCCCAGACGGATATTCCTTCAGACGTGCTGATCTTTACGCTTGGAGGAGTAAGGGGTTCCAGGTTTCCGTCATGGTTGCCCGGGACAACCTGGACATCCGGGATTATGTTGACGAGACCCTCAAAGAATTCCGGGACATACTTCCATTCCTCTAACTCAACCTTCGCAACCGCGTGCTTCACATCGCCGAGGAGGATGAGTTGTTGGGGATGAGTGTCGTTGATGATCTTTCGAAGCTTCTCAAGTAAACGCGGGACCTGCGAGGGCACGTGTATTCCTTGATGGGACAGGGAGACCTCCCATCCGAGATGCAAGTCTGCAACAACTAGAACCCTCTCCCTCTCCTTCTCCATGAGGAGAGCAGGCTGGTCAGCTACAGGCTTGACTACGACTTCTTCAGGCACTGGTAGCATCCCCAGAATTACAACTGGGATCTGGTGTTTAAGGCCAGACTCGTCAATTTACTAGAATGGCCCGATAAGTGGGTCAAAAAGACTCTTTAGAAACAGACGTCCTCAAAAATTGGTGAAGGAGCGAGCGTATTGTGGACTCGTTCGATTCTTCCGCAATGAGGTCATCCTCCGGAAGAGCCGAGGTTTATCGTCCGGAAGAACAGATAGTAGGTCTCGCCAGTGTCTTCCTGTCCCGCGGGCGTTCCCCAGGCTACGGTCTCTACTTCAGCAAGACTAGAATCATCGGGGTAAGAAAGCGAAGGACTTCTCTTGTTTTCGGTCTCGCGTTGAGCGTGCCAGTCCTCGCTCTCCTCCTGTACCTCGACTTCGTCCTAAGATTTTCCGGACCGCTCTACGGTGTCTTCTTGCTTCCATTCATTCCTATAATCCTCGATCTAGGGATACGTCGATTGCGTCACGCCGTCCCCGAGAGGATCGTCAGAAAGAACACCCCCACAACTACAAGTGAGCTCGGTTCAAGGATTGATTTCGAACTCAAGAGGGAGGAGATTTCTGAGCTCTTGATGAAGCACGTTATCGAGGGAACGCTATCTCCTCACCCCGGGTATCTCAAGATTACGCCGAAGAGTCATCTTGAGAAGCCGATTGAGATCAAGATTCATGGAACCAAACAGTTTCAGACTCTGAGGGAGATTGTGATCGAGTTCGCGGCGCGATAGCCCCAAGTGCGAGCGCTAGAGTTCTAGAGACAAACCGGTTTCATAATTTCTCGGAAAGACCTACTTTGCCCTAGACTGTTTGACTGTGACTTGAATAGGCTGGGCTACCGCAGATTTTAGCAGGTTGCGTCGGATCCTCTCGAAGTTTAGCCATTCTTCGAATTGTTTGTCGCTCATTACGAGTAGGTTGACGTAGTCTGCGATCTGTTGTTTTCCGATAAAGTCAAGTCCTTCAAGCGCCTGTATACTTTCCTCCATTTCCGGAGTCAGCGCAAGTTTGTCTTTCTGCTTCGCAATCTTCATCATCTTGGCGATGATCTCATCATCAACGTGTGCGTTGATGCCGAGCTGGTTCATGGCCTGGAGAGCGTCCCGGGTTCGTTGTTCACCGTACTTTTCGCTTCCTCCTTCGCCGTGGATGAATTCGAAGACTTCCGCTGTTGCCCTGTAGTATGTTTCGATGAAGTGGCCGACTCGTTCCTCTTTCGCTACTTCTACCAGTCCTGCGTCTAGGAGTTTGCGGATGTGGTGGTAGATTGCTTGGGGTGTTAGTTGAAGTTCGTGGTGGATCTGGCCTACGGTCATTTCTTTTGCTCTTAGGAGGTAGACTACGCGTCTGCGTGTGTCGTCAGCCATCAGTTCGAAAGCGTTGGGGTCTCGGATGAACTTGAATGTCCTCAAGTTCTCATATTCTACTTACCAAGTAAGGAGTTTACTTACTATTAG
>VBBS01000036.1 GCA_005888745.1 Candidatus Bathyarchaeota archaeon | reverse complement strand
CGAGGCGGCTTGGGATATGGTCTAAGCCCAAGTTACGGTGAAGCTAACGACTCCGGTTACCGGAGCGGTTGTTCCAGTCGCGCAATAGTTGTAGTCGCCTGTTGGAATGCTGACAGCAGTGCTTTGCGCAAGAGCTATTCCTGCAGTGGCTGTACACGTGGTGCCGGGAGCAATGAGACTAAGGGTGGTAGGCATGCCACCTGCACCGATTGCTGGTGCTTCTGTTGGAATCTTGGTGGTAGGACCGTTTGTCACTGTTATTGCGGCTGTTCCTGATGAACAACTATAGACCAACGCGAAGGGTGACCCTGCTGTTACGGTAGCTGGCGTAACGGTCAATGCAGTCGTGGTGGATACACCACAGTTCGCCACTAGGTTTGCAGCGACTGCTCCCGTCGGCACAGATGGGAAGTACTGCGTGAAGGTTACGAAGGCCGCGACGCCCGCGACTGCGGCAACAGCGATTACGCCCAGTATGATTTTTCCTGTCCGACTGAATCTTAACTTCGATTTTTGTTTCTCTTCCAATTCTCACCCTCCCCTCCCGCAAACGCAATGGGTGAGTTTCAATTCGACTGATACTCTCATCGTAGACCACGAGGGTTGAAGTCTGCCAAGGAGCATCAGATTGAGTCCGCTGTAAGATGAGGAAGATCTCCTTGGTCTCAAAGCCCTCACGACGCGGAGTTGTTTTTTAGGTTAAAACCAGTTACGCCCCTTGGGGAGTGTTTGCTAAAAGGTGAATAACCCGTCGCGCAACAAAAAGGCAGGCCCATAGCCACGAGCAACTCATCCCAGCTACCAAAACCTAAACGGACTAGAATGGAAATTTACAACGATATTCTCAAAGGGATAGAGCAAGAATTGAGGAGTAGTGGTGAGGTAAAGCCTACGCGAGTACAGCAACGGTGCAATCTTGCTTACGATAAATTTTCACGATATCTGGGAGAAATGGCAGCCAAGGACCTGATTGTTCGAGAACCAATTTCAATTACTGCAAAGGGTTTGGACTTTCTGCAAGACCACAAACGAATCAGCAGATTTGTGCACGCAATTGGCATGAAGTATTTGGATTACAAGGAATCAAGGTTTTCTGAAAGAGAAGATTATGGACCAATAAAATTTCTTGACGACCTGCCGCCCAAGAGTCATTCGGTGCTTCTTTATGACGATAAGAAATATGCGGAATTGGTAACTTCTTACTACATATCGAAGGGACTCGAAAGAGGAGAATCGTGTGTCTATCTCACGTTCGAGGATCCAAGAAAAATTGAGCGAAGATTATCTAAAAGTGGATTAGATGTAGAATCTTTCAAGCAAAGAAACCTCCTACGTGTATACACGATCAAACGTTCTGATGTCAGTGAAGGCAACCCGTACGATAATCTCAACAAGGTGATCCGAGACTCTACCATTGGTATGAGACCTCCATACCGCTTTTATCGCAATTTTGTGCCAATCGAGAAGTCGGTTAAGGGCATGAAGCTAGAGTTGAGCTACGAACAGTTACTTCATGATAACTTCAAGAGCCTTGATCTTTCGCTTATGTGCAGACATGATCTCAGTGAGATAGAAAAATCAGTGCGCACGGATTTTGTTGAGACACTCTTGAAGAATCACCACCAGGTAATTTATGCCTCGGAACCTGAAAAAGCAATTGCGTTTGACCCCTCGTTACTTGAGAGTGTGGAGTGACTATCTAAGAGATAGAAGATCCTACTGACCGCGTTGGGTGAGGGATAGTTAAGCCGAGGAGTGGACTTTCGGCCTAACTACGCGATGATGGCTTTTGACAGTTGCGACGAATTCAAGCCGTCAGGAATCCATCTCTTAGGACCGGCCTTTCAGTTAAGGATTGTCGTTTTCTCGAACGTGATCCCATCCTCGACGCTTGGGGATGCCTTTGTCGATCACCATCCTAGATAGCGACGCAATAGAGCAGCGACAATGAACAACAATAACACAGACACGATCGTCGCTGCTAATGCAATCTTCTGCCGGTTTGATAGTGGCTTCCCACTCGTTGGGGGTCGCGGAGGGGCGTAGGTAGGAGGAATCGAGTTGAGAAACGCATACCTGGTTCCCTCCTGCGATGGTTTCTGATGGGTCGAACTGCTCAACGCAACTTGCTACGATGCGACTCCGTCGCGATAAGAACGGCAGGGTCTCGAGTTAGCCCCGGGCCCAAAATCTAGGGACACCTTAGAGCCCGATTCATTCCTTTTCTTATCTAGAGTTAGTCTGGAGGCGGACCGCCCTTGGGGGGAGCAGGGGGTTTAGCTGCGGCGATAACATCGTCAATCCTCAGGATCATCGATGCAACTTCAACTGCGGATCCGATGGCATGTTCCTTGACCTTAACGGGTTCCAGTACTCCTTCTTTCCACATATCGGAGACTTGGCCCGTGTGAACGTTGATTCCACTCCATAGGCCCTTGTTTTCGTGGGCCGCTCGTAGAGCTACGAGGATCTCGATTTGTTCGAGGCCTGCGTTGTCGGATAGGGTTCGCGGAATTGACTCTAGCGAATCGGCGAACGCCTCAACTGCTAGCTGTTCTCTTCCCCCGATCTTGGGGGCTAGATCGCGGATTCTCTTTGCCAGTTCGATCTCAATTGCACCGCCACCTGCAACTATTTTGTTCTTCTTGACCACATCGATGATGACTGAGAGGGCGTCTTTGAGGGCTCTCTCCGCTTCGTCAACAAGCCTTTCCAGGCCAGCTCTTATCAGGATGCTGACGGACTTGGGGTCCTTCGAGTCTTCGATGAAGACCATCTTATCGTCCCCTACTTTTCGCTCTTCAACAAGACCCGCGAATCCGAGGTCCGCGCTGCGGATGTCTTCCAGGTTGGTGATTATTCGAGCACCCGTTGCTCGCGACAGTTTCTCGATGTCTGACGTCTTGATTCTTCTAGCAGCCAATATTCCATTCTTGGCCATGAATGACTGCGCTACTTCGTCGATCCCCTTCTGACAGAGGACAACGTTTGCGCCGGACTTTTTGATCTTCTCGACCATATCCTTCATCAGCTTCGTCTCCTCGTCGAGGAAGGACTGCATTTGTTGCGGGTTGCTGATCTTGATCTCAGCACTAAACTCGGTCTTCTCAATCTCAAGCGGCGTATCCAAGAGCGCGATCTTCGCTTTTTCAATCCTCTTCGGCATTCCCGGATGCACGACTTCCTTGTCCACGATGACGCCCTTGATCAGCTCGGTGTCTAGGAGGCTCTTACCTTCCTTCTTCACCAACTGAATATTCTCGATGTCCGCAGAGAAGGCATCACCCCTCTTCTCAATGACATGGTTAACTGCATCGACTGCAATATTCGCAAAGTGTTCTGTCGCCCCTCCGAGGGACTTTCCGCGCATCGCGGTGACGGCAATCTTCCGAAGCGTCTCAGTGTCTTTTAGTTCAACGGGTTTTCCGAGCTCGTTGAGAATCTCACGCGCTTTCTCAGCGGCCTTTTTGAACCCAGCGTTAATCACGGTCGGATGCAACCCCTTGTCTAGCAAAAGCTCGGCGCGTTTCAGTAGTTCACCGGCGAGGACGACGACAGATGTGGTTCCGTCGCCCACCTCATCGTCTTGGGTCTTTGCTATCTCAACAAGCATCTTCGCGGCAGGATGCTGAACATCTAACTCGTCAAGTACGGTGGCTCCATCGCTTGTCACGGTAACATCGCCGAGGCTGTCGACAAGCATCTTGTCCATACCTCGTGGTCCAAGGGTTGTTTTGACGACTTCAGAGACTATCCTTGCGGCACTAATATTGCTCCTCTGGGCGTCCTTCCCACGGTTACGGTTAGAGCCCTCTTTTAGAATTAGGATTTGTTGGTTAGCGAGATACGACATTTGCTCAGCACTCGGAAAGACGGACCGGCGGAGTTGCGAATAAAAACCTTATCTCAAGTGTAGGCTAGTTTTAGGGCTATTCCTTCTGTATGCGCTTGACAGCGAGACGTATATCCTCTGATCTGACTGTTTTTCGCCCTGCGTGCGTTGCTAGTTCCAGAGCTTCCTTTCCCACCCGTATGGCAAACTCTTCAACCACTTTTCTCAGTTCTTCCGCCGCATCGTCCCCTATTCGCCCGGCCCCGCCCCGTTTTATGAGCCGATGGACTGCAGCGGTTGATATCTCGCTCTCTCCCAAGGATGGGACCGATTTCGGTTCCCAAACCAGACTATAAAAGCGTTAGTCGAACGCACCGGCACTTTGGCGCCAATATTTAAAAGTCCAGCAAAGGGTCTGCGGCTCTCTCGGATGTGCTAGCGTGGGAAAAGTTCGGATAGCAGCGGTCAAGAAAGTGTCAAGAGAGCTCGTTGCCCGGTATCCGGACAAGTTCAGTAAGAATTATGAAGAAAACAAGGTAGCCCTAGCTGTACTTGTTGATGCAAGAACTAAACGACTCAGAAACAGGATCGTCGGCTACGTCACCCGCCTAAAAATAGTTGAAGCGAAACGTGCCGCAGCACCCGGCGAAATTGGAACTGAAGGACCCGACGACCAAGCATAGCACGCTGGCCTAGCAGCCTCTTGGAAGGCCACTCTTCCCTGAAAGGCTATTCGATCGCCGGCGGCAGGATACCTATTCTCATTACGCTAAGAAAGGCTTCAGATCTGAAGCCACATGAAGAGACAGTTGCTGAAGACCTGAGAAAACTTGTTGACGCTCTGAGAGAGAACCCGGTTTTGCGACACCCAATCATCGCAGACCAAAGAACGGGAATAGTTCTAGATGGAACGCACCGATTGGCCGCAATCAAACAGCTGAAGTGCAAATTCATCCCCTCCGCCCTCGTAGACTACGACGACCCTCAAATCACAATAGAAAGATGGTTCAGGCAATTTTCGGGATCAAACCTTCGAAATCTTGAGAACGACCTCAGACGACTGAGTCCCAAGGAAATCAGCCGTGACGAATGCGAGGACGGACTTTCGAAGAGGCGATGGTACGCGACCGTCGAGAGCCCTAGGTCCTGCTTGGCGTTCGCGGTCCGTAGTCAGAAGCCCTACGAAATGGCGCGAGACTCTCACAGCATTGAGGTGGCTGCTCGAAAGCATGGCGTCAACATCGCCTATCAGGATAGCAAGGATGCGAGACCCGGAGACGCCGAGAGCCTTATCATGTCAACAATCAAGATTGAGAAAAAAGAAGTCGTGGAGACCGTCAAGAAAGGAAAGTTGTTCCCGCCAAAATCCACCCGCCATCTAGTTCCGTCAAGGCCACTAGGGGGAGGCGTCCCCATCGATTGGCTACAAGGCTCCGATTTTTCAGAAGCACAATCCCGATATCAAGAACATATCCAGTCTAGGAAGGTTAAACGGCTACCTGAGGGATCCTGGGTCGGCAGTAGACGCTACTTAGAAGAGGTTTTCTTGTTTGAATGAAACGATGGTGGTGCCGCCCGATGTCATTCCGGTGAAACTCGTTGGAGTCCTTGGCTCTGCGGCGGGAAACAGAGAAATCATGCTTTCGGCGCCGAATATTCTAACCGTCCAAGAACTAGTCTCTGCGCTATTGAAGACCGTAGACAACAAGTTTTTCAGGGAACTCTTAGTCGACGCTGGAACAGAGGATCCTAGACCGAACGTGATCATATTGTTGAATGATCAGGACTGCAATATTTTCGACGGTCTAAAGACCCAGATCGAGCCCGGCACGAGGGTTACGATTATTCCAGTAGCACACGGGGGCTAGACTTCGACTATCTCACATTTTAGCCGCTTGATGACGTCATCGGCCCTTTCCAACTTCACCTTGTGCGTGTATAGCTGACGGGGTGTCCGAAGCTTCAGCTTGACCAAGTCTTTCGCTCGCTTTACCCGGCATTCCAAGGCTCCCTCAGACAGACTAACGAACTGATCCGTGCTTGTGACTTCCGACGGCATATCTCAGACCTTGACAGTGGCGACTCGACCTCTCGCTATAAACGGTTCGCCCTTCCAACTGATGTTCGAAGGAGCAACGTGTGGTCGAAGCCCCAGTTTCGGCGTTT
The DNA here is from genome assembly GCA_005888745.1 of Candidatus Bathyarchaeota archaeon. GTDB lineage: Archaea > Thermoproteota > Bathyarchaeia > 40CM-2-53-6 > 40CM-2-53-6 > 40CM-2-53-6. The sequence continues at coordinate 32,057 of VBBS01000036.1, read as the reverse complement.
CTTCTCCAAAACAATAAAACGCCGCGGAAGACGCGCACGTTATCCGGAAGCAGGTTACGTCGGCCATTTTTCCGAGACAATTCCTTCTAGCGGTGAGGCCAAGATTGGTTTCCACGCGCTCCACCCCTCCACTACAGGCACTGTCAAACAGGCCCCATTGAGAATTCAAGCACTGTGAAGGTCCGCGATTGAAGGGTTGCTAGTAGTTTTCGCTATCTCTGTTGGAGATCTGTTACTAATGGAGTATGCTTGTAGGGGCGGTCGTCGGGCGAACTCCTGACGAGGGGATGAGGGAAGTCACTCGTACCGTGTGACGAATCATAACGTATTGATAGGTTGGTTGGCCAATGGTAAAATCCTTGCTTGGCAACGGGCCAAGCTACCGCGCTATAGGCGTGAGGGGGTGGTTGAGGTTCGACCGTTCACTGCCAAAAGAGAATGCTCGTCTCTGAGGCGCAAGGGCTCTGGTCAAGCAGGGAAGAGGAACCCATTGACGACGGAGAGCCCCCGAGTCGATGAGAAGTCTTCGCGAAACCCTAGACTCAGAAGAATCGCAGAACCTAATACCACATCATCATCCTATCTAACTTTCCGTGATCCTTGGTTGATCCGGATTGGTATCATTGGCAAGACAAATACCGGCAAGACTACGTTCTTCAATGCGGCCACGTCCAGCACGGCAGAGGTCTCAACCTATCCGTTTACGACGAAGAAGCCGAACACCGCTCTAGGTCAGGTTCAGACTCTGTGTGTCTGCAGGGAACTTGGTCTAAAAGATCGACCCCGCAACTCGAAGTGCGTAGGTGGCTGGCGATTCATACCTGTCGAGGTCCTCGATCTCCCGGGGCTGATCAAGGGTGCTTGGAAGGGTAAGGGGTTAGGGACCCAGTTCCTAAACGTAGTCGCACAGGCTGACGCTCTCCTCCACGTCGTGGACGCCTCTGGCAGTATCGACCTGGACGGCAAAATAGCTCACGCTGGAATGGGCAACCCAATACTGGACGTCTACGACATCGAAGAGGAGCTGGTCCTATGGTTCAAGGTATCCGTGGACAGATCATTGCAACGGTTACGCAAACGACCTCTCAAGACAGGAGCCTACGACAAAGCTTTCGCTAAGGAACTCGCTGGAATAGGAGTCAGACTAGAACATGTAACCAGGGCTCTTGAGGCCGCAAACCTATCCGCAAAACACCCGAAGGACTGGAAGGACGAAGATTCGAGAAAATTCTCTGAAAACATACGAGTCGTGTCAAAGCCAACTTTGATCATCGCCAACAAGATGGACCTCGCCTATTCTGAGAAGAACTTCGAGAAACTCCGTGAGGAGTTCAACTCCCAACTCGTCATACCCGCTTCCAGCGAAGCAGAACTCGCACTGAAACGAGCCCAAGAGAAAGGCTTGATAGAATACGTTCCGGGTGAGGAGACCTTCAAGGTCCTAGACGAATCACGAATATCCAAGGACCAAGCCTGGGCCCTTGCATACGTACAACAGAAGGTAATGACCAAACTCATGAGGACCGGAGTAGAGTTCGCCCTTAACTCTGCAGTCTTCAAACTTCTAGGAATGAACGCTGTATATCCAGTAGAAGATCCAAAGGCCTTCTCTGACAAGAAAGGAAACGTCCTACCTGATACTTTCTTAGTTCCCCGCGAATATACTCCGAAAGACTTGGCCAAGGAGATACACTCAGAATTAGCCGAGAAAATGCTGTATGCGATTGACACCCGCGATGGTCTGAGATTGCCCAGCGACTATCTTTTGCGAGATCGGGACGTGATCTCGATCGTCACGACTATCCGCAAGAAGTAATTTTCTCTGAAAATATTCCTTTGAGAATAGGCTAACAAACGTTAATAACAGAAGTTCGCCGCGGACACATTCAAACTCTTGAGTTTGAGAAAATGGGCGTTGTTGTCAGCGAACTAAGGCAGACTCCTGTATCAGAACAAGAACTCGAAATCGTCGAGCGCAAAGGGCTCGGACATCCAGACCACATATGCGACGCCGTTATGAACGAGGTGTCTGTCTCCCTGAGTAGAGAATACATCAAACGATACGGCATAGTCATGCACCACAACATCGACAAAGCACTCCTAGCAGCAGGAGCAGTCAGAAGAAACTTCGGAGGCGGTGAAGTCAAACGCCCGATGCTCATGGTCTTCGGGGATCGAGCCACATACGAGGTTGACGGCGACCCAGTCCCTATAGACGAGATTGCTGTCTCGACGGCGAAAAAATGGTTCAAGAAAAACCTCCGATTCGTCGACCCTGAGAGACACGTTCGATACCAAGTCGAGCTAGCGCGAGGCTCAGAGGCCCTCCGAGACATATTCAGCCGCAAAGGAAAATTCTACGGAGCAAACGACACATCAGCAGCAGTCGGCTACGCACCACTCACCGATACAGAGAGAATCGTCCTCCACACAGAACGATACATCAACTCTCCCAGTTTCAAGAAAGAATTCCCTGAAACTGGCGAGGACGTCAAGATTATGGGTTCAAGGGAGGGTAGAGATCTGAACCTTACAATCGCCATGGCCTTTGTTGACCGACTTATCGAAAACGAGAATCAGTACTTCCAGCGCAAGGCCGAGGTCGTCGAAGACGTAACGCGCTTCGTGAAATCGAGAGTGAAATTTGACGGGGTGAATGTTGACATCAACACTCTGGACAAAAGGGGACGAGGAATGGGAGGCATATACCTGACTGTCCTCGGAACCTCTGCAGACGACGGCGACGGCGGCCAAGTGGGCCGAGGAAACCGAGTCAACGGAGTAATACCGCTCAACCGTCCAACCTGCTCTGAAGCAGCCGCGGGCAAGAACCCTGTCAGTCATGTCGGAAAGATCTACAACCTTCTCACCTACGAGATCGCCCAACACGTCCATCAGAAGATCTCAGGCGTAAGGGAAGTTTACGTGTGGCTCCTCAGCCAGATAGGGAGGCCCATCAACGAACCCAAGGTAGCTGGGGTAGAACTCATCCTCGACAAGGGAGTGGAGCTCAAACATGTTTCCAAAGCTGCCTCAGAAATTGCAAAATCTGACCTGAACAATATTAACGACTTCACAAAACGCTTGACCGAAGGGAAGATACCGGTCTGCTAGGCTAACAAAGCGCATGAGTCAGGCCCCTCGGGGACTCCTCGGAAGGATTGCTGCCGGAGCAGTTTCTTTCACCGTCCTAACGTACATCCTGGCTATTGGCATATCGTTCGGTTTAGTCACTTCTCGCCAATTCGCTGGACAACTAGAGAGCATTAGAGTACATTTCTTCACGGGTGCCTTCTTCATCTACCCAATAATTACACCAATTCCTGTCGACCTGCTTCTTCTCACCGACACTTGCATAGTCATCTACGTAGCGTGCTTTATCGTCTCGTTCAGATCCAGAGACGGTTTTCTGACGGGGATACAACGCCTTCGGCAATTGGGCCATGTCAATTTCAAATCTAGCTGGCTCGTCGCAATGCCTTTGGTTTCGAGCGCTCTTTTGCTGGTAGTTTTGGTGACTAATATTGTCCTAAGCCAGGCGGGCATATCGTCGGGACAACTCTGTACCCCGCCAGGCATGCATCTCCCGAATCCATGCCCTTCTCAGGCAGAACTCTACGCATCTCTAACCTACGCACCTATCAGCGAAGAAATCGCCTTTAGGATTACGACTCTGGGACTTTTAGTTTTGATCACGACGATTTGGAAGAGCCGTTCAATCGAGCCTGGATCAAGGCCAAAAACCCCTTCGCTCATTGTCGCCTCACTTTTGTCTCCAGAATCAGCGAAGGCCAAGGTGGGGCTTCCCACGATCACGACTAATGGACGGCGTGGGATTCACTGGAGCGAATGGATATTGCTATTCCTGACGTCCACTTTCTTTGGGATTGCCCATGTTATTTCGGGAGGAACAGATTGGGGAGTCGGCAAAGCGGTCACTGCTGCAGTCTCGGGATTCGCGTTGGGTCTGGTCTACCTGAGCTACGGAGCTTATGCCGCGATCTTGTTACATTGGTTCTTTGATTTCTACTTTGAAACATTCGGCGTAGGAGCAACTGTGTTCGGGGGCGCAGTTGCCACCCTTCCTGGCCTCGTCTCCCTAGCCACGTTGATAGTCGGAACCGTGTCGATCCTTGTAGCTTTGGCTTGGCTAATCAGAAGAATATCAAAGAACGAAATCCCAACGACTTATAAGCCACCTGAAGCTGGTCCCCACTCTGTTTAAAGTGAGGAGCTTGCATCACCGCCAAGTCCGACAGAACCGAATTTGAGCAGTTCACTCACTGAGGAACCTAAGAATTCTTCTCATGCTGGATCGACGTCTAGCCACGAATACGCCCTAGGCAAGAACTTTGATCCAGTGGCCGAAGAATCCAAGTGGCGGGAGTATTGGCGAGAGCACAACGTCTACCGGTTCGACCCTCGTGACAAGGCGCGTAGAACGTTCAGTATAGACACACCTCCGCCGTATCCTAGCGGTGATTTTCATGTCGGGAACGCTCTGAACTGGTGTTACATCGATTTCGTAGCACGTTACAAACGGATGAAAGGGTTCAACGTTCACTTTCCACAGGGCTGGGACTGCCACGGGCTACCGACAGAGGTCAGAGTTGAACAGACGTACAAGATCCGCAAGAACGATCTACCTCCGGACCAGTTCGTCGAGATGTGCCGCAAGCTTACCGCCGAATACATCACCAAGATGAAACAGTCCATGGATCTGCTGGGAATATCCTCCGACTGGGCACTCGAATACAAGACAATGGACCCTTCCTACTACAAGCTTACTCAACTCTCCTTCCTTGAACTTCTCAAATCAGGGCATCTATACCGCGGCGAGCACCCCGTGAATTGGTGTCCTCGTGACGAGACGGCGATAGCAGAAGCCGAGGTAGTATACCAAGAGCGCAAAGGGATGCTACACTACATGCGATTCGGAGATGCTGACGAAGGCATCGAGATCGCATCTACGCGCCCTGAGCTTCTCGCAGCCTGCGTCGGAATCGCAGTGCATCCTAAGGATGAAAAATACAAGGCAATAGTGGGAAAGGCCGTTACGGTGCCCATATTCGGCCAGCAAGCACGCGTAATTTTGGACGACGAGGTGGATCCTCGCTACGGTACAGGAGCGGTAATGATTTGCACGTTCGGGGACAAGACTGACGTAAGATGGCAAAAGAAATACCATCTCCCAATCATCAAGGCGTTAACAGAAAATGGCAGACTATCCGTTGACGACCCACGGTTCAAGGGACTCAAAGCCGAGGAAGCGAGAAAGAAAATAGTTGCTGAACTTCAGGCTAAAGGATTGCTCAGCAAGACAGAACCGATAACACAGAGCATTGGAACATGTTGGCGATGTCAAACCCCTGTCGAGATCATCTCAAGACCGCAATGGTTCATGAAGACCCGCGACATGACTCAAAAAGTCGTAGAGTGGACGGAGAAGCTAAGCTGGATCCCACCCTTCTCTAAACAGCGACTCATCGACTGGGCCGAGTCTCTTGATTGGGATTGGGTGATCTCCAGACAGAGAATCTTTGCCACTCCTATACCCGTCTGGTACTGCACGAAATGCGAGTCGACAATCATCCCCGATGAAAGGAATCTACCGGTGGACCCTCGCAAAGATAATCCACCACAGGAAAAATGCCCCAAATGCGGCAGCCGTGAGATTCGAGGCGAAACAGATGTGCTCGACACATGGATGGACTCGTCCATAACCGCCGCCGTTCATGCAGGATGGCCTAACAAATCAGACCGGTTCAACCAACTATTTCCAGCAGACCTTCAGCCAAACGGGCTCGACATAGTCCGAACATGGGACTATTATCTACTAGTTAGAAGCCTCGCGTTATTCGGCATGGCACCCTACAAGACCCTCCTCATCAACGGCATGGTGAAAGGGATCGACGGCCGAATGATGCACAAGTCCTACGGAAATTATGTGGTGGCAGACGAGGCAATCAAGAAGGTCGGTGCCGACGCGGTTCGCCAATGGGCAGCATCGGGCGGATCCACGGGTTACGACATACCGTTCCGCTGGAACGAGCTTGAATACGGGAAGAAGTTCCTGACCAAGCTCTGGAACGTAACCAGGTTCGTCCTTGCCAACACGACCGAACCCTTGTCTTCGAAAAAACCTAGTAATCTCTCCCTCATTGATCGTTGGCTTCTAGCTTCTCTTCAGAAGTTGACAACGGAGGTATCAGAGGCCTTCGAGGCGTTCCAGTTCAACACGGCGTTGGAAGCGATAAGGAACTTCACCTGGCACGCGCTTGCCGATGATTACCTAGAAGCAGTCAAGCATAGGCTCCAACCTGGAAGGGAGTTGTCTGACCTCAAGGCAACCCAATATTGTCTGCGGGAGGCCCTTCTGACCGTTTGCAAACTCCTCGCACCAATTTGCCCCCATATTTCAGAAGCAGTCTACCATCGATTCCCATCACGAGCCAGTGAGAGCATCCACAGAGAAAGCTGGCCGGAGCCCGAAAAAGCACTCGACGATACTTCGATCCGCAACGGCAAGCTCCTCCTAGACCTGATCGCTCACGCTCGACGCGAAAAATCCTCGAAGGGTCTCTCGCTAGGCTCGAATATCAAACGCATCATAGTCAGTACCGAGGCTGAACACCTCCACATTCTGAAGGAGAACGAGGAAACGATTCTAAAAACGCTGAAAGCGGATTCAATAGAACTCGAACGCTTTCCAGCAAACTCCATCCAGGGAAAGGAGCAAACCTCTGCATTCGAGGTCAAAATCATCGTATAGTCGAGTCTCCTTCCTATTGAAGGATCAAAGGCGATACAACATCTCCTGTTAAGAACCGGCCTCTTTCCGGTTAGTTGTCCCTATAGACGAAAGCGTGACTAGTCATTGATTTGGTGCAGCGGGTTTCTTGGAGTAGACGCGGGATCAACGCCCTTTTGAGTCTCTGGCCTGCTGGTCTGCGAAGAGTTGAACCCTTCCACAGCTCTGGCAGACGAATGCATCGAGGTGCAGGACCCCCTCTCCCAGCTCGGCCCAGTTCCCAAATAGAAGGTGCGCGGCTCCACTCGTTCCTCCAGTCCTGAAGGGAATGTCTCCCAAATCTGTCATTGCGGTGTTGCAAGAGGAACATTTTACAAGATAGCTGGTTTGATTTGCAGATTCGGACAATTTCTATCGCTCTCTGACTTTATCAAACTAGAAGCTTAAACTTTGCTCGGCCTCCTGCCTTTACCAGGGATAGACTACGCGGTCCTTTGCCTAGTGCAGGAAACGATAGAAACCGGAGGGTTGTCGAATCGTCGAGAAGCGTTGCCGAAGGATAAGTATCGGCCTGAAGGTTTCTGTGGAGCCTAAGCCTCTTGTCTTGGTCGTTTAGTCAATGGTTTCAGACAGGGGTCAAGTCTTATATCATAACAGGAGCAAAATCCCCCAGAAGGCGTCCTTTGGACCATCCGGCCAGAATGAGAATGGTTTCCTTGCAAGTCCTCGCTTGTAGCAATCTTTTTCATGTTGACCGCAAGACGGTTCAGACCCCTTAGCAAACACAAAGGATTGCGAGAAAATGGGAGAAGAGAGACCTAGAAGAAGTTATGGCAGAAAAGGCGGCTACTCTAGAAGCGGGGGAGGAAGCAGTGGAGGAGGTTATGGTAGAGGCGGAGGAGGGGGAAGTTATGGCCGCGGAGGGGGAGGCGGTGGAGGCCGAGGGAATGATCGAGGTTACGACCGCGACCGTGGACAGGACAGAAACCGCGGACCTGCACCCGTCGAAGAAGGTCAGGAAGTGGATGTCACGATCGACTCGGTGGGCAAACGGGGAGACGGAATAGCAAGAATCAACAACTTTGTCGTCTTCGTCCCCGGCACGAACCAAGGCGACCAGGTAAAAGTTAGAATAACATCGGTAAGAGGAAACTTCGCGACCGGAGAAGTCGTGACAGGAGAACAATAGTGAAAATCGCGGAACTCAAGCCTGGAATGAGAAGGGTAGATGTAGCGGGAAAGATCGTCGACATGGAAACTCCGAGAGACGTCCAGACAAAATTCGGACCCGGACAGGTTGCCAGCGCAACGCTTCAAGACGAGTCTGGAACAGTCAAGGTCACCTTGTGGAACGAGAACATTACGAAAGTTGCAGTCAACGACACTGTGCAGATCGAAAACGGGTATGTTGACTCGTTTAGAGGCGAACTCCAACTTAACGTCGGAAGATACGGGAAGCTAGCAAAAGTAGAATCAGCCTAAACACGAATTCCGGGACAATAGAATTTCCCGGATCAACAGCTCCCGTAGAACGTTCTGATTATTCGATACTGACTTTTGGAGACGATGTATCCGGTGCCCCGAGCGTGTATCTTGTGAGCACAGTCTTTCTTTGCTGGTTTTCGACCTGAGCCACGACTTCGATGAAACCCTCGATCTTCGTTCCGAGTATTTTCTTCTTTAGTAATTGATCGACCTGGAAGATCCCCGACTCATTGTACATGCTTATCTCCACAATGATGGGTTTCTGTTTGCTCTTCCGGATTTTCACATCCCTGATCGACATTGCCGATAGAGCATGGATGTCCTTCTTCCCGGCTGTAAACGGAATCCTGGCCCGGCCCTCTTTCATATCCAAAGCGTCCGCGACTCTCACAACTCCAGCTTCGATTGTGAACTGCGGAATCTCAGATTCGTGAGCGTAAATTGTGTGAAGAGCTTCTGCTGTTACGACAGCCCTCTCCTTCTCCCCGTAGATGCCAGTCAACAGCCCTGGTATGATCTGAGCCGCGAGAGAGACACTGAAGATCTGATGGTTCTCCCTATGGGCGACCATCCCCAAATCGTGCAACACCGACCCAAGAAAGACAACGACCTCAGCATCATTATTCGTGAGCTTGTGATCCGTGACGATACTAGGTTCCACGCCCGCTTCGATCAGGTTTCGGAGAATCTTCAATCCAATGTTCGAGACTATGGCGAAATGAACTCTCCCGTGATCTGAAAGTCCAAGCCTCCGGACCGCGTTAGTGTTTATGCAATCCCAGAGACTCTGAAGATACTCGTCGCTGTTGACCCGGTCAAGAACCGTCTTGAGTTTCTGGTTCGAATTGTAAGGCAGATTAATCGTAATAATATGCACCGACGATCGACTTCTTCCCGTAGCGCCTCAAAAAGGTTCTCGAACCAGCGACACAAAGCCAAATTACTTTCCAATGGTCGACATAGTCGCGTGTTGTGAGTTGTGGGCATGAAGCTCGATAACGTCGAATACGCGGTCACGAACAACGTCGCTCGTATTGAAATGAACCGTCCGCAAGTCCTCAATGCACTCTCCAGGGGAATGTTTCGCGACCTAAGGAAGGCGTTGGAGCTAGCCAGTGAAAGTGAGGATGCACGAATTGTAGAGATAACCGGTGCAGGAAAAGCATTCTCTGCCGGTCTCGACGTGAGAGAGGTCGGAGAATTCAAGTCTAGAGCCGAAGCAAAGGAATTCGTTTATGGACTCGTTAAGCCGTTCTGGGACCAACTCTTCAAATGTGAGAAACCGGTCATATCGCTAGTCGACGGGCCGGCCTACGGTGCAGGTGCGGAAATTGCACTTGCTTCCGACATAGTCATTGCATCAACGGAATCAACGTTCGCGTTCTCCGGTGGACGGGTCGGGGCGCTCTGCTGCATGTCCGGAATAATCGGACCATCTCTAATGAATGGAAGAAAACTTGTAGAGATGAACCTAACCGGGACTCCTCTCAACGCAACTGAAGCCGCGAACTATGGGCTTGTCAACTATTCAGTTCCGAGAGAGGAAGTGTCTCCCAAACTAGAGAAGATTATTCGAGAGATTATGCACGTATCTCCCGTTTCCAACTCCAGCTTCAAACGACTCAGAAAAACAGACCTGTCAAAGACAAGAATGGAGACAGCGTACAGGGAACTCCTCAGGACGATAACCAGCAAAGATTTTCGAGAGGGATCCAGTGCTTTCGTAGCGAAGCGACCCCCCGAATACTATCGATGACACGATTCCTCCTGGCCCTCAATGTTCCGACAGCGAGATTCAATAATCACTGCTAGATCAGACCCGCGGTGAAAGAGTCCTTATATCGGGTCCATCGATCTGTTCATGTAGGCTGGACAATGCAGGCTCTGGTAAGAGCTGGCAAGCCAGTACAATGGCAAAATAGAGGTGTAAGAATAACAAATGCGAGGAGGAAATTGGAAGGGCAGGAATGTCCGAACCGAAATGAAGACCTTAGAATGCCCTAGATGTCACGACCACGTGCGATTGGACAAGTACACTGTTCATATCGCCTCTTGTCCCCAACCGGCCGTTGCTAGTACGACCGCGTAGCGGTATTATTTGGCGCCGGGAGTGGGATTCGAACCCACGCGGCCCTAACGGGCCACAGGCTCTCAAGGCCTACGCTCTCACATCGCTGGAAGATCTGCGCCTTTAGACCCACATCAGCAGGTTAATCCACTCGGCCAACGGGATGCAAGAAACCAACCGGACACTTGCACTATCCCGGCGCGTCAACCCGCCTTCAGGTCAGAGAAACCCAGAAGGAAGTCACCTAATAAGCAGTTCTGGTTCTGTTAAGTCTTGGTCCGTAACATGTACTCAACATGAGTTTCCTAGCGTGTGGGATCCTTGTACGAGGGTTCTCCTTCTTGGCCTTTCGATAGTTGTGAAGTATTACGGTGGCTGTGCCGATCGCTCCAAGCCTATAGTATGCGAGCATGTCACGGCTGAGACGATGATACGATCTCGATGAGAGAGTCTTGAGACTGGAAACGTTTTCTTCTATTCCCGCGGCGATGCAGACGTTCACCATGCGTCTGAACTCGTCCAAAAGCCACAGGAGTTCAAGTATGGCTTGATGTTTCTGTCTAACCCACTTCACCACGGGCACAAGCGACGCCAAAACAAGAGATTTTGTCATTCCCAGATAGGAAATAGAGGATGGCGAACATAACTCAGCAACCAGAGCCAATATTATTCCGCACGAGAGTCAGCAATCCCTCGCATCCAACGAAGAGTTAACAGACCGTAACACATTAGCGAAACGATTGAGCTGGAAAGTTGTTGGGAGCATCCGGAGGATACAGGTTTCTCGAACATGTAACCGATGCGTTCGTAGAAGCTTGGGGGGAAACCCTCGAAGAAGCCTTCTCTCAGGCCGGTCTAGCCCTCTTTGACACGATGCTCGACGTGAAGAGCGTGCAGACAAAGACCGGTGTAGAAATCCGGACCAACGGCCATGACGAGAAAGAACTCCTCTACAATTATCTTGAGGAGCTCTTGCTCCTCTTTGAAGTCAAACAGCTCGCCCTCGGAAGCTTTACTGTGAACTCGATCACTCCAACTCAAGTCGAAATGAGGCTCAAAGGCAAGGTGGCCGGAGAATCCTACGACCGCGCCAGACACAACGGAAAGGTTGAGGTCAAAGGAATAACATACCACTTGATGGAGATAGAAAAACACCCGGGCAAAGCGACGGTCAGATTCCTACTCGACCTCTAGACTGACATGTCGAATCTGAGCTACACATGACTCTCCCCAGCGTCACACCGTCCGTTCTCCTTCCATGCCAGCCATGCTTATAGGTAGCCACCCAAGAAACAACCCGAGCGAAGACAAACAATGAGCCACCAAGGATCCGGACTCGCCAACCGCACAAGCACACAAATCCCACTCACACAAATCGAACCCAACATCTGGGAAGTCCCCAAAGACTACCAACCAGGAATGAAAGTCCCAGCAAGAATCTACGCCGACCAAGACCTCCTCTCCAAAATGAAAACCGACCGCACAATCCAACAATGCACAAACGTCGCACACCTACACGGCATCCTCAAATACGCAATCACCATGCCCGACGGCCACGAAGGATACGGCTTCCCAATAGGCGGCGTAGCAGCAACAGACTACGACGAAGGACTCATCAGCCCCGGAGGCGTTGGCTACGATATCAACTGCTTTTGCGGTTCCAGCCTTGTTCTAACCGATTTTGGTTATGGAAAGCCTATTTCGAGCTTATCTTTGGATTGGAAGAGCCAGCGCGTACGTTGCATTGAGGAGAGGACTCGAGCTGGAGAGACTGACATCGTGGGTTTTCTCAGTAGACCGGCCAAAAAAATCTTGAAAGTTCGGACACTTCTTGGAAATGAGGCTCTGGCTACCGAAGACCATCCGTTTCTGACGCCTAAAGGGATGGTTCCGCTTGGAAAGATTCCGAGAACAACCAAGGTCGCGGTCTTTCCCTTCACAGGAGTCGAGTACGAAGAACCTACCGAGCTTTCCATTGTGGCTAGGGAGGATATCCAGGCCCTCCCAATACCCGGTAGTCACGAACTGCTTTGCACAGAGTTGGAAAAGAGAGGACTCCTACCGCTGAATTCGAAAAATGCAAAGCTACCGCTCCTTCTCAAGATAATGGGATTCATCATCGGCGACGGAACCCTGAGCTTTACTCCAAAGACTCATGTCGCATGGTTTTACGGCAAGCCCGAAGATCTCGAAGAGATTCGTCGAGACGTTCAGCGACTAGGCTTCAAGCCTTCAAGAATCTACTCCAGAACTCGTGAATCAAGAATAACGACGAAATATTCCGATTACAAGTTCAGCTTTTCGGAAAGCGCTTTCAAAGCTCGCTCGAGAAGTCTCATCTCTCTACTTGCGGCTATGGGCACGCCTCTTGGAAAGAAAGCCGCAAAGGATTTCGGCCTCCCTGATTGGCTATTTGCTTTGCCTAAATGGCTTAAGAGGCTTTTTCTGGCGTCTCTGTTTGGAGCGGATCTTTCCAAGCCGAAGACAGTAACCGGGCATGGATACAATTTCTACGCGCCTATGCTAGGCCAGAACAAGAAGGCTGCTGTTGCTGGTTCCGGCGTGAAGTTGCTGACGAGTATTGCTGCTCTTTTGCAGGATTTCGGCGTGAGGGCTAGAGTCCTTTCGGCCGAGGAGAACGTCTATGCAGGTGTCAACGGTCCCTCGACTAGAATTCGTCTAATGGTTTTCAGCGAACCCTCGAACTTGATCAGGTTCTGGTCGACTGTAGGGTATGAGTACAATCTCAACAAGTCTTACTTAGCAAACGTCGCCGTTCATTATCTCAAGCTCAAATCAAGAATCTTCAAGGAAAAAACGGAAGCCGCAAAGATGGCCGTCTCCATGAGAAACTCGGGAAGATCAGAGAGTGAAGTGATCGATGATCTGGAGTCGCGAAACGTCAGTAGCCACTTCCTCAGACGCTCGATGAGAGGACAGATCAAGACCGTTCCGAGAGTTCCGAGTGGGTTTTCGACCTTCGATGAATTCCTGAGACTTGCCACTAAGGGACTAGGTTCCTCCGGTGCCGTCTGGGACGAAGTTGTGAGCGTTGAAGAAGTGGCTGACTTTGATGAGGATGTGTATGACTTCACGACGGCATCTGATGCACACAACTTCATTGCGAATGGTTTCGTCGTCTCCAACTGTGGCGTTCGGCTTATCAGAACGAATCTGACGGAGGCTGAGGTTCGCCCGGTCCTTCCGAAGCTCGTGGATACAATTTTCAATTTCATACCTTCCGGTCTGGGAAGTCGTGGCCAGGTCAAGCTCAGCCTGACGGAGCTGGATCGTGCTGTTACGGATGGGCTTGATTGGGCCGTGGATCATGGCTATGCTTGGCCGGAGGATCCGAAGACGATTGAGGAAGAGGGTTGTATGGAGGCTGCTGATCCTGCCAAGGTGTCGAGCAGTGCGAAGTCGCGTGGGGCTCCGCAGCTGGGTAGCTTGGGTAGTGGGAATCATTTCATTGAGATCGAGCGGGCGGATAGGATCTTTGACAAGCGTGTTGCGGAGCGTCTCGGGATCCATAATGAGGGTCAGATTCTTGTTCTGATTCACACTGGTAGTAGAGGGTATGGTCACCAGATCTGCAGTGACTACCTACGGGTGATGGAGAGAGCCATCAACAAGTACAACGTTAAGCTTCCCGATCGGGAACTGGCAGCATGTCCTAGTAAGAGTCCGGAGGCTGAGGACTACATCCGTGCCATGTCGTCCGCTTGCAACTTCGCCTTTGTCAACCGGCAGATGATAACTCACTGGGCGAGGGAAGCGTTCTCTAAGGTTTTCCAACGCCCAGCTGATTCTCTCGATATGAAGATCGTCTACGACGTCGCCCACAATGTGGCAAAATTCGAATCTCACATGATAGACGGGGAGACAAGGAAGGTGACTGTTCACAGGAAGGGCGCGACCCGCTCATTTCCGCCAGGCCACAAGGACGTACCGGCTGAGTACCGAGACGTGGGACAGCCAGTTCTGATCCCAGGAAGTATGGGCACAAGCAGCTGGGTCCTAATCGGAACCCCAAGGGCAATGGAACTTAGCTTCGGAACAACAGCACACGGAGCAGGCCGATTCATGAGCCGATCCGGCGCAAAGCGCAAATGGATTGGAGGAGACCTCAAGAAGAGTCTGGAAAGTCAAGGCATCGTAGTTCGGGCCGCCAGTATGGAGGTGTTGGCCGAAGAAGCTCCAGGCGCATACAAGGATGTAGACCGTGTGGTCGAGGTCAGCCATCAGCTAGGGATCGGCCAGAAGGTCGTCCGAATGACTCCGATTGGAGTAGCGAAAGGCTAGCAAAGCTCGGTTGACTATCCTTCCTGAATGGAACCTGAATGGCTATTCTTTCTTGTAATATCGAATCCAGGGAGTATCGGTTGGATTAAGGCCTCTTAGAAACGCGAGGTACACTGAGACAAAGTCTGTGTAAAGAACCGGTAACAATAGCCCGCCTAGACGAGAGCTCGCTTTCAAACGAACTTGTGCTGGCGTCACTCGACTCGCTCTAGTTATCGTCGACCTAAACGACTCTAGCACGCTTCGTTCGAACTCAGACTCCGAATAGTCTCGGATGAATATAGGTGCTAATGGAAGGCGTTGATTGGACCAAGCTTCCACTTCGTTATGCCCAGCCTCGGGCAGAAGGGCAAATTTTGCCGCCATCTTACTATTCTCGGCAAGCTGATTCTTGAATCGTCTCGCCACGCTACCCATTCTTCGAAACGCGTAGATCACTGGAAGATGGCCCTTCAGTGAAACGGCAAGATGTTTCGCCGGGTTCTGCGAGGACGGAACATGTCTCAGGATCCGGTTCCTAAGACGACTGAGCTCGCCGGCTGCCCTCCTAATCTCAGGCCTCGGGTCCTGAATGATTCCATACTCGTAAAGGGCTACGGCAGATGCGACGACCATTTGACCGAGAGCAGCTCGGGGGGCTGGAGCCTGCTGCACCCCTACAAACGGGACGCCTTGCTCGGCCGAGAATTTTTGCAACTTGCCCCCAGTTCCGATTGCTACTAGAGTCGAGCCGCGTTTTCTAGCTTCTCGGAAGGCAGCAAGGGTCTCACGTGTGTCTCCTGAATAGCTAAGAGTAACAAAGAGGGTATCGGATCTAACGAACCTGGGAAGAGCGGGGTCCCGGTGGACAATCGCGGGTACGGAGATCTTGTTGTCAAGCCAGTCCAGAACCAGATCTCCAGCTGACGCAGACCCGCCCATACCCATGAACACGATGTTGTGGAAGACTGAGCGTCGGGAGATCTTTCGAATGAGAGGCCTTGCATCTAATTGGTTGGCGATAAATTCTGGGAATCGCTCGACCGCTCCGAGCATGTCCTTCCGATCGAGACTGGAAATTGCTTTCTGATTGTCGAGGATTGTGGGCATGCTCGATGATTAGATGATACGTTTCTAAACGTTCGCAGTCTTGGCAAAAATGTCCAACCAACTTATCTTTCGCGTGTTCCACGCTTGATCATGAGTCAACCCGTAAGGCGATCCCAAACCGTCTCTGTTGCCCTGCCGGCCAGTTTGACACTTGACATACCTCATCTAAGAGAAAAGACAGCCCGACTGGGATTTGTCTCGCGGGCACTAGCGACCTTCCGCGTGCATGAGGCCATCATCTACCGCGACAGAGCTGGGAAAGAGCTAGATCGAGAAGCATCCCTGATCGAGAAGATGCTGACTTACATTGAGACGCCCCAGTACCTAAGAAGGCATGTCTTCAGGATCGACCCTGATCTAGAGTACGCCGGCACTCTACCTCCACTACGTACGCCTAATCATCCTGACAAGCAGAACCCAAGCCCCGGACTATTGCGGGAGGGAGTAGTGGTTCAACCGGGACCATCCTCGATGGTCGAGGCCGGTTTCCGCAATTTGGTTCGAGTCAGGTCAAAGATGCCATTGTCGGAGAGATTGACTGTTCGACTGACGAAGGTCTCGCCTGAGCTCGAGGGTGAAATCGTCGAGCCGAACAGGTTAACCATATATTGGGGGTTCAAGGTGGCTCGTGGGAACGTTACACTATCAGAAATCGTAAGGAGTAAGAAGTTCGACTTGACCATTTCCACATCCCGGAAGGGCATGGATGTACGCGAGATCACGCCAAATCTAGCAAAGAGGTGGAAGTCAGCTAGTAGCCCATTGATAGTATTCGGCTCGCCGAACGAGGGGGTCCCTGAGATTCTTGCCCGGTCGGGCATGAGTGTCTCGGACGCGATGGACTTCAACGTCAACACCATTCCTGATCAAGGGGTTGAGACTGTCAGAACCGAGGAGGCATTGTGGAGCACCCTGGCAGTCCTTAACGTTCTGGAGGATAACTAGATGGGTCATAGAAAGTATAGCGCACCGAGAAGAGGATCACTCGCCTACCTACCTCGCGGGAGATCTTCTCACTGGGCTCCTCGAATCCGTTTCTGGCCCGAATACGAGGGAGCGCCAAAACTCCTGGCGTTCGCAGGCTTCAAAGCCGGAACAAGCCACGTTACCATAGTTGATAATCGACAAGGATCGCTAAACTACGGGAAGGAAGTCACTCTACCGGTCACTGTGGTGGAGACCCCTCCATTATTGGTGACTGGGTTAAGGTTCTACGAGAGATTCAACGGTGGGCTAAGGACATCGGGAGAAGTCTGGGCCCCAGAACCATCAAAAGACCTTGGACGCAAAATTAAGGTTCCTGAGAAATTCGACGACAACAAAGGCTGGGAAAAACTCGAGTCCACAAAAGAGAGAGTTGTGGAGGTGCGAGCAATCGCGGCAAGCCAACCACGACTGGCTAAGATAGGAAAGAAGAAGCCCGACCTTATGGAAGTGAAGATCGACGGAGGAACCGTTAAGGATCAATTAGAGTTCGCGAAGAAACTGCTCGGCAAAGAAGTGAAAGTTGCCGATGTATTCAAAGAAGGAATGGACGTTGACGTTATTGGGATCACAAAGGGAAAGGGCATTCAGGGCCCTGTTAAGCGATGGGGAATAAAGAAGCTCAAACACAAATCGAGAAAGACTGTGCGAGGAGTCGGCTCCATCGGCCCCTGGCACCCTCACTACGTCATGTACTCAGTACCTAGAGCAGGCCAGATGGGTTTCGCCCAGCGCACAGAGTATAACAAACAGATTCTAAAGATTGGAGACAACGGAGCAGACGTCACACCGAAGGGAGGATTCCTACACTATGGACCCATCAAGACCGAATTCACGCTTTTGAGAGGAACAATACCGGGACCAGCAAACAGGCTAGTCGCCCTCAGAACGCCAGCAAGAGGACGAGCGTCCGGCGAGCCTCCAAAGATGGAAATGATCAGCCTGGCATCAAAACAGGGAGCATAGAGCCTTGAGCCAGCGCAATGTCAAGATTTTCGCAGCAGACGGAAAGCCCGTCAGCGAGCTCTCACTCCCACCAGTGTTCACCTCCGTTCTGAGAAGGGACATCATAACGAAGGCCGTGGTTGCTCAGCAATCCCACCGGTTCCAACCCCAAGGACGCAACCCTATGGCCGGAAAGCGAACCACCGCGGAATCTTTCGGTGTGGGAAGGGGAATCTCAAGAGTCCCGCGAGTCGGCGGACACGGACCGCTCTCCGGCACAGCCGCCTTCGCCCCTGGAACTATGGGAGGACGCATGGCTTTTCCACCCGTCACCTCAAAACGCACTGCCAAATCAATGAACCGGAAGGAGCGACGTGTTGCGCTCGACTCGGCCATTGCTGCCACCGGCTCGAAAAGCCTGGTCCGAGGCAGAGGGCACAGGTTCGATGAAGATATTGAATTACCACTCGTCGTAACTGACGATGTGGAGAAGCTCTCGAAATCCTCGGCGGCGAAAACCTTTCTCACCGCGATCGGAGTGTCCGAGGACATCGACAGGGTAAAGAAGAGTAAGAGAATAAGAGGAAAGAACCGAACCCACTCTGTAGGGCCCCTTCTCGTAGTTAGCGAATACCAGGGGGCCCAGAGAGCTTTTGAGAACTTTGAAGGCGTAGACGTTGTCCGGGTCAAGGACTTGAGCGTTGAGGCGTTGGCTCCTGGAACTCACCCCGGACGATTGACGATCTGGACAGAGTCCGCGGTAAAGACTCTCTCCGACAGGAGCTGGCTACGATAGATGACCCGAATCTCTACCGAACTAGTCATCAACTATCCCATGATGTCCGAGGATACCGTCAAACTGATTGAGACCGAAAACAAGATTGTCTTCATGGTTCATGGCAACGCGTCAAAACGAGATATTTGGAAGGCCGTCGAGGAACTTTACGAAGTCAAGGTAAACCAGGTCCACACACTGATTACACCTGAAGGTAAGAAGAAGGCATATGTTAGACTCAACCCGGAATCAAAGGCTTCAGAACTAGCCGTGAAACTGGGAATATTGTAGGCGTGAGAATGAATGGGTAAGAACATTCTTGTTCAGAGACGAGGCCGTGGCTATTTCATATTCAAGGCACCAACCCATCGGAGAATCCACTCGGTAGGATACAACAGCGTGGACGGGCACTCGTCCGGCTACGTCAAGGACCTCTTGCACGAGATGGCGCGCGGTGCACCCCTCGCACTACTGCATGTGGAGGGAGCAGGAGAAATATACGTCCCAGCCCCGGAAGGAATCGCGGTTGGACAGAAGCTCCTCTTCGGATCGGAAGTTCCCGCCGAGATCGGCAACATCAAAACCCTTGGGAAAATGCCTGAAGGAACCATGATCTGCAATATTGAACTTCGCCACGGCGATGGGGGAACCATGGCTCGTTCGTCCGGTTCATTTGCAACGGTGGTCTCGCACACTCCGATCGGCACGGAGCTACGAATGCCCTCAGGTAAGACAATTCACGTGAACGATAATTGCAGAGCGATGATAGGTGTCGTGGCCGGCGCAGGGCGTACTGAGAAACCGTTCATGAAGGCCGGCCCAAGATGGTTCTTGCAACGGGCCAGGGGACGAAAATGGCCGGTTGTCAAGGGGCAGGCGATGATCGCGGCGTCTCATCCTCACGGTGGAGGCAGGCACAAGCATGCTGGCAAACCTACGACAGTAGGACGTTGGACCTCGCCTGGGCGTAAGGTTGGGAACATTGCTGCGCGACAGACCGGACGAGCAAAGAGAAGAAGTGCACGATAAACATTGTACAGCCGAATGTTAATTACGAGAACCCGCAGAGCAGTCTGGAGGATGTTCGATGCCTAGACAGTTCACCTATCGCGGTCACAACTTGGAGGAGGTAAAACAGATGTCGATGGATGAATTTATCAAACTTCTCCCTTCTCGCCAGCGAAGGTCTCTGCTTAAGGGCTTGACGAACGACCAGCGAACACTGCTGGAACATATTCGCCAATCACGACGTGAGAACGGCAATGGCGGCGGAAAGGCCGAACCTGTTAGGACCCACGCCAGAGATATGATCATCATTCCTGAGATGCTGGGGCTGACGCTGCATTTGCACTCTGGTAAAGAGTTTGTAGCCATCGAGATCAAACCCGAAATGATCGGGCACTTTCTCGGCGAGTTCGCGATCACAAACCAGAAGGTCGTCCATGGAACGCCAGGTATCGGCGCATCTCGTTCAAGCATGTACGTACCACTGAAGTAACTCCGCTCGCAACTTCGCCACTCTTGCCAGATCTGAGTGGGAAAAGAGTCTCATGTTCAATCTCAAATGAGAGACCGCGAGATTCGGCAGAAGCTTTGCCTAGTTTCGGCCACCGGTCGGGACTGCCCACCGTATGCGACGCGACGGTTGGTCGCTAAGACCCCCTATTTTCTAGAAACCATTTCCTGTCTAGCACTGACAATATGCGAGACAGGCGATCCAAAGGCCGAATCCGGGCCGTGACGGGAGGGGCAAAGATACAAGAAACCTACAGCGAACTCCAAACGATTCACGGGAGGAGATAGGGGCATGTTCCCCAGATCATGAACCAGGGATGAAACATGGGCGAATTTCTCGCCTCCATAAGGATACTTTCCAGCTCCAACGCCGCCAAACGACTCTTCAAGAGGTTGGGTAAAACGATCCAAGCGGTAGTCTCCTTAGATCAGGCAGTTTGCCGGTTACAATGATTAAGAACTGAACCGGGGCAGATCGTACGTTGGAGCGGGTTGCTAGACGCCTGCCTCGAGAGAGCCGGGCTGAGGGAAGACAAAGATCTTCACTGTGAGGCTTGGGTGTTAGTGACGCGGGCGACAGACACCCCTAACAGGGCTGCAGGCAAAAACCCGCTCCAAAGCTTTCAGCCGGTAGAGCCTTTTTAGTATCGTCCAAGCGCACAAAGAAACCTGGAGGAAAGGATGAACCAGGGGCAACGCCTCGAACTAGTCACAAAGGGAACTGTGGAGATCATCCAGCCCATAGAACTACAGCGTGTCCTAGAAGAGAAAACGAAGCCTCGAGCATACTGGGGCTTCGAATGCTCCGGAAAGCAGCCAGCCTAACACGGCTGCCTGGAATGATGCATATCGGCACAGGACTCGTCTGCGGCACAAAAATCAAGGACATGGTCCAAGCGGGATTCCACTTCATCATATTCCTCGCAGACTGGCACAGCATGATCAATAACAAGTTCGGGGGCGATATGGAAAAGATCGAGGCAGCCGGCGAATACTTCAAACACTGCTTCACAGCCCTAGGACTGACCGAGGACAAAGTCGAATACATCTGGGCCTCAGAACTCGCCAGCAAACCCAACTACTGGGAACGAGTCATTAGAGTGGCCAAAACCACAACAGCACAACGTGTAATGCGAGCGCTGCCAATCATGGGCCGCGACTTGAAAGCCCAAGAGGTGGAAACCGCCAGCCTATTCTATCCATGCATGCAAGCAGCAGACATTTTCGAGATGAGCCTCGACGTGGCCTGCGCGGGAATAGATCAGAGAAAGGCCCACGTCCTAGCACGCGAAGCGGGCGAGAAATTGCGATGGGGAAAGCCCGTCGCACTCCACACACCCATGCTAATGGGCCTTGCCGGCATCCAAGGATCCGAGAAAGGAAGCTACGACGAGGATCCTAAGCTAAGCAGTGTGATTGCGGCAAAGATGTCGAAGAGTAAACCGGAAAACACGATACTGCTCCACGACTCGCCTGAACTAATCGAGGAGAAACTGCGCAAAGCATACTGCCCACCAAAGATAGTCGAGGGAAACCCGGTAATCGAATACTACCGACTCCTCGCCTTCCCCGCAAACAAAACCGTCACGTTGAACAGGGACCAGAAATACGGAGGAGACATGAAATTCTCCACACACAAAGAACTCGAGGAAGCATACAAGACCGGAAAGATCCACCCACAAGACCTCAAATCAAACATGGCAAGAATACTAGCCGACATCCTCAAAGGAGTGCGAGAATACTTCGACAAGCATCCCGAGCCATTAGAACAGATGCAGAAGTTGGAAGCGAGGTAATCCCTCAAGCTTGGTAGCTCCAAACCGACGACGATATCCCGCACACGTTCGAAACCCGCGAATCGACCTCTACACCCGAAAAATGGAGAGAGCGACCCGGATCTTCGAAGATCTGCAAGAACAATCAAACGGCGGGGTACCGATCATTGTCGAAGGAAGAAGAGACGAGGCAGCACTAAGAAAACTGGGGATCAAGGGAACAATCCTCTGCCTCAAAGCTACAGGTGAGCCGAGATTCAGGTTCATAGAACGGCTCGATGGGTCCAAGCGCGCAATTGTACTAACCGATTTCGACAGGGAAGGAGGAGAGCTGGGAACATGGCTATACCAGGAGCTATCTCACCGTGGAATTATTGCAGACGATCAAGTATGGAGGAAGATCCGCGGCCTCGCCAGAACCGAAGTCCGTAGCGTAGAGGAGCTTCCAAGTTTCGTGAGAGCGCTCGAGATACGATCCAAGGGACTGAGACCTTAGATCGATGATCATGAAGATCGGGCACGGATCGAATTGGAAGTAGTGAATTTACAATAGCGCAGGCGCCAATTATCGTCCGTCTCGGACTCATTGAACGTGCGAGCGGTGTCTTAGGATCTACCGTTCTTCATCCGGACGGCCTTCGAAGGCTTTCCATTACCTTGGAAGTAGTCTCGGAGAACCTGCTCGAAGAATATCGAGAGGCCTCCTACGCGTCCATGGTAGACTTTTTCGACTTCGTGACGCACTAGATTCTCTGCCTGATCGCTCAGGGAGATCATCATTTTGCCCATTTTCGGTTAGAATATCTCAGAGACAAGTCCCAGATTGACAATTCTTGACGAAAACCACTAAATCCTATACAGGGGAGACTACGGATATCTACAGCAACTTGGGGCTAACCACCGGGTTTATCTCGTCCGGCTCAATTTTTCAACGCGAAAACGTGTAAATTGCATATAAATAGTCAAGAAAAAAGAGTCACCCAATCACTCACTCACGCTTGGATCGCTACTAATTAGAGAAAACCCCGAACCTCTTGCCTCAAACCTCCGTAATGTGGGTCATTCTGAGTAGCTGTTCCGCGTTGAGCCTGACCGGATCATTAACAGCGGATACCGCTCAAGAAGCACAGCGCTATCGGCATCCATCGAAGCATGACTTCGCCTAACACCTACCTCTCTCAATATGAAAACGAGAGCAGTAAGGCTGACGGAAAGATAGACGATACTTGTCGCGAAGAAACCGTATACTGTCGCCATAGCCGGAAAGGGGTCCGGCGGGAGATCCCACGACCAGGAGGACATAACGTTCGCAAATTCTAGAAGCGAGCCAACGACGAGGGTTTGACGCAACCGACCTCGCATCAGAAATGGAACGACAGCCCAGACCAGATAGTGAGTGTAGATCTGACGGAGGGGAATCAGCCACGCCAGTAATCCAATGGCTACAACGTCAACCGGATTCAGCTCCTTTGCCTTTGACCATACAATACCCAGCGCGGCCGTGAAGAGAGCGGCTGTTGCAGCCAACCACACCTGATTCTCCACAACTGTAGACAGGGAAAAATGGAACACAGCGGGAACGATTGCATAGAGCAAGTTCATCATCGTGAAACTAGACGTTCCTCCTCCAAACCCGGAAGATAGGTTGAAGCCAAGGACTGAACCAAGATACCCCGGCAGGACGGCCGGTACGACTAGGCCGAGCAGGAGAATCGATCCGGTCGTGACCAAGATAGGAAGCGATTTCAGGGTTCCTCGCTTCCTGACCAGCCAGACGAAGAGCAAAGGAATCGCAAGAATCGGATGAATCTTGAAAATCGTTCCTATGGCAAGCAACACGGAACCCACAAAGTAACGGCCCTGGACTAGGGCTAGAACCGATCCGGCGAGAATCGGATAACCGAGAACATCGCTGTTGAACCAGTAGTAGGGAGAGATACCGATCGAAGGAAGAGCAAGAAAAACAGCCGATGGCACTAGAGCTGATAGCCCAGAAAAGCCTCTCACTCGTAAGGTGAGGAAAACCAAGAGCGCCACGATGGCATCCGCGAGAACCCCAGCCATCCGAACGTTTCTGGAAATCAAACCGAGAGTCTCCGGTGTGAGCAGAGTGCTGCCTGATGTCACTCTGATAATGCTCCCCACCATCGCAAGTAGAAACGGAGGGTATGGAGAGGCCCACGGGTTAGAGGAGTAGGGATTCTGTCCCGCGATAAGCATCATGCTTTTCGGAATGTCCGCGCCTAAGAGGTCTCCGCCGCCGTCCGTGTGAAGAATTAATGATAGCTTCTGAAAAGAGGTTATCCCCAGTAGACCGCCGAGGATAACTGGAGCATACTTGGTGGCGAGAGAGTCGAGTTCAGCGTAGCATCGGTGCAAACGTAGTTTCACGGACGCAAGCATCGTCCAGTCGAGCGCGCCCTAAGATGCTAAATAGGCTTTCAATCTAGAACCTAAAGATGAATCTAGGGCACGCACAATGAATTTTGCTGACGTATTCGTTCTCTCACTAACAATAATCTTCCTCGCCTACTTCGCCTACGCTACTCCAATAATCATGGTAGGTATCTGGCGATATAGGAAGCACGGATTTGCCGCTGAAGAACCTGGCGAAGACTGGGATCCACCCAACGTCTCGATCCTCGTTCCGGTGAAGAACGAAGAGAGAGTGGTTGGCAGACTACTGGACGCGATTACTAAACTGGACTATCCCAAGGAGAATCTTGAGGTGGTTGTTGTCGAAGACGGATCAAGAGACCGGACCCTGGAGATCTGCAACAATTTCTCCCGACAACATCCTTGGATCAAAGTGTTCCACAGAGACGCAAGTATCGGAAAGGGCGACGCGCTAAACTTTGGATTCAACAAGTCGACCGGGGAAGTCATTGCCACGTTCGACGCGGACGATATTCCCGAACCGTTGGCGATCACAAAGGCTCTACGCTACTTCAACGACCCGGAGGTCGGGGCAGTACACGGCTACCACCGAACCCTCAACCTGCAGGAGAGTATTGTTGCGAGGCTGGCCGCTTACGAGACGTTTCTGTATAGGTTGGCGAATGATGGAAAATATGCGCTGAAACTGTTCGTGGCCTTCTCCGGCTCCAACACTTTCTTCCGACGTACCGCGTTGGAGCGGGTAGGACTCTGGGACGCGAACTCTATCGTGGAGGATGCCGAGCTGGCGGTCAGATTTGCGAGAGCTGGTATTCCAACGAAGCTGGCTCCGATTGAGAGCTGGCAGGAGATGCCGGCGAAGGTCAAGAGCCTGCTGAAACAGCGGATCAGGTGGAGCGGAGGGAACATTCAGACTGGCTTGAAGCACTGGGACGCATGGAGGTCCATGTCGCCCGCGAAAGCGTTCGATATGGAGGTGCTGATGATGAGTCCCATAATGGCGATTCTAGCTTTCGTAGGCTGGGCGCTACTGGCGCTCGGCGTAGGCCATGTCGGAATACCGGTCGCCGAGCTCGTGCCTCTCTTCATTGTAATGGGTGCATTGAATATCTTCTATTTCGGAACGCTCCTAACAGTCGTCGTCGCCCAGGCAAAAACTGGTATTGTGTCTTATCTCACTCTGATTCTAGCCACTTATCCATATGCGACCCTGCTGTCGGTCGCAAACTTCGTCGGCCTCATCTCTGTTCTAGTTCTAGGAAGAAGACTCTGGCTGAAAACTGAGAAAACAGGCTACGTCGACTCGCCGCACCGCTAAGAGAGCCCGCTAGGAACCTGTGAGAAGACGGACGAGGGCACCAGCAATCATGGGCAAGTTCCCGATTGACACGTGACGGCAATTAGAAACGAGAAAGGAGAAGCAGGCAAGGTCGTTCCTACGTCAAACCTGGCATCGAGAGGCTGCCATGCCAAGGGGGTCGATGACGTGGCAATGTACAGGGGGCCGTATGCTGTCTCTAGTCCGCTGCTAAGGGTCAAGGTTAGCAAGACCTTGTAGCATGTGCTTGTCGGAGTCTGAGTGGTATTAGCTATCTGTATGTCGTAGACATAATCGTTTGACGCTACGTCGGTGGTAACAATCCCTCCGGAAGTGTCGGTAAATGTGACATTTGTTGCACAACTTCCTCCTGTGGCTGCGGCTGGGGCTGCTGCCTTAGCAAATCCTTTGTCCATGCCGGTTAGCTTGTTGTTCACGTTCACCGCTCCACCGAGCTCCGCTTGGTAGTTCGTTGGGGTAACAGTGATAGTGGCAGCGGAGACGGCTAGAACCAAAACCGCGAGCGCGATCTTGGCAGCGAGATACAATGTGAATGTGCGCCGAACCCGACGCTGAAAACGGGAAGCGAGGTGCATGTTTGAACGTCCGTGGCTATCTCTTGATGCGCGTTTGAGACTTGAGTCCCTGCGACCATCACACGCGAGTAACAGATCCGGTGAACGGAAGCGTTGAAACAAGCACCCTAGCCGGGAAAAGCGTACGCGGTCCTCCCCTCTCGGGTCGAGAGACGCTCTGTGCAAGACCCCCCTAGAGAGGTCTCGCCCTCTAGCAAGGGATTCCAGGACGAGTCTCGCAATTCAGGCCTTGGTCCGAGCTTAGACGGGGGGATCTTCCGGTTTTGCCGCGCCGTCAAGCACGATTCTTAAGCACTCTAGAGAAGGCTCCCAGATTCGAGAACAGGGCTGAAAATGGGCGAATTTTGACCTTCATGAAATACTACTAGACTTTGAAAACGAATTCCTGGCCTGATTGCGGACGCACTCGTAGAAAAATAGTGGGCCTCCGGGGTTTCCCCCGGAAATCCAACTTGGATGAAAAAAAATGGTTTAGGATATGGTGACGTAGACTGTGACTGGGGATGTTAGCGATGTCAGGCCTGTATCAACGTACGCTGTGATCGTGCCGGTGCTCGAAGCGCTCGGCCCGGTAAGGGTGAAGCTCGTGGAGACGACAAGAGTCCCCGCTGGGCCAGTCCCTTGCCGAATGACTACCGTTGCCGTGTGGGCGGTGCTATCTGTCGCTGTATCAGTGAATGTGATTTCGTCAAACCAGTGTCCAGCTGTGAGTGCGTTGTTAACACTGTTATTGTTGCCGGACGTCGGAAATGTTGCTGCGGTAGAAGCAGCGGCGGTGTTAGCCACCACGCCCAAGCCATTGTCAACCACCGTCATTGTGCCTGAACTGGTGTGGTAAGTGCCGATCTCACCTGTGTTCGAGGTCGTTGTTACTGCCAGGTTTGCCGCTAGAACGCCAGCGACCATTCCAAACATGGCCACGACAACTAGTGCGAGAACCGGAACCTTCTTGCTTGTTACCTGACTTATCTTGGCTCTTAGACTGCTCATCTTCCAATTCCTTGGTTCGCGCTAAGAGAGACGGATACGATAAGCCACACGTTCCTAGCGTGGACGCTCCACGGTAACGTACTGTGTAGCTGGGAAGTGCGTGAGAGAAACTATTCTTCTTCTCGCTGCGCTCTACGCTTGTACTTCTGCCTTGGCTTCCGCTGCCACTTTCTCAAGAAATGCATCACGGTGAGAGAGTGAGCTCGGCGACCGGAGAGCCTGTTGAAAACGGAGAGTCTTCCATACGGCTCGGGAGATAGATCTTCTTCTCCAAGACTCCATTTCTTAGAAATTATCTGGCCTTGTTCGTTCTGTTCCTCAGTCAGGACTAGTTCACCGCCCGCGTGTTTGAGGAGTGCTGTCTCGATCTGCTTTGCCGAATCGAACTCGACTTTCTTCTCGACAAGTTCCATGTAGACCTGGTTGAGAAGCTCTCGATAAGGCACCGGCTCCTTACGTTGCGAAAGGATGGACAGGGCTGCTTTCAGCATCGCCCTCTCTTGTCTCGTCATTACTGGCTGAGTCCACTTGGGCTGACTAGGGACCGTCAGCTGGAGGGGAATGTCCGGGAGGGAGGATTCAGTCTCGATGGCTTGGGCGAGCGCGGAGGACGGATCGGGTTCTTCTAAAGCCGATTCCTGAGCGACCGCTGGCTTTCTGAACCGAAGCTGCGTTTCAGGCTGGCCGGGAGCTCGAAAGATAGTTCCAGTGTCCTCGATCGAAAATCCTGACCATTTGAGAAGTTTCTGGAAACGGTCGGATATGCTTGAGGCCCATGTGGGAAGGATTATGCTGATGATTGCCCCGGGTTGGACCGTCTGGTAGATCTTCCCGAACGATGCTAGCAACTGGTCGTCGCTTGCGTTTTCCGGGTCCCGGCTCAGCGGGTTTAGAGTTCTGTCGTTGGTGGAAAGCCAGACTTGCCGGTACGGTGGTGTTAAGAAGAATTCTTTGACGCCAGGGATCGCAGCAGCTAGCAGCCCTCTCTCTTGGAGCATCTTGAGTATTGTTCCCGTTCCAACGATTGTCAGGCTTAAGAGTCCAAGATAGAAATCGAGGTTGAACGCTGCGGCGATGGACGGATTCTGGTAGGTGTTGAGATCGGTTCCCACAATCCTTGCAGGGTAAGAGATTGTTCCGCTGGTGGGTGGATTTGTCCCATAAATGGTGAGTAGTGCGGTCTGCCCGGCGTGGACGAAGAGCAGGAGGCTGAAAAAGAGTTCTGTTAGACTCGCGAGACTAAGCCAAACAGCGAGAGGACGCCACCACACGGTGGGGCGAAGAGACGAGACGAGCAAGGCAAGAGAGCATAGGAGGAGCAAGATCCTAGTGAACGCGCCCAGGACGGAGGCGAGCAGATTAGTTGCAGGAACACCTGTAGCGGCAATCTGAAGATAAAACGGAGAGACCTGGATTGATAACACGTGGCTGTTTGTCGGGCTAGTTAGAGTCCACCAAGGCTGGCTGCTGAGGCCTAGAAAACCGGCGACCAATCCGGCGATGAAAGTCGGTAGATCAATTCTCTGAAGGAGGTTCGGGTTCGAGTTCTGAGCTATAGTCTCCAGCGCATTTCCCTGGTCTCGCGAGTTCAGGACATCAATCCAACTCGGGGTCCTGTTGGCTGTACTGCGGCCTTGGATGGGATAGGTTTCCCGTAACTGTTTTGGTTTCGGCGAGGTCCTTTGAACTGTAGACGCTCCACGCTAGTCTTGGCCCTCTATAACGTGGAGGATACACAATAGGATTCAGCCTGGACCTTGCCTCATGAGACACAGAGGCAAGGAAGTCAAGGAAAGATGACCTATGCGTTGATCATTGGAATAGGGAATCTGTCAAGATAGAAAATGGGTCCCCGCGAAAAAAAAAAGACGGGGCAATTTGGGAGTTTTAGGCTTTTGGTCTTCGTCTTAGGTAGAAGAACCCGCCGATTCCTGCTAGCATGCCTCCAAGTCCGAACAGCAAGGTTCCGGTCCCACCAAGGATTGTGCCGACAATGCTTGCGTTGGTTTGGCTACCGCCTAGGTTGTACTGGGTAGCTACTGCCGCGTTCGCGTCGTTCTGAGCACTCTGATAGTGCGTTTTGGCGCCCGCGAAATCAGCACTCGTCCAGCTCTGGTCCCCTAGAGCGAGCTCAGAGTTTGCCTGAGCCACCTGAGCTTGCGCGGCTGAGTTTGATAGGATGGGGAAGCCGCCCACAACGAGGGTGCTCAGTATCTTACTGGCTGCGTTTCGAGCTTGCGCCGCAGAGTATTGGTCGCCGGTTAAAATGCTGAGTGTCCCGCTTGCAAGGGGGAAGCAAGACTTGAGAGTGTTTGATGTGGCATAGTTTTCCGCATCGCCCACAGTACAACCCGCGACGGTGCCAGTGGCCGGACCATCCCATATTTCCACAGTCCAGGAGTGCCCTTGGCTAACCGACCCTGCCGACGGGAGAGCGATGGATAGAGTCGTGGAACCGATCTGGCCGGATGTCAGTTGGATGATACTCGCGTTTTGGTAGGCAGTCATCCAGTCGCCCTTGAAGCCGATAGTGACGTTCCGTGTGTATGTGGTGGTAGGTGAGACAGGCTGCGGGTTGCTGCCTTGCACAACCACGGTTGCGGAAATGCTTGTGCCAGCCTGAGCGACGGTTCCGGATCCCACGCCGCTTGGAGATACAAAGCCGGTAAGTACGTTGCTGATTGCGACCGAATTGTTCCCGCTTGTGAAGGCGTGTGCCTTGATGTTGGTGGTGGGTAGTGCTAGTCCTACTAGTAGTAGGCTGAGACATGCGATTAGGATTTTTCTTCGTTGCATAAGCCGCGCTTCCGGATACCCCAGATAAAGAATGCGCTGAAACCTAGAATATTACGAGAAGGTCACAAAATTACGGCAAGTTCAGACCATATAGCGAATATCGATACGTCCATTGGTTGCTGGAAACATGTTAATCGGAATCGTTCCACTGAGCCGTGGGAGGTTTTTCCCTGGTCTGGGTGAAGCTACGTTCTGAACGTTACGCGTTTTTCCTAAATGGGAGACGGTCGCCTGTCATTTCGAATTTGCGATGCCTTAGATCCTGTCCGAGACAGAGGGCTCCCTCGGAATATGGGGCGTCGGGGCCCAAACTCTTACAAGAACCTTCATGCAGACAGTTGTGTTCGGAGTAGTTGGGGAGAGATGCCGCGGAATAACAAGAAGTTCATGCAGACTCTCGAAACCGAGACTTATCGTACGATTGCGAAGGAGGCCTTACAGAGAGGCGCGACTGTACAGGAGCTTTTGCGCGCCGTGATCATTCCAGAATGGCTCACGGAAAACCGTAAGAAATGGGGCAAGTAGCTTTCCGGACCTAGCTAGTCTTCCGAAAAAAAAGGACTTGCTAGGTGTCCGGAACAAAGAATCCGGCGCTGGAGAGTTCTCTAGCTTTTCTTGGTTATTCGCCTCCTGTCTCGGCTGGTTTTTCCGTTCTCGGGACTAGGTGGGACACGGCGGTTGAGGAGGGGGTCAACAGGTTGTGCGCGCGCCCGAAAGAAAATTGGAGCGATGTTCCAGGCGAGCACAATTTCCCTTTCAACGCCGTGTTGCGCCAGGTACAGAATAGGCGACTGGAACTATTTGGGCGGCACGTCTACATTGTGTTAGGTTCTAACACACGACCCGGAGATCGGAAGAATTCGAAAGATGGAGACTCTGGAAACACCACATTCGATGGCCATTCCGAACTGTCCAGTCTTGCGTCGCAGGGTCGAGTCGCTTAGACCACCTCCTCCAGAGAAAATTTGCCGTCTGGAAGCAAGAATGGGCTTGTCGAGCGGTTCAGGATACAGTCCAGGCTTGCATGGCATGGTGTTTTGTCGAGGCGTCAAGAACGGTTTGCTAGGAATTGTAGGGAAGGGGCTCCTAGAACCGGGATCAGGGCTGATAATGGGCGATTTTTTTTCTTCCTCTACGGATATAGCCTGGTTTGTCGTATGTTAGTGGCCATGGCTAGGGAGGTTAGTATGGCGAGTCTGAGGGAGGAGCAGGTGGCTCGCCGTGCGGGGATTCTGGCCTGGCTCCAGTCCGTTGTAATCCTTCTACTGTTGATCTGGATGTCCGGGGATTACAATAACAATCAGTATTTTCAGGGCTGGGCTGCGCGGTACCTGGGAGGTTTCGGGTTCTTGTTGAACGGGAGCGGTGCAGCGTTCTACGCCGGTATTCTGGTCTCGATCTTCGTCTTCAGGACCTTGCCTAATGCTCTAGCGGAGAGGGCGCGGCGAAGAGGGCAGAGAGCGGTACGGCAGAGGCCGAGACGAGAGGAACCAATTCTTGTCGGCCAGGAAACCCGGTAACTATCGAGGGAGTTGGACTGGGTATGGGGAGGAGGTCAGCATCGCAGAGCTTTAGGGCGGAGCAGGTTGCCTGGCGTGCGGGCATGATGGTGCGTGCCCAGTCCATAATGACGCTCCTCCTGATGGTCTGGCTGGCTGCAGAATACAACTACAACGCGGCCTTCCAGAGCTTGGCAACCGGAACCCTAGGAATGTTCGGGTTCCTGCTAGGCGGCACTCTTGCCACGATCTACGGGGGAACACTGATAGTGATGTATCTCAGCCCGCCCGTAACACCTGCGAATCGCGAGAAGGCGAAGAGACGGGAGATGGCGGTTATGGTAACGAATGCACAGCGACTAAAATCCTAGAAATCAAGGCTTTCACGAAGGGCGGGACACGGAAAAACCGACCCCCGGGAGGTCATAGATTAGTTACCGGAAAGAAAAGGTAACGAAAAAATGGTTGTAGAAAACGTGGGGCGTACGATTTCTTGGCTGGATGGAGCTTGGAAGGAGGTGTCGCTTCGAAGGAATATCTTTTCTCCCTTCTATTGGTATAGAGAGTGTGGTTAGCCTGTCGGCTAGATCGATAGGGGGACGTCTTCGATAGTATCAATTGGTTCAACGTGACCACAGGCCTTCGGAGGCGCGAAAAAAGGAGAAAATTGGATGTTAAGGGGGCGCGTAATTACTTCTTGGCGTAAACTTTCGCTGTGAACGTTTGGTCGGCCTGGGTGGCTGTTCCCTCGATCCAGCCCTTGGTTGTGTTG
>VBBS01000061.1 GCA_005888745.1 Candidatus Bathyarchaeota archaeon | reverse complement strand
ACCACGTGCACCGCATGTACATGCGCCCAGTTTAGTCTGAAGCAGTCGTACAACGAACAGAGCGAAGTGCAGATCAGGGCTTGAAGCACGAGCCGGAGCCGACGCTTTCGGCAAGAAACGCCCAGTTCAACAGCCTGAAGTGCGACCGAGTAGAACAAGTCAACCGCCTAGGTGGTCCGTGGAACGGACTGATACAATGAGTGCAATGTGGCAAAGTCCCCTGGGCATAGCGATCATTAGTCGTGATAAACATACTGCGACATGAGCGCGATCCAAGCGCTTCCTGTTAGGAAGGCAATCTTTGAGAAGAATCGCAGCCCTGTCACTGTCTTTGTCACTCTAGGTTGGGAGCATGCTGTATTCGTGGCTCGTTCCAGAACTCGGACAAATGGCCGAGTAGTATCGCCTTGGACATGACATTGAATTACGTGAGCGTGTATGGGTCAGAGTGGAAGGAGCTAAGTGGTGTTTATTGTCACACCAGGGCGGAATGTAAATGAGGACTAATGAGGAGATCATCAGACAAGCAGCAAAAAGTCGGTCAATGATGGACTTCTACATGATCCAGATGGAAATTCTTCTCGATATTCGCACTCTAGTAAAGGAGTTGATAGAACTCAGCTCAACTAATCGGCGAGTGGAAGAATCAAAGCCTCGCGACGGTACCTAGTTTATTGAGCAAGGCTAACGCGCCCGACACACCCGCGGGGAGGGAGAAATCAGTTTGACCTGGCGCTCGCATTGGGGAAAGCGCCCTGTGAAGGATGCGTAGATCGCGTTCTTTGTCGATTGCTCAATTAGCCTTTTGAGCTGAGCGGCTTTGGACTAGGGTCTGCTCTCTGATAACTCTACGAATCTTGCATATTACTTGATCGTCGCTCTCTTCTAGGTCCACTTTCAAACCGAGACGGTGACACAATGCGTTGAAAGAAGCACCATAGTAGGCAGATGCGCTCGGTCCCATGCCGTGTCTCAGAATTATCGTGCGGTTGCCTTCATCGTCTGATTCGGAGTAGACGTAAACGTTGGAGTATTCTGCGCCGATTACCCGGAAGATCTTGAGAACAGAGTCTAGGTCGAACTTTCGGAAATAGTAGAGAATGAACTCGACGACCCTGTTGTTTCCGCTCTGGAGTCCCAATTCCCTAGCCTCGTCAACAGTTAGGTGTGACCAGAACGTTTCAACAATAGGGGATCAATGGTAACCAGCTTGAAGTCATCAACGAATCTTCCCCATTCGACATAACGTCGCAGGGCCTTGTTGACAAGCAAGTTAACCTCCAGAGGATGACCCTCGACCAAATCGTCTATTTTCTCACTAAGTTCTCGATCGATGGCGAATGTTCGACGAGTCAGTCGTGGCAAGAGACATGGCAGCACTGTGACTAGGAATGATCGAGCGTATAGGGGTTGCCCACCCTACCGACTATCATGCGGACCTGGCCTTGCCAAGGTTCTCTTTCTTGACCTTTTCTCGCTGCTCTCCTGGGTGCGCACCCGGTCAGGCGTGATGATGGCCCGGTCAGTTGTTGGATCCTGATTCCTTCCGCTTCGCGGGATCCTCACTATTTTCCGCAACAAGGGTAGACTACAGTTATTAGCCCTCATCCAAGAACAGGAGCACTCATGGCCAAGTTCATAATGTCACTAGGAGACGTCGCGTATGACGTCCTCCAACTGGAGGCCGCGAGACGATACATCACAATACAGGAATTGTTGAGAGCTGTAATCATTCCCGAATGGGTAGAACAAAACCCGCCTCCTCAGAAGGCACTAGCCCAACGCCTGGCACTTGCACTAGTCCGGTCATGATAGGCCAGTCTTGCTACGAATCAATGCTCGCTAGAGAAACGTGACACCGCAGATGTGATGAGAAGGCGGGAAAGCTGGACCCTGTCCACGACAAGTGTTCAAAAGACACGTAGGTGAAAGGTCCGCTAATATCCTGAAGGCTTCAACGGCTTCTGGGCAGACTTCGACGCACAGCCATTATGGCAGGGAGAAAAACTAGCTGAGTTTTTTTTGCTGGTGGGCTCGCGCCTTTCTGCGTAATTTTAGCATAACCAGTTTGAAGGTTTTGCCATGATCCCTTTTCACAAGTGTCCTTTTGTGCTGGTTCGTGGACGCAACCCCAATATGCGTACCATAGGGTATTAGTCCCAATAATGGATAATGAAGCGGGAACAGAGAATACCTCAGGAAAAGTGTAGCCACCGCCAAGCCTTCCGCAACAAGGATGGAACCATGGAGTGTTCCGAATGCGGCAGTACATGGGAGTCGTTACAATCCTACGTGTTGAATTCTCGAATGAAAATGTCGAAAACCTACACCATAACTCGCTGAGTATCACCTACCAATCATTGTAACTAGAGAGTTCTTCTCCACCACTTCCAAATAGTCCGTGGAAACGATTCTATGAATTGTAATCGGTCTAGAGTGCGGGTAGGCGAGACGTTCCGTGGGAAAGTGCCAGGCGTTACTGAGACGGTTTGTCTTGGGTATCTTTAAGAAAAATAGGCCGCATCACCGTGGTTCTCCACGGTAGAAAAAATGACGAGAAACGAACAGACAAGCTACATATTCGCCAAATGCAAAGGAGAGCGTGCACACACGATTTCCCAGATCGAGCACATTCCCAACGTCGAGTCCGCCACACCCGTAACAGGACGATTCGACCTGGTGATCAAGCTGCGAACCAACGAGCCGACCAAGGCCTTCACTGCCATGGAGAAGATCAGGAACATCCCTAGCATCACGAACACTCAGACAACCATCTCCTTCGAGAGCATTATCAACAGCTCCAACCACACAGACAACCAGAGCCCCCTAGCATTCGCTCTCTTGAAAGTCAAAGGCAGCTTCGACACGATTCTGCAGAAACTCAAGACCATCCCGAACTTTGCAGAGGCACACGTTATACCTGGAGCGTTCGACATACTTGCGGCTTTCAGGGCAGACAGCTCTGCGGATCTTCTGGAAAAGTCTGTTGAGAAGATAGGCAGCATCAACGGAATCACGGCCAGCGAGA